>JASJDM010000047.1 GCA_030065125.1 Lysobacterales bacterium | reverse complement strand
GTGATGGACGGGCTCTGTGGGAGGAAAAGGTCAGTGCTTTGAACTGATCTGACACCGGAGGCACTTCGTCAGAACCGGTAACTGTCAGATCGGGTCGCGACTACTACACCTAAGGTATCCAATTTTGCGAAGAGCGTCCTTCGCACGCTTGCGAGCCTCTGGGATGGCCTCCGGAAACAGGGCCGCGTAGTTTTTTAACAGCACGGCGAAGTGGGACCTTCTTTCCACGTTGGAATAGCCAAGATTCTCAAGCGAAGTTATGGCTCGCATGACAATATGCCAGGGTGCTCCAGTTTCCAGACACCTGGAGCAGAATACTTCCGCGCACCGTCGCTGTATCTCCAACCTCTCGAGCCCATTCGGATTAGTTCTAAGTAGGTGAGCTTCCAGCTTATTCAGGGCTTTTTTGAACTGATCTAGATCGGCACGCCGGTACTCAACAAGAAAAGTGTCGAATGCATTTCCCACAGATTTCGAGCGCCGTTCGCGATTCACTGAGAGGACACCTAACGTTTGAGCTAACCGGCGCCTGCGTAGCAGGCGTCCGTGTTGAGTGATTTGTTATGTTCCATCAGCCTTTATCTTAGCCACAAACTTGTAGATGACTATTTCTCGAAGATGCTGGCGGTCTTTGCCCCTGAGGCGATGTACTTCTCGTTCGACCCAGATCAATTCTCCGTTTTCGAAAGACATGTCACTCGGCACCTGAACGGAGATTTCTTCGTTGCTGGAAAGCAGGACTGCTTTTTGAGATTGGGTCCCAGTGCTGCTCGCAATGACCAGTTGACTGTTGTCCTTTATGACTTTGGCTTTGAGGTCCATTGCGAAGGCCTGTTCCGGTATGAACAAGAGTGAGAACAGTGCGAAGAGTAGGATTCTAATTGGATACATAACGTTTGAGTTAAGCGGCGCTGCGCAGGAAGTTACCGCGGTAACGCGGCGCCATGGCTTTCCAGCGTCCGCTTGAACGATTTGTTAGCAGCACGGCAATCACGACTGGCACCTCCCACGGTTCCGAAGTCTCTCTACTTCCAGCATACACCGATTTTCTGGCGGGCACGTTTCCGCGGAAACGTTTCCCTGCGTGGCAATTGTGATCTTTAGCGAGACGCGAGAATTCGAGCTGAGACGACTTGTGAAAAGCGTTTGTTATTTCGTTCCAGCGGCGCCTGGGAGAACTGGCGGATTGGGAAATTGGCTCTGGTTGCCGGAGACGCGGGGCACCAAAACAAAATGACTCGGTGCTGCTAACTAGTAATAGGTGGACTAACTGTCCGGGTAACCTCAATTTACCCGATTTTTACGGCGGGAATCCACGCAAGATCAACGTGATAGGAATTCCGGGGCTTTTGCGCGTCAGGGTTAGAGGGACTAATGCTACAAATGGTCTCAGAAATAGCCTGCAACTAATTGTAAATACTAGAGGTTCTGCATGGGTTCTCGATTATTGAATGAGGTGCGTCGGGCAATTCAGGTCCGGGGGTACAGTTATAGGACCGAGCAGGCGTACGTGGGATGGATCAAGCGTTTTATCTTTTTCCATGGCACGCGACATCCGCGACAGTTGCGGCGGGTGCATGTGGAGGCGTTTCTCAGTTATCTGGCGACAGAAAGAAAGGTTTCGCCATCAACGCAAAACCAGGCCTTCTGCGCACTGCTGTTTCTCTATCGCGAGGTTCTGGGGATCGATGTGGGCAAGCTGGAGGAAGTGGTGCGGTCAAAAAAACCCCGTCGCCTGCCGGTGGTATTGACCATTGCGGAGGTCGATGCGGTGATGGATCGTCTGCACGGGACGGCGTGGACGGTGGTTGGAGTGTTGTATGGGTCGGGTCTGCGCGTCACTGAGGCGCTGCGCCTTCGGGTGAAGGACCTGGATTTTGAGCGGGGGGAGCTTGTGGTGCGCGAGGGGAAGGGAAAAGTCGATCGTATGACGATGCTGCCCAGGAAACTATTCGATGCTCTGAAGAATCAGCTTCGGCGTTCCCGGGAGCTGTTCGATAAGGACTGCTCACATGGTGGGGCTGATGTGTGGCTGCCCGACGCTTTGGCGCGGAAATATCCCCATGCATCGGCAGAGTGGCCGTGGCAGTGGGTATTTCCGGCGACCAAGCGCTCTGTGGATCCGCGCACGGGAGCCTTGCGTCGTCATCATGTCTCGGCGTCCATGATCAGAAAGGCAGTACGGTCTGCCAGCCGGGGCGCTGGCATTCACAAGCCGGTCACCTGCCACGCCTTTCGGCATTCTTTCGCCACCCACTTGCTGGAAGCCGGCTACGATATTCGCACGGTCCAGGAACTGCTCGGTCACAGGGACGTTTCCACCACCATGATTTACACGCACGTACTGAACCGGGGTGGTAAGGGGGTGATGAGTCCGTTGGATGGGTCGAGATAGGGGATCGGATAGGCATCGACAACCAGGCTTCCAGTCCATCGGCCTATTTGGAAGCACTTTCAGTCAGCGATTGCTCGGCGTACTGGATCAGGTCCCAAAGATTTCCGTAAAGATCCTCGAACACTGCTACGGTGCCGTAGTTCGCTTTGGTGGGCTCACGGACGAAAACAACGCCGCGGCCTTTGAACAGTCGGTAGTCTCGCCAGAAGTCATCGGTTTTGAGGAAAAACGTGACCCGGCCGCCGGTCTGGTTGCCGATGTAGGCTTTCTGGTCCTCGTTGGAGGGGCGGGCCAGCAGCAGGGAGAAGCCCTCGGAGGCGTTGGGTTTGACCAGCACCCAGCGCTTGTCCTGTTCGGGCTGGTAGATGTCTTCCACCAGCTCAAAGTCCAGCACCTTGGTGAAATACTCGATGGCTTCATCGTAGTCGCGGACGACCAGGGCCACGTGGGCGATACTGCGCTTCACTGCGAATCTTCCTCGGCCAGTTGGAGTTGAGCATCAAAAGTCTGGTTGCGGTCCAGGTCGGCGATGCGCCAGTTGGCGACGCCGTGACGTATGGGGCCGGGCTGCAGCGGTGACCCGGCCAGTGATTGACTGGATTGCTCCAGGTCGTCCACTGCCAGGGACATCAGGAAAAACCCTTCTCCGTGTTGTTCCAGGTGATCAGCCGGGATGCCCGCTCCGGTGGGCTGGATCAGCACCAGCCAGGTGTCGCCCAGGCGAAACCTGGCGGTGTCCACACCGCGCCGGGGCAAGGGTTCCCGAACGGTAACGGGGACGCCCAGCAGGGCTTCGTAACGCTGGATGGCGGCATCCAGGTCGCGCACCAGGAAGTTGATGTGATGGATGCCCCGGACGGTGTGGCTCATGGGAGCGTCTCCAGCAGTTGGTCGGCCAGCATGAAGAAGGCGGGTTCAGCTTTCTTGATGGCGCCGTCGTTGGTGGCCAGGGCGACGACGGCGTTTTTCTCGGGCGCGATGATCAGCAGGGCGTACCACTGGGTGTTGGAGCCGTTGTGCCAGAGGATCCTGCCGCCGGCGGATTCCCGCTGCATGACCACCATGCCGGCCGCGTAATCGTCCATGCGCGGTTCATGCAGTTTCTGAATGGTGGCCGCCTTCAGCAGGCCGTCTTTGCCCCGGGCGCCGTCCAGGTGGGCCTGGCCGTAGCGCAACAGGTCGGTGATGGACATGTGCACCAGTCCGGCTGGCGCCATGATCATGCTGTTGTCGGAGCCGAGACCGCGACGTGGTGCGGTTCTCTTGAACCCCATCAGGTTGGCGTGGCCCACGGGTTGGTCACCCTGAGGTGGACCGAAGCCGGGGCTCTCCAGGCCCAACGGCTCAAACACCCGCTGCTGCACGGCCTGGTACCAGGGAATGCCCAGCCTGACCTCGGCCAGGTGACCGGCCAGGGTGTAGCCCAGGTTGCTGTAGGCAAAAGCGCTGCCGGGCTCGGCCTGTGGCGGCGACTGCATGATGCTGTCCAGGGCGGCAACGCGGGCTTCGGCGGCCTTGGCTGGAATCCCGACAAAGGTCAGGAACGGGCCAAAGCTGCCGGGGGCGCCGGAGGTGTGGGTCAGCAGCTGGTGCACGGTGATGCCGTGCCAGCCGGGGTCCATGGCCTTGGCGCGTTCGGGCAGGACCTCGGCGACGGTGTCCTCAAGCCTGATCTCCTCGCGCTCCATCATGCTGCCGATCAGCAGGGCCGTCATGGACTTGGTGATGGAGCCGGTGTGCCAGAGATCGTCGGTGGTCACCTGGCTTTTTCGGGCCTTGGTGCGGTGGCCGGCAGCGGCCAGGGCGCGCAGGTTGCCATTGACCCGGATGCCGGCCGCGGCGCCCACCAGTCCCTCTGTCTCGACAATGTCATCCAGCGCTTGGGTCAACAGGTCCTGGGTGCCGCTGTCGAAGGCGTGGGCGCCCAGCGACAATGCGACCAGGGTGATAAGAACGATGGACTTCAGGGCAGGGACTCTCATCCCGTCAGATTAATGATTTTTGGCGGGGATGGAATGTGCCGATGTTCGGCTCAGCCGCCGGCCTGTTCTTCCAGCTGGGCCCAGCGGTCCAGGGTCTGTTCCAGGTCCTGTTCGAGCTGCTTCAGCCGGGCCAGGGTGGCTTTCTGATCCTCCGGTGCTCCCTGGTAGAACTGCGGATCGCTGATGTCGAGCCGCAGCTGGTCGACTTCCGATTCCAGCTGTTCGATCTGGTCGGGCAGGGCATCCAGCTCGCGCTGCAGCTTGTAGCTGAGCTTGGCGGGTTTGTTCTTGATCGGCGCCTGCTGCGGTGACTCGGCCGTGACGGCCTCCTCGGTTCCGGGGCGGTCGGTCTCCGCCAGCTTGCGATGGCGCCGGGCCCAGTCGGAGTAGCCGCCCACGTAATCCCGCACTACGCCGTCGGCTTCGAACACCAGAACCCGGTCCACCACGTTGTCCAGGAACTCGCGGTCGTGGCTGACCACGATCAGGGTGCCCTGGTACTCCTTCAGCCGGGATTCCAGGGCTTCCAGCATCTCCACGTCGAGATCGTTGGTGGGCTCGTCCAGGATCAGCAGGTTGGCGGGCCGGGTGAAGATCTTGGCCAGCAGCACCCGGTTGCGCTCGCCGCCGGACAGCACGCCAACCTTGGTCATGGCGCGCTTGGCGGAAAACAGGAAGTCCACCATGTAGCCCACCACGTGGCGGTCCTTGCCGTTGAGGTTGACGTAATCCTGGCCGCCGCCCACGGTTTCGGCCACGGTTTTCTCCGGGTCGAATTCCCGCCGGTACTGGTCGAAGTAAGCCTTCTCCAGGTTGGTGCCCAGCTTGATGGTGCCGCTGTCGGGTTTGAGCTCACCCAGCAGCAGCCGCAGCAGGGTGCTTTTGCCTACGCCGTTGTTGCCGATCAGGCCGATGCGCTCGCCACGCTGGACCTTGTAAGTGAAATTTTCGATGAGCTTCTTGCTGCCGTATTTGAAGTGCACCGACTTGGCCTGGATCACCTTGCGGCCGGACAGTGGCGCCTGTTCGTTGATATGGACCCTGGCCTTGCCCTGGCGCTTGATGCGCTGGCCATGCTCCTCACGCATGGCTTCCAGGGCCCGCACCCGGCCTTCGTTGCGGGTGCGCCGGGCCTTGATGCCCTGGCGGATCCAGGTTTCCTCCTCGGCCAGGCGCTTGTCGAACTCGGCGTTGGCGCTGTCCTCCGCAGCCCAGGCCTCCTCCCGGCGGCGCAGGAACTCGCGGTAGTTACCCGGCCAGCTTTTCAGCTTGCCCCGGTCCAGTTCCACGATGCGGCTGGCCAGTTTCGACACGAAGGCCCGGTCGTGGGAGATAAACAACACGGCGCCAGGGTAACCGCGGATCTCGTGCTCCAGCCACTCGATGGTGGAGATATCCAGGTGATTGGTAGGCTCGTCCAGCAGCAGCAGATCGGGCTGGGATACCAGGGCCCGGCCCAGACCGACCCGCCGGCGCCACCCGCCGGACAGCTGGTCCATGCGCAGCTCCGCCGGCAGGTCAAGCTGGCTGATGGTGGTGTCCACCGCCTGGTCCACATTCCAGCCGCCGTGGGTTTCAATGCGGCGCTGCAGGGCCTCCATCTCGCGCAGGGTGTGCTTGTCCGGCTCCTGCTCCGACAGCGCCCGGTAGTGATCGATCAGGGCCTGGTGATGGGCCATGCCCTGGGCCACCACTTCGCGCACCGTCTGTTCGCTGCCTTCGGACAGCTGCTGGTCCAGCTGGCTGACCCGGATGTCGGGCTTGAACTCGATCTCCCCGTCGTCGGGCTCCATCACTCCGGTGATCAGCTTGAACAGGGTGGATTTGCCGGCGCCGTTGCGGCCTACCAGGCAAACCCGTTCCTCTTCCTCCAGGGACAGGTTGATGCCGGTGAAGAGCTTGAGTTCACCCAGCTCCAGCGTGACGTCGTCGAAGCGGACCAGGCTCATACCGCGGAATCGGGTTACAACACCCGGTCGATATTGATCTGGATCGGCTCGGCCCGGTCGTTGGCCACCGGGTCAGACAGGGCCTCCAGGTCGCCGGTCTGAGGCGTGGCGCTGCCGCTGCGGGAGATGCGGGCACCGACCACCACTTCAGGGAAGGTCGCCAGGGTCATGGCGGGGGTCATGGACATGGACGCGTCCAGTGTCACCGTTGCCGGCAACTGGGACGCGGTCAGCCGTTGCACGGCCAGAGGCATGGGCGGTCCGGCGGCGGCCCGGGCAAAGATGAATACGGTATCGCCGGGCTGGACGTTCTCAGCCACGGATGCATCCACGCTGACCTGGACCGTCAGGGCAGGGCCGCTTGCCGGGGCAACCGGCTGCGGAGTGACCGGCGCCTGGGTCACCGCGGGGGCCGGCATTTCGGATGGTGACGCCGGCAGGCCGGCGGCCTGGCGGGCGCGGTTGAGCTGTTCTTCCACCTGCTGGGCCACGCCGCTGCCGGGCTCCAGCAGGGCCGCCAGGTTCTCCCATCGGCTGATGGCTTCCGTGTAGTCACCGTCCTGGAACGCACCCATGCCCAGCAGCCACAGGGCTTTCTGGGCGTCGGGCTGGGCCTCCAGTGCCTGCAGCAGCAGGTCCCGGGCCTCGGCCGGTAGCTTGCCGGTGTTGCTGGAGAATGCGAGGGCCTCGGCATAATCCACTTTCAGCAGCGGCGAAAAGGAATCCAGCTCCGTCGCCCGGGCCAGGGCATCCCGGGCCTGGTCGTATTGCTGCACCGCCATGTAGGAACGGCCCAACAGGTACCAGCCCTCCACGTCCTCCGGGTTCTGGGCCAGACGCGCGGCCAGTTGCTGGATGGCCTCGCTGATCTCCGGCGCCTGGGCGTTTTCGCCTGAAACAGGATCGGTTGCTGGAGCGGTGCTGGCCACGGTTGTACTGCCGGACTGCAGCGGCCTCAGGTCTCCAACCTGCAGGTAGATGACCAGCGCCGCCAGGGGAACGACAAGGCCCAGGGCCAGGGCGGTTCCGGGTGATCGATCCCGGCTGTGGTCTTCGTTGGACACGGCGCCAAGCAGTTCGGCGGCAATGGCCTGCTTGCGGCTGTCGTAGTCGGCCTGCTCAAGGTGACCGTCTGCGTAGGCGCTCTCCAGGGATTGCAGCCGGCGGCGGGCGTCAGCAGCCGCATCGTTTACCGGCATGGCCGGGCCTTTCAGCAGCCGCGGCAGCAGGAACGCCAGGGCGCCCGCCAGCATGGCGGCGGCGACAGTCCAGAACAAAATCATGATCGGGGATCCTGCTCCGACTCCAGCGCCTCAAGGCGACGATCGAGCTCTTCCTGGTCCGGGTCGGCGATTTCTGCCGGGTCCATGGCGGCGCGGCGGCGCAGCACCACCACCAGTCCCACGGCACCCAACAGGGCAATGACCAGGGGGCCGAACCACAGGCCCCAGGTGGCGGGTTTCACCGGCGGGTTGTACAGCACAAAGTCGCCGTAGCGCACCACCAGGTAATCCTTGATCTCAGCGTTGCTCATGCCTTTCTGCATCAGCTCCAGCACCTGGTCACGCAGGTCCTTGGCCAGGGGCGCGTTGGAATCGGCCAGGTTCTGGTTCTGACAGACCAGGCAGCGCAGCTCTTCGATCAGTTCCCAGTAGCGGGCCTCCTCGGCCGGGCTGGAGAAATCCTGGGGATCGATGGCCCAGCCGGCGGATACCAGCATCAGGCCCGTCAACAGACCCAGGATCAGGCGGCGGCAGGTCCTCATGGTGCCCCCGTCGCCTGGCCCTGGATCAGCGGCGCGAATTTCTCCTGGAACGCTGCGGCGTCCAGGGGGCCGATATGCTTTTCCAGGACCCGGCCGTCGGCGCCGATAAGGAAGGTCTCCGGCGCGCCATAGACGCCAAAATCAATGCCGGTGCGGCCGTCGCCGTCGAACAGGCTGGCCCGATACGGGTCGCCGAAAAAGTCCAGCCAGCGGATGGCGTCTTCCCGGGCGTCCTTCCAGTTCAGTCCGTACACCGGCACCGGACCACGCTCGGCCAGTTCGGTGATGTAGGGATGCTCGATCTGACAGGCCGGGCACCAGCTGGCCCAGACGTTCAGCAGGTAGGGCGCGCCGGACAGGTCTTTCTTGGACAGGGTCTCCGGCTCCCGCCCCAGCACCGGCAACTCAAACTCCGGCGCCGGCTTGTCCAGCAGGGGCGACGGAATCTGGGTGGGGTCCTTGCCAATGCCCGAAGCCAGCAGGATGCCCAGCACCAGGAATACGCCCAGGGGCAGGACTGCGGACAGCTTCATGCGGTCACCGTCCCGGGCAAATCGTCACCCAGCTTGGCCTTGCGGCTGGCCCGGGCTTCCTGCACATAGCGCCGGTCGGTGGCCGCCAGGAAACCGCCAAACATCATCATCAGGGAGCCCAGCCAGATCCAGCGGATGAACGGCTTGTGGTAGATACGCACGGCCCAGCTGTTGTTGTCACCCAGCGGCTCGCCCAGGGACACGTACAGGTCGCGGGTCAGGCCGGGATCGATGGCAGCTTCGGTCATGATGTTGCCACCGCGGGAGTATCCCCGTTTCTCCGGCTGCAGCACCGCGATCACATCGCCGTCCTGCACCACGTCGAAGGTGCCCCGGTCAGCCAGGTAGTTGGGTCCGTTGTAGCGGTCCACGCCGCGGAACTGGAATTCGTAGCCGTTGACCTCGAAGGTATCCCCGGCACGCATGGCAATGTCTTTTTCCAGGCCCCGGGTTTCCACCATGGTCACGCCCACCAGGAACACGCCCACGCCCAGGTGGGCCAGGACCATGCCCCAGGCGCCGCGGCCCAGGCGGGATTTGCGGCGTTCCCACAGGTAGCGGCCGGTCATCAGGATGACCCAGAAGGCGCCGGCGGTGCCGGTGATGCCCCGCAGGGACCAGTCCTGCCAGGCGATCCAGGGGGCGGCGCCGGCCACGACGCTGATCACCGCCAGTGCCACGCTGATTCGGATCAATCGAGAAGCCTGATCCTCGCGCCAGCGTCCGTAAGGCCCAACGGGCATCAGAACGATGATGGGGATCATCAGCAGGATGAAGAGCAGACCGAAATAGGGCGGCCCCACGCTGATTTTGCCCCAGCCCATGGCGTCGGCCAGCAGGGGGTAGAGCGTACCCAGCAGCACCATGGCGCAGGCGCTGGTCATGAACAGGTTGTTGATCAGCAGCAGTGTTTCCCGGGACACCATGGTGAACTGGCCGCCGGTGGCGATCTTGGGGGCCCGCAGGGCATACAGGAACAGCGCACCGCCGCAGACCACGGCCAGGAAGCCGAGGATAAACATGCCGCGCTCGGGGTCACTGGCAAAGGCATGCACCGAGGTGAGCACGCCGGAGCGAACCAGGAAGGTACCCAGCAGGCTGAGACTGAATGCAGCGATGGACAGGAGGATGGTCCAGGTCTTGAACGCGCCCCGTTTTTCGGTCACCGCCTGGGAATGAATCAGGGCTGTCCCAACCAGCCAGGGCATGAAGGAGGCGTTTTCCACCGGGTCCCAGAACCACCAGCCACCCCAGCCCAGTTCGTAGTAGGCCCACCAGCTGCCCAGGGCAATTCCCAGGGTCAGGAACGCCCAGGCGATATTGGTCCAGGGTCGGGCCCAGCGAATCCAGCGACTGTCCACCCGGCCCTCCAGCAGGGCGGCTATGGCAAAGGCAAACGCCACCGAAAATCCCACGTAACCCATGTACAGCATGGGCGGGTGCACGATCAGCCCCGGATCCTGCAGCAGCGGGTTCAGGTCATTGCCGTCGGGCAGGGCGGGGACGTGGCGCAGGAAGGGGTTGGAGGTCAGCAGGGTAAACAGAATGAAGCCGATGCTGATCCAGCCCATGACCCCCAGCACCCGGGCGATGAAGCCGTCCGGCACCGAGCGGCTGAAGTAGGCCACCGCGCTGCTCCAGATGGTGAGGGTCAGCACCCACAGCAGCAGTGATCCCTCGTGGGCGCCCCATACCGCCGATACCCGGTAAGGGACCGGCAGCAGCAGGTTGGAGTTCTGCGCCACGTAAGCCACCGAGAAATCCTGGGTGACAAAAGCGTAGGTCAGGGCGGCAAAAGCAATGGCCACGAAGGTGGTCTGCCCATACACCGCCGGTCGGGCCACGGCCATCCAGGCGGTGTTGCCACGGTGAGCGCCGATCAGCGGCAGAGTGGCCTGGACGATGGCCAGCAGCAGCGCCAGGACCAGGGCAAACTGCCCCAGCTCAGGTACCATCGGGCGTGTCCTTTTTGTCGTCCCCGTAGTTTTCCGAGTTGTAGCCTTCGGGGTGAACCGCTTTGAGCGCGTCGGCGACTTCGGGCGGCATGTAGGTCTCGTCGTGCTTGGCCAGCACCTCCGATGCCACGAACACCGAATCCTTGTTCAGACTGCCCATGGCGATGATGCCCTGACCCTCGCGAAACAGGTCGGGCAGGATGCCTTCATACTCCACCGGCACGGTCTGTCCGTGGTCGGTCAGGTCAAACCGCACTTTCAGGCTGCCGGGTGTGCGAGTCACCGAGCCATCCACCACCATGCCGCCCAGGCGGAAATTACTGCCTTCGGGCACTTCGCCGGCGTGGACCTCGGTTGGCGAAAAGAAAAACAGCATGTTGTCGCGCAGAGCCATTACGGTCAGGCCCACGGCGACACCCACACCGATGGTGACCGCCAGGGCGGCGTAAAGTCGTCGTTTTCGAGTTGGTGTCATGATTCTCGCTTCCTGCGTTTTGTGACGGCCCATTGCTCCCGGAGTTCCGTCTCCAGCGAGCGTCGTTTGAGCATCGGCATGATCAGTCCCAGCCCCAGAACCAGGAAAAACGTGCCGTAGGAAAACCAGACATAAAAGCCATAGCCTCCCATGTTCCAGAATTCAGACCAGTTCACCGGCTTGCCTCCGCGGGCTGCAGAACGGTTTTAGCCCAGCTTTTGTTGCTTTCCAGTTCCAGGATCATATTACGGGCACGCTGCAGCACATTCATTACGTAATACAACTTGGTTGCGACCGCCATGATCAGCAGCGGCCACAGCATGCTGGGGTGCATGGAGGACTCGCCCATCAGGTTGACCGTAGAGCCCTGGTGCAGCGTCGTCCACCACTCCACCGAGAAGTGGATGATGGGAATATTGA
Organism: Lysobacterales bacterium; assembly: GCA_030065125.1. Lineage (GTDB taxonomy): Bacteria > Pseudomonadota > Gammaproteobacteria > Xanthomonadales > SZUA-38 > JASJDM01. The sequence goes on along the minus strand of JASJDM010000047.1, from coordinate 42,794 downwards.
CCAGCCCCACCAGGGCCAGCAGGGAGGCGGCCCGGGCCGCCGTACGCCGGTCTTCTATGGCCTGGTACAGCCCGATGATGCCCAAGTAGATGAACAGCAGGATCAGTTCGGAGGTCAGCCTGGCGTCCCAGACCCAGTAGGCGCCCCACATGGGTTTGCCCCAGAAGGCGCCGGTGACCAGGGTGACCAGGGTGAAGGCCGCACCGATGGGGGCCGAAGCCATGGCCATGATCTCGGCCACCTTGATGCGCCAGACCAGGCCGACGAAACCGGCCGCGCTCATGGCCACGTAAATGAACATGGACATCCAGGCCGACGGCACGTGGATGAATATGATGCGGTAGCTCTCCCCCTGCTGATAGTCCGGCGGCGCCTTGAACATGCCCAGGTACAGGCCGATGACGGTCAGCAGCGCGAAAGACCACCCGGCCCACGGTGCCCAGCGGCCGGCGAAGCGGTAGAAGTACTCGGGCGATCCGAGTTTGTGAAACCACAGTGTCAGCTTGTTCATGAAATACTGATTCGCAGTCCCGCTGCTATGGCAAAGGGCGCCGTTGATACCGCCAGGGCCAGCAGAGCCCCGAGGAGGTACAGGTGGCTGCCCACGGCAAATCCTTCTGCTGAGGCGCTGATGCCAGCGGTGGCAAAGATTAGCACAGGCACGAACAGCGGCAGAACCAGCAGGGCCAGGAACATACCGCCCCGGTGCAGGCCCACGCTCAACGCTACCCCGATGGCTCCGATGAAACTGAGGGTGGGCGTGCCCAATAACAAGGACCAGAACATGATTTTCACCGTGGCGCCGTCCAGCCCGTAGCCGAGGCCCAGGACCGGGGCCACCACCGTCAGCGGCAGGCCGCTGATAATCCAGTGGGCCAGGACCTTGACCAGGGCCATTACCGGCAGCGGCCAGGGCGAAATAATCAGCTGTTCCAGGGTGCCGTCCCGCAGGTCGGCGTGAAACATCTGGTTCAGTGCCAGCAGGGACGACAGCAGGGCAGCGACCCAGATGACGCCGGGTGCGATGGCCGCCAGTTGCTCGGGATCCGGGCTGAGACCCAGGGGAAAGAGGGTGGCCACCATCAGCAGGAACAATATCGGTGACAGCGCTTCCCCGCGACGGCGAAACGCCAGTCGAAGGTCCCGGCTCAGCAGGGCGAATGCAGCGGTGGCCAGTGAGTGTCCCTGCATGGCTCAGGCCACCTCGAGGATCATCTCCCGGTGGTTCGTCACCTGGGGGATGAACGTGCCGTGAGAGGTGATCAGAGCGCCGCCACCCTCGTTGATGTGTTTCTGCAGCAGACGGTCCACCAGGGTCAGACCCTCGGCGTCCAGGTTGCTGTAGGGCTCGTCCAGCAGCCAGATCCGGGCCGGACACAACAGGAAACGCGCCAGCGACAGACGCTTGCGCTGGCCGGCGGACAGCCGCCGCGCCTGGGTGTACTGGTAACCGTCCAGGCCGCAGCTTTGCAGGCTGCCGAGGGGTGAAATATCGGATCGACCACCCAGAAAGCGGGCAATGAATTCCAGGTTCTCCAGGCAGGTCAGCTCGTCCTTGATGCCCAGGGCGTGGCCCAGGTACATGAACTGAAGCCGGGTCTGGACCTGCTGGGGGTGATAGGGCTGATCGTCCAGGAACACCTTGAAGTCGGGTTGGGCCGGAATCAGCCCGGCCAGCAGGCGGATCAGGGTGGTCTTGCCGCAGCCGTTTTCGCCGCGCACCATCAGCACCTCGCCGGCTTCTAGCTCCAGGCTGACTTTTTCCAGGATTGGTACCTGCCCCCGCTGAAAGGACAGGCTTTCCACTCGCAGCATGACATCACTTCTACAGACCGGCGCGTATGCTACCAGAATTGCCTGGGCCCGGGCTGGCTCTGGTATGGCGTTGTGGCGGGCCGGTGCATAATGCAAGCAGACGGGCCCGCAGCGGGTCCTACAGGATCAATTCAATTTTCGGGGTGAATCCATGTCTGAGTATGACTACGACCTGTTTGTCATTGGCGCCGGATCCGGCGGAGTCCGGGCCAGCCGCATTGCTGCGGGCTATGGTGCCCGGGTCGCCGTGTGCGAGGAAGATCGCGTCGGGGGCACCTGCGTTATCCGGGGCTGTGTCCCCAAGAAGCTGATGGTGTATGCCGCCCATTTCCACGAGGACTTCGAGGATGCGGCAGGATTCGGCTGGGAGGTCGGCCAGGCCGAATTTGACTGGAATCGGCTGATTGCCGCCAAGGATCACGAAATCGATCGCCTTAACGGGGTCTACAAGAACATCCTGGCCTCGGCCGGCGTGGAGCTGATCGAGCAGCGCGGCGAGCTGGTGGATGCACATACCGTGCAGCTGGGTGACCGACAGGTCACGGCGGACAAGATACTGATCGCCGTGGGTGGCTGGCCGACCAAGCCGCCGGTTCCCGGTGCCGAGCTGGCCATCACCTCAACCGAGGCGTTCCACCTGGACTCGCTGCCGCCGCGGGTGGTGGTCTATGGGGGTGGCTACATCGCGGTGGAGTTTGCCGGGATTTTCAACGGCCTGGGCAGCGAAGTCACCCAGGTCTATCGGGGTCCACAGGTGCTGCGGGGCTTTGACCGGGATGTCCGCGAGGTGCTGGGCCAGGAACTGATCAAGAAGGGTATCCACCTGTGCCTGGACACCAACATCATCGGCATCGAGGAATGCCCCGAAGGAACTCGGGTACACCTCAGCGGCAATGATTCCATCGACTGCGACCTGGTCATGTTCGCTACCGGGCGGGCGCCGAAAATCGACGGGCTGGGGCTGGAAAACGCCGGCGTTGAGACCGACGCCGGCGGCGCCATCGTGGTGGATGAATTTTCCAGAACTTCCGTGGACAACATCTACGCCGTGGGTGACGTCACCAACCGTATCAACCTGACGCCGGTGGCCCTGATGGAAGGGCACGCGTTTGCCCGCACGGTGTTCGGCAATGACCCGGTCCCGGTGGACCACGCCAGCGTGCCTTCGGCGGTGTTCAGTCAGCCGCCGGTAGCCACCGTTGGTCTGACCGAACACGACGCCAGGGATCAACTGGGCGAAATTGATGTCTATAGATCAACCTTCCGGCCGTTGAAGCACACGCTCTCCGGTCGGGACGAACAGACCATGATGAAGCTGATCGTCGAGCGACAGACCCAGCGCGTGGTGGGATGCCATATCGTCGGGCTGGACGCGGCGGAAATGCTCCAGGGTGTTGCCATCGCAATCAAGATGGGTGCCACAAAATCCCAGTTTGACGCGGTGATCGGGATTCATCCCACCGCCGCCGAGGAACTGGTGACCATGCGCAACAAAGTGGAGTGCTGAGGATCGGACACCACGAACCAGGATGACAGGACGCTAGCACATGTTTTCAGGAAATGGAGTTTTCCTCGCCGCGGCGCTGATGCACGCGGCCAGTCAGGGCCCGGGGGTCAACGCCGACGCCGGGACCGGCCGCTATATCGTGCAATTCGCCGACCCGCCGGTGGTCAGTTTTGAAGGCATTCAGTCTTCCGATAAGACCTGGCTGCTGGAGCCCACGGCGCCCGCTCTGCTGGGCAAGTCGCGCATCGCTGCGGACAGTGCACCGGTCAAGGCCTACCGAAAACACCTGATGCAGCGCCATGACCAGGAACTGGAGCGCATCTCCGTAGACCTGGGGCGCAAGCTCAACCCGCTGCACCGTTTCGAATACGTCTTCAGCGGCGTTTCACTGAAGCTGTCGCCAGACGAAGCGGACCAGTTGCGCGGCATGCCCGGCGTGGCGCGCGTGGTGCAGGTGGGCGCCTGGCGGCGGATGACCGACGCCGGTCCAACCTGGATCGGAGCGCCCCAGGCCTGGGAGGCCACCGGCAGCAAGGGGGAAGGCGTGGTAGTGGGCGTCGTCGACTCGGGCATCAACTGGGAACATCCGGCCTTTGCCGACATCGGCGGCGACGGCTACAACCACAGCAACCCGATCGGCCGGACCCTGGGCTTGTGCGGCAACGCCCAGGTGCAATGCAACGACAAGCTGATCGGGGTCTACGATTTCACCGAGGAGGGGACGCGCATCGGGCGAGACCTGGACGGTCACGGCACCCACGTGGCCAGCACGGCGGTGGGCAATATCCGCAGTTCCAACGTCCAGGGCGTCACTTCGAGCCTCGTTCTTGATGTGTCCGGAGTCGCACCCCACGCCAACCTGATCAGTTACAAAGTCTGCCTGCAGGACGATCCAGACACGCCCGACGACGAGGGGTTCTGTTTGTTCGACGCCATCCTGGATGCCATTGACCAGGCGACAGCGGACAACGTGGATATCGTCAACTTTTCCATCGGCGGTCCGACGTCGAGCCCCTGGACCGATGTCCAGACCATCGCCATGCTGGACGCCCGGGGTGCCGGTGTCCTGACCGTCACTTCAGCAGGAAACGACGGGCCCGAGCCCGACACCATGTCCTCTCCTGCAAACGCGCCGTGGATGCTGACTGCAGCCAACTCGACCCACAACCGGGGCTTCCTGAACACGGTCCAGGAAATGACCGGCGGCAATGCCAACCCGCCGGGCGACCTTACCGGGGTGGGGTTCACCGGCGCATTCGGACCCGCGCGGATCGTGCACGCCCGCGACTTTGGCAACGCCCTGTGCGGCGCCGGTGATCCCGAGCTGCAACCCCTGTGCGAAAGCCACACCGGTTCCAGCAACCCCTTTCCGCCGGGTACCTTCAACGGGGAAATCGTGGTCTGCGACCGCGGAACCTACGGCCGGGTGGAGAAGGGTTTCAACCTGCGTGCGGCGGGAGCCGGCGGCTACATCCTGGCCAATACCGCCAACCAGGGTGAATCCATAGTCTCCGACGATCACTGCCTGCCGGCGGTGCATCTTGGCCGTAACGATGGCGACCGGCTGCGCAGCTGGCTGAGCGCCGGCGGCGATGATCACCGCGGCGTGATTTCCGGCCAGACCCAGGTGTTCAGCCCGGCACTGGGCGACCAGGTGTCGTCCAGCAGTTCCCGCGGCCCCGATCGCAACGTCCCCGGAATCCTGAAGCCGGATATTGCCGCCCCTGGCTCCAATATCCTGGCGGCCAGCCACATTGCCGGTGAATCCTCCTTCAAGAGTGGCACCTCCATGGCGGCGCCCCATGTTGCCGGAGTTGCCGCACTGGTGTTGTCGACCACCCCTGGCTTGTCCCCGTCGCAACTGCACTCCATCCTGACCACCACGGCGCTGAATGACGGCATGGTGGACAGCGACGGCCAGTCCCCGGCCGACGGTTTTGACGTGGGCAGCGGCCGGGTGCGGGCCGAGGAGGCCGTGCGCGGCGCGCTGTATCTGGACGTCAGCAGACAGGAATTCCTGTCGGCCAATCCCACCTCGGGTGGTGACCTGGAAGCGCTGAACATGCCTTACCTCGTCAGCGACAGCTGCCTGGGCAGCTGCAGCTTCACCCGCCGGGTCTCCGGCCTCGTGGGTGGCGCGACCTGGACCGCCACGATAGAAGGACCGGCTTCCGGCGAAGTCACCCCGTCCACCTTCGAGCTGGCCGCGGGCGAGGACCGGAATCTGATCATTACCCTGGAGCCCGGCAGTGAGTCGCTGAACGCCTGGGTCACGGGATACGTGGTGCTGGAGCCCTCGGATCCCACCCTGGCCACCGCCCGGATTCCCTATCAGGTCTTTTCCGATCCCGGCAATCTGCGACCCCTGGCTCTGCTGAGTACCGATCAGAGCCGCGGGTCGGCCGATATCCTGCTGGGCGGGCTGGTAGCGCTGCCGTCGGCCGAGTACCAGACCCTGGGCCTGGCCAAGGGCAGAGATCTGGCGCGCACTCTGGGGGAGGACACCACCAATCAGGATCCCTACGACAGCCTCACCAACGGCGTGTTCGTGGAGACGGTCAACCTGAACCAGGACGGTGGCGTGGTGTATGCCCGGATCGTCCCGCAAAACAATCGCGATATCGATCTCTATGTTGGCCGTGACACCAATGGCGACGGCCAGGCCGACGAGAGCGAGCAGCTATGTGAGAGCATCACGCCCCAGTCCCAGGAGCAGTGTGTGCTGGAGGACGCCCGGGCCGGTACCTACTGGATCCTGGTCCACAATTTTGCCTCGGTAACGCCGGGTACCGCTGATCGGGTCCGGGTTCGCCTGGGCGCGGCCAGCCCCACGGACACGGGCCTGGTGGCCACAGGCCCGGGATCCGTCAAGTCTGCCGGCCCCACCTTCCCGGTCAGGGTCATCTGGGATCGCGGTGACATGGCCGCGGGTGATCTGTGGTTCGGCGCCCTGCAGCCCAAGGCCAGTCGCCAGCCCGGACTGGGCAAGGTGGGCACCACCATCGTCGAACTGGAACGTGTGGCCGACGGCAGTGCCGGATCCCAAGGTCTGCCGGACCTGGACGACCGCGAGTCCCTGGCGCTGGTTCCGGGTGAACCGGTCAAAGTATCCCTGGCGCCGTTTCAGGGTCATGGCCGGATGTTCCTGGACGTCCCGGATTCCGCCACCAGTCTTTCAGTCAACGCCAGCGGCAGCCACGAGTTTGAGCTGTCCGTGGTGCGCGATGACGCCGTGTTCACCGCGCCTGATCTGCCCCTGGTTTCGGGTATCGGCTCGCCGCAGGCCTTTGCCACCAGCAACGGCGCCAGCACGCAACTGAACGTTTCCGGAAGCGAACTCCTGCCCGGACGTTACTACATCGTGCCGGTCAACAGCGGCAACATTGCCCAGACCATGGACCTGACGGTGGAGTTGATCCATGACGGCCGCACCATCACACCGGTCCAGGGTCTGTGGTTCAACCCGGCACGGGACGGCTCTGGATTCAACCTGAACCTGAGCGACGATCAGCTGATCATCGAGTGGTACACCTACCTGGAGGACGGTACGCCGACCTGGTATCTGGCCCAGGGCGAATTTCCGCCAGCGGGCGACCAGTGGGCTGCGGATCTGCTGTTCTTTAACTGGGACGACAGCACCGGCGCCGCGGTGGACGTGGGTGAAGTGGTGCTGACGTTTGAGTCCCCGAGCGACCTGGTGTTCAGTTACCAGGTGAACGGATTCTCCGGCAGCGAGCCTTACACCGCTATCGTCCCGGACATCAGCTGCGCCAGCAACGGCACTGCGGTGGAGCAGACCGGGCTCTGGTTCCTGCCGGATCGGCCGGGCTTCGGCTACTCCATCCTCAGCCTGGCCGGCCAGCAGGTTCACATCAACTACCTGTACGACAGCCTGGGGTTCCCGCGCTGGGTGCTGGGGCAGGGCGCTGACGGCAACCAGACCCTGGAGCTGTCGCAGTTTTCGGGGTTCTGTCCGGCCTGCGCGTTTTCCCCGGTCAGTTCGGTGCCGGTAGGCAGCAACGCGGTGGTTTTCGACAGCTCGCAAGCGGGTGATATCGCAACGGCGGTGACTTTTGCCGGTCCCCTCTCGGGTGACTGGGGAGAGGCAGGTGCGATGTCTAATCTGACCCCCACCATATCCTGCGATTGAACCGCCCGAGCCCGGCCCGCCGCCGGGCATGGTCAAAGGGAATTCTCAGCTTATTGGCTCAGGTTGCAGAAATTTAAGGGTTTTGCCACACTCCCAGACAGTGGGCTCAAAGGGAATTGGCGGTTGATCCGCCAGTGTTGAGTGCGATCGGGCAATAACGAGAATAACAGCCCCATGCGTTTAAACCAGAATTCAGGCCTATGAATCAAAGGCTTACACTACCGGCCGCCTGTGCGCTGCTGCTGCTGGCATGGATGCCACTGGCGGCGCAGGACCAGGCCCAACCTGCCGACGACGTCGCTGCCGCGGACAACGCCGAGCAGCAGGAATCGTCAAATGAGCAAAACCGCCGACTGCGCCGGTTGGGCGACTCACTGTCAGTGGATCCGACGCGTGAATGGTCGCCAACCCGTAACACCGGCGATCGGACCGCAGAGCTCGCGCGCAAACTGACCCTGGGCGAACGGGCCCTGGTGGCGGGGGACCTGGTGGTGCCGCCCAATGCCAACGCCCTGGAGTTCTTTCGCGAGGCACTGGAGATCGAGCCGGACAACCTGCAGGCTCAAACCGGCGTGACCGAGGTCGTTGACGCACTGCTGCGTCGGGCCCGCACAGCGTTCCAGGATGGCGACCGAACCGGTGCTCTGAGGGACATTGACCGGGTTCGCGGTATAGACCCGGTCCATCCCGGTATCGACCTGTTCAACAGTGAGGTGCTGCGTACATCCGAGATTGCAGCGCTGCTGGAGCAGGCCGGTGGTCAGATGGCCCAAAGCCAATTTAACGACCCGCCGGGTGACAATGCCCTGGAGACGTTCCAGGCAGTTCTTGCCATGGACCCGGCGAACGTCCAGGCCACCGAGGCCCTGGGGCAGATCGAGGCGGCGCTGCTGGCACGGGCGACCACCGCTGTCGGCCAACGGGATTTCGCTCTGGCGTTCGGGTTCCTGGACCAGGCCGAGCAGGTACGGGGAGGTTCCGACAGCATCAGCGTGGCCCGGGAAGAGGCCAACGCCATGCAGGAACTGGCCTGGAATGATGACATGCGCCAGATTGTCGCCATGATTGACGCCGAGCAGCTGGACCAGGCCGAGCAGGGGATCGCCGCCCTGCTGGACAGCGGCTACAGCGGTTCGGTGGACGATCTGCGCGGCCGCTTGTCGGAAGTCCGGCTGCTGCTGTCCTACGAGCCCCTGTCAACATTCCGGGATCCCATGCGCAACGGCTCGGTGGGTCCAAGCGTGGTGGTGGTGCCGCGGGGTGACTTCATGATGGGTTCCCCCGAAGATGAGCGCGGTCGCACGGCCTCCGAAGGGCCCCGGAAGCCGATTCGCATCGGGCGGCCGTTCGGACTGGGTCAGACCGAAGTCACCGTCGGGGAGTTTCGCGCATTCGTTACCGCCACGGGCTATCAGACCGACGCGGAAAGGTCAGGGGAGTCGACAATCTACGATCTTTCCGCCGGCACGCTGACCGCCCAGCGGGACGTCGACTGGCGCAATGCCTATCAGGGGGAGGACGCCGAGGACGATCTGCCGGTGATTCATGTTTCCTGGAACGATGCCAACGCCTATGTCCTGTGGCTGTCCGAGCAGACAGGCCAGACCTACCGGCTGCCCACCGAGAGCGAATTTGAATACGCCCTGCGGGCCGGTACCGAAACGCCCTACTGGTGGGGCGACGGCACACCCCGGGACAAGGTCGAAAACCTGACGGGGTCCCGCGACCGGGCTTCCGCCTGGCAGTGGCCCGACCCGTTCAAGCGCTACAGTGACGGTCACTGGGGGCCCTCGCCGGTCGCCAGCTTTGAGTCCAATCCATACGGCATCTTTGATATCGGCGGTAACGCCATGGAGTGGGTGGAGGATTGTTACACCCGGAGGCTGGCCGATGTGCCGGATGACGGCGCCGCCCACCTGGCCGGCAGCTGCCGGTTCCGCACCCTGAAGGGCGGTTCCTGGGCGACGCCCCCCAGCCTGTCCCGGTCAGCCTACCGGGCTTCAGCCGAGCCTACCCGGGCCACCTGCCTGATCGGATTCCGCATTGCCCGCGACCTCTGAGTGCCGGTGCCTCGAATCTGGATTTTGAGCCCCTGCCCGGAAAGCAATTCACGGTTTTGCCGGTCGTTATAGGCCGGCGGATGTGCTTCCGCCACAGGCTTTTGAAAATTGAGCGGAGTGACCCTGTATGCGTTCTTTCTGGCTGTTTTTGTTGATTGTTGCATCGGTTGCCCAGGCTGAGCATCACGCGGAAATCCTGGACACCGCCATCTGCGCGCCGGATGGTGTAGCCCTGGGCGGCTACGACGTGGTGTCCTACCATCAGCCCGGTGGACCTTTGCAGGGGGCGGCCCAGTGGACGGTCGCCCATGACGGCCTGACCTATCGCTTTGCCTCCGAAGCCAATCGTGAGCTGTTTTTTGCGTCGCCAAAGCAGTATCTCCCCCGCTACCGCGGCTGGTGTGCGGCGACCCTGGCCATGGGGACGCTGGCCTGCCCGGATTACACCAACTTCAAGGTGGAGGACGGTGACCTGCTGCTGTTCGAGATCATTGGCTTCACCAATGGCCGAGAGGTATGGGACAGCGATCCTCTGACCCATCGCAGCAACGCTGACGGCAACTTTGTACGGCTGATGAATGAATGAAACGACAGCTTGGGCTGCTGTTCCTGGCCTTGCTGTGCCTGGGAGGCTGCCGGCAGCGGGCTGAGCTGACCCTGGGCTGGGTTTCGGTGGAGCCGGCCGCCGGCATGGCCCGCACCCTGGAACCGATTCTGGCGCATGAATTTTCCCTGAGCGGCCGCGCGTTTGCCGATGTGGTAGAGCTGCAGCAGGCGCTGCTCAACGGTGAGGTGGACGTTGCTATCATGGAGCAGCCCCACCAGCCAGTGGCGGGGTTGTCCGCATTGATGCCGCTGTTTCCCAACCTGCTGCACGTGCTGGTTCCGGCTGAACTGGCCGGCGCGCGGGACCTGGCGGAGCTGGTGAAAAAGCGCCTGGTCTATGGTGGGCCGCCCGGCAGCTCCGGCTACCGGCTGGTGATGGACCTGTCCAATCGCGGCATCCTGCCGCCCCTCAGTCAGTTCCAGCTGCTGGAAACCCCCCTGGGCCAATCACCGGAGGTTTACCTGATCTTCGGCGGTCTGCTGTCCGACGACGCCCTGTCCAGACTTCCAGGGTACCGGTTGTATTCTCTCGGCGAGGTCAGCGAACTGGGACGTGGGGCCTGGGTGGAGGGGGTGGCGCTGCGCTACCTGCACCTGGATCCATTCGTGATCCCCCAGGGTCTGTATGGTGAGCTGAGCCAGCAGCCGGTGCTGACCCTGGCGGTTACCTCGCTGCTGGTCGCCCGGTCAGGCCTGGCGGTCGAGACAGCCTACGACGTGTCCCGCTTGACCCGGCAACAGCTGGCCCGGCTGGAGGCGGTGTATCCGCTGGCCCGTGACACCATGCTTCAGCCGATCCGCGACGGCCAGCTCAACCTGGCGCTGCATCCGGGCGCCCGGCGTTACCTGGAACGTGACGCCCCGTCTTTTCTCGAGCGTTATGCCGAGCTGCTGGCGCTGCTGGTCACGCTGCTGATCGCGGTCACCAGTGCCGCCGTGGCGCTGCTGCGAATGCGCCGCCAGGCACGCAAGGACCGCATCGACGTCTACCTGGCGGAAGTGCTGAGGGTCAGAGCCGACCTGCGCAACGGCAGCCTGCCGGCGCCCCAGGCGATGAGCGAATTATCCGAACTGCAGGCTACGGTCACCCGCCTGGTGGTGGACGAACGCATCGAGGCTGATTCCTCGTTTGTCGGGTTCCTTTCCCTGTCTAACCAGGTACTGGCGGAGGCGGGACGGGCGGGGCAGTCAACCTCTACCCGGTCATCCTGAACGGGATTCAGGATGCCGGATGAGTATCCGGCATGGCCACAAACCCCGGCGTCGCCTGCACCCGTTCCAACCATGCACGGATCGCCGGGAATTCTCCGAGCTGGTAGCCGCCCTCGTGGGCCCGGTGGGTGTAGGCAAACAGGGCGATATCCGCCACGGTGTAGTGCTGCTCAACCAGGAAATCATCGGTAGCCAGCTGTTGTTCCATCACCGCCAGCGCCTTGTATCCCCGGTCGTGCAGCTGGGGCAGTTCCGCCCGGCGCGGGTGGTCGGCATCCAGGAAGCGGCAGATGAAGCGGGCGACGGCAATGCAGGGTTCATGGCTGTACTGTTCAAAAAACAGCCACTGCAGGCAGCGGGCCCGCACCCAGGGGTCGCCGGGCAGCAGGGAGGTGCCCTCACCGTAGTGACACAGGACCGCGTTGGACTCGCTGAGGTACCGGTCCGGGGCAATTTCCACCACGGGAACCTTGCCGTTGGGATTCATGGCCAGGAACTCGGGGGTCTGGGTGCCGCCGGTCATGATGTCCACTTCGTTCCAGCGATAGGGGATATCCAGATGCTCCAGCAGCATCCTGATCTTGTGGCAGTTGCCCGAAGTCGACATGCCGTGGATCAGCGGAAATATCGTGTCGTTCATGGCGTTATGTGGTCGTCATATCGTTGGGGGCCTCCGGCTCCAGTGGTTCCAGTTGCTGTACCAGGCGGGACGCGAGGACATAGTCTACGTCGTCCAGCCGCTCCACGCCGCTGGTCAGCTTTCTCAGGATTTCCAGGTTGGTGCGCCCGCGCTGCTGGGCCAGGGCGTAGGGGATGCGTCGGAACATCACCATGGAGTAGCGGGGCACGAACTGATCCGGGTGGCGGCGCTCAAGTTCCTGTTCCAGGGCTCGGCGCAGGACATAGCCCGGGTCCAGCACCGCGTCCCGCATTTCGAGGTAGTTCTCCAGGGCCATGTCCGCGATGGCGTCGGCGTTGCCCCGCCGCGCCCGCTGAAAGCGGCTGAAAGCCTGGTCCCAGGTGGCGCTTTCGGCGACGCAGCGGTCCAGCTCAGCACAGTCCTCGAACGCGCAGTTCATACCCTGGCCGTGAAACGGCACCAGCGCGTGGGCGGCGTCCCCGATTAAAACCGCCTCTCCTCCGGCATGCCAGTGGGGACATCGGATGGTGCCCATGATGCCCACCGGGTTCTCATGGTAGTCCTGTTCCAGCATGGAGAGGCTTGCCATGGCGTCTGGAAACTGCGCCGCCATGAACCGGTGGAACCTGTCAAAGCTATCCAGGCTGTTGAACGAAGGATCGCCGGTGCTGGCGAGAAACAAGGTATTGGTGAAGCTGCCGTCCGCATTGGGCAACGCAATCATCATGTAGTTGCCCCGGGGCCAGATGTGCAGCGCGGCCGGGTCCATCATGTGACGGCCACCGGGTCCCGGCGGCACCGTAAGCTCGAGGTATCCATGGTCCAGCAGGCGGGCGTCCACTTCCATTTCCAGGTGCCGTGCCAATGCCTCCCGCACCGCAGACCCGGCGCCGTCGGCCCCGATCAGCGGCTGCACCGGCCGCTGGTAACGGCGCCCGGATGCGTGATCCAGGAAATCCGCCATTCCGGACACCAGGTTCAGCTCCAGCAGCTCCTGGCTGAAGTGAATCCGCACCCTGCGGGTACTCTCGGCGGCATCCAGCAGCGCGGTATTGAGTCGGGCCCGGTGGACCGAGTAGATCACTTCAGAGTCGGATTGCCCGTAGGGCTGCAGCAAGGGCTCGCTGTCCAGGCCGTGCACCATGCGGCCCCGCATGGGCAGAGCAAAACGCGCTACCCGGTGATGCAGGCCCACCCCGCGCAGGGCATCGATGCCGCGCTCGGCCAGGGCCAGGTTGATGGAACGTCCCGCAGGTGCCTGGTCCTTGCGGGGATCGCCTGAGCGTTCAAACACCTCGACCTGGAAGCCGCGTCGGGCCAGGTAAATGGCCATCAGGCTGCCGGCCAGGCCGGCACCGCAGATCGTCACGGTCGGGGTGGCTGCGATCTCCTGGTCCTGCATGGTTTGGCCTCGGCTGGTGTGCTGCGGGGGTCCACGGGCCGAATGTCACCGACACTCAAGCTGTGGGTTACCCAGGAATCGCTAGATGGATTTCATGCGGCCCCCATCCGCCGCGATGCTCTGACCGGAGATGAAGGAGGCTGCCGGCGTGGCCAGGAACGCCACCAGGTCTCCGACCTCTTCGGGTCGGGCGAAACGGCCGAATGGCACCGTGGCCAGCATACCCGTGGCCACCGCTTCGGCTGTGGTGCCGCCGCGCTCAGCCGTGGCGGAGATGATCTCGTCCAGTCGCTCGGTGCTGGTGAAGCCGGGAAGCACGTTGTTGACGGTGATCTGGTCCGGCCCCAGTTCCGTGGCCAGGGTCTTGGCCCAGCCGGCCACGGCGCCCCGAACAGTGTTGGAAACGCCCAGGCCCGGAATGGGCTCGCGCACCGAGGTGGAGACGATGTTGACGATGCGCCCGTAGCCGGCCTCGCGCATGGCTGGCAGGGTCAGCTGCACCAGCATCTGGCTGCACACCAGGTGGCGTTTGAACGGCAGCAGGAAATCCAGTTCCTGGGCATTCAGCAACGGTCCGCCGGGCGGTCCGCCGGAGTTGTTGACCAGGATCTGGACCGGGTTGGACTGCAGGAACGGGGCCAGGGTTTCCGCGGCATGGTCCGGCAGGTCGAAATCGCACACCAGGCGCTGATGCTGGCCCTGGGGCGCCGCTGCCTGGAGTTCGGCCAGGGCAGCAGACAGGGAGTCTTCGTTGCGCGCCACCAGGGTCACCGAGGCGCCCAGGCGACCCAGTTCCAGCGCCGCTGCCCTGCCGATGCCCCGGCTGGCGCCGCAGACCAATGCCGACTTGCCCTCTAAGTTCAGGTCCATGCAACTCTCCAGAATACCTGTACCTCTGCCGACTTACCCTCTAAGTTCAGGTCCATGCAACTCTCCAGAATACCTGTACCTCTGCCGACTTGCCCTCCGGATTCAGATCCATTTATTTGTCCTCAAAAATCCGCGTTCCCGGGCACGCGGGGGTAGGGAATCACGTCGCGGATGTTGGACATGCCCGTGATGTAGCTCACCAGTCGCTCGAAGCCCAGGCCAAATCCGGCGTGGGGCACGGTGCCATAGCGGCGCAGGTCCAGGTACCAGCTGTACTGGTCCACGTCCATGCCGTGATGGGCCATGCGCTGTTCCAGCACGTCGTAGCGCTCCTCGCGCTGGGAACCGCCGATAATTTCACCGATACCAGGGGCCAGCACGTCCATGGCGGCCACCGAGCGGCCGTCATCGTTGAGCCGCATATAAAACGCCTTGATTTCCTTGGGATAGTTCATCACCACCACCGGGCGGCGGGCGTACTGCTCGGACAGGAAACGCTCGTGCTCGGTCTGCAGATCCAGCCCCCATTCCACCGGGAAGTCGAATTTCTTTTCGACCTTCTTCAACAGGTCAATGGCTTCGCTGTACTCCATCCGCGCGAACTGGTTGTCGACGAACTGCTCCAGGCGTTTGATGACCTTGGAATCCACCTGCTGCTGAAAAAAGGCCATGTCGTCGGCGCACTCCTCCAGCACCGCGGCAAAAACGTAGCCGAGGAATTCTTCCGCCAGGTCGGCCAGATCGTCCAGGTCAGCGAAGGCGATTTCCGGCTCCACCATCCAGAATTCGGCCAGGTGCCGGCTGGTATTGGAATTTTCGGCGCGAAACGTCGGACCGAAGGTGTAGACGCGGCTGTTGGCCAGGCAGAATCCCTCTACGTTGAGCTGGCCGGATACCGTCAGGAAAGTCTCCCGGGCGAAAAAGTCCTGGGCATAGTCCACCTGGTTGTCATCGGTGCGCGGCGGATTGGCTGGACTCAGGGTGCTCACCCGGAACATCTCCCCGGCCCCTTCGGCGTCGCTGGCGGTGATGATCGGCGTATTGATCCAGTAGAAGCCGTTTTCATGGAAGTAGCGGTGGATGGCCTGGGCCACGGCGTGGCGGACCCGGGTCATGGCGCCGAAGGTGTTGGTGCGGGGGCGCAGATGCGCGACTTCCCGCAGATATTCGAAGGTATGTTCCTTGGGCTGGATCGGGTAGGTGTCCGGATCCTCGATATCGCCCACCAGGGTGACCTTGCTGGCCTGGACTTCCACCGCCTGGCCTTTTCCCCGGGACTCCACCAGGGTTCCTTCAACTTCCACCGCGCAGCCCGTAGTCAGGTGCAGGATCTCGCTTTCATAGTTGGCGATGTCGGCGTCCACTACCGCCTGGATCGGTTTGAAACAGGAACCGTCAGTGACGTGGAGAAATGAAAACCCCGCCTTGGAGTCGCGCCGGGTCCTGACCCAGCCTTTCACCACGATGCTGCTGTTGGTCGGAACTTTGCCCTCCAGCAGGTCACGAATCCTCGATGCCGACATGAATATTGGTCTCCTGGCTGTGCCGCGCGGTCCGGTTCAGCCGCTGGTCAATGGTTGGGGTGGCCGCGTCGGGCCTCACTATGAGGACCGGAAGGCGCAAGATCATATAAGATTGGATGGGCCAAGACCATGATCGTGGCCGGTGCCGCTGCGGGAACGCCGGCCATTGAACCCGGTCAAACCAGCCATACATCTGGTCACTACGGATTGGAAACAGCACCATGTCCATCAGCCTCACCGAAACAGCACGTAACCACGTCCGGTCTTTCCTGGAGAAGGAGCAGGGCTGCGGCCTGCGCGTTGGCGTCAAGCGGACGGGATGCAGCGGCTGGGCCTACACCGTGGAAATTGCCCTGCAGCCGAACGACGACGACGTGGAATTCCTGGATGACGGTGTCACGGTGCTGGTGCCGCGGGACGCCCTGGCCATCATTGACGGCACCGAGGTGGATTTTGTCACTCAGGGTCTGAACCGGGTTTTTGTGTTTCGCAATCCGAACGTCACCGATGAATGTGGCTGCGGGGAGAGCTTTGCCGTGGGCTGAGCCCGCGTTCGTGGCACGCCACGGCGGATTGCTCTCGGATTACCTTCAGATTGCCTTCCCGGGCTGACTTCGCTAAAATCGCGCGCCCCGCGGCGATCCGCGGTTAGATTAATCCAGACAGCCCTGCTGTCGACCTTGCTCCACCGGCCGCATTGCCGGGGGGCTGTAAGCCAAAAGGAGACACAATGCGTCACTACGAAGTAGTGTTCCTGGTCCACCCTGACCAGAGCGAACAGGTGCCCGCCATGATTGAACGCTATCGTGGCATGATCGAGGCCGGCAGCGGCCAGATCCACCGCCTGGAAGACTGGGGCCGGCGCCAGCTGGCGTATCCCATTCAAAAGCTTGCCAAAGCCCACTACGTACTCATGAACATCGAGTGCAACGGTGAGACCCTGGGCGAAATCGAGTCCGCTTTCCGCTTCAACGACGCGGTTCTGCGCAACATGGTGATCCGGCGCAACGAGCCCATTACCGAAACCTCCCTGATGATGAAAGCCAAGGAGGAAAAGGAGCAGAAGGAGCGGGCCGAGGCAGAACGCCAGGCGCGTTACCAGCGCAGCGCAGAGGCCAAGCGGGAGGCTCGCGAAGAGTCCAAGGATGAGACCGTAGAAGAGGCCACGGAAGAAAAGCCCGCCGAGGAGCCTGCAGCTCAGGAAGCTGAAAAGGCTGCCGAAGCGACCGAGGCCGAGCCTGCCGCAGAAGCGGCACCCGCCGCCGATGCCGAGTCTGAAGACAAGACCGCTGAAGACGCCTGACACCGAGGAGAATTTTCATGGCACGTTTTTTTCGCAGACGCCGTTTTTGCCGATTCACCGCCGACGGTGTCAAAGAGATTGATTACAAGGACCTGGCCACGCTGAAGCAGTACATCGGCGAGTCCGGAAAGATCGTACCGAGCCGCATCACGGGCACCAAGGCGCGCTACCAGCGCCAGCTGTCGACCGCCGTCAAGCGCGCCCGGTACCTGGCACTGCTGCCCTACACGGACAATCACTGAAACGGGAGGACCGGGAGTGTTTGCCCGGTTCATTGACGCCAGCAGGGTCCGAGCGGCCATGCTGGTCGCCCTGGGTCTGGCGATTCCACTGGGATTCGTTTTCTCCGGGGCAGCCGTGGCCATGACCACCCTGCGGCGGGGCGCCGTGGAAGGGGCCATTGTCGGATTGATCGGATTTGGCGTGATCGCGGCCCTGATGCTGGCCCTGGCAGGCGGCCTGGACCGCGCCCTGGTGGCGATGCTGATGCTGCTCGGCGGGATCGTGGCCACGGCCGAGGTGCTCCGCCAGACCTCGTCACTGGGCGTCACGGTGCTCACCGGCATTGGACTGGCGCTGTCGGCACTGCTCGCCTTCTGGATACTGGTGGCGGACCCGGTGGCCTTCTTTCGGGACGGCTTCGTGGCCGTACTGGACCAGCTGCAGGCCAGCGGCGCCCAACTGGATCCTCAGCAGGTGGCGGCGCTGGTGGATGCGATGCAGTGGCGCGGCGCCGCGGGTAACGTGTTTGGCACGCTGCTGGTGGTGGCCCTGGGTTCGGTTTTCCTGGGCCGCTCCTGGCAAGCACAGCTGGTCAATCCGGGAGGATTCCAGCAGGAGTTTCACCGGCTTCGGCTGGGAAAAACCGTGGCCATGGCCACAGCCGCCAGCTTTATGGCGGCAGCATTCGCCCAGTGGGATCTGGTGCTCAACCTGGCCGCGGTCATGTTGTACGTCTGGATTATCCAGGGCTTTGCAGTCATCCACGGCGTAGTGGGTGTACTGAATGCCGGGACGGGCTGGCTGGTAGCCGCCTACTTCCTGTGCATCATGGGATGGATCGGAGCCAACTCGCTGGTGCTGCTGGTACCGCTGCTGGGACTGATCAACGAATTTTTTGACCTGCGGGAATTTCTGGCCCGCAAGAAAGGCGGCGAGTAACCGCCGCTGACAACAAGAGGCTAAGACAATGGATCTGATTCTGCTGGAGAACATTCAGAACCTGGGCAAACTCGGCGACGTGGTAAAGGTCAAGCCGGGGTTTGGACGCAACTTCCTGGTGCCCCAGGGCAAGGCCGTGCCCGCCACCAAGTCCAACCTGGAGGCGTTCGAAACCCGCCGGGCTGAACTGGAAGCACGCGCCGCTGACCGGCTGGCCGCCGCCACCGCGCGTCGCGACGCCGTGGCCGACCAGACCGTGACCATCACCGCCAACGCCAGCAGCGAAGGCAAGCTGTACGGCTCCGTGGGTACCCGGGAAATCGCCGAGGCCCTGACGGGTGCCGGTTTCCCGGTGGAGAAGAGCGAGGTCCTGCTGCCCGAGGGCGCCATTCGCATGGCCGGCGAGTACGACATCGACCTGCACTTCTACGCCGAAGTGGACTGCCAGGTGAAGCTGGCCATCGTCGGCGAAGAGTCCTGACGGGCACCCGGTTCCGCAATACCCCGGCGCCCGAAACCAGCTTCGGGCGCCGTTTTTCGCTGTTCCCGCACCCGGCCCTTTTGCGCGCCGGACTTTCCATTTAAAGTAAGCCATGGCCGCCGTAAATCCCCTGTCCATGGACGCCGTCAAGGTGCCTCCCCATTCCATCGAAGCGGAGCAGGCGGTTCTGGGTGGGCTGATGCTGTCATCGGATGCCTGGGACCGGGTGGCCGACGTGGTTGCCGAGGACGATTTCTATCGGCAGGATCATCGCCTGATATTCCGAGCCATCGCCAGTCTGCACGAGCGAGGCACCCAGGTTGACGCCATCACCCTGGGGGAATGGCTGGAAAACAACGATCTGGCCCAGCAGGCCGGCGGCTCTGCCTACGTGGCGTCGCTGGCCAACAACACTCCGGGCGCATCCAATATCGCCAACTACTCGCAGATCGTGCGGGAAAAGTCGATCCTGCGGCAGCTGATCCAGGTCAGCCACGATATCGCGGAAAACTGTTTCCAGCCGGAGGGCCAGACCACCCAGGAGCTGCTGGAGCATGCCGAGGAGAACGTCTTTGCAATCCGCGACAAGGGCGGGCGGCAGCAGTCCGGATTTATCCATATCCGTGAAGGGGTAACCGAGACCTTCAAGCTGATCGGAGAGTTGATGGAATACGAGGGCAGCATCACAGGCGTGCCTACCGGATTCAAGAAACTCGACGAAATGACCGCAGGATTGCAGAAATCGGACCTGATCATCGTGGCAGGGCGCCCGGCCATGGGCAAAACCACCCTGGCCTTGAACATTGCTGAGCACGCGGCCATGTCCCACGACCCGGATCGCCCGCCGGTGCCGGTGGCCATCTTCAGCATGGAAATGTCCTCGGTGCAGCTGATCATGCGGCTGCTGTCCTCCCTGGCGCGGGTCAATCAGCACAAGCTGCGGACCGGCGATTTCAAAGAAGACGATTCTGTCTGGCCCAGGTTGACCTCGGCCATGACCCTGCTGAACGACACCCAGATCTTCCTGGACGAAACCCCCGGCCTGTCGCCCACGGAGCTGCGCGCACGAGCCCGGCGCATCGACGCCCAGCTGCGTGACGCGGAAGGCAAGGGCGGACTGGGCCTGATCGTTATTGACTACCTGCAGCTGATGCAGGTGCCCGGCAACAAGGAAAACCGTGCCACGGAAATCGCCGAGATCTCCCGGGCCCTTAAGGCCCTGGCCAAGGAACTGAACGTGCCGGTGGTGGCGCTGTCCCAGCTCAACCGCAGCCTGGAGCAGCGCCCCAACAAGCGGCCGGTGATGGCGGACCTGCGTGAATCCGGCTCAATCGAGCAGGACGCTGACGTCATCATATTCATCTACCGGGACGAGGTGTACAACGAGGACTCGCCGGACAAGGGCAAGGCCGAGATCATTATCGGCAAACACCGCAACGGCGACGTCGGTACCGTAAACCTGACTTTTCTCGGTCAGTACACGCGCTTTGAAAATTTCGCACCTGACAGCTTCGCAGCGGACTACGGCGGCGAGTTCTGAAGTCGGCGCAGGCTACTGCTCCAGCAGCTCGTACTTGCGCAAGTAGCCCCGCAACTGGTGATAGGTCAGTCCCAGGTACTCCGCTGCCTTGCGCTGGTTGAACTTGCACTGTTCCATGGCGTCCCGCAGCAGCTGGATTTCGAATTCCTTCACTGTTTCTTTCATGTCCAGCGGGCCTGAAGGGACGGCGCTTTCCCGGGGTGCCGCTTCAGGCTGCCCGGGCCGGAACGGGGAATCGAAGGGGTCAAACTGGATCTCGGAGATGGGGTCGTCGGACTGGCCCACCCGGTACACCGCCCGTTCTACCACGTTTTTCAGTTCCCGTACGTTGCCTGGCCAGGGATATTCCTGCAGCTTGCTCCGGGCGGCCCGGTCGAACCCGGGAAACAGTTCCAGCGACATTTCCGCCGCCATGCGCCGGGCAAAGTGCTCCGCCAGGGGCAGGATGTCTTCGGGTCGGTGCCGCAGGGGGGGCAGGGTGATGACGTCGAAGGCCAGCCGGTCCAGCAGGTCGGCGCGAAACCGGCCTTCATCGGCCAGCTGCGGCAGGTCTTCATTGGTGGCGCCAATGATTCGGGTGTCCACCCGCACCGGTTTGCTGCCGCCCACCCGGTCGAATTCCCCATACTCGATGACCCGCAGCACCTTCTCCTGGACATTGCCGGAGGTGCTGGCCAGTTCATCCAGGAACAGGGTCCCTTCGTCGGCCAGCTCGAAGCGACCCTTGCGCTGCCGCGTGGCCCCGGTGAAGGAGCCGGCCTCGTGGCCAAACAACTCGCTCTCCAGGATGGATTCAGCCAGGGCGGCGCAGTTGAGCTTGACGAAGGCCTGGTCCCAGCGCGCCGACAGAAAGTGGATACGGGCCGCCACCAGTTCCTTGCCGGTGCCGCGCTCGCCGATGACCAGCACCGGCCGGTTCAGCGGCGCCACCCGTGACACCTGCTCCAGCACCTCCAGGAAGGCCGGAGATTCACCAATCAGCGAGACTTCGTCGCCGCGTCGGGCGTCAGCGCTTGCAGTATCAAAGTCCATGGGCGAATCTTACCGCGAATCCGTCCCCCGGCAGACTGACAAAGGACATGGCTGAGGTCAGCCCTGGCATGAACGTCGAACCAACTGATGGCTAAATCCCGCCAGCAATACGTATGCAGCGACTGCGGCGCCGTGTCGCCCAAGTGGAGCGGCCAGTGCGCGGAATGCCAGGCGTGGAACACCCTGGTGGAGTCGGTGGTAGCGCCGTCCCCCAAAGGCGCCCGTGCCGGCTTTGCCGGTGCCGCGTCGGACAGCCGGGTGGAGGTGCTCAGTGAGGTCCAGGCCGAACGCCAGCATCGGGCGCCCACGGGCAACGTGGAATTCGACCGGGTATTGGGTGGCGGCCTGGTACCCGGCTCGGTCATCCTCATCGGCGGCGACCCGGGTATCGGCAAGTCCACCCTGTTGCTGCAGGTCACCGCGGCGGTGGCGGAAGGCCTGCCAGCGCTGTATGTCAGCGGCGAGGAATCGCTGCAGCAGATCGCCATGCGCGGCCAGCGGCTGGGGCTGGAACTGGACGCGATACGCTGCCTGGCTGAAACGTCGGTGGAGAAGATCCTGTCGGTGGCGGAGCAGGAGAAGCCGGCACTGATGATTATCGACTCCATCCAGACCATGTATACCGATACCCTGCAGTCGGCCCCCGGATCGGTGGCCCAGGTCCGGGAGACCGCGGCGGCACTGGTGCGTTACGCCAAGCAGCGGCATACCGGGGTGCTGCTGGTCGGTCATGTGACCAAGGAAGGCGGAATCGCCGGCCCCCGGGTGCTGGAACACATGGTGGACGCGGTGCTCTATTTCGAAGGGGACGGCAGCAGCCGGCACCGGGTGATCCGATCCCTGAAGAACCGTTTCGGTGCGGCCAACGAGCTGGGCGTATTTGCCATGACCGAGACCGGGCTCAAGGCGATATCCAATCCGTCGGCCCTGTTTCTGTCCGGTCACAACCGCGACACTCCCGGCAGTACCGTCACGGTGGCCTGGGAAGGAACGCGTCCACTGTTGATTGAACTTCAGGCCCTGGTGGCCGAAAGCAACCTGGGAAATCCCAGGCGGCTGGCGGTGGGCGTGGACCAGCAGCGGCTGGTGATGCAGCTGGCGGTACTGCAGCGCCAGGGCGGACTGTCCACCTACGACCAGGATGTCTTTGTCAACGCGGTGGGCGGCATCCGCATCGGGGAAACCGCCGCCGACCTGCCGCTGCTGCTGGCGGTACGCTCCAGCTTTACCGACCGCGCCCTGCCGTCCGACCTGGTGGCTTTCGGCGAGGTTGGACTGGCCGGTGAAATCCGGCCGGTACCCTACGGCGAGGAGCGGCTGAAGGAGGCCGCCAAGCACGGTTTCCGGCGGGCCATCGTGCCCCGCCGCAACCGACCCAAGTCCGGATCCGGGTCAAAGATCGATATCGAAGTGGTGGCGGTGGAGCGACTCGACCAGGCCCTGGAGGCTGTCTGAGTCACCCGCCAACCGGGAAACACTGCAGGTCTTCCGCCACATGCAGCGGGCCGTTGTAGTGCTTGCGTACATCGCGGATGACGGCTTCCCGGCGGTTCAGGCTGCGCCGCATCCAATGGGACAGAACCAGGGATTTGACGCCGGCCCGTTGCGCCAGTACGCCGATCTGCTCCGGTGTGGCGTGCAGGTTGCGCGCAACGCGCCCGGCGCCTGGCGGTATGGCGGCGTGAATCACCAGCAGGTCCGCCTGGTTTGCGACGGCCAGCATGCCTTCGGTGACCCCAGTCTGGTCGCCTGAGAAGGCCACCACCCGGTCCCTGGCCTCGACCCGGTAGGCCAGGGCCGGCACCGGTCCATGATCCACGCCGGCGGCTCGAACCGTCAGGGAATCGCCCTCCATCACGCTCTGCAGCTGCCGGCTCCGGTGGTCCAGCTGCACCGGCCGCAGGCGAAACGGGGCGCCCTCGGTCAGGTACTCGGACAGGTAACGATAGTGCCCGGTCTCTGGATCCAGCAGGGTGGTGACAAACTCCCTGGTGCCGGGAAAACGGCCTCCGGGGCCGGGCCCGCTGACCACCAGTTGATTGCCGCGGCGGACAAACCAGGCGCTCTTCAGCAGCGCGGGCAGGCCCGCGGAATGATCGGCATGCAGGTGCGACAGGTGGATGGCTTGGATCTCGGCCAGGTTCACGCCGGCCTGAGCTGCCCGCAGGTGGCTGCCGCCACCGGCGTCCACCAGCGCCAGGGTGCGCCCGTCGGACCACAGGGCGTAGGCGGAGGAAGCTCGGTCGTCGTCAGCGATAGGGCCACCGGAGCCGAGGATCTGCAGGGCCAGGGGGCCTTCACAGGCGGCATCAACGGAGGAGACTGCCAGGACCAGCAGGCAGACAGCAAATACCCGGGACCGGATCATCCCAGCTGGCTCAGCTCCCGGGTCAGCAATGACGGGTCGCCCAGGTTGAGCTCAACCAGGCGCTTCAGGTGGACAAAGCTGTCCATGTCGATGCGCTCGCAAAGAAATCCCACCCGGTCGAAGGCGGCGTGGGCTACGGTCACCGACATGCTGATGACCACGTGCCCCTCCAGCCGGATTTCCACCCGGTAGGAATCACCCTTGGCGCCCTCCCAGTCCTCGGGTCGACGCAGCAGCAGACCCTTGAGGGAAATGTCCAGCAGTTCCGTCTCCCACTGCCGGGTACCCGAGTACAGCCGGACCCGGGCCTCGAAATCGAAGCGGTGAAACCGGCGGCGTTCGCTGCCTGTTGGGTCTGGTTTGCTCATGTCCGCTGGTGAAGCCTCACTCAAGCCGGTAAGCAGGCTTGAGGAAAAATCCATAACTTCCGGAATTACAATGATTTTAAGGCGGACATGTTGCGCCCGCAACCGGATTGCGGCCGCTCCGTCGGGTCATGCCGGCCGCACGTCGACCGACTTGATGGCATTGTCCTCGATGCTGGTGACAACAATATGCAGTCCCTCGATATCCATGGCTGTCCCGGTTTTCGGGATGGTCTCCAGCTGTTCCAGGATCAAACCGTTAAGCGTGCGCGCGCCCTCGGTGGGCAGATTCCAGCCCATGCGTCGGTTCAGCGAGCGCAGGTTCTCGCCGCCATCGATTACAAAAGTGCCGTCCCGTCGCTTGGTGACCCGGCGCAGCCGGCTGCGTGGTTCGGTGGTGAACTCCCCAACGATCTCTTCCAGGATGTCGTCCAGGGTGATCAGGCCCTGGATATCACCGTATTCGTCCACCACCAGTCCCATGCGGCGCTCCCGGGCCTGGAATTCCAGCATTTGCTGGGTAAGGCTGGTGGTTTCGGGGACGAAGTACGGCCGTCTGACCAGCTTGCGCAGCGACTTGAGGTCCAGGGTGTCGGTGGCCAGGCGGTTGAGCACCGTGCGCACGTGCAGGATGCCGGCGATCTGGTCGATCTCCTCGGTGTAGACGGGCAGCCGGGTGTAGAAACTGTTCTTCAGCTGGTTGACGACCGTCTGCCAGTCGTCATCCAGGTCCAGGCATACCATGTCGTTACGCGGCACCATCACGTCCTGAACCGTGGCGTGTTCCAGGTCGAGGATGTTGACCAGCATGCTGCGGTAAACTCCGGTGCTGCGTGCCTCGGGGCTGGCCAGCATGGACCGGAGCTCGGCCCGGGAAAGGTGATCCGAGCGCTGCAGCTGTTTCAGGCCAAACACCCGCAGCAGCAGGTTGGACATGGCGTTGATTGCGGCCACCACCGGGTAGAACAGTCGAAGCAGCAGGCTGAGGGGGAGTGATGCCGGGAAAGCGATGGTCTCGGGTCTCACCGCGGCCAGGGTCTTGGGAGCGACCTCGGCAAAAATCAGAACCACCACGGTGAACACGAACGGGGCGATCAGGATACCCAGCTCTCCGGCCAGGCGCATGGCAATCAGCGTGGCAACGGTGGCGGCGCTGATGTTCACCAGGTTATTCCCGAGCAGGATGATGCCGATCAGGCGGTCGGGCTTGTCCAGCAGGTCATGGGTCCGGCGGGCGCCCCGGTGGCCTTCGTGGGCCATATGCCGAAGCCGGTAGCGGTTGAGCGCCATCAGAGCTGTTTCAGAGCCGGAAAAGAAGGCCGACAACACCAGCAGAATGGCCAGCAGGATCAGCAGGAAGCTTAGGGGTACGTCGTCCAAATGGGTAGCGTTATTCGACGCGCTGCAGAATGAGTTCCAGCACCAGTTTGCTGCCAAAATAGGCCAGTAGCAATACCGCCACCCCGGCCAGGGTCATGCGGATCGCGGTGCGGCCGCGCCAGCCGAACCGCCAGCGTCCCCACAGCAGCATGCCGAACACCGCCCAGGCCACCACCGACAGCACCGTCTTGTGGATCAGTCGCTGCTCGGCCAGGTCGCTGATGTAAAACGCCCCGGCCAGCAGGCCCAGGGTGAGCAGTCCGAAGCCCAGGCCGATGAGCTGAAAAAGCACCGTCTCCATGCGCTGCAGCGAGGGCAGGGGCAGCAGGGTGGAGCCGGCGGGATGCAGACGCAGCGCGCGGTCCTGGCTCCACAGGATGACGGCCTGGGCCGCTGCCAGGCTCAGAATGGCGAAGGCAAACAAGGTCAGGGCGATATGAATGTTCAGCTGCCAGTCGAAATTGCGCCATAGAGTGTTACCGGCGCCAAACTTGAGCTGCAGCGCCATGGTCAGCGCCGCGGCCGGCAGCAGCACGATGCCGAGGTTTTCGACCGGGCGCACCAATGCGCCGGCAAACACCAGGACTGCTACCGCCAGGCCCACAATGGAAAGGGCGTTGTAAAACCCCAGGTTGACCAGCCCTCCCTGCCAGCCCTCCATGCCCAGGACCATGGCATGCAGCACCACGGCCAGGCCCATGCTGACCAGCACCCAGGGCCGGTCGATAGGCGCCCTTTGCCGCAGGCGGAGCAGTATCAGCACGGTGCCCGTCAGGTACAGGGCCAGGGCCGAAATGCCGAGGATCATCGGATTCATCGTCACATTATCCGCTGACCCCGGGCCCGGTAACAACTGCGTTGGCTTCAGGTTTATCCCTTTTGGGGTGCCGGTGAACCCGTAGTTCATCTAAAATAGCGCGCCACGACGGCCAGACAACATCTCCATGTTCAAAAATCTCAGCGACCGGCTTTCCGACACACTCAAAAAGATCCGCGGCCAGGCGCGAATTACCGAGGACAACATCACTGATGCCCTGCGAGACGTCCGGGTGGCGCTGCTGGAGGCCGACGTGGCCCTGCCGGTGGTGCGCAGTTTTACCGAGCGCGTCAAACAGCGGGCCATTGGCCAGGAGGTGCTCAAAAGCCTCAGCCCCGGGCAGGCCTTCGTCAAGGTGGTCCAGGACGAGCTGATCGAAATCCTGGGCGGCGGCACCCGGGAGCTGAACCTCAGGGCGCAGCCCCCGGCCGTGGTGCTGATGGCCGGCCTGCAGGGCTCGGGTAAAACCACCACCACCGCCAAGCTGGCGAAGCTGCTGCGGGAACGGGAAAACAAGAAAGTCATGGTGGTGAGCTGCGACGTACACCGTCCCGCGGCCATCGAACAACTGCGCACCCTGGCCGAGCAGGTCAAGGTGGAGTTTCATCACTCCCAGACCGGCGAGGCGGCCGAGACCATTGCGGCCCGGGCGCTGGAGGATGCCCGCCGCAAGTTCATGGACGTGCTGCTGGTGGACACCGCCGGGCGCCTGGCCATCGACCAGGAAATGATGGCCGAGGTCCAGCGCATTCATGCCGCGGTAACGCCGGTGGAAACCCTGTTCGTGGTGGACGCCATGACCGGACAGGATGCGGCAAACACCGCCAGCGCCTTCAACGACGCGCTGAGCCTGACCGGCGTCGTGCTGACCAAGGTGGACGGGGATGCCCGGGGTGGCGCCGCGCTGTCGGTCAGCCAGGTGGTGGGGCAGCCCATCAAGTACCTCGGCACCGGCGAAAAGACCGATGGCCTGGAGCCATTCCACCCAGAGCGGATTGCGTCCCGCATCCTGGGCATGGGAGACGTGCTCAGCCTGGTGGAGGAAGTCCAGCGAAAGGTCGACCAGGACAAGGCCGAAAAGCTGGCCAAGAAAATCACCAAAGGCAGAAAGTTCGACCTGACCGATTTCAAGGAGCAGCTGGAGCAGATGGTCAACATGGGCGGCATGGCCAGCCTGATGGACAAACTGCCCGGCATGGGCCAGATTCCCGACGCCGTGAAGGCCAAGGTGGACGACTCTGAAACCCGCCGCATGATCGCCATCATCAATTCCATGACGCCCAAGGAGCGCCGCTTTCCCGACCTGATGAGCAAAGGCTCCCGCAAGCGCCGGGTCGCCGCCGGCTCCGGTACGCAGATCCAGGACGTGAATCGCCTGATGAAGCAGTACAACCAGATGCAGCGGATGATGAAGAAATTCGGCAAAGGCGGAATGAAAGGCCTGATGAAAAAAATGAAAGGCCGCATGCCGCCGGGCGGGATGCCCCCGGGTGGGATGCCGCCGGGCGGGCTGCCTCCCGGATTCCAGTAATATCCCCGCGCCAGGGCCCCGGTGATCGGCCCGGAAATGGGCCAAAAAGACATTTACTTCAGGCCCAGATGCGGTATACTGCCGCGCTTTTGTTTTGAGGGCCGCCGCTACGCGGAGGCCGATTTGGGAACGATTAAAATGGTTAAGATCCGCTTGTCCCGCGGGGGCGCGAAAAAGCGACCCTTCTACCACATTGTGGTCACCGACAGCCGCAACAAACGGGATGGCCGCAATATCGAGCGCCTGGGTTTCTTCAACCCCATCGCGACCGGTAAGGAAGTCCGTCTCAAGGTAGACACCGACGGCGTTGACCGCTGGATCGGCGTGGGCGCCCAGATGAGCGACCGCGTGAAGAAGCTGGTGTCTGAGGCTCGCAAAGCCCAGGCTGCCTGAATCTTGCTTCATGGCCGGTACCGACCTGGGTAACCTGTCGGACCGGGTAGCAATCGGCCGCGTGGTCGGCCACCACGGTCTGCAGGGATGGCTCAAGGTGCTGTCCTACACCGAACCCAGGGAAAGCCTGCTGGACTACCGCCCCCTGATTATCGGGGAGGTTGTAGCCAACGAATTCGAGGGCAGGCGTCACGGCAAAGGGCTGATGATCAGGGTTGCCGGATTCGACGACCGCACCGCTGCCGAAGCCCTGTTGGGCCAGACCATCTGGATCAGGCGTTCACAGCTGCCGGAACCTGAGCCCGGTGAATATTACTGGAGCGACCTGGAAGGGTGCCGCGTCACCAACCCGGCCGGACATGAGTTTGGGCAGGTTGAACGCATGATGAGTACCGGCGCCAACGACGTCATGGTAGTGCGGGGCGATACGGAAACTCTGATTCCGTTTGTGGTCGGGGTTTACGTCACTTCGGTTGACCTGGAGCGAAAGCTGATCCAGGTGGACTGGGAACCGGGATACCTGTGATCTCATGCAGTTTCACGTGATCACCCTGTTCCCCGAAGCGGTCCGGCAGATGCTGGGATGCGGCGTCACCGGCCGCGCGCTCAAAGCCGGACTGGCGTCACTGCGGACCTGGAATCCGCGGGATTACGCCGAAGACGAGCGGGGTACGGTGGATGACCGGCCCTTTGGCGGCGGCCCCGGCATGGTGATGATGGCCGAGCCGGTGTCTCTGGCCATCCAGCAGGCGCGGACGGCCAGCCCGCAGGGGTCCCGGGTGGTGTACTTGAGCCCCCAGGGCAGGCCCTTGAACCAGCATCGGCTGGTTGCGGCGGCCCGAAATGACGGACTGGTGCTGTTGTGCGGGCGCTACGAAGGCATCGACGAACGGGTGCTGGCCGACCAGGTGGACGAGGAATGGTCCATCGGCGACTACGTGCTGAGCGGCGGCGAACTGGCCGCAGCCGTAGTGATGGATGCGCTGATCAGGCTGCTGCCCGGCGCGCTGGGCAAGAACGAGTCCGCGGAGCAGGACTCGTTCATGCAGGGCCTGCTGGACTGCCCGCACTACACACGGCCGGAGCGGTGGCGGGGCCAACCGGTACCGCAGGTGCTGCGCAGTGGCGACCACGGGGCCATAGAAAACTGGCGGAAACGCCAGGCGCTGGGCAGGACCTGGCGCCGCAGGCCGGATTTACTGGCCCGCAGGCAGCTGAGCGAAGACGAGCAGCGCTTGCTACAGGACTACATAGACGACTACAATTCGCGCCCGCGCGGTGCAGACGAAGAATGAAGGAATGAGGTGTGCCATGAGCAACATCATCAGCGAACTGGAAAACGAACAGATGGAGCGTGAAGTCCCGGACTTTGCTCCCGGTGACACCGTGGTGGTGTCGGTTAAGGTGAAAGAAGGCAGCCGCGAACGTCTGCAGGCTTTTGAGGGCGTGGTCATCGCCATCCGCAACCGCGGCCTGAACTCGGCATTCACCGTCAGGAAGATCTCCCACGGCGAAGGCGTCGAGCGGGTGTTCCAGACCTACAGCCCCCTGATCGATTCGGTCAAAGTGAAACGCCGCGGCAAGGTCCGCCGCGCCAAGCTGTACTATCTGCGCGGCCGGGAAGGCAAGTCGGCGCGGATCAAAGAGAAGCTGGCGCGGCATTAATTTGCCGCTGCCCCCGGCCCGCGGGGTCGGATTAAAGAAAAGCCCGGCTTTCGCCGGGTTTTTCTTTGGGGAACGCTTGCTGCGCAAGCTGGGGAACGGCCGCTGCGCGGCCTGGGGAACGCTCGCTGCGCGAGCTGGGAAAATCGAAAAGGCTTACCCTTGTCACGGGTTGAGGCTGAAGTGAGCCTCAGCACTTTCTGGCGATGCGCAGCGAGCCGCATTTCCCAGCGTGCGAAGCACGCGTTCCCCAGCTCGCGAAGCGAGCGTTCCCCAGGCCGCGCAGCGGCCGTTCCCCAGCGCCCGCAGGGCGCGTTCCCTGGCGAGCGCCGTTTGACCGGCCTGACCCTTGAAATCCGGCAACTCCAATCCCACGTCCCCTCCCGTTGAACAACTAAGGAGCGAGCCCCATGCCCGCCGAAAAGCGCGAATTCCAGGCAGAAGTCAGGCAGGTTCTGGACCTCATGGTCCACTCTCTGTATTCCAACAAGGAAATCTTTCTGCGGGAGTTGATTTCCAACGGGTCCGATGCCTGTGACAAGCTGCGATTCGCCGCGCTGAGTGATGACTCCCTGTACGGCGACAGGCCGGAGCTGTATCTCGAAATCGTCCAGGACAAGGAGGCGCGCAGCATCAGCATTTACGACTCCGGCATCGGGATGAGTCACGACGAACTGGTGGACAACCTGGGGACCATCGCCCGCTCCGGCACCCGCAGTTTCCTGGCGTCTCTCACCGGTGACCAGCAGGCGGATGCGCACCTGATCGGGCAGTTCGGCGTGGGTTTCTATTCGGCCTTTATCGTGGCCGAACAGGTTGAGGTGACCTCCCGCGCGGCCGGCAGTGACGAGGCCTGGCGCTGGGCGTCCGATGGTCAGGGTGAATACACCATGGAGCCAGCGGAGGGCGCGCCCCGTGGAACAACGGTCAAACTGACCCTGAAAGACGGTGAAGAGGAATTCCTCGAACCCTTCCGGGTCAGTGCCCTGGTGCGCAAGTATTCCGACCACATCGCTTTCCCCATCAAACTGGAAAAAACCGTGGTGGAAACGGAAGGCGAAGGGGACGAAGCTGAAGAAGTCACCCGGGTCGAAACCGAGGTGGTCAACCAGGCCTCGGCCCTGTGGACCCGCTCCAAGAGTGAGATCGAGGACGAGGAGTACCAGGCTTTCTACAAGCACATCTCCCACGATTTTGGTGACCCCCTGACCTGGGCCCACAACCGGGTCGAAGGCAACCAGTCCTACACCACCTTGCTGTTCCTGCCCGAGCAGGCGCCGTTTGATCTGCTGCTGGGCCGGGAGGAGCGCACCGGGCTGAAACTGTATGTACGGCGGGTATTCATCATGGACGCCGCCGAGCAGCTCCTGCCCACCTATCTGCGTTTCGTCCGGGGTGTGGTGGATTCCGATGATCTGCCGCTGAACGTTTCCCGGGAGCTGCTGCAGGAAAACGCGCTGGTGCGGAAAATCCGTTCCTCGGTGGTCAAGCGGGTACTGGACATGATCGGCAAGCTGGCCCAGGACGACGACAGGTACAAGGATTTCTGGTCCCAGTTCGGCGCCACCCTGAAAGAGGGGCCGGTGGAGGACTTTTCCAACCAGGAGAAGCTGCTGAAGCTGATGCGATTCGCTTCCACCGCAGGTGACGGCGACGCCCAGACCACCTCGCTGGAAGACTATATCGGTCGCATGAAAGGCGGCCAGGACAAGATCTACTTCGTGACCGCCGACAGCTACCAGGCCGCCAGCAACAGCCCGCACCTGGAGGTGTTCCGTAAGCAGGGCATCGAGGTCCTGCTGATGTACGACCGGGTGGACGAATGGATGATGGGCCACGTGCGCGAGTTCGACGGCAAGCCGTTCCAGTCCGTGGCCAAGGGCGACATCGATCTGTCCAATATGGAAAACGAGTCCGATAAGCAGGCCCGGGAACAGGCGGAGGAGTCAGCCAAACCCCTGATTGACAGGCTGGGCAAGGCCCTGGAAGGGCAGGTCGAGGAAGTCCGGGTCAGCCACCGTCTGACCGACTCGCCATCATGCCTGGTGCTTTCAGAGCAGGACATGGCGGTACACATGCAGAGCCTGTTGAAGCAGGCGGGTCACGACATGCCTGGCTCCAAGCCCCGGCTGGAAGTCAACCCCGAACATCCCCTGGTACAGAAGGCCGAAAAGGAGTCCGACGATGAACGCTTTGCCGACTGGGCGTTCATGCTGTTCGACCAGGCCCTGCTGGCAGAAGGCGGGCAGCTGGACGATCCAGCGGCGTTTGTCCGCCGCATGAATGGCCTGCTGCTGTCCGAGTAGGCAACGTGCCTGAAGGGGTGCGTATCGATCGGTGGCTGTGGTCCTGCCGCCTGTTCAAGACCCGGGGCCTGGCCAAGAAGGCCATCGACGGCGGCAAGGTGGACCTTAATGGTCACCGGGCCAAACCGTCCAGGCTTGTGCAGGTGGGCGATCGGATCAGCATCACCCGGGAGCACTTCAGCCTGGAAGTCAACGTGACCGGGCTGGCGGAAAAGCGGCTGGGTGCGGCGCTGGCTGCCGGCCTTTACCAGGAAACCGCCGAAAGCGCTGCTGCCCGCGAAGATGCCCTGGAACAGCGCCGGCTGCGACGCCAGGACAGCACACGGCCTGAGCGACGCCCCGACAAGCGGTCACGACGCCGCTTGCGGGACCTGAAAGGGCGCTGATGGAAAACGCCGGTCAGGAGGGAAGGGGGCCGCGGTAACGGGTATCCCGGATTTCCATGATCCAGCGCGGTTTGCCGCTGGCCAGGTCCACCGCCACCAGGCTCAGCGGTGTTTCAACGATGCGGTCACCGTCGCGCATCGCATGGGCCGGGTTGACCAGCAGCACTATGCCGTCCCTGACCAGGAAAGGCGTAAAGGACACCATGCTGGAGAATCGGCCCAGGGCCGTTCCGTCCCGGTCATAAATCTGCCACAGGTAGCGGTCTGCCGGGCTGTCGGATACCCGTCGCTGGCTGGCCAGCAGGTGGGCCCCGCCCAGAGCCCGGAACTGCCGTCCCGGCACGCCGTCGAGCTCCAGGGTCTCCTCAATGGCGGCGGCGCTGTCCCATGGGTTGGCCACGGAATTGATGGCGGTCACGGTGCTCGCGGTCAGGTTCATGCGCAGCGCGCCCTGGGAGCTGATGTCCGTGGGTTCAGGCCCGATGGGAGCGCCTTTGACCGTGCGCCGCTGAAAGCGCCAGTCAATCTGGTCAACCGAATCGGGCCGTTGAGCCTGGATGTCAAAACGAACCCCCAGGCCCTGGTCGACCGAGGTCAATACCTGGGATTCCAGTTGTACGACTGCGGTGCCCAGCTGTTGTCCGGATTGACCATCCAGGGTGACCAGGGTCAGTTGCCCGGCCCGGGTCCCTTCAGCCTGGCCCACCAGCCGCCCACCGACCAGGGATATCGGGCGGTCCATCCCGTCGCTCTGCCAGCGGGTCTGTCCTGAATCCAGCGCCACCGCGGCCACGCCTCCTCGCGGCTGCATGACGTATGCCGTGGACTGGCCCATGTCCACCAGCAGTCCTGGCCTGAGCTGGTAGACCTGTGCCTGGGCCGGTGAGGCCAGCAACAGGGCCAGCAACAGGGCCAGCAGCGCGGGCAGATACAGGACCCGGTGCGCCAACCGCTTGCTCTGGTCGATCAGTGTCATGATTCTGGCTATCCCCGTAGTCGATGCCCCACAAGCTTAGTATAGTTCCGAGGGAAATCGGAGATTCGCATGCGGGGATTGATCTGGGATCAAACGGGCAGGCTGTGGCCTGCAGCAATGGCGCTGGTGATCTGCACCGGGGGATTGGCGCAGCCTGACCGGCGTGGTCACTCCGGTGCTTCACAGGCAGCAAAAGGAGCAGCCGCAGGGGTCTGGGCCCCCATCGGACCCGCTCCCATTGTCACCAACAGCGCCACCTTCGGCGATCTCGGCAACATCGACAACACCAGCGCGGATGATCCCGCCAGCGGTGCCATCAACGCTTTGGCGGCGCACCCCTCGGACCCCGACGTGATCTATATCGGTTCCGTCAACGGCGGAATCTGGAAAACCGGCAATGGCACCAGCGCCAGTCCGACCTGGGTGCCGCAGACCGATGCCCTGGGCAGCCTGGGCGTCGGTGACATCCAGTTTGATCCCCTGGATCCTTCCAACCAGACCCTGGTGGCGGGACTCGGACGGTTCAGCTCCTTCGCCCGGATCGGCGCTCCGCGACTGGGCGTGATTCGGACCACGGATGGTGGCAGTACCTGGACCGTGCTGGGCAACAGCATGGCCGGACGCAATGTCTCTTCGGTTGTCGCCAGGGGCAGCACCCTGGTCGCCGGGGTGGACGCGGCTGATACCGGGTTTGACTGCGCCAACCTGGGCATATTCCGGTCCACCGACACCGGCAGCAGCTGGAGCCAGATCACCACGGGCATTGGGCGCGGCCGCGTCGACGCCATGGCCGCCGACCCAAACAGCAGCGACCGTCTGTATGCCAGCGTGGTTTCCGCCGATGTCTGTGACGCGACGGGTCAAAACGGCATCTATCGCAGCAATGATGCCGGTGTCAGCTGGGTCAAGGTCAGCGATCCTGCCATGGACAGCCTGATGGAGAGCTCCGGCGGCAGTCACGTGGAGATCTCGGTCGGTGCGTCCAGTCAGGTGTTTGTGGCCATTGTGGCGGCCAGCACCGGCCAGCTGGCTGGCGTGTTCCGGTCGTCCAACGGCAATCCCGGCAGCTGGGTGGACCTGGGGTTGCCCGGCTCCAACGAGCCATCATTCATCGGCATTCATCCCGGCGCGCAGGGTGGCATCCATACGTCTCTGGTGGCGGATCCCTTCAACGCCAACCTGGTGTATATCGGCGGAGACCGGCAGCCGCTTAGTATCGACGACACCTTCAGCTTTCCCAACTCCATCAACGCCGAGTCATTTTCCGGCCGCCTGTTCCGGGGTGATGCCACCGGCCCGGCCTGGACACCCCTGACCCACGTGGGTACCCAGAACAACTCGGCACCCCACGCCGATTCCCGGATCATGGTGTTCGACGCCAACGGAGACCTGCTGCAGGGCGACGACGGCGGCATTTTCCGCCGCACTGCCCCGGCCTCTCTTGCCGGCGACTGGGAGCCGGTCAACGGGTCGCTGCAGGTCACCGAGCAGCACAGCCTGGCTTACGACACCGCGTCCGGCGTAGCGGTCAGCGGCAACCAGGACAACGGGTCATCGTTTCAGCAGCTTCCCGGTGGCTTGAGCTGGGAAAGCATTCGCGGCGGTGACGGGGGTGACGTGGCCATTGACACCCTGGCCAATCCCGGCAGTTCGGTTCGTTATGCCAGTTCCCAGAATCTCGGTGGCATTGCGCGCTTCAATTTTGACGCCAGCAACGTATTCCAGGGTGGCGTGCTCCTGCCGCTCAGCCTGGTGGGTGGGGGCACGCCACTGCAGGTGCAGTTTGTCACCCCCATTGCCGTCAACCAGGCGGTGGCGGATCGGCTGATCATCGGCGGCGGGTCGGTTTATGAATCGCTGGACCAGGGTGACACGATTCGCGAGGTGGGCCCCGGCATCACCGCTGCCGGGCTGGGCCGTAACTCCATTGCTTACGGTGCCCAGGACAATCCGGATCTGCTGTACGTGGTGACCAACGATCAGCGCCTGTACCAGCGCGCTGCCGCCGGTGGCCAGTTTGTGGTGGTGTACACCGCAGCGCCCGGGCAGGGGCTGGAAGGCGTCGCCCTGGATCCAGCCGACTCCAGCCGGGCTTTTCTGATCGAGAACAGCCGGGTCATGTTCACTGAAACCACCGGCGCGCGCTGGAACGACGTGACCGGCAACCTCCAGGCCCTGGAGCCAGGCCGCCTGCGTTCGGTGGTCTACATTGATTCCCCCGCCCAGAGCGCCATTGCGGTGGGAACCGACCGCGGCGTCTTTACAGCCTGGGGGCCAGGATTCTCCGGCTGGATCCAGGCCGGCACCGGTCTGCCCAGCGCACCGGTATTCGACCTTCAGTACGACGCCTCCCAGGATCGACTGATTGCCGGGACCCTGGGCCGGGGTGCCCACGTGCTGGACGGGGGCTGGACCGGTAACCTGCCGCCGGTAGCCCAGGACGATGTCCTCGACGTTGCGCTGGGCCAGTCGGTAACGGTGCTTGCCGGCGGGCAGGTGTCGCTGCTGGTGAATGATTCAGATCCCGAGGACAACGGGCTGGTGCTGCAGGTGAATCCGGTGGCGCCTCCACGGTTCGGTGACCTCACCCTCGACCCCGACGGATCGTTTGTCTACACCCACAACGGCGCCGGCTTTTCCAGCGACCAGTTCGAGTACCAGGTTTGTGATGACGGCAGCCCGAGTCAGTGCACCAATGCCACGGTGTTTGTGTCCGTGGACGTGTCCGAGGCCCTGTGCAGCAATCCCAACGTGGCCATACCCGACGCCAACGCAACCGGCGTCGCCGATGTGCTGGATGTTGGGTCGTTTGGCGTGCTGACTGACCTGGACCTGAGCCTGGATATCACCCACAGCTTTACCGGTGATCTGACCGTTACCCTGGAACACGAAGCCAGCGGAACCTCAGTCGTGGTGCTGGAGCGGCCGGATCTGGCGAGCAACCCGTCCGGGTTTGGCTGCAGCGGCAGCAACATCCAGGTACAGCTGGACGATGGCGCAACCGCAGCCGTGAATCAGGAGTGCGGAACAACCACGCCGACACTGTTCGGTACTTTCTCGCCTGGAGAGCCGCTGTCCGCCTTCAACGGCCAGGATTTCAGCGGCAACTGGCGGCTGACCGTGCGCGATCTCATCTCGCCGGACGCGGGAACCCTGGTGCGCTGGTGCCTCAAGGCCGAAGCGTCTGGATTTGGCAACAGCATTTTCGCCGACGGCTTCGAAGGCCCTCCCTGACGCGGGCCGAGGAACTGGGCTGGCGACCGAGTTAAAGGTCGTCGGGGATGATTTCGAACACCTCTTCGGCGGCGATGGCAGCGCCGCGCTCCATCTGCTGGATCTTCTTCTCACCCTCTGTGGTGAGCTGATCCATCTGGTTGATGGTGTCGGCCATCTTGGGCAGGGCTTCCTGGCGGTAGCGGGAAATGTCGTCCAGCGCCGCGTGAATATCCCGGAAGGCGCTTTCCAGGGCCTGCATGTCGATCTGGGTTGACGAAGCCTGCTTGTGCACCTCCGCGCCCTGCTGCTTCAAGCGCTCCGCGGTGCCTGCGATGAGATCCGAAGTCGTCTCGTTGACGGCCTGGACCTTGTCCAGCACCACCCGCTGGTTGGCCAGGGCGAGGGCCAGGGTGACCGCCACCTGCAGCGCGTTGACGGTGACGTGGCGGGCACGGTTGACCCCCCGCACCAGCTCCTTGTTGTTTCGCATGACCACTTCCAGGGTCACCACACCCTGCTGGTTGACCGCCAGCTGCTGCTGCAGATCCATGATGCGCTGCCGCAGGGGGTAGAGCATTTCTTCCTGGACAAACTTGCTGCGCTCGGCGTCGCCGGTCAGCTCCCGCTCCAGCCGATGGACCAGTTTCTGGTCCAGCAGCTGGCCCAGGCGGATGGCCCGCTCCAGCTTGCGGGTGACCTCCCGCATGAACTTCTGGTCCTCGGCCAGGGTGAAGTTATCCTTTTCCAGCTGTTCCTTGCCGTCTTCCAGGGACCGGATGATGGCGTCAATGACGGTCTGGGAATCTTCAAACCGGGTGAAATAGCGCTTGATGGGAGTGCCCACGCCGGGGAGTCTTCCCAGCAGGCGGGTGAGCCAGCCGGCCTCCAGGTCGACCTTTCCGGGGTCCAGTTCCTCCACTTTCACCTTCAGGTCGATCAGGGCGATGGCCACCTCGCCGCCGTCGTCGGCCCGCCCGGCGATTTTCTTGATGGGTTCCTGCAGCATGGCGCTGCGGTTGCTGGCCGCCTCCTGCAGGTCCAGTCCCATGGTCTCGATGGCCTGCTTGGCCGACTGGGCCTCGTTTCCGGCCGGGTCCATTTTCAGCAGGCGTTCCACCAGGGCATCGGACTGCTGGTCCAGCTCCGGATCAACCCCGGGCTGGGCCACGATGGCGCCCGGCTCGGCCAGCTTCAGCTCGTTTTTGACTTCCTCGGGATCCGCAAATACCAGAATGTCTTCAGACATCAGTCCGATTCTCCGTGTGAGTGATCGGCACAGTTTACTGAAACCGGGTAATCCGGCCAGCCCCGATCGTCGTTGCCGAGATGTTTTTTGGTGTGCCCTACAGTTCGTTTTTCAGCCGGTACAGGAATTCCAGGGCCTCGCGTGGCGTCATGCCGTCTGGCTCGGCCCGGCGGAGTTCGTCCATCACGGGATCGGGCCGGGGTTCCGGGGCGGGTGGGGCGAACAGGCTGAGCTGCGCCTGATCGGGTTGACGGGCCCGGTCCTGGCGCTCCAGTTCTTCCAGCACCTGGCGGGCATGGTCCACCACGGTCCTGGGCAGACCCGCCAGGGCCGCGACCTGCAGCCCGTAACTGCGGTCGGCCGGTCCGTCCTTCACCGCGTGCAGGAATACGATGCGTTCGCCGTGCTCCACAGCGTCCAGGTGAACATTGGCGACCCCGTCCACCTCGCTGGCCAGGGTGGTCAGTTCGAAATAGTGGGTGGCGAACAGCGTCAGGGACCGGGTGGTGCCGGCCAGGTAGACCGCTGCAGCCCGGGCCAGGGCAAGACCGTCATAGGTACTGGTGCCGCGGCCCACCTCGTCCATCAGCACCAGGCTGAGCTCGGTGGCGTTGTGCAGGATGTTGGCGGTCTCGGTCATTTCCACCATGAAGGTGGAGTGGCCCCGGGTCAGGTCATCGCCGGCGCCAATGCGGGTGAAGATCCGGTCCACCGGGCCCAGGACAGCGGATTCGGCGGGGACGTAGCTGCCGATATGCGCCAGCAGGGTGATCAGGGCGGCCTGCCGCATATAGGTGGACTTGCCGCCCATGTTGGGGCCGGTAATGATCAGCATCCGCCGGTCTGGATTGAGGTCGCAGCCATTGGGTTGAAACGGCTCTTCGCTGACCCGCTCCACCACCGGATGCCTGCCGCCGGTGATGTGGATGCCTGCCCGCTCAACCAGTTCCGGCTGGCGATAGTCCAGGGTTTCCGCCCGCTCGGACAGGTTGCAGAACACGTCCAGTTCGGCCAGGGCCTCAGCCATGGCAATCAGTGAGGCCAGGTGCTCGATCAGGCGGTCGAGAACGCCTTCGTACAGCGCTTTCTCCCGGGCCAGGGCACGCTCCCGGCTGGACAGGACCTGGTCTTCGAATTTCTTCAGTTCCTCGGTGATGTAGCGCTCGGCCGCCTTCAGCGTCTGGCGCCGGGTAAAGTGATCCGGCACCTGGGCAGCCTGGGCCTTGGACACTTCCAGGTAATAGCCGTGTACCCGGTTGTAACCCACCTTCAGGGTGGCTATGCCGGTGGCCTCTCTCTCCCGGGTCTCCAGGTCGGTCAGGTACTGACTGGCATCGCTGGAGATCGATCGCAGTTCGTCCAGTTCGGAGTCGTAACCCTCGGCGATCACGCCACCGTCGCGGATGGTGACCGGAGGTACGTCCACCACGGCGCGTTCCAGCAGGTCCAGGCAGCTTGGGTTGGGCACCAGCTGTCCGGAAAGCCGGGCAATGCGCGGATTGTCCACGGCCTCCAGGTGCTCGTGCAGATCCGGCAGCAGGCCCAGCGCCGTACGCAGGGTGGTGAGGTCCCGCGGCCGGGCACTGCGCATGCCGACCCGGGCCAGCACCCGCTCGACATCTCCGATTCCCCTTAACACGTCGCGCAACATGCGGAACTGGCCGTCTTCGATCAGGGCACCCACCGCCTGGTGACGGTGGCGCAGGGCCTGCTGGTCGCGCAGCGGCTGGTTGAGCCAGCGTCGCAGCATGCGGGCGCCCATGGGCGTCACCGTGCGATCGATGACACCGGCCAGGGTGTGTTCCTGGCGACCGCCGGGGTGAAACTCGATTTCCAGGTTGCGTCGGGTGGCGGCGTCCAGCAGCACCGTTTCCGCGGGGTTCTCGGCGCTGATTCCGGCGATGTGGGGAAGCTGGGTGCGCTGGGTGTCCTGCACGTACTGCATGAGCGCACCAGCGGCAGCGACGGCCAGATCCAGGTGCTCCACTCCGAAGCCGCTCAGGTCACGGGTACCGAACTGGCGGCACAGCAGTTCGCTGGCGGTGTCGGCCTCGAAATGCCAGGGCGGCCGGGACTTGTGACCCGGGTTGTCGGTGGCGGCCCGGGGCCAGGCGGCAGCTTCGTCGGTCAACAGTTCTGACGGCTGCAGGCGCTCCAGCTCGGCGACAAAGTCAGCCTCGCTGTGAAGCTCGGTCAGGCGGAAACGGCCGCTGGCCAGGTCCAGCCAGGCAATCCCGAAGTGCTGGTCGCGGCGCCTGGCGGCCAGCAGGAAGTTGTCCCGGCGGTCTTCCAGCAGCGCTTCGTCGCTGACCGTTCCCGGGGTGACGACGCGCACCACCCGGCGTTCCACCAGCCCCTTGGACTGGGCCGGGTCACCCACCTGTTCGCAAATAGCGGCGGACTCACCCAGGCGCACCAGCTTTGCCAGGTAGTTTTCCACTGCGTGAAAGGGCACGCCGGCCATGGGGATGGGCTGTCCGGCGGACTGCCCGCGCTGGGTCAGGGTGATGTCCAGCAGCCGCGCCGCGTGCTTGGCGTCGTCGTAGAACAGCTCATAGAAATCTCCCATGCGAAACAGCACCAGGGTGTCCGGAAACTCGGACTTCACGCTCAGGTACTGGCGCATGAGCGGGGTGTGTTCGGCGCCGGACTTCGACTGAGACTGCTGCTGCCGGGTTTTGTCGGTCATGGCCGAAGTGTACAGTAATCCCATGGACGATTTTTCGCCTTCCGATGATGCGCTGGCCGGCCTCGCGGTGGCCTTGGCGAAACAGCTGACGGCACGCTCTCAGCGGCTGGTCACAGCCGAATCCTGCACCGGCGGCTGGATTGCCAAGGTGCTGACGGACGTGGCCGGAAGTTCCGGTTGGTTCGAGGGAGGCATGGTCACCTACAGCAACGCCCTGAAATCCCGGCTGCTGGGCGTGGAAGAGCCGGTGATAACGCACCATGGTGCCGTGAGCGAGCCCGTGGTGCGGGCCATGGCGGAAGGGGCGCTGGTGCGCACAGGCTGCGACTGGTCCCTGGCCGTCAGCGGCGTTGCCGGCCCTGGCGGCGGAACCGCGGACAAACCGGTCGGCCTGGTGTGGTTTGCCTGGGCCGGCGCCGGCGGGGTTCACAGCGGCAGCAGACGTTTCCCCGGCGACCGCGAGTCGGTGCGCCGGTTTGCCGTCGCCCACGCCCTGGAACGACTGCTCCAGTTGGGTGCCGTCTGACACCACAGACGGACCGGATTCCTACCCATCGGCGGGGGTAATCGGATACCAATCCCCAGGGCCCTGTGTGATAATGCTGCCCCTGCCTTCCATCCAGAA
This sequence comes from Lysobacterales bacterium, assembly GCA_030065125.1. Classification (GTDB taxonomy): domain Bacteria; phylum Pseudomonadota; class Gammaproteobacteria; order Xanthomonadales; family SZUA-38; genus JASJDM01. The sequence goes on along the minus strand of JASJDM010000047.1, from coordinate 1,532 downwards.
ATACCCATCGGAGACACCCCATGGATGACAACAAAAAACGCGCTCTCGCGGCGGCCCTCGGTCAGATCGAAAAGCAGTTCGGCAAGGGCGCAGTCATGCGCATGGGCGACGGCACGGCCACGGATATCGAGGTCATTTCCAGCGGTTCCCTGACCCTGGACATTGCCCTGGGCATCGGCGGATATCCCAAGGGCCGGGTCGTGGAGATCTATGGCCCTGAATCGTCGGGCAAGACAACCCTGACCCTGCAGGCCATTGCGGAATGCCAGAAAGCCGGCGGCACTGCGGCATTCGTGGACGCCGAGCACGCGCTGGATCCCAGCTACGCCGAAAAACTCGGCGTCAACGTGGACGACCTGCTGGTGTCCCAGCCGGACACCGGCGAACAGGCCCTGGAAATTGCCGACATGCTGGTCCGGTCCGGCGCCATTGATATCGTCGTGATCGACTCGGTGGCCGCCCTGACCCCCAAGGCGGAGATCGAGGGGGAAATGGGGGACTCTCACGTGGGCCTGCAGGCCCGGCTGATGTCCCAGGCCCTGCGCAAGCTTACGGCCAATATCAAGCGCTCCAATACCCTGGTGATGTTCATCAACCAGATCCGAATGAAGATCGGCGTGATGTTTGGCAGCCCTGAAACCACCACCGGGGGAAACGCCCTGAAGTTCTACTCCTCGGTGCGGCTGGACATCCGGCGCATCGGGGCGGTCAAGCGCGGCGACGAGGTAATCGGCAACGAAACCCGGGTGAAGGTGGTGAAGAACAAGACGGCACCGCCGTTCAAGAAGGCCGAGTTCGAGATCCTCTACGGCGAGGGCACCTCGCGGGAAGGGGAGATCATCGACCTGGGCGTGGAGCACAACATCATTGACAAGGCCGGCGCCTGGTACAGCTACGGCGGCGATCGAATCGGCCAGGGCAAAGACAACGTCCGCAGGTACCTCAAGGAAAACCCCGATCTGCGCAACCACCTGGAGACTGAGATCCGCAACCTGATCCTGGGCACGGCCCCGGTTGAAGCGGAGTCCGAAGCTGAAGCCGAGGAAGCCTGATTCGGTTGATTCCAGCGATGCCGGTGCGGCCCGCCAGTCGGCGGTAAGGTGGCTGTCCCGGCGGGAGTACGCCGTGGCGGAAATCACCAACAAGCTGGCCCAGGCAGGTTACGACGCTGATGCGGTGGATCGTGCCGTCGGCTGGCTGTTGGAACACGACCTGGTCAGCGATCAGCGCTTCGCCGAATCGTTCGTCCGTAAGCGTATCAGCCGCGGCTACGGGCCCCGCCGAATCGCCATGGAGCTGAAGCAGAAAGGAGTTGCGCGGAATATCTCCAGCGCGCTCCTGGAGGGGCAGGGTAATAACTGGTTCGACGTTGCTTCCCGCGCCTATGGAAAGCGCTTCGGGTCAACCCCATGTGTCTCATTGAAGGAAAAGAGCCGGCGGGTACGCTACCTGGAAAACCGGGGTTTCTATTCCGAACAGATCCAACACGCACTGGCAGAGAACCGCAATGGCCACCAGTAATCAAATTCGTC
>JASJDM010000111.1 GCA_030065125.1 Lysobacterales bacterium | reverse complement strand
GAAGAAGACGCGCAAGCGCCCGGACCATGGCTGACCCACAACACCTGCGAAACATCGCCATCATTGCCCACGTGGACCACGGCAAGACCACGCTGGTGGACCAGCTGCTGCGCCAGTCCGGCACCCTGGGTGAGCGCGCCGCTGCGCCGGAGCGGGTGATGGATTCCAACGACCTGGAGCGGGAGCGCGGTATCACCATCCTGTCCAAGAACACGGCCGTGCGCTGGGAGGATTACCTGATCAACATTGTGGATACCCCGGGCCACGCCGATTTCGGCGGCGAGGTGGAGCGGGTGCTGTCCATGGTGGACTCAGTGCTGCTGCTGGTGGACGCGGTGGAAGGGCCTATGCCGCAGACCCGCTTCGTGACCCAGAAAGCGTTTGAGCTGGGCCTGTCCCCCATCGTGGTGATCAACAAGATGGACCGTGAGGGCGCCCGGGCGGACTGGGTGATGGACCAGACCTTCGACCTGTTCGACCGGCTGGGGGCTCACGACGAGCAGCTGGACTTTACCTGTGTTTACGCCTCGGCGGTGCAGGGCTGGGCGTCCCTGGAAGCGGACCAGCCGGGTACGGACATGGACCCCTTGTTCCGTGTGATTGTGGACCAGGTGCCGCCCCCCAAGGTGGATCGGGATGGCCCGTTCCAGATGCGGGTGACCACCCTGGATTATTCACCCTATGTGGGCGTGATCGGCATCGGCCGGGTGCAGCGGGGGCATATCACCGCCAACAGTCCGGTGACGGTGATCAATCGTGACGGCGAAGAGCGGCGGGGCAGGGTGCTGCAGATTCTGGGATTTGACGGGCTGGAGCGGCACGAGGTGCCTGAAGCCGGCGCCGGCGATATTGTCGCAGTAACCGGCATCGAGGAACTGCAGATCTCCGAGACCATCTGCGCCCGGGACGAGGCCGATCCCCTGCCGCTGCTGACGGTGGATGAGCCCACCATCAGCATGATGTTCCGGGTCAACGATTCCCCCTTTGCCGGCAAGGAGGGCAAGTACCTGACCAGCCGGCAGATTCGTGACCGCCTGATGCGCGAGGCCAGCCACAACGTGGCCCTGCGGGTGGAGCAGACCGACGACGCGGACGCGTTCAAAGTGTCGGGCAGGGGCGAGCTGCACCTGTCGGTGCTGATCGAAACCATGCGGCGGGAAGGTTACGAGATGGCGGTGTCAAGGCCCCGGGTGGTGCTGAAGGAGGTCGACGGGGAAACCCAGGAGCCCTACGAGGAACTGGTGCTGGACCTGGAGGTGGACCACCAGGGCGCCATCATGGAGCGCCTGGGCGAGCGCCGCGGCGAGCTGAAGAACCTGCTGCCGGACGGGGCAGGGCGGGTTCGGCTGGACTACCTGATTCCGTCCCGGGGGCTGATCGGCTTCCAGTCAGAATTCCGCACCCTGACCGCCGGAACCGGCATCATGCATCACCAGTTCGAGCGCTATGGGCCCCACTCCAAGGCCCGCATTGCGCCGCGCAAGAACGGCGTCCTGATTTCCAAGGGCACCGGCAAGGCCCTGCCTTATGCCCTGTTCAACCTGCAGGAGCGCGGCCGCATGCTCATCGACGCCGGCGAGGAGGTGTACCAGGGCCAGGTCATCGGTATCAATGCCCGGGCCGACGACCTGACCGTCAATCCGCTGAAGGCCAAGCAGCTCACCAATATTCGCGCCGCCGGCAAGGACGACAACGTGCTACTGACCCCGGCCATCCGCATGACCCTGGAGCAGGCCCTGGAATTCATCGAGGACGATGAGCTGCTGGAGGTCACACCGGAGTCGCTGCGGTTTCGCAAGGTGTTTTTGCTGGAGCACGAGCGCAAGCGGGCTTCCAGGGAAGCCTGACCGGGGGATACGTCCAGAATCTGCCCTTCCGGCATCCGGCACATCCCTGTGCCGGGCCCGCTGGCGGGACTGGCGCTAGCGTTCCAGCTCAGTCCAGCCCGTCCCCGCCGTCTGGATCAGCTTGAACTGCTCCGCGTGGTTGCGGGTGATCCACTGGCCCACGCCCTCGTCAATTTCCAGGGCAACCTGGTCGAGTTTCCGGTAGGTGCGTTCGATTTTGCCTGCCTGAAGCAGTTCGTCAGCGCGCTGCAGCTGGTTGGCCAGGCGGCGTCCCGCCCGCTTTTCTTCGGCGAACAGAACGCCGATTTCCGCCCGACTGTCCACGGTGAAATAGTCGAAGTCATCGGGGACGCTGCCCTGGAAGCCGAAGCTGGTGAGGTCCTCGTCGCCGGCGCCGAAGGCCATTTCCTGGCCGATCAGCTGCTGGATGGACTGGATTACGCCGGGGCCATCTTCCCCGATGGGCAGGTTGCGGCTGTCGAAGTTGACGAGTTCAGAGGCGTCGACGGTCCCGTCCTCGTTGTAGTCGCCGGCAATCAGTACTGAGCCACCAATGAAACCCGGGTCGAAGGCAAAAAATTCCTGGGCGGAGCCGGCGATGGAGCCGAACAGGTTGCCGATGAGCTCGGCGGACTTGAGCTTGACGGCGTTCAAGGCGGCGTCGCGGGCCTCGTCGGCGCCGGGAGTGGGCTCAAATCGCGCCGAGCCATCGGCCAGGTCGAAGTAAAGCGTCTCGCTGCCGGTGAGCCCGGGCCTGGAGGGCCAGGCTTCCAGAGTCCTTGTATTGGCGTTCAGGAAATAGATGTAGCCGTGTTCTTCGCCGTCGGACAGAGGGGTCAGCAGGCAGTCCGGGTTGCGGATGCAGAACTGGATGATCTCGGAAAGGCTTTCCGGCTGTTTGCCGGTTTCCTCCTGATACCGCTCGTATTCGAAGGCGATGTCCGGGGCCACGGTCAGTGAGCTATCGCGGTTGACTGCCTCCCGGGCGGACTGGACCGCCGGCAGCAGCAGGCCGATGAGAACGGCTATGATGGCGATCACCACCAGCAGTTCAACCAGGGTAAATCCACGGTTACGTTGATGCATGTGTTGCCTCCCAATTGATGTTGCATCCCCACGATTCAAAGCTTATCGGGCGGGGGCGATTGACACAGTGTCCCCCTGGACCCTCGTTGTGTACGGGTCCTGCAGATCGTGTTGTAGGAAAACGTCTACTTAGTGAAACGAGCGGGAGCGCGGTTCCGAACAGGAAATGGTCAAAAGTGCCTCGATGAGATACCGGGGCAGGTCAGTTTCGACCCCAGCGCTTGAGTAACCATCGCTTCACCCGATTACCCAGTCGCGCCAGGGGGTAGCTGGCGTGGTGAATGCGGCGTTTGAGGATCTCCACCCGGGCCTCGGCCTCGGCCCGGCCGTTACCCACCAGCGTATGAAACGCCCCGAACTGGGACCAGTGCAGGGCCATGACGTCGGGGCTGAAGGTAAAGTCGGCCCGGGCGGCCTGGTGCTGGGCCAGGGTCATCTGGGTGATCTGCTCGGCCCGCATCATCAGGGAGTACATGTTGATTTCCTGCATGGGGGGCATGCCGCGCTTGCTGACGTCGCAGGCAATGACAAAGTCGGTGTGGTCACGCAGCTGCTCCACGGGGACCGGGGTCAGGACACCGCCGTCGGCGATGACCACGTTTTCGTCTATTTCCGATTCCAGCACCCCCGGAATGCTGGCGCTGTTGCAGATGGCGCTGACCAGGTCGCCGCTGGTGTAGACCACGGGTTGGGCGGCCTGCAGGTCGGCGGCACAGACGATGAGGGGGATTTCCAGCTCCTCGAAGGTGGCCGCCGGTACCAGGAACTCGATGGCGGCCTCCAGGCGCTTCCGGGGGATGATGAACTGCCGCGACAGCGACATATTGAGAACCACGTGGTGTTTCAGGCGCTTGGCCAGGGGATTGGACTCGGTTTTGTCGAAGCGCCGCGCCAGTCTTTCGGTGCCCAGGTCCAGGAAAACCCCGCTGACCATGAACTCGGCGAACCGTTTTTCCATCCAGTCACCGTCGGGCCGGGCTGCATACATGGCCGCCATGATGGCGCCGGCCGAGGTTCCGGCCAGATGGTCAATGGCCACCTGGTTCTCCTGCAGCACCTGCAGGATACCGATGTGGGCTGTGCCACGGGCGCCGCCGCCGGCCAGGGCGACGCCGACCTTAATCTTTCCCATGCGGTCTATTTTTGGGGGTGATGGCGTGCTGCGCAAGGTGGTTTTCGGCCGCGGGGCGGCCTGGGGAACGCTCACTGCGTGAGCTGGGGAACGGTCATTTCGTGGCGTTGGCGGCGCACCCTGCGGGTGCTAAGGGCTGCTTTGCAGCCTGGGGAACGACCGCTGACGCGGTCTGGGGAACGCGCTTCGCGCTGGGATTCATCTCCGACGAAGACCAGATACTCTGACAGAGTGCTTCGACTTGACCAACTGCGAGGGATCATGCGGGGCCGGCCAAGGTGTCAATCCCCAGCGCGCAGAGCGCGCGTTCCCCAGGCCCCGCCGGGGCCGTTCCCCAGCGCCCGCAGGGCGCGTTCCCCAGCACCCGCAGGGTGCGTTCCCCAGCTTGCGCAGCAAGCGTTCACCGATAAACCAATGCAACCACTTCACACTATCCGTGGTCTATTCCTTACCAGATGTTGCAAATAGCGCTGTTTCCCCGGTGAAACGGCAGGTCCCGGGGTGAATTGCGACCCATCCCGGGGTGTCCATTTGCCACAATGATCACGCCGCACTAATCTAAGAGTTCGGCCCAGACAAAGAGTAGGTATGAATCCAGGCCTCAAGAGCGCTGTACTTCTGTTCACCCTGACCGCCGCTCCTGCCCTGGCGCAGGAAAGCGCTGACGCGGCAGATTCTATTCCACCGGCCCCTGCTGCCACAATGGACGGGCCGGCCTCGGTCCCGTTGCCCGATAGCCTGACTCTGGAGGACCTGGCCACCGAGGACCAGATCGCCGAGGAAATGCTGGCCGATGAAGAATCTTCTGACCTGCCGGTGGGTTATGGCCAGGTGGAAGGGCTCACCGTGGACCGGGTGGAGGCCCGGCAGGTGTTTTCCAATTACATGCTGTCCGAGCAGTACGGCGAGGCCATCGAAGCGGCCCAGGTGGGCCTGGACCTGACCCGGGACGAGTTCGGCATCAATCACCCGGAAACGGTGCCCTACCTGAATGACCTGGGCAATGCCTACCTGAGGTCGGGAGATCCGGGCAACGCCCGCCTGCATTTCGAGCAGAGCGTGTCCATTGTCAAGGACCGGGTCGGGATCTTCAGCCAGAAGCTGGTGGAACCGCTCATGGGCATGGGCCTGGCCTTCCAGGATATGGGTGAGCACAACGACGCCATCGGCAGCTTCCAGTACGCCCAGCACGTCACTCACCGGACCACCGGCGTCAACAACCTGGAACAGCTGCCCATGATCGAGGCGGCCACCGAGAGCTTCATGGCCACCGAACAGTGGCAGCAGGCTGAAAACCTGCAGCTGTTCGCGTACAAGCTGCATCGCCGGACCTACGGCAAAGGCAGCGCCGAATCCCTGCCGGGACTGTATCGCCTGGCGCGCTGGTACCAGCAGATCCAGGACTACCGGCAGGCCCGCAACATCTACCGGGATGGCCTGGAGATTATTGCGGCTACTGGTGGTGAGGACTCTCCGGCCATGATCCCGGCGCTGAAGGGGATTGCCGGGGCCTACCTGGAAGAAAACGGTCCCGAGAAGGTCAAGGGCCTGAAGACCTCGGAACGCATCCTGGCCATCATCAATGCCCACCCGGAGCAGTTCAGCGCCGACCAGCGCATCCTGGCGCACCTGGAGATGGGTGACTGGTACGTACACTACAACTACCGTGATGACGCCTGGAGCCACTACCGTTCCGCCTGGGAGCTGGCCGGCACCGAGTCGGAAAGCGAACGTGACTGGATGGCCTTCTTCGACCGCCCACACCTGATTTATCCCGGGGCCACATTGGGCCTGGACCTGCTGGGTTACGGCCGGGTGGGCGACGAGGTTTACTACGATTTCGAATTCACCATCGGCCGCGACGGCCGACCCCAGGACATCAGCATCCTGGGCACCAACCTCCACGGCCAGACCCGCGCCGCTGCGCTACAGGCCTTCCGGGCGGCCCGTTTCCGACCACGGATCGTGGAGGGGGAGACGGTGACGACGCCGGGGTTCAAGGTGCGGAGGGTTTATCCGACGGGAGCACCTCGGGGGCACCAAGAACTGGTTGTTGGGGTTTCGGGTTGAATTAGGGAACGCGCCCTTCGGACGCTGGGGAACGGCCGCTACGCGGCCTGGGGAACGCACCCTTCGGGTGCTAGGAAACGCGCGCTTCGCGCGCTGGGAAAAAACTTCAGCTCGCTTCGCATCGCTGGCGCTGTGACTCCAGCCTCCGTTCGTCTGAACGCCCTGCAGAGGGCACCAGTGCCTTGAACGGAAATGATGATTCAATCAGGGTGATTATGTCAGCGGCAGCTGCGCTCTTCCCAGCGCGCAAAGCGCGCGTTCCCCAGGCCGCGGAGCGGCCGTTCCCCAGCTCGCGCAGCGAGCGTTCCCCAGCGCCCGCAGGGCGCGTTCCCTTAAGAGTGAGCGTTCCCTAAAATCGAAGCCCTTTGGCACAGGGATGTGCCAACGGCCGGAGGCCGTGAGCGAAGCAAAACCGCGTTTTTGCGTAGCGCCCGCAAGTCCGCCACGGAGGGCGGATCTTGCGGATCAACCAGACGTACTCATATTATCCGGCCTCTGCCTCAACTTCGCCTTCGTCTGAAACGCCTGCCCCTCCCGCCAGTATTCAATATCCACTGAACTGGCCGGCGGCGAGTCGGCGATCATTTCGTACATGGTTTCCAGGTCGGGAATGGCCCGGTGGTCGAACTGGGTGACGTAGTCGCCGGGCTGCAGGCCGGCCCAGTCGCCGGGGGTGTTGGGGTAGACCTGGCTGATCACGACACCGGGGCCGCCGCTGGTCCGGGCTGAGACCGTGGGGTGGTCGCTGCCGTCGTCCATTTCGATGCCCAGCCAGCCGCGGCGGACCTTACCGTGGGTGATGATGGACTCCATGACCTTTTCAACGGTGTCCATGGGTATGGCGAAGCCGATGCCTTCCACGGTCTGGTCGCTCAGCAGCCGGGCGTTGATGCCCACCAGCTGGCCGTCGGAGGAGACCAGGGCGCCGCCGGAGTTACCCTGGTTGATCGCGGCGTCGGTCTGGATCAGGCGCTGGTAGATGCTGATGCCCAGCTTGGAGCGCCCGGTGGCGCTGACAATTCCCATGGTGACGGTTTTGCCCAGCCCGAGGGGGTTGCCGATGGCCAGCACCACGTCACCCACCCGCAGCGGCTGCTCCGAGCTGCTCTGCACCGTGGGCAGGTCCTCGTCCACGTCGATTTTCAGCACGGCCAGGTCGGTTTCCCAGTCGGTGCCCACCACCTCGGCCAGGACGATGTCCCCGTTCCACAGAGCCACCTGGATGTTCCGGGCGTCGGCAATCACGTGGTTGTTGGTCACGATGTAGCCGTCGGGCCGGACGATGACGCCGGAACCCAGGCCCTTGCGCCTGATCAGCCGGGGTTCGGACAGCCGGGCCCGCCCGGTGAAGGACTGGCTCCGGATGTCTCGCTCCACCTGCAGATCACGGGTGTAGGCAACGCGGTCCACGAGGATGCTCACCACCGCCGGGGCCGTGCGCTCCACCGCGCTGGCAAAACTGGCCCGCAGGGTGTCCACGGTGTAGGCGGACGGGCTGCTGTCCGGCACCGAGCCGCTGCGGGACGTGATCAGAATGGCCACAGCCGCCGCCGCAAGCCCCACGATAATGGACTTGATCAGAAAGCCAGCGATGTTGAAAAACGTCTGCACAGTAACCACATACTCTTCGGCCTATTGTAGTCCAGGGCTCACCGGGACCGCATAGGCGATAAGTATCTATTTGTTAAGTCTACGCTTTGTGGTGTTAAAGGGATGTTTTCGTCACAAGCTTCGCTGCCGTCCTGGCACAGGCGCTATGGATATCGGGATTTGCCGCAGTTTGGCGGGGCCGGCATGGACTTGTCCGGACGAACCCCTGTAAAATCCCGGTGTTTACGTAAACCCCCCCAAAACACCAAGAAAAGAGTCGTTCTTGTCTGGAGAATTTCATGTCTAGCGATGGCGTAAATAAAGGCCGGCGCCGCTTACTCACGGGTACCGTATCCGTGGTCGGAGGCCTTGGAGTGGTCGGAGCCGCCGTGCCGTTCCTGCAAATGTGGCAGCCCAGCGCCCGAGCCCGGGCCGCAGGTGCACCCATTGAGGTTGTGATCGATAAACTCGAGCCGGGACAGATGCTCCAGGCTGAATGGCGCGGCCAGCCGATCTGGGTTGTGCGCCGCACCCAGGAGATGCTGGATGCGCTCCCGGGACTTCGGGAAAACCTGCGTGATCCCGATTCCGACAACACCGAGCAGCAGCCGGGATACGCCCAGAACGAGTACCGGTCGGTACAGCCTGACCTGCTGGTGCTGATTGGCATCTGCACCCACCTGGGCTGCTCGCCCAAGTACGTGCCGGAAGTGGAGCCTCAGCCGTTTGACGCGGACTGGAAGGGCGGTTTCTTCTGCCCCTGCCACAACAGCCGCTTTGACATGGCCGGCCGGGTTTATGGCGGCGTGCCCGCGCCCTCGAACCTGCGCGTGCCTCCGTACACCTTTGTTGACGCCACAAGGATCGTGGTTGGAATTGGACCGGAAGGAGCCGTCTCATGAAACAACCCCAAGGACCCATCATGCGAACTGCCACCGGGCTGCTGCACTGGACCGACCAGCGCCTGCCGGTGATCAGTTTCTGGAACAAGCACCTGGGTGAGTACTGGGCGCCGAAGAACTTCAACATGTGGTACTTCTTCGGCTCACTGGCCCTGCTGGTGCTGGTCAACCAGCTGTTGACCGGCATCTGGCTGACCATGCATTACAAGCCCGACGCCAACGAGGCCTTCGCTTCGGTGGAGTACATCATGCGCGATGTGCCCTGGGGCTGGCTGGTGCGCTACATGCATTCCACCGGCGCCTCGGCCTTTTTCGTGGTGGTCTACCTGCACATGTTCCGCGCACTCATTTACGGTTCCTACCGCGCGCCGCGGGAGCTGATCTGGATTTTCGGCATGCTGATCTTCCTGGTGCTGATGGCCGAAGCCTTCATGGGTTATGTGCTGCCATGGGGCCAGATGTCTTACTGGGGTGCCCAGGTGATCATCTCGCTGTTCGGGGCTATCCCCGTCATCGGTGAGGGCCTGACCGAGTGGATCCGCGGAGACTACCTGGTGTCCGACGCCACCCTGAATCGCTTCTTCGCCCTGCATGTAGTGGCCCTGCCCCTGGCCCTGGTGGCTCTGGTGGTGCTGCACCTGGCGGCCCTGCACGAGGTGGGTTCCAACAACCCCGACGGCGTGGACATCAAGAAGCACAAGGACGAGAAGGGCAAGCCTCTGGACGGCATCGCCTTCCATCCCTACTACACCGTCAAGGATCTGGTGGGCGTGGGCTTCTTCGGCCTGATCTTTGCCTTCATCATATTCTTTGCCCCGGAAATGGGCGGCTGGTTCCTGGAACACGATAACTTCGTACCGGCCAACCCCCTGGTGACGCCGGAGCACATCAAGCCGGTCTGGTACTTCACCCCGTATTACGCCATGTTGCGGGCCATTCCCGACAAGCTGTTTGGCGTGATTGTCATGGGCGCTGCGGTGGTCATCCTGTTCTTCCTGCCCTGGCTGGACCGCTCGAAGGTGCGTTCCATCCGCTACAAGGGCTGGATTTCCAAGACCATGCTGGCGCTGTTCGTAGTGTCGTTCCTGATCCTTGGCTGGCTGGGCGCCCAGTCCGGCAGCACCACCCAGACGCTGATGGCGCGGATCTTCACCGTGTTTTACTTCGCGTTCTTCCTGACCATGCCCTGGTGGAGCGCCATCGACAAAACCAAACCGGTACCGGAACGGGTGACAGAATGAAAAGAATTGCCCCCCGATCGACCCTGACCGCCGTTCTGCTGCTGATCAGCGGTACAGCCCTGGCGGCTGGCGCCAAGGTACCCCTGGACCAGGCCCAGACCGACCTGGGCAATATGGCCTCAATCCAGCGTGGAGCCGCCCTGTACGTCAACTACTGCCAGGGATGCCACTCGGCCGAGTACATGCTGTACAGCCGCCTGGCCGAGGACCTGGAGCTGACCGAAGAGCAGGTGGAGCGGAACCTGATCCTGACCGGCGCCAAGATCGGGGAACCCATGGTGTCGACCATGGACCCGGCTGACGCGACGGTCTGGTTTGGTGCGCCGGCACCAGACCTGTCGGTTATTGCCCGGTCCCGGGGCGTGGATTGGCTTTACACCTACCTGCGGTCGTTCTACGTAGATCCGAATCGGCCCATCGGCTGGAACAACACGGTCCTGGCCAACGCCTCCATGCCCCACGTGCTGTGGCAGCTCCAGGGTATCCAGGAACCGGTGTTCGAGACGCAAACCGACGAAACCGGAGTGTCTAAAGAGGTGCTGGTGGACCTCAAGCTGGCGACACCCGGCGCCCAGACCGAGGCCGAGTACGATCGGACCATCCGGGACCTGGTGACTTACCTGGAGTACCAGTCCGAGCCGGCCAAGCTGAAGCGTGAGTCCATGGGTGTCTGGGTATTGCTGTACCTGGCCCTGTTCACCTTCCTGGCCTACCTGCTGAAGCTGGAGTTCTGGCGCGACGTCCACTGATTGAAAGTCGCGATAACTAATCAAGACGCATCAATGGCGTACCGAATTCGGCCCGCCGCACTGACAGGAGAGTTGTTTTGGCCCTAACCGCCCGCGGAAGATCCGTCATGGCGTTGTTTTCTTCACCCACCACGGTGCAAAGCCACCGTGTCCGGTTTGTGCTGGCGGAGAAGGGAATCAACGTGGAAGTCGTAGATGTTGACCCGGCCAACCCGCCTGAGGACCTGATTGACCTCAACCCGGACCAGTCCATTCCCACCCTGCTGGATCGGGAACTGGTCCTGTACGACGGCGGGGTCATTACTGAATACCTGGACGAGCGCTATCCCCATCCGCCGCTGATGCCGGTGGATCCCGTATCCCGGGCCCGCCTGCGGCTGGCGATGTATCGCCTGATGAAGGACTGGTATCCCCTGGTCGCTGCGCTGGAAACCAATGACAAGCGCAGGACCGAATCGGCCCGCAAACGCCTCACCGAGGACCTGGTGGCCTCCAACGACGTATTCTCCGCTGCTCCCTACTTTCTGAACGACGAACTCACCCTGGTGGACTGCGCCATCGCCCCCCTGTTGTGGCGGTTGGAGCTGTATGGAGTTAAACTACCCAGACAAGCGGCGGCCGTTAAGAAGTACGCCGAACGCATTTTTGAGCGGGAATCCTTTCAGGCCAGCCTGTCCGAGGATGAGCTCCAGATGCGAGAATAAATGGAGTAAACGCCCTGGATATGACGCCCAGCAGACCCTACCTGATCCGCGCCCTGTACGACTGGATCACCGATAACAACCTCACCCCCCACATCCTGGTGGACGCTGAGGTCGAAGGGGTCATGGTGCCAAATTCAGCGGTCAACGACGGCAAAGTCACCCTCAACATCGGCCCAACGGCGGTCAAACATCTGGTGCTGGGAAACAACCGCATCGAGTTTGAAGCCCGCTTCCAGGGCATCAGCCAGTCCGTGGTCCTCCCCGTCATGTCCGTCATGGCCCTTTATGCCCGGGAAAACAGCCAGGGCATGATGTTTCCGCCGGAGAATGGGGAAGACGAAGACAGCGCGGAGTCCTCCAGGCCCGGGTTGCGGGTGGTTAAGTAGATTACAGGGAACGCGTCCTGCAGACGCTAGGAAACGCTCGCTGCGCGAGCTGGGGAACGGCCGCTATGCGGCCTGGGGAACGCGCGCTTCGCGCGCTGGGGGAAAACCTCGGTCCCTCGGCCTTCAACTTCCATTGATTGAATTCTCGCTGGTTTGTTCGGCGCGGTGGCCTGTATTCCTAGCGCGCGAAGCGCGCGTTCCCCAGCTTGCGAAGCGAGCGTTTCCCAGTGCCCGCAGGGCACGTTCCCCAGGCCGCGCAGCGGCCGTTACCTGCGCGCGAAGCGCGCTTACTCCAAATGCACCCGCCCCACACGCTCCCCTTCCAGAGTAATCCACCCAGCCAGCCCCCCAACCACCTGAATCTCCCCCGGAAACCGCTCTGAACCGGATTCGCTGAACTCAAACCGAAAAACCCGGTCCAGCACCAGGTTCTGGCCCTGGTTGCGGGCGATGCGGGTGCTGGCCAGGGCCACGGTCTGGTCCAGCAGCTGGACGCCCAGGTCGGCGCAGGCCTTGCCGGCACGGGCCCGGGCCAGGTCACGGGCGCTGGTGGTGTCCATCCACAGCCAGGCGGCGGCCAGCAGCAGCACGAGCAGCACAAACGTGATCATGTTCCTTTGGTTTTCCCCGGCAAATCGCTAGCCTTTGGAATCTGGGGACAGTTTACTTAATTCGTGCTCGCACGAATTAAGTAAACTGTCCCCGCATCGCTCAGAACTGCGGGCGATCGGTATGTAACACAAGTTTTGTAGCGAGGATGCGCCAGGTGGTTCATGCTGTAAACGTCTGAACGAAATGAAAAAACTGTTCCCAAGGCTTTTCCACGCCCGGACGGGGGCCGACCTGGCTGATCAGGTTCAACGACACGGCCCCGCGCTTTCTTGGGTAAAATGGCGGGAGTCAATGCGAAGGAACGGGGCTTTCGGGCGGCAACGGCTTCTCGAAACGGGGTGAGTATGATCCGGATTCCCGGGTATACATTGAAGAAAAAGCTCGGCGTGGGCGGCATGGCCACGGTTTACCTGGCCGTGCAGGAGTCGCTGCAGCGGGAGGTGGCCATGAAAGTCATGGCGCCGGCCCTGGCGGCGGACCGCAACTTCGCCAAGCGCTTCATCGGCGAGGCCCGCACCATCGCCGAGCTGAACCATCCCAACATCGTATCCATCCACGACGTCGGCGTCACCGAGGAGCACCTGCATTACTTTGCCATGCAGTACTGCCCGGGTGGGGATCTCAGCGAGCGGATCCAGAAGGGCGTTGACGAGAAGGAGCTGATCCGGGTGCTGACGGGTATCTGCGGTGCCCTTTCCCACGCCCACAAGCGGGGCTTCGTGCACCGGGACGTCACCCCCGGCAATGTGCTGTTCGATCGTGAGGAGTGCCCGGTCCTGACGGATTTCGGCATTGCACGGGTGGTATCGGAATCCACCCGCATGACCGCCACCGGGCTGAGCCTGGGCACCAGCCAGTACATGAGCCCGGAACAGGCCCGTGGCCGGCGGGTGGATTTTCGTTCCGATATCTACAGCCTTGGGGCGGTCACATTTGAAGCACTGACCGGCGAGCCGCCCTACCACGGGGATGACAGTTTCTCGGTGGCTTATGCCCACGTATACGACCCGGTGCCGGAATTGCCCGAGCGATTGAAGCGCTGGCAGACCTTTGTGGAAGGCTGCATGGCCAAAGACCCGGCGGATCGCTACCAGTCCATGGAGGAGGTCAGCGCCGTACTGCAGGGTTTCCTGACCCGGCTGACCGGTGCCGGCCGGCGTACGCCCGCCGCTCCCGACGAGGCGGTCGAGCCGGCGGCGGAGACCTGGGAAGAGGATTCAGCCGAGCCCGACGCGACCCAGGTGATGCCGGTACAGCCGCCGCCGGCACCGAACCAGCTGGAAACGCCCATGGACCGCCTGAAATGGCTCGGTCTGGCGATGGGCACCAATCCCCTGGATTGGCTTAGGGGTCTGGGAACGGCGTTACGCTGGGGCATCGCCTGGCTGTCGGATCTGACCGGTGGGCGCCTGCCGCTGTGGCTCGGCGGCGCGGCCCTGGTGGTGGTGCTGGCCATGGCCGGCGGCTGGTGGACCCAGCGGCCGGTTGCAGAAGATCCCGAACCCGTGGTGCAGCTTCCCGAACTCCCGCCCCCCGAGCTCCGCATTGTGGAAGACCCGGAAGCGGAAGAGCCCATGGAAATCATCGCGTCGGTAGAGCCCGATGAGCCTGTGCTGGTAAATCTGGACCCGGACGCCGACAGCATCACCGACGCGGAAGTTGAAGCCGCCATGACACGCCAGTTCCGCCAGCGAATCCTGGACCTGCTGGCCGACGCCAACCGTTTCCTGGAAGACAACGAGCTCACTACGCCACCCCGGGACAATGCCTTCGAACGGTTCGAGGCGGTCATGCTGCTGGATCCCGACAACATGCAGGCCCGGGAAGGCATGGTTCGTATTGTTGAGCGTTACGTCAGCCTGTCGCGGACTGCCATCTCCGGGGGGCGCTACTCCAGCGCCATGAGCCTGGTGCGGCGGGGCCGGAGGGTTGCCACCAGCGCGGGTATCGAGGCCGAGATGGACGCCGGGCTCAAAAGCATCCTGCCCCTGGGTTATGACTCGGCCCTGGCTCGGGCCGAACGGGAACGCGCGGCCGGTGATCTTAACGCTGCCGAGGAAGCCTACTCCGGCGCCCTGTTGTTCAGGCCGGGCGACGAAACCGCGTCCCAGGCCCTGGCCAATCTCTGGCCTGAGGCCGTGCCCATGGGACCCCAGGTCCTCAGCGATCCGTTGGCCAACGGCAACAGCGGGCCGGACATGGTGGTGGTGGAGGAGGCAGGGCTGGCCTTTGGCGTCACCGAGGTCACGGTGGACCAGTTCCGCCTGTTCCGTGAGACCGCCGGCTCCGACGCCAAGACCGGTTCCTGCCGCCACATGGAGTCCATGTTCCGGGCCAGCCGCAAGCGCACCTGGGAGAACCCCGGGTTCGACCAGACCGGAACTCACCCGGTGGTGTGCGTCAGTTGGGCAGACGCCACGGCCTACGCTGACTGGCTAAC
Organism: Lysobacterales bacterium; assembly: GCA_030065125.1. Classification (GTDB taxonomy): domain Bacteria; phylum Pseudomonadota; class Gammaproteobacteria; order Xanthomonadales; family SZUA-38; genus JASJDM01. The sequence goes on along the minus strand of JASJDM010000111.1, from coordinate 1,184 downwards.
CGCCGAGACCGGCTTTGTCTATCGTCTCCCCACCCAGGCCGAGTGGAACCTGCTGCTGGCTGAGCCCGACCAGTGTTCGGCAAACCACGGCGACGCGGCGTTGCGCGACGCGCAGAGGAAGCGCAACGTGCTGGACTGTGACGACGGATTCTCCTTCAGCGCCCCCGCCGGCAGTTTCGCCAGCTCAGAGCAGGGCGCCTTCGACGTCAGCGGCAACGTGCGTGAGTGGGCTGCCGACTGCACCAAAGGCAATAACCAGCGCTGCCGCGGCCGGGCCGTGATGGGTACCGCCTGGCTGGACAGTTCCGCCAAGGACGTGGACAACCTGGAACGGTCTTTCAACGGGGAACAGCGATTCACCTCGGTGGGCTTCCGGCTGGTGCGGGAGATGGGCCAGCCCGTGGCCGGCGATTGACGCTGGATGGGGCAGGCGCCGTCGAGTAAACTTTCCCCCGAGATCGGAGGAGAAAGCCTTTATGAAGCTGGTGTTCCCAAACGGCGAATCGGACCAGGTTCAACTCAAGCCCGGAAATAACACGGTCGGCAGCGCTGACGACTGCGACGTGGTGCTCAAGGTGCCCGGCATCGCGGCAAGGCACGCCGAAATTGAGCTGGGGCCCAACGGCGCCCGCATCGGCGTGCATGACGCTACCAACATCACCCGGGTCAACGGCACGCTGGTCGCGGCACGAACTCCGATATCCACCGGTGACGCGCTGCTGTTTGCCAACGTCCAGTGCCAGGTGGCGGGTGATGCCCCCTCCATGGAACAGCCGGCCGCCCCGGCAGCGGTTGACGACGCCGGGGCCACCAAGGTCCGCATGGCCATTCCCATGTTCGTGCTGCGGGGCGTTTCTGGCAGCACCTTCGGCAAAAGCTTCCCGCTGCACGGCAGCGCCGTCATCGGACGCCAGGCGGACTGTGACATCTGCCTGGCCGGGGACGAGATTTCCCGCCGGCACGCCGAGATTTCCGTAGGCCCCGGTGGACTGACCATCAAGGACCTGGATTCAGCCAACGGCACCTTCGTCAACGGCAAGCGGGTGACCCAGTCCGAGCTCAAGCCCGGGGACGAGGTCAAGCTCGATACCGTTCGGTTCCTGGTTCAGACCCCGGGTATGGATCCGCCGACGGCCAACGACGCCAAGACGGCTCAATCCAAGGCAATCCCCGAGGATGCCGAA
>JASJDM010000046.1 GCA_030065125.1 Lysobacterales bacterium | reverse complement strand
TTTGGCACAGGGATGTGCCAACGGCCGAAGGCCGTGAGTGATTGGGAAATCGCATTTTCCAATCACAACCCCAAGTCGCACAGGGAGGTGCGATCTTGGGAATCAACAATCATGTGCCAACGGCCGAAGGCCGTGAGTGATTGGGTAATCGCATTTTCCAATCACAACCCCAAGTCGCACATGGATGTGCGATCTTGGGAATCAACAATCATGTGCCAACGGCCAAAGGCCGAAAGCGAAGCAAAACCACGTTTTGCGTAGCGCCCGCGAGCCGGACAGGACGTCCGGTCTTGCGGATAGACTTATCAGCCGCAGAACTTCTGATAATCAGCGACCAGCCCCGCCACCGCCGTCCGGTACAGCTGTTCGCCAGCCCCCGGATTCGCCAGCGACGGGTTCGAACCGATGCGGCCGTCGGGAAAACGCCTGCGGTAGTCAACCGCGTCATAGATAGGCCCGGTGGGTGCCTGAGGCGGGTCCATCTCGGCGGATTTCACGCTGTCGGGGTAGGCGTACTGGGTTAGTGAAACCTCACTGCAGGTGGCGTGGCTGCCTTCCTGATCACCGAAAAGTTTCCTGCTCAGCGCCAGTACGCCGTTGGCCTCCCACCAGTTGGCTACCTTGCAGCGGACACCGGCCGGGTCCATCGCGGCAGGATCCATGCTCCACTGGGCATAGATCTCGGAAAAAGCCGCGTTCAAGGTGGCGATGTTGCCGCCATGGCCGTTGAGAAAGTAGAACGCCTTGAAGCCGTGGCGGATCAATGAATTGACCATGTCCTGGATGACCGCGATCAGGGTCGACGGCCGCAGGGTGATCGACCCCGAGAACGCCAGGTGATGCTGTGCCATGCCCACCGAGACCGTGGGCGCGATCAGCGCCCCGGTCTGCGCACCCACGCCGATCGCCAGGGTCTCCGGGCACAGGGCGTCGGTGCCGATCAGCCCATTGGGCCCGTGTTGCTCGGTGGACCCAATGGGAATGATGATGGCGCGGCTGTTCTCCAGGTAGGCGTCAACCTCCCGCCAGGTGCTGAACCTCAGCTCCATGCTTACTGCATGCCCTGGCCCTTGGCCTTTTCACCGAACAGGCGGCTGGCCAGATAGGTGAACTCGAGCGCGGTGCGCTTGGCGCGCTCTTTCTGGTTGGCTGCAGCGGAGTGCCCGCCGTCGATGTTCTCGTAGTAAAGGAAGGACTTATCGGTGTCCTCGAACAGCTTGGCCATCTTGCGGGCGTGACCGGGATGTACACGGTCGTCCTTGGTGGAGGTGACAAAAAACGGCGTCGGGTAATCCGCCTGGTCATCGAAGTTGTGATACGGGGAGATGGTCTCCAGGAACGCCCGCTCTTCGGCCACATCGGGGTCACCGTATTCGTCCACCCAGGACGCACCGGCCAGCAGCTTGTGGTACCTGAGCATGTCGAGCAGAGGCACCTGGACGACCACGGCGTTCCACAGATCCGGACGCTGGGTCAACATGACGCCCATCAGCAGGCCGCCGTTGGAGCCGCCCATGATGCCCAGGCGTGGGGTCGAGGTCACGCCACGCTGAATCAGGTCTTCACCCACGGCGATGAAATCGTCATAGATACGCTGGCGGTTGCCCTTGAGGCCGGCCTGGTGCCAGCTCGGCCCGAACTCACCGCCGCCGCGAATGTTGGCCAGCACGTAGGCGCCGCCCCGTTCCAGCCACAGCTGGCCGATGGTGGCCGAATAACTCGGTCGCATGGATACCTCAAATCCACCATAGGCATAGAGCAGTGTGGGCGTTTCGCCATTGAGCTCGATATCGCTCCGATGCACCACGAAGTACGGAATCCGGGTGCCGTCAGGCGAGGTTGCCTCAAACTGCTGCACCTGCAGATCCGCCACGTCGAATCGGGCCGGCAGGGATTTCAGCGGCGTCAGTTCCCCCGAGGCGGTATCGAATTCCAACAGGGAATCCGGCGTCAGGAAACCCTCAAAATTGACAAAGGCAATGGTGCTGCGATCGTCGGCAAAGGAAATGCTGGCCTGGCCGGTTCCGGGCAGGTCGATGGGGCTGGTAGTCCAGCCGTTGTCGCCTGGCTCCAGCATCAGGATTCGACTGGCCACGTTGTCGTTGATGGACAGCATCGCGGCGCCGTCAGCCACGGCAACGCCGTTAACGGCCTGGCGCGGTCCGGCGCGAAACACCAGTTCAACGGTCGGCAGTTCACCCGACTCGAGGAAGGGATCCAGCGCAAACGCCAGCAGGTCGCCGTTCTTGAACGCACCCTGGCCGGGCACTTCCCAGTCCTGCTGCAGGGTCACGAACTGGTAACCTTTGTAGTACGCGCCCAGGCTGGCCTTGGGGGGGACCGGGATGGCCAGGGGCTCATCACCGTGCAGCAGCCAGTACTTGGAGGTAAAGAAGGTGTCAGCCTCGACGGCGCCATAGATCATTCGGCCGTCCGGCAGCTCACCGGCAAAGGGCCACACCCCAACGTCGGATTTCTGGCCCGCAAACAGCTCCCGGGCCTGGTCCAGTGCTTGTCCACGTTTCCAGAGCCGGACGCTGGACGGGTAGCCGGACTCAGTCAGGGTCGAGCCGTCGCCGCCCCAGTCGGTGCCCACCAGCAGGGTGTCGTGGTCTACCCAGGCCATGCGTTGCTTGGCTTCGGGGGCGACAAATCCATCCTCGACAAACTGTTTGGTGTCCAGATCGAACTCACGCTGAACCACGGCGTCTTTGCCGCCGTTGGACAGCGACACCATGCAAAGGGTTTTCTCTGCTTTCAGCGGCCGGAAGCAATTGGCGCCCTTGTAGACCCAGTTCTTACCTTCCTCGGAAGCCAGCGCATCAAAGTCCAGAAGGGTCTCCCAGTCCGGATCGTCCTGGCGATAGCTCTCCAGCGGGGTCCGCCGCCACAGGCCACGCACGTTGGTCTCGTCCTGCCAGAAGTTGTACACCATGCCGTCGCGGATCCGCCCGTAGGGAATTCGCTCCTCGTCCGTGGCCAGGTCCATGGCCTTGTCGAGGTTCTGCTCGAACAGCGGATGACCGGTGATCTTGTCCAGCGAGCGTTCGTTGTGACCGCGCACCCAGGTCAGTGCCTCTTCGCCCTCGACTTCTTCCAGCCAGATGTGGGGGTCAGTGCCGGCGTCCTGGGACACGGTCTCTGCGACATTCTGCTCAGTAGGATTCACGGATGTTTCCTGATCGGTGGATTCGTTGGACCCACCGCAGCCTGCGACTGCGATAAGTCCGGCAATAACTATGGTTAGGCGCATGATTTGCGGCACTCCTGAAAATTTGGCGCGAGATTATACCGGAACTGCCGGTGGGTTTACGCTGACATCAGTCATGGGTCACCGGGTTAGCTTTCCGCCGGCACCGGGCCCTCTCCACGATCTCGGGGTCTGCGCAGCAGGCGGTCCTTCAACCGCCCCAGGTCATCGGCGATCATCACGTTGCTCGGCACCATCACCAGGGTGATAAAGGTGGCAAAGAGGATGCCAAAGGACAGTGAAACCGCCATGGGTTTGAGAAACTGCGCGGTGGTGGATTTCTCCAGCAGCAGCGGCGTCAGGCCAAAAAACGTCGTCAGCGAGGTCAGCATCACCGGCCGGAAGCGCGACACGCCGGCGGTCTGGACGGCGGCGAACAGCTCCTTGCCCTTGCGCTTCTGCTGGTTGATGTAGTCCACCAGCACCAGGCTGTCGTTGACCACCACGCCGATCAGGGCCATCAGACCCAGCAGGCTCAGCAGCGAGAGCGGGTAACCGGTGATCCAGTGACCGATCACGGCGCCAATCAGTCCAAAGGGAATGACCGACATCACAATCAGGGGCTGGGTATAGGATTTGAGCGGCAGGGCCAGCAGGCAGTAGATGCCGAACAGAACCACGGCCAGTCCCAGCTGCAGGCTGCCGAATGACTCGCGCTGTTCCCGCGCCTCACCCTCGGCCGTGTAGAACACGCCGGGGTACTTGACCAGCAGACCGTCCAGGTAGTTGTTGATGGACTGGTTCAGCACCGTCATGTTGACGTTCTCCTTGTCCACCTCGGCGGTCACGTTCAGCGTCCGGTAGCGATCGATCCGGGTGATCTGGGACGGACCCTTGCCCGGCTCCAGCCGCGCCACGTTGCCCAGGGGCACCTGGCGTCCGTCGGGGGTGGCGATCAGATACTCGTCCAGGGTATCCAGGCTGGCCCGTTCCTCGGCGGGCAGCCGCACCAGGACGCGCACGTCGTCACGGCCGCGCTGGACCCGCTGGGCCTCGAAGCCCCGAAAGGCATAACCCACCTGGCCGAGGATATCCGAGCGGGTGAGCCCCAGGGCATGCCCCGCCGGCAGCAGCTCAACGCGGATTTCTTCCTTGCCGTTGGACAGGCTGTCGGCAATCTCGAACACGCCCGGATAGGTGGCCAGATGCGCCTTGATCTCCTCACCCGCCTGGGACAGGGTTTCCAGCGAGCTGCCGCTCAACTGGATGTTGACCGGGTCACCGGCACGGAAGAACTGGGAACGGAAGGTCAGACTCTCGGCGCCGGGAATGGTGCCGATGGCCTGGCGCCATTCCCGCACCAGACCGGCGGTAGTGACGTCCACCACCCGTGACTCCGGCGGCTGAATCTCGAACTGGACCCGGCCGCGGTGGCTGCTGCCGCCTTCCGAGCCCGTGATGGACAGCACGCTGATGATGGCGCTTTCCCCGGTTTGCGGATCCACGTACCTGTTCTGCAGCTTCTGGGCCTCACGCAGCATCTTCTGCACGTGGCGGTCGGTAACCTCAAACGGCGTGCCGATAGGCATGGTCAATGCCGCCCGGGCGGTTTCCGACTCCACCCGGGGCATGAAGGTGAACTTCGTCCAGCCGCTGATCAGCGAGGCAACGATCACTACGAACACGCCGACGAATGCGGCCAGGGTGGAGTAACGATGACGCAGGCTGAAGCTCAGGGCCGGGCGGTAGAACCGGATGATCAGGTTTTCAAAACCGTTGGCAAAGCGCCGCTGGGCGTTCTGCAGGCGGTTCATGGAGTCACCCTTGCGCAGGATCCTGACGTTCTTCAGGTGGGCCGGCAATACGAACTTGGACTCGATGAGCGAGAACAGCAGCACCGGGATCACCACCGCCGGAATCGCAGAGAAAATGGCGCCGAGCCGCCCCTCGATGAACAGCAGGGGCACAAATGCCATCACGGTGGTCAGCACGCCGAAAGTCACCGGCGTAGCTACCTCGCGGGTGCCCTCGATGGCGGCCGCCAGGCTGTCGTCGCCGTCGCGCATATGCCGGTAGACGTTTTCCCCCGTGACGATGGCGTCGTCCACCACAATGCCCAGCACCAGGATGAACCCAAAGGCACTCATCACGTTCAGGGTGACGCCGAACAGGGCCATGGAAATGAAGGCCCCGAGAAAGCTGATGGGAATCCCGACGAACACCCAGATCGCAATGGCCGGCCGCAGGAAAACGGCCAGCAGGATAATCACCAGCAGGCCACCCTGGATCGCGCTTTTGGTCAGCAGGCTCAGGCGGTTGCGCAGGACCTGGGAGTCATCATCCCAGTAGGACAGCGTCATGCCCACGGGCAGCGAGGACTGCTGCTGATCGATGTATGCCTTGACCTTGTCAGCGATCTCGATAGCGCTCTGGTCGCCCACTCGGGAGACGCCAATCAGGGCCGCCATCTTGCCGTCAAACCGGGCCTTGACCGACGATTCTTCGAACCCGTCGCGAACGGTGGCGACGTCCGCCAGGCGAACGATGGAACCGTCGGCGTTGGATTTGACTACGATGCTTTCGAAGTCTTCGCGGGAGTACGCCTGACCCTTGGACCGGATCAGAACGTCGCCGCCCAGGGTCTGGATATTCCCGGCTGAAGCGTCCAGTGAGCTGCCGCGCACGGCAGCCGCCAGGTCGGCCAGGGAGATGCCGTGCTGGCGCAGGCGGTCCTGGGACGCTTCGATGGCAATTTCGTAGCGTCGCACGTCTTCCAGTTCGGCCTGGGTGATGCCGTCGATGCGAAGCAGGTCATCGCGAACCCGATCGGCAAACTCTCGCACCTCGCGTTCGCTGTATTCTCCACCCACCACCACTTCGATGACGTCGAAGCGGCGCGTGGCCAGGCTGATCACCGGACGCTCTGCATCCCCCGGAAAGGTGTTGATGGCATCGACCCGGCTCTTGACGTCACCGAGCAGCTCACGCGGGTCGTAGTCGGGGTCGACCTCGATGGCCACGTTGGTGCTGCCCTCCACCGACCTGCTGGTGATCTGCTTGACGCCTTCCAGATCCTGGACAGCTTCTTCGATCCGAACGGCAACACCCAGCTCCACGTCCTCCGGGGTGGCCCCTCGCAGCGAAACCCCTACATTGATCAGGCGCGGCTCTGCCGAGGGAAAGACCTCGAACGGCACCTGGGTCTTCAGCGCGATGACGCCGCCCAGGAAGATGGCCACCATCAACAGGTTGGCGGCCACCGAGTTTCGAGCGAACCAGGCGATCATCGCTGGGAGATCCGGCGGTCCACTTCGGCCTTGTCCCGGATCTCTTCACCATCCACCACGGAATCTGTTGGCAGGCGATCGACGGGGCGGTCGTTCTCGGGGTTTGCACCCTCTTCAATGGCCACTCGCATGCCCGAGGTGACCTGGCCCAGCGGCGTCAGCACCAGCTGGTCACCGAATTCCAGGCCACGGCCGACGATGGCTTCCTCGTCGTTTTGCCAGAGGATCTCCACATCGGTGCGACGCAGCACTTCCTGCTCGACCCGGTAGACGTAAGAGCCCTGGTAGATAGCCGAATTCGGAATCACGACGGCATCGGGCACCACCCGGCCAGCCAGGCGCGCACCCACGTATTCACCGATTTTCAGGGGCCGCTCATGCTGAAGGTTTTCGCCAAACGGGTCCTCGATGCGGGCGATTACGTGAAGCTGCCTTGCCGCGTCGTCAATGGCGCCCTCGGTCCGCACCACGCTGCCGATCCACTCCGTGGCCTGACCCAGGCGGGATTCGATGACCACGTCGCCTTCGCCCGGCCGCCCCCCGGGCTGGCGCATCTCCGGCAGCTCAAAAAACGCCAGATCACGGTTGCGCAGCGGCAGTCGGATCTCCACCGCGTCGGTGGCGTAAACCTCCGCAAGCGCCATGCCCGGAGTGACCACCTGGCCCAGGTCGGCCCTCTGGTTGAGGACCCGGCCAGCGAACGGGGCCGCGATTTCGGTCCGCTCGAAAGCCAGCTGGGCTTTCTGCAGCGCCGACTCTGACGACACCACCCGGGCTTCCGCAGCCAGCAGCTGAGGCTTCTGCAGCACCAGGTCGGAAGGCTCGTCGGTGCGGCCGAGCTTGCGCCAGTCGCGCAGCGCCTGCTCGGCCCGGGCTTTTGCTTCCACCAGTTCGCGTCGAGCTTCAATCAATTGAGCCTCGGCGATCTTGAGGTCGGCTTCGTAGTCGCGCCGATCCAGGCGCATCAGTGGTTCACCGGCAGCGAAGAAACCGCCGTCCCGCAGCGACGGGCTGACCCAGACCACCTGGCCCGACACCTGGGCCACCAGCTGGCTGCTGATGCTGGGCTGAACTGACCCGTAACTGCCCAGCACTACAGGGTAGTCCCTGGGAACGATGGTCTGTACCTCGACCGCCATCAGCGGCGCCTGGGCCGGCGGTCGCCGGTTGGCCTCGGGGCGATTCGTTATCATGGCCGTGGCCAGCCCCGTGAGCGCGATAAAGATCACGAACGGCGCCAACACCCTGAATTTCTTTTTCATTTTTGTTCCGACCCTGCCGGTCTAATCTCAAACAGGTCGGCTTTGTACAACGCAGGGCGTCAACAAAATGCAAACGCGTGAGGATCGCAACGGGCACCAGGAACATCCAAATTGGATGATGTGATAAACCCGGCAGACTGCCCCGGATAGCCCCGGGACCGAGGTTCAGGCCGGTTGGCTCTGGACTCCTCTCTGAACTCCGGGGTTCGCTTCCAGATGACGCTGCAGGACCGACGCCAGCTGGTGTCGCGTGTAAGGTTTGGCCTGATGGTCGTCCATGCCCGCGGCAAGGCAGCGCGCGCGGTCCTCAGGCATGGCATTGCCGGTGAGACCGATGATTGGAATGGTCACACCCATTCGCCGTAGCTGGGAGGTCGCCTCAAAGCCGTCCATTCCCGGCATTTGGCAGTCCATCAACACCAGGTCGACCGGGTTGGAGCGGACCAGCTTAAGACCCTCCTCAGCACTTTCCGCACATAGTGCGCGGCAGCCAAAACCAGTCACCATTTCCACGGCAACGATGGCGTTCACGGGGTTGTCTTCGACCACCAGAATGATGAATTCCGGCAGGTGCAGGTCCACATCGCCGAAACCCTCACCCGTCGGCTCAGCCTCTACCTCGGGGAGTGGGAGCTGGAGCGTGAATACGCTGCCGGCTCCAAGCTGGCTATCAACGGTGAGGTCGCCCCCCAGCAGCCGGGCCAGTTCGCGGCTGATCGAGAGCCCGAGGCCTGTGCCGCCGAAGCTTCGATTGGCACCGTCTTCCACCTGCCGAAATGAGTCAAAAATAGTCTCCAGGTTTTCCTGTGCAATGCCGATCCCAGTATCAGCCACCTGGAAAACCCAGAGGTCAGCCCGGTCCCCCGGGTTGATGCTGAGCGTGACGCTGCCTTCCCGGGTAAACTTCAACGCATTGCCGATCAGGTTGGATAGAATCTGTCGCAGCCTGGTCCCGTCGACGCTGACATGGTCAGGAAGGGAAGCCGCCAGTTCCAACCTGAGGAGCACCTGGCGCTGCTTTGCCTGTGCTTCAAACGCGCCCAGTGTGCTTTCCGTCAGGTGCCTCAGATCCACCGCCTCCGATTCCACCCGCATCTGCCCGGCCTGCACCTTCGACAGATCCAGCACGTCGTTAACGATGGCCAGCAGCGTGTACCCGCTGTCTCGAATTGTCGCCACCATTTTTTGCTGGCGGCCCGCCAGGTCGGTTTCTCCCAGCAGCTCACTCATTCCGAGCACGCCGTTCAGGGGTGTTCTGATCTCGTGGGACATGTTGGCCAGAAAACGGCTCTTGGCCTCATTTGCCGCCTCCGCCGTTTCCTTGGCGGCTTTCAGTTCCCTGGTGCGCCGATCCACTTCCTTTTCCAGAGCCTCTCGGTTGTCCAGCAGCACCCGCTCCTGCGCGGACAGGCGCTCGACCGCATCAGCCAGTTCAGTTTTGGAGCGGTAGAGCTTGCGCTGAATAGCGTTGGTGTGCAGGCCAATCCGGGCGTTGCAGATGAGAACAAACAGCGCAGAAGCAACCGTCACGGTGAGCTGCGCGGCGCTTTCGGTTGGGGGCATGATCAGACCATGGGTAATCACGGTCAGACTGAATCCTGCTGCGGCGACGGCGGCAGTCAGCAGGATCTGGCGCCAGGACATGACAATCGCGCCGAACGAAAAGATGAAAAAAAAGGTAAGGCCGAGATAAAACGTCAGCGCGGGCTGAAGAAAGATAAACACCGACGCCAGCACGATATTGAACGGCACCTGAGTCTGTGCATTGCTCAAGCCACGAAACCAGGGATGTGACAGGGTCACGTAGGCCAACGCGTAATAGGCAACCCCTATGGTGGCAAAGGCGGGGCCGGCCCACAGGGACACGTCAGCACCTACCAGCGAAAAAGCCAGCATCACCAGCCCCGAAGCGACATAGTGGGCCGCAGCCTCAAGCACACTGTAACGGCGGCTGCTCAGTCTTTTGAGAGGCTGGATGTTTTCGACCACCTTGGACGAGGTTTGCTCCATCCAAATACTCATCGGCAAATTGACGGAAATCTGAAGCGCATTCTCAAAGAACGGGTGTGAAATGGTGCCCGGGGCCGGACTCGAACCGGCACGGCCTTGCGGCCGAGGGATTTTCTTACCCACTACAGCTTTCGCTGCCACGCTTCAGGGGCGCGTTTGGGGTCTGGACTTTCTCTTTGCCCTACCATCCAATCGTGGCTTAGGCAGGAGCCGTCAAGTCTCTACACTTTCGATGCTTAGCTCGGGATTGCCACCACCGTTACGTGCTAAGGTTTCCCCGAATTTGACTCCATTCACACCAGCCGTTTCCGAACCGGGTGCTCAAATCATTTAAGTCCCTTGCGTCTACCAATTTCGCCACCCGGGCATCGGATGGCCCGTGAGTCTAACCGAATAAGTCCGCAGTTAGCAGTACAACCCCACAAAAGTGCGACGCCGGGCCGACAATGCCGCGTTCACAGGATGCAGCTCAGAGGAGTTCGAGAGTGCATTGGACCCTTGCCGTACCATGCGGCACGACATTTCTTCAGCAGCCGCTGTCTCCCGTTACTGACTGCGTTCGTCCTCCGGGACAATGCCAGCCTGATCCAGGACCTTCATCAGGGCGTTGAGCCGTTCCCCTTCCTGATGTTTAAACGCGCGCAATCCTGAGTCTTCGTCCTGCATCAGCATCCGCGCGGCTTCGAGGTCCTCAACGGTGGCACTGGTGTCCAGGACCTCAATCACCACGTGGTCCTGGATGCCCGGGAAGATCCGCTGCACATCATTTGCGGTGGCTTGGGTCATACATTCACGCTAGCACCCCTGGGGAGCTCGCCTGAATCCGGACTTGTACACATTGAATCCAGAGTACAAAAAAAGGCCCTCGCGTCGGAGGGCCTTTTCGGAGTTGGAGGCTGGGGTCGGAATCGAACCGGCGTCCACGGCTTTGCAGGCCGCTGCATAACCACTCTGCCACCCAGCCAGAGTAAGGCGAGCTATTGTACGGATTTTGGCTGAGTCTGAAAGTCCGGGTTTTCTCCGTGATGATTCAGCTCAGGGCCTGGGCGTGGTGGCGCAGGTGGTCTTCCATGAAGCTGGCCACGAAGAAATAGGAGTGATCGTAGCCCTCCCGCAGCCTGAGCGTGAGCTGCTGGCCGGCCTCGTCACAGGCCTGCTGGAACAGTTGCGGACGCAGCTGCTCCTCGAGGAACGTGTCAGCGCCCCCCTGGTCCACCAGAATGTGGGCCTGGCTGGGCTGGCGGCGAACCAGGCTGCAGGAATCGTAGTCCTGCCACAGGGCCTGATCGTCACCCAGGTAGCGGCCCAGGGCTTTGTGGCCCCAGGGCACCTGGGTGGGCGCCACGATGGGCGCGAAGGCAGATACGCTGCGGAACTGCTCGGGGTTCTTGAGGTGGATGGTGATGGCCCCGTGGCCTCCCATGGAGTGCCCGAAGACACCCTGGCGGGACGGGTCAGTGTCGAACTCTGACTGGATCAGCGCCGGCAGATCCCGGGTCACATAATCGTACATCTGGTAGTTCCTGGCCCAGGGCTGCTGGGTGGCATTGAGGTAAAACCCGGCCCCCTTGCCAAAATCCCACTCCTCCGCCGAGTCCGGCACGTCGTCGCCTCGTGGGGAGGTATCCGGGGCAACCACCACAAGCCCCAGTTCGGCCGCTACGCGCTGGGCGCCGGCCTTGGTCAGGAAATTCTCTTCGGTACAGGTCAGCCCGGACAGGTAGTAGACGCTGGCGGCACCAGCATCGACTTCGGGTGGCAAAAACACCCCCGCGCGCATGCTGCATCCGCAGCTCTGGGAATCATGTTCAACCACCAGCTGGCGGCCGCCGAATGCCTGGGTATCACTGACTGTTTTCATGGTTTTCTGTGTTCCTGTGTCCGGCGCGGATTATACCGAACCGACGGGGCGGCGGACCGGTCGCAGATCCGGTCGTCATTTGCCGTTAAAAGTTCTGGCGCAAGCTGGGATTTCGGACGTAATATTGCAATTAGCCTTGCAGGAGAACCCCACCATGATCGTGCAGGAAATCAGGAAAATCGCCAAGGGCCTGGGTGTGAAGTCCGGTCGGCTGAAAAAGGCCGAACTGATCCGGGCAATTCAACGCGCCGAGGGTAATTTTGACTGCTTTGGGACCGCCCACCTCGGAGTCTGCGACCAGGACTCGTGCGTGTGGAGAAAAGACTGCTTTACCGAGGCCCGCAAGCTCGGGGTGGAGCCCACCAGCCAGGACCAGCATCATTGAAACATGACAAACTGACTACGGCCCCCGCCAGCCCCGCCGAGGATACCGATCTTTCCACCCGCGTGCTGTTTGTCAGCAGCGAGGTGTCGCCCGTGATGAAAACCGGTGGCCTGGGTGAGGTCGCCGGCAGCCTGCCGGCAGCCCTGGCCGAGCTGGGCGACGATGTGCTGGTGATGATGCCGGCCTACCGGGACGCCCTGGAGCGGATGGGCCCGGTGGAAAAACTGCCGGTGGCCCTGGATCACTTTGGTGAGCCGGTGGAGTTCCTCAAGGGCCGCCTGCCGCGGAATGACCTGCCGGTGCTGCTGGTGGCTATCGAGTCGCTGTTCGACCGGCCCGGTAACCCCTACCTGGGTCCGGACGGCGAGTCGTGGCCGGATAATGCCGACCGCTTCTGCGCGTTCGCCAGAGCGGTCGCCGAGGTGGCCATGGACCGGGTGGGCATGGACTGGCAACCGGAGCTGGTGCACTGCAACGACTGGCAGTCGGCCCTGGTCCCTGCCCTGCTGGCCCAGGAAGAAGACCGCCCCGCCACCATGTTCACCATTCACAACCTGGCTTACCAGGGTGTGTTTCCAACCGACGTATTGGACCTGCTGCAGCTTCCCGAATCCATCCTCGGCATGGATGGCCTGGAGTTTCACGGGCAGATCTCGTTCATGAAAGGTGGCCTGCTGTACGCTGACCGGGTCACCACCGTCAGCGCGACCTATGCCCGGGAGATCCAGACCGAAGAGTATGGCTGCGGCCTGGACGGCGTGCTGACCCAGCGCGCCGAACACCTGTCCGGCATTCTCAACGGCATCGACATCCACGTCTGGGATCCGGCGAGCGATCCGAAAATCGCGGCCCACTATGACCGCGAAGATCTGGATGGAAAGCAGATGAACAAGCAGGCCCTGCAAAAGGAAATGGGCCTGCCCGAGGTCGCTGATGTGCCGATCTACAGCATGATTGCCCGGCTGATCGAACAGAAGGGCATCGATCTGGTGATCGACGCGGTGCCCAGCCTGCTGAAGCTTCAGGTACAACTGGTGATCCTGGGTGACGGCGAAGCGCGTTTTGAGCAGGCCCTGCGTGACCTGGCTGAAGAGCATCCCGAACAGGTGGCGGTTTACATCGGATACAACGAAGGTCTGGCCCACCGGATCACCGCGGGCTCGGACGTGTTCCTGATGCCGTCACGGTTCGAGCCCTGCGGACTGACCCAGATGCACTGCATGCGCTACGGTACGCCACCCATCGTCCGCGCCACCGGCGGACTGGCCGACACGGTTCGCGACGTGGGCATGGTGGACATCGACCCGCTGCAGGCCAACGGCTTCGTATTCGAGGACGCCTCGGTGGACGCCCTGCTGCACGCCATGGGCCATGCCCGGGTGATTTATGATCAGCCCGAACGCTGGCGCACCCTGCAGCAGGTCGGTATGGACGGGGATTACACCTGGCTGGCCAGCGCCATCGCCTACCGCATGTCTTACCAGCAGGCCATTGCGGAGCGCACCGTCAGCTGAGCCGTCAATCCTCCTCAGGCAGGCGTGACGCGTGATCCAGTTGATAGGGTGGCGGCTCGCCACCCGGCCCTTTCAGGTAGTGGTTCATCCAGCGCTCCAGCCGCAGCGCATAGTCGTACTGGGCGGCAGTATTGCGATTGCCGTGACCTTCACCGGGATAGAACACCAGCCGCACCGGGGTATCGGTGCGCAGCTTGATGGCCCGATACATCTCCAGTGACTGACTGGGATGAACCCGGGGATCCTTGTCGCCATGCATGATCAGCAGCGGCGTGCGCGCCTTGTCGGCATGGTAAATGGGGCTGCGCTGCAGCATCCACATCCAGTCTTCCCAGGGCCAGACCCGGGCATGCACGTTATACATCTCCATAGGAATGTCACCGGTGCCAAACTTGGACACCTGGTTGGAGATACCCACAAACGCCACCGACGCCGCAAACTCTTCACTCAGGGCGGTGGCCGCCCACATGGAAGCGTAGCCGCCGTAAGACCCACCGGACACTCCTACCTTGTCTGGATTGGCCATGCCCATGGCCACCAGGTGGCGTTTCAGATCCACATAGTCGTTGAATTCCTCCTCGGCGTAGTCGTTCTGGCCCAGCTTGGAAAACTCAACCCCGCGCCCGGTACTGCCCCGGTAGTTGGGATAAGCCACCAGGTAACCCTGACCGGCAAGATGCTGTGCCGGCGTCGCGTAGCGGCTCATCCAGCCGTTGGAGTAGTGGGCCTCGGGCCCGCCGTGGATAAACAGCACCAGCGGTGTGTTGCGGTCAGGTTCGGCGCCAATGGGATAGACCACAATGGCTTCCAGCAGCAACCCATCCCGGGCCTCGTAGGTCATCGCCTCCTGGCGGGCCAGAGTCCGCTGGGACAGCAGCGGGTTTGAGTTGGTGAGCCGCCGGGGGTCGGTGTTGGATCGCAGCAGGTAGACCTCGCCGGGATGCTCTGGGGTATCCACCACGGCAGCCACCACGGCCTGGCCCGGGGCGCCGTCCACGGAGCGAATGATCGGTCCCCCGGATGGGGCCACGCCGACCTCCATGGGCTGGGACACCGAGGCAATGGACCAGTCGCTCCACACGCCCTGCCCGCCCAGGTAGCGGATGGCCTGGCCGTCCTGCCAGATAAAGTCCTCCACGTGCCCAGCGTAATTGGGCAAAACGTCAGTGCGTTCGCCGCCGCTGACCGCGCTGACGTAGAGGCGTCCCTCCGCGGGGTCATTAATATCTTCGGCGCCAATGTAGGCAATGCTGCGGCCGTCGGGTGACCAGGAAAAATGGCCCAGCTTGCCTTCCACTCCCAGCTGGGAGCGGACTTCGCCACTTTCGGCGTCAGCCACGGAGATCTCCTGGGAAGTGTAGGAGTCGTCGATCAGCGGCGTGGGCGTCAGGGATATGGCGTACTGGCTGCTGTCTGGTGACCAGTCAAAGCTGCGGGCCGATCCCTGGTGGGCCTGCTCGGTCGCTTCGAAACTCTCCAGGTCCAGCATCCACAATTCCACCACGGGCACGGACTCTTCGTAGACCAGGGCCTTGAAGCCTTTCTCCTCCAGCTCCGTCTTCTTTTCCGGCGCAGCCTCCGGCGCCAGGAACGCCATACGCGCACCATCGGGCGAGGGCCAGATGGCGCTGATGTCGCTCTCGTGGGTAAATCGCTTGATGGCCTCGCCGCCGGACAGGGCGATCTGGTAGAGGGAATTGAACTCAGCGTCTTCTTCGCGCTTGGCCAGGAAGTAGATGGAGTTGCCGTCCGAGGCCCAGGCCATGCTGGAAACAGCTACGTCTCCGGTGACGTAGGGGCGCGTCTGACCTTCCAGGTCTACCACGTGCAGTTCCACGTAGGGCCTGCCGTCATCGTCCTCGTACAGTGCCCGGGGCACCGACAGCAGGTAGGCGATGCGGTCGCCCTGGGGGCTCAAGGCCACCTGGGTGACCGATCTGAGATTGACAATTTCCTGGAGGCTCAGCGCGGCGGGCTGAGCCCCTGCCGAAAACGGCTGGGCCAGCAGTACAAAGGCGGCAAGCAGGAGGGCTTTGGGGTTCATGCTGTGCTCCGGTTCAGACCGGCGCATAGCATACCGACTTTTTGGGAAATGAGCAGGCTGAGGTGGGCTGCGACGGGGATATTCGCCCTATTCAAACCCGTCGGCAAAAATGAAATCTGCCGGGCCGGGCTGGTCATCATCGACGTTGGTGACGCTGATCAGAATCGGGATCAGCCCGTTGAAGGCAGCGTCGGCGCTGGTGAATGAACTCAGCGTAATCTGATACGCCTGGTCGCCGTCTTCTATTCCATCATCAACGCCGGTCACTGAGACAGTCTGGGTCTGATCCCAGTTCTCCGGCGTAAATGTCAGCTCGGCCGTCGAGGGTTCACCCTCCGTGGGCTGGGAACTTGAGACCATGATGGTCACGTCATCCAGCGGCGCCTTCAGGAATGAGACGTCAAAAGTGTCGCTGCCGCCATCTTCGCTGGTTATGAGCCTCGTCACTGGCGTGACTTCAACCAGTGTGACGTCACCGGCACTCCCTGCTTCGAAGGCACCCGGCTCCCAGCCGGCGTCCGCTGGCCGTCCCGCGCCATCGAGATCGCCCACCGGGCCCGTGCTGCACACATCGATCAATGGCGAGGCAAGCGGGTCCAGCCGAAAATCACCGCGCTCAATGTCCGTAACGAACAGCGGATCGATTGCGGTGCCCAGATTCCATGAACCAGGCTGTTCGGGTTCGCCATACGCGCACTCGGTCGTCACCTGGGTAGAGGCAAAAGGCGCATTTGACGGCGCGGCATTGTCCCACATCAGCGTGTTCCGCAGATGCGCTTGCGTGTCGGGACCTTCGAGAATGAGGCCGTGGCCGCCGTTTGAAGCGATTGTCACACTATCCAATGTCAGGTCCGTCTCTGTCGCCCCGAATATCGTCGGGACCGGACTGATCACCGCTAATGACGTACTGGTGTCCTGAATCAAAACGTTGCGGATCGCCACAGACTGCGGCTCGTCAGACTGGTTCGCGAACAGGTCATCCGCCACAATCGCCATTCCGTCACCGGTACCGCGATTACCCAGAAACGCCGTATTCTCCAGCAGCACGTTGGATGGACCACCTCCTGCCGAAGAGCGTGCGATATAGATCGCGCCGCCGCTGCCATTCGACCGGTTGGCGTTGAACTCAGAACAATAGGTATTGGCAGCCAGCTGCATCGGACCGCATGCCGACGTCCCGGTCGACACGCCACGGACAACGAGCTCCGCGCCGAAAATGGCAATCGCGCCCCCCTCACCGTTCGCCGAGTTGTCCAGGAAACGGCTGTTATCGAAACGCGCGCTTCCGCCGAATGTATAGAAGGCGCCGCCGGTTTCGGCACTGTTCTCCGTGAGCGTCAGATTTCTTCCAGACAGCTCATGCCCGGACCCGAACGCATAGATGCCACCGCCAGCGCTGGATCCAGACGTCGCCCGATTGTTGTTCACCATCGTGCCATCGAGCGTGATCGCGGTTTTGTCAAACAGTACGCCGCCTCCGAAGTCCGTTGCTTCGTTGTCCACAATCGTTCCCCCGTTGACCTGCGCCTTGGTTACGGATCTCAGGTGCAGCGCCCCGCCCGTGCTGTCCGAACTGTTGGACAAAAAGTCGACTTCGCTAAGCGTGAGCAAGGCTGTGTCTACGGCGTGGAGCGCACCGCCACCTTGAGTGACGGAGCTATTCGTCGTGCTGTTGTTGAAGAACAGGCCTCCGCTGACGCTGACCTGCTGCAGTCCGTCAACAAAGACTGCACCACCGTTTTCCTCCGCCATATTCCCGTTGAAAGCTGAGTCCTGAATCTGAACGGCGCTTGTGCGCTCGTTTCCACCGACCACAGCAATCGCGCCACCGTTGGTGCTGGCTCCGTTTCCCGTAAACTGAGTCTGAGAGATTGTTGCGCGACCGGAATTCTCCGTGGCGAGATCCAGATAGATTGCACCGCCCGACGTCACGGCTCCGTTGTCTTCGAACTCTCCTTCTGAAATGTCCAGCGCACCATCGCGCTGATAAATGCCGCCACCTTCTTCCAGCGCTACGCACTGATACATAAAGACATTGACCAGCGTCAGGGAACCTCCCCCAACGAACACACAGCCCCCATGGTTTGCAAAACCATCTTCGAACGCGCTGTTGGTAAACGTCACGTTGGCGTTAGCGATATGCACAAGCCCGCCTTCGGGCGCATTGGCGTTCTGCAGCCGGAAATCGAAAAACTCAACTTCAATCGGGCGAATGGCTGAATCGAACTGAAACAGGTTTCCAGCGGTTCCCTCTCCGTCGATGATGACGTCGCTCGTCGTCGCGCTCTGACACTGATTGGTCGCCGACCGGAAGGTCAGGGACTTATCGACCAGCCCGGGCTTCTCCGTGTACGTCCCCGCGGTGACATAAATGGTGTCGCCGCGTTCGGCGTCCGCGATGGCAGCCGCGATGGACGAGTAGCTGCAGACCCCGCCGTTGATACCAACGGTGCCAACAATAGTGAATCCCGCCTGCGAACCCGCGCTGATCATCATAAAAAACCATCCTGCTAACAGGCGATTCATCCTTGCCTCCTGCGCACGCGGCTCTTCGGGTGCGCTTTTTTGTTGCCACTACCCCCAATACGAAGAATCCGTCGACCGGCGACACGGGAATGAGAAAGTTTTTTTCTTGACTCGTTACGCCCAATAAAGAACGCCCAAGCCCCGATGGACGTGGCGGCGGTGGGAAGACTCGATTCTGACGGTTTTGAAAAAGGCCGGGACGGCCAGAGGACCGAAGGCCCACGACCCGGCGGGTCGCCGCCTCAGGGGGAATGACTGACGCAATGGGATGACCCAGGGCCGCCACGGCGAGAGACCCTCGCCGTCGCAGCTTACGCCTGGGGGTCGTGCTTACCGCTTCTCGAGCGGCACGAAATCCCTCGATTTCTGTCCGATGTACAGCTGCCGGGGTCGGCCAATCTTCTGCACCTTGTCGGACATCATCTCGTTCCACTGGGCAACCCAACCGACAGTCCGGCCCAGAGCGAACAGGGCGGTAAACATACTGGTGGGAAACCCCATGGCCTTGAGAATGATGCCCGAGTAAAAGTCCACGTTGGGGAACAGCTTGCGCTCGACGAAGTACTCGTCTTCCAGCGCAATGCGCTCCAGCTCCAACGCCAGTTCCATCAGCGGCTCTTCGATCACGCCCATTTCGGTCAACACGTCCCGTGCCGAGTCCCGCAGGACCTTGGCCCGGGGGTCGTAGTTCTTGTAAACCCGGTGGCCGAATCCCATCAGGCGGAACGGGTCGTCCTTGTCCTTGGCGCGCTTGATGAACTCGGGGATGCGACTCTTGTGGCCGATTTCGGCCAGCATCCGCAGCACGGCTTCGTTGGCGCCACCGTGGGCCGGACCCCACAGCGAGGCGATACCGGCGGCGATACAGGCAAACGGGTTGGCCTGGGATGAACCCGCCAGCCGCACCGTTGAGGTGGAAGCGTTTTGCTCGTGGTCGGCGTGCAGAACAAAAATCTTGTTCATGGCGCGAACCACCTTGGGGCTGATGTACCACCTGGCCGCTGGCACCGAGAACGTCATGCGCAGGAAGTTTTCCGCGTAGGACAACTCGTTATTGGGCTGCACGAAAGGGTGGCCAATGGAGTATTTGTAGACCATGGCCGCGATGGTGGGCATCTTGGCGATGAGCCGCAGCGACGCTCTCCAGCGCTGGTCCGGATCGGAGATGTCCAGGCTGTCGTGGTAGAAGGCCGACAGCGCGCCAACCACTCCGCACATGATCGCCATGGGGTGGGCATCCCGTCGGAAGCCATGGAACAGACTGATGATCTGGTCGTGAACCATGGTGTGGTTATTGATTTCGTCCTTGAAGGTTTCCTTCTGGCCATGGTTGGGCAGTTCGCCGCGGAGCAGCAGGAAACACACCTCAGGGAAGCTGCAGTGTTCTGCCAGATCCTCGATGGCGTAGCCGTGGTGACGCAGGATGCCTTTTTCACCGTCGATAAAAGTCAGGGTGGAGTCGCAGCTGGCGGTGGAGGTGAAGCCCGGGTCGTAGGTGAACATACCCGTGTCCTTGTAGAAAGCCCGCATATCGACCACATCCGGCCCTTCCGTGCCTTCCATGATTGGAAACTCGTATTCCTTGCCGGTGGCGTTGTCGGTGAGGGTGACGGTTCGCTGGGTCATTCCGTGCTTCTCCTTTTGCAGCCCGAGAATTTTGCAGTGCACAGACAGCCGGCGCAACTGTGGATAATACCTTTGTCTAATGCCTTTTTTACCGCCTGCAGGGCCCCGGCAGACCGGCAAAAAAAACGGGATCGTGCCTACGACCCCGTCGAAGATGTTCTGGAGCGGGAAACGAGACTCGAACTCGCGACCCCAACCTTGGCAAGGTTGTGCTCTACCAACTGAGCTATTCCCGCTGAGAGGCCGGTTAGTCTACTCACGGAGGGGTGGAAGTCAACCCGGAATCGGCCTGGCCGGCGCACCCTAATCGATCGATTTATCGCTGGCCTGGCTTGAATTTTTCATTATCGGCCAGGCCGCTCGGAGGTACTGAATCATAGACCACATGGTGAGCACCGCGGCCGCAATCAGGCCGACGTGTCCGATATCAAAAATTGGAAATGGCCCGATATCCTCGCGAAACAGCAGGAAACCCAGCGAAGTCATCTGGAATCCCGTCTTCAGCTTCCCCAGCAGGGCGACCTTGACCGAGGCCCGCTCCCCGATCTGGGCCATCCATTCGCGCAGGGCCGAAATGGTGATCTCACGACCGATGATGATGGCGGCCGGAATGACCAGCCAGGCGGTCGGCCGGTATTGAATCACCAGCACCAGGGTGACCGCCACCATCAGCTTGTCCGCCACCGGGTCCAGGAACTCGCCAAACCGTGAGTACTGATTGTACTTGCGGGCAATGTAGCCATCGGCCCAGTCGGTCACACCCGCCAGTATGAACACCAGGGTTGCGGCCCAGTTGGCCCACCAGTACGGCAGGTAGAACACCACCACCAGCACCGGGATCAGGGCGATACGAAACAGGGTCAGAATTGTTGCGGTGTTGAGAACCATCCTGGCAACCAGCGGCCAACTGCGACGTCCGTGCTGGGCATGATGGGATCAGCGCCGCCCAATTGCAATGGAGGAATTCAGCTATGGACGCATCCAGGAGTCTGCGCCGTAGAAAATTGTGACAGCGAAAATGCTAATGCAGGGCATCGTAAATCCGCCGGGCCAGCTCCCGGCTGATCCCCTCCACCGCGCACAGCTCTTCCACCCCGGCCCTGCGCACCCCCTGCAGTCCGCCGAAGTGCTTGAGCAGGCGCCGCCGGCGGCTCGGACCGATACCTTCCACCCCCTCCAGGGTACTGCGCTGGCGCGCGTTGCTGCGCCGTTGACGATGGCCGGTGATGGCAAATCGGTGGGCTTCGTCCCGAATGTTCTGCACCAGGTGGGATGCGGGCGAATCCGCCGGCGGCCGCACCTGGCGCTGCTCTGAGCCCACGAACAGGGTCTCATCACCCGCCTTGCGATCCGGACCCTTGGCCACGCCGACCAGCAGCACCTGGTCAATCTGCAGTTCCTGCAGCACCTCCCTGCCCTGGGTGAGCTGGCCCTTGCCGCCGTCGATGAACAGGATGTCCGGCAGCTTGCCTTCACCGGATTTGAGCCGCTTGTAGCGCCGTTCCAGGGCCTGACGCAGCGCGGCGTAGTCATCCCCCGGGGTGATGCCTTTGATGTTGAACCGGCGGTAATCCGATTTCACCGGGCCATCAGCGTCAAATACCACGCATGACGCCACCGTGGCGTCACCCTGGGTGTGACTGATATCGAAACACTCCATGCGGGCCGGCGCTTCGTCCAGATCCAGCAGCTCCCGCAGGGCTTCCATGCGCTTGCGCTGCCCGGCCTTGCCCGCCAGCTGGCTCTTGAGGGCGGTATCCGCGTTGTTGCGGGCGATTTCCAGCCACTTGGCCTTGTCCCCGCGGGGCCGGTGCAGCACCCTGACCTTTCGGCCGGCCCGATCTCCCAGGACCTGCTCCACCAGCTCGCGGTCGGCAATAGCGTGGCTGGCCACCACCTGGGGCGGCACCGGCCGTCGGGAGTAGTACTGGACCAGGAATGCCTGCAGCACTTCGGCCAGCTCCGCGCTGCCGGGATTGCTGGGGAAGAAGGCCCGATTGCCGATGTTGCGACCGGCCCGGAAAAAAAATACCTGGACGCAGACCGAGGTTCCGCCTCCGGCCACGGCGATGATATCCAGGTCCTCCCGGGTTCCGGCCACGTACTGCTGGGCCTGAATGCGCTTCAGGTTGGCAATGCGGTCGCGGATCCGAGCCGCTTTCTCGAACTCCAGGGCCTTGCTGGCCGCCTCCATCTGGTCGCCCAGTTCACGGATCACCTCGGTACTGCGGCCCTCCAGGAACAGCACGGCGTGGCGCACGTCATCGGCGTAACGTTCAGGTGAGATCAGGTCGACGCAGGGCGCGGTGCAGCGCTGGATCTGGTACTGCAGGCAGGGACGACTGCGGTTGCGGAAGAAACTGTCCTCGCACTGGCGGACCCTAAACAGCTTCTGCATCTGGCTGAGGCTGTCGCGAACCGCGTAGGCGCTGGGAAACGGACCGAAGTACTGCCCGGGGGCGCGCCTGGCGCCCCGGTGAAACGCCAGCCTTGGGAATTCGTCCTTGCTGGACAGATAAATGAAGGGATAGCTCTTGTCGTCTCGCAACAGCACGTTGTAGCGCGGACGCAGTTCCTTGATCAGCTGGTTTTCCAGCAGCAGGGCTTCTGCCTCCGTGCGGGTGACGCTGATCTCGATGGCGGCCACCTGGTCCAGCATCGCGCCGATGCGGCTGTTGGGTATGGCCCGGGTGAAATAGCTCCCCACGCGCTTCTTCAGGTTATGGGCCTTGCCCACGTAGAGCACTTTTCCTGCCGGACCCAGCATCCGGTAGACACCGGGCGCGCTGGTCAGCCGGGCAGCAAATTTCTTGCCGTCAAACCTGGCGCTCACCGCAGCACCCCACGGACCACCTGCAGCAGCATGTCCCGGGTCAGGCGACCGGTGTTTACGTTCTGACGACTGGGATGATAGGTATCCAGCAGTCGCTGTCCGCCCGGCAGCTCATACTCGGCTGCGTGACGGAACGGGTGCGCTTTCCTGGAGAGCCCCAGGGTGTCCACCACCGCCTGGTGGGCAATCAGACCGAGGGCCAGGATGGTGGGCCCGCGAAAGGTATCCAGCTCCGCAGCCAGGTAGGGGCGGCAGGCGCGGATTTCCGCTGCCACCGGGCGGTTCTGCGGCGGCACGCATTTCACCGCGTTGGTGATGCGGGTCGCGTGTTCTCCCCCGGATTCCGGCACCGAGAAGCCGGCCTCGGTCAGAACCGAAAACAGCAGCCGGCCGGAGGCGTCACCGGTGAACGGAATGCCGGAGCGATTGGCGCCGTGCAGGCCGGGCGCCAGCCCGACGATCAGCAGGGCCGCGCTGGCGGGCCCCCATGCCGCCACCGGCCGGCAGTGGTAATCCGGATAGCGCAGCGCCAGTTCCCGGCGGTACCGGACCAGGCGCTCACAGCGCACACAGTCCCGCCCCGGGGATCTGCCCAGCGGCGAGCGTTCCTTAAATGCCGGTTTCAATGATGTCGAAGGGCTCACAGGCCCGGTCGGCCAGGTGCACGCAGATGATGGAATGGGCATTGGTGTCGGCCACCCAGAGTTTGCGGTCGTGACAGCGCACGCAGGTGGGCTCGTGAAACTCATGCTCGATGGCCGGGGTGGTGATCTGCCCGCTGCTGATATCCATCAGCCGCAGACAGTTGTTGAAAGTATCCGCGATCCAGAGCTGTTCCCGGTTGGCCGACAGACAGGCATCGGTGGGAAACTGCATCAGGGCCTTGGTTCTGCCGCCATCCTCACGGCCGAAGGTGAAGGTGCCGCGACCGGCCTTGGTGCGAACACCGCCGGACCCCAGGCTGATCTCCCGCACCGCAGAGGAATCCGCGTCAATGACAAACGCAGTCTTGTTGTGCAGGGCAATGCCCATGGGCGTGGCAAACGCGGCCCGGCTGGCTTTGCCGTTGACCAGACCGTGCTGTCCGCTGCCGCTGAGCCAGCTGACATGATTGTTCTTGAGATCCAGCCTCCAGATCTGGTTCATGCCGGCCATGGTGATGTACAGGTTAGGCCCATGGGCAACCAGGCCCATGGGCATCATCATCTCGATTTCCCTGAGTGCGGTCTGCCCGCTGACCACCTGGCGCCCGGGTTTGCCGGTCCCCATGACGGTTTCGATTTCCCCGGAGAACAGGTTGACCCGGCGAATGGCGTGATTGCCGCTGTCGGCCACGTACAGGTAGTTTTCCGCGACGGCCAGCCCCCGGGGCGCATTGAATCCGGAGTTCTCCAGCATGCCGTCCCAGAAACCGGGATTGCCCGAACCGAAAACTCGCAGGATGCGACCGTTTTCGGTCAACTCGAGAATGCGGTTGTTGCCGGTATCACTGATGTATACATGTTCCCGATCGTGATGGATGCAGGTGGGAAACTGAAGAATCGCCGACTTCTCCGGCTTGCGGCTCATGCGCAGACTGCCGTAGTTACGGATTTCCCGGGACGCGGCCTCGTCCAGCAGCGTGGACACCATGGCATCCAGCTTTTTCTCCACCTCGTCGCCGCTGACCATCTTGCGCAGGCAGCCTTCAGCGTCCACCACCGCTGCCGTGGGCCATGCCTTGACGCCGTATTGCTGCCACATGTTGAAGTCCGCATCCATGGCCACGGCATGGCGCAGAAACAGGCGGTTGACCGCTTTCAGGATCGAGGCGGTGGACCCTTCACGGGGAAACTTGGGACAAACGATTCCCACCACCACCAGGCCGTTCTCGTGCTTGTTTTCCAGCGCCCGTATTTCGGGCAGGAAATTCAGCGAGTTCACGTTGGAAGGGGTCCAGAAATAGATCAGCATCACCTTTCCCCGGCATTCCTCCACCGACGGAGGTGCCGTGGTGTTGACCCAGTTGAGCGAGTCGGAGAACTCCGGAATCCTGGTCCTATCTGACACTAGCGCGCTCCCTGCCCTGACGCGTGATCCATGTTGAGCTGATCAAAAAACAGACCGAGCGCATTTTCCAGCAAGTCCAGCACCTGTTCAAACCCGTGGGAGCCGCCGTAGTAGGGATCCGGCACGTCCTCGGCCACGCCCAGGTCGGAGTACGTCAGCACCTTGCTGACTTTTTGCGTCGCCCCTGCCGGTGCCATGGACACCAGGTCCCGGAAATTGGCCTCATCCATGGCCATGATGAAGTCGAATCGGTGAAAGTCATCGAAATGTACCTGGCGCGCCCGCTGTCGGCTCAGGTCGATGCCGCGGTCGGCGGCAGCGTGGACCGCGCGGCGGTCCGGCGGCGACCCGATGTGCCAGCTGCCGGTGCCGGCGGAATCCACCTCCACCCGGCCCTGCAGCCCACGGCGGGAGATTTCCTGCTCCGCCACACCCTGGGCCGTGGGCGACCGACAGATGTTGCCCAGGCACACAAACAGGATGCGAACCGGTCCTTCGTTTTCGTTCATAGAGATCTTTCAGCCCCAGAATCGCGCCATGATAACCCAAGGCTGCGCCGGGTTCCGCCGGATACCACGCCCCCTGCCTGGACCGTGTCGGGAAAGCAGCCGGACCTCACCATCACCCGGCTCTGCTGATAGAATCCCGCTTTCAAAAATTACAACGAGGGGAATTCCGTGACCGAAGCCACTGCAAACAAGACCGTCCTGGCCAGAGCCCTGGACACGGTCGAGCGGGTGGGCAACAAACTGCCCGACCCAGCCGTGCTGTTCCTCATCCTGATGCTGGTGGTCTGGGTCCTGTCGGCCTGGCTGTCCACCATGAGTTTCGCGGTGGTGGATCCCCGGACTGACGCACCCATCGTGGTCAACAACCTGCTGACCGGCAGTTCCATCACGTCGTTCTTCGCCAACATGGTCTCGGTTTTCGTGGGATTCCATCCCCTTGGCGTGGTGCTGCTGGCCATGTTGGGCATCGGGGTGGCTGACCATACCGGCTTTATCAAGGCGGCCCTGCGCGCGCTGCTGGCGGTGACCTCCAAGAAGCTGCTGACACCCATGCTGCTGCTGGTCGGCATCGTCAGTCACAGCGCGGTTGACGCCGGCTACGTGCTGGTTATTCCCCTGGGTGCGGTGATCTTCCAGGCCGCGGGCCGGCATCCGCTGGCGGGCATCGCCTGTGCCTTTGCCGGCGTATCCGGCGGCTTCAGCGCCAACTTTGTCCCCTCGGCCCTGGATCCCATGCTGCAGGGGATCACCCAGGCCGGCGCCCAGATCCTGGATGCGAGCGTTATCCTCAACCCCCTGAACAACTGGTTTTTCACCTCGGCCTCCACCCTGCTGATCGTTCTGGCCGGCTGGTTCCTGACGGACAAAGTGATAGAGCCGCGCCTGGTCGGCACCGAGATCGACGGCGACCTGGCCGACGAACCGGCCATGGAAGACCTGACCCCGCAGGAGCGTAAAGGCCTCATCGCAGGCCTGGCCTCCATGGGGCTGCTGGCTCTGATCCTGCTGCTGACCGCCCTGCCCGAATCGTCTCCCTGGCGGGGTGAAGGCGGCGACATCACGGCGTTTTCCGCGCCCCTGATGCAAAGCATCGTGTCACTGATTTTCGTGGTGTTCATCGTGCCCGGCATCGTGTACGGCTACGTGGCCAGGTCGGTTAAATCCCACCGGGACATCATCGAGGGCATGACCCAGGCCATGGCGGGCCTGGGCTACTACATCGTGATGGCGTTTTTCGCCGCCCAGTTCATCGCCGAGTTCGGACGCTCCAACGTGGGTGTGCTGCTGGCCCTGGAGGGTGCAGCCGTGCTGAAAGCGGCCGCGCTGCCGGGGGGCATCACCATCATCGGCATCATCATTCTCACCGGCCTGGTGAACCTTTTCGTGGGATCAGCGTCGGCCAAGTGGGCGCTGATCGCGCCGATTTTTGTGCCCATGCTGATGCAGCTGGGCATTTCGCCGGACCTGACCCAGGCGGCCTACCGGGTGGGTGATTCCACCACCAATATCATCACGCCGCTGATGCCGTACTTCCCCCTGGTGGTGGTGTTCTGCCAGCGCTACGTCAAATCCACCGGTATTGGCACGGTGGTGGCGCTGATGCTGCCGTTCTCGGTGACCTTCATTGTCCTGTGGACGGTGTTCCTGCTGGGATACTGGGGACTGGGCATCCCGCTGGGACTGCAGGCGAGCTACGCCTATCCCTGAGGCACGTAGAGGTTATTGACCGAGCAGCGCCTCCACGCGCTGCAGGTCTGACCGGGTGTCTACCCCGGCCGGGATGGCTTCGGTTACCACCGAGACGTGGATGCGGGCACCATCCGCCAGGGCCCGCAACTGCTCCAGCTTCTCGCTGACCTCCAGCGGCGCCGGCGGCAGCGCCGACAGGGTTTTCAGGTAACCGGCGCGGTAGGCGTAAATGCCAATGTGGCGATAGGCGGTGGCCCCGGACAGGGCGGTCGGGTCGGCGGTGAAGGCATCACGGTCCCAGGGTATGGGCGCGCGGGAGAAATAAAGCGCAAATCCGTTCCGGTCCATCACCACCTTGACCGCGTTGGGGTCATGCAGCTCGGCACCGCTGGTGATGACGCTGCACAGGGTGGCAATGGAGGCGTCGCCGTGCTCCAGCAAGGCTGCAGCAACCCGGTTGACCTGGGACGGCGGCATCAGGGGCTCATCACCCTGCAGATTGACCACAACCTCGTCATCCGCAAGCTCCAGTCTTTGAACGCACTCGGCCAGCCGGTCGGTACCACTCTGGTGGTCGGCGCCAGTCAGCATGACCTCGGCACCGAATCCGCGACAGGCCTGTTCCACCCGGCTGTCGTCCGTCGCGACCAGCACGCGACGCGCACCCGAGGCCAAGGCCACACCGTGCACATGCTCAATCATGGGCTTTCCCGCCAGGGGCAGCAGCACCTTTCCCGGCAGCCGGCTCGATTCGTAACGGGCTGGGATGATCACGCTGAATCCGGTCATCGGTTTTCCCTGGTCATGGTCTTCACCCGGGCCACCAGCTGCTGCTCAAACTCATCGGGCAGATCCGCCATTACCGGCACTACCCACCAGGAACTGCCGGCCAGGCCTGACAGCTTCACGGCGTCCTTCTCGGTCACCAGTACGGTCCGATCGGCCCAGCCGTTTACGTCCCTGGCCGAAAAGCGGTGATGATCCGGGAACGGCTTCGGCTCCACCTGCAGTCCGAGGTCCTCCAGCATATCGAAAAACCGCCCGGGATTGCCGATGGCGGCAACCGCCACCACCGGCGCATCGGCAAATGACCCCAGCTCCCGGCGGCCGCCGGTGACCAGGTTTCTGGCCGGCCCGGGGATCAATGCCATGGGCACTTCCTGCCCCAGGGCCTCGCCGCCGTTGGTCACCACGTAATCTACCCGGGCCAGACGCCGCGGCGGCTCCCGCAGCGGACCGGCCGGCAGCATGAGGCCATTGCCCAGCCTGCGCTGGCCGTCGACCACCGCGATTTCCAGGTCCCGCCCAAGGCGGTGATGCTGCAGCCCGTCATCACTGACCAGCACATCCAGTCCATGTCGCGCAACCAGGGCGCGCGCCACCCGCAGGCGTTTGCTGCCCACCGCCACCGGCGCCCCGGTCAGGCGGCGCAGCATCAGCGGTTCGTCGCCCACGCTGGCCGCGACCGAGCTGTCCGACACAAACACCGGGCCGGCCCCGGCAGACGACCTGTAACCGCGGCTGACAATGCCTACCCGGAGATCAGCCTGCTGCAGCAGTTCAGTGATGCGCGCCACCAGCGGCGTCTTGCCGGTTCCGCCGACAGTAATGTTGCCGACCACGATGACAGGCACGCCGGGGTGGCCGGCGAACAGCCGGCTCACACTGCGGTGAAGCATCTGCAGCATGCCGTAGAGCAGGGACAGCAGGCGCAGGCCCGGACCCGCCGTGCGGCCGCCGTACCAGACCTTTTCCAGCCGGGACTGGGGCGCCGGGCCGGACGCCATCAGCCGGACCGGGCCGGTGTGGGTGAATCGGGCGAATCCTGGAACTGCAGGCGATGCAGTTCAGCGTAATGCCCGCCCTGGGCCAGCAGCTGCTGGTGGGTGCCCTGCTCCACCAGTTTGCCCTGGTCCAGGACCAGCACCTGGTCGGCGTTTTCCACCGTGCTGAGGCGGTGGGCAATGACCAGGGTGGTGCGCGCCCGCATGACCTGCTCCAGGGCCGCCTGGATCAGGCGTTCGGACTCGGTATCCAGGGCTGAGGTGGCCTCATCCAGGATGAGAACAGGGGCGTCCCTCAGTATGGCCCGGGCGATGGCGATGCGCTGGCGCTGTCCGCCGGACAGCTGCACACCACCCTCGCCAAGGCGGGTATCCAGACCCTGGGGCAGCTTGTTGATGAACTCCATGGCGTTGGCCTGTTCGGCGGCCGCCTGGATGTCCTGTTCAGCCACGGGCCCGACGCTGCCGTAGGCGATATTGGCGGCAATGGTGTCCTCGAACAGGACGATATCCTGGCTGACCATGGCGATGCTGGCGCGCAGGTCCTGCAGGCGGCAGCTGCAGATAGCCAGGCCGTCCAGGCGTAACTGTCCGCCCGTGGGGCGGTAAAACCTGGGGATGAGACTGACCAGGCTGGTCTTGCCGCTGCCGGAACGCCCCACCAGGGCGGTTACCGTTCCGGGACCGGCGGTGAAGCTGACCTGATCCAGCACCGGTGCCTGCCCCGGCTGGTAGGACAGGCTGATGTTGTCGAATTCCAGCTCGCCACGCACGGCGGTGAGCGGCTGCCCGCGGACCATGTCCTCCTGGGGGCTGTCCAGCACTTCGAACAGGCTGTCGGCTGCCGCCACGCCGCGCTGGATCATCACGTGTACGTTGGTCAGTTTCTTCAGCGACGGCAGGATCGCCAGCATGGCCGTCATAAAGGCGGTAAAGGCTCCCGGGGTGATCTGGTCCAGCATGGTCTCCCGGGTTGCCACGAAAATGATGAACGCCAGGGTCAGGCCGGCAATAAGCTGCACCAGGGAGGCGCTGCCGGACTTGGTCGCCACCAGCTTGAGGTGTTGCCGCCGGTTACTGGCGTTGACCGCGCCGAATCGGTCTTTTTCAACGCCCTGGCCGGAATAGAGCTTGACGACGCGATGGCCGTTGACCACCTCGCTGGCCCGGTGGGTGACGTCACCCATGGTGTCCTGAATCTTGCGGCTGAGTCGGCGAAAGCGGCGGCTGACGAAAGCAATGATCAGCGCGATCACCGGGGCGATCACCAGAGTGGCCAGGGTCAGGCGGACACTCTGCATCAGCATCACCCCGAGAAATGCAATGATGTACAGGCTGTCGCGCACCACCACCGTAATGGCGTTAGTGGTGGCCTCGGCGACCTGTTCCACGTTGAAGGTCAGCCGGGAAATCATCTGCCCCTGAGAGTGCTGATCAAAATAGGACGTGGGCAGAAACAGGTATTTTTCGAACACCTGCTGCCGCAGGTCGCGGATCACCGATCGCCCGGCGGCCGCCATGCAGTAATCCGCGACGAAACTGCCGATGCCCCGGCCCAGGAAGATCACCAGGATCCACACCGGCATCATGCGGATGGTGTCCCAGTCCTTTGCCAGCAGGGCATCGTTCAACAGGGGTTCGGTCATGGCGGCAAATCCGCCGGTGCAGGCGGCATCCAGCGCCATGGCGAAAACCGCTACCAGCATCACCGGCCAGTAGGCCCGGGAATATCCCAGCAGCCGCCGGTAGACAGGCCATGACCGGTGGTCGGGCGTGCTGGGCGGGGACGGGTTGGCGCTCACGGGGGGCGGGCCCGACAGGTCAATCGTTTTCCGACGGCGTCGTGGCGATGGAGAGATTGACAAATCCGGCCTGGTTGACGGCATCCATGGCGGTGACCACGGCCTGGTGAGGCGTATTGGCGTCAGCCCGAATAGTGACCGGTTGCTCCCGATCGGAACCGGCCGCCTTTTCCAGGGCCTGCTTGAGCGTCTCCAGGCTGCGATTGACCACCTCGTTGTTATCCACGAAAAACCGGCCGTCTTCGCTGATGGCGATTTCCAGCCGTTCCTGCTCCAGTGTCGCGGGCTGTTCTGAGGCCTCGGGGAGGTCGATCCGCAGCCGTGCCTGGCGTTCGAAGGTGGTGGTCACCATGAAAAAGATCAGCAGCAGGAACACCACGTCAATCAGCGGCGCCAGCTCAATCTGTGGCTCAGCCTTTTTCTTCGCCTGCAGTCTCATGACGCCCGGAGGTCAGGTCCGCTTTGCCGCGCGGGCCGGATGACCCAGGTCGATGGTGTCGATCAGGGCCAGCGCCTGCTGCTCCATGTCCACCACCAGCCGCTCCACGTGGCCGGTGAAGTAGCGGTAAAAGAAGAAAGCCGGAATGGCCACCATCAGTCCCGCCGCCGTGGTGATCAGGGCCTGGGAAATTCCGCCGGCCAGCTGGTTGGCATCTCCCACGCCGTGTACCAGGATCGAGGAAAACACCTTGATCATGCCGATGACGGTTCCCAGCAGTCCCAGCAGCGGTGAGACGCCGGCGATGGTGCCCAGGGAATTCAGATAGCGTTCCAGGTCGTGGACGACGTGGCGGCCGGTGTCCTCCACCGCTTCCTTGATAATGTCGCGGGAACGGGAGCGGTTGCGCAACGCCGCTGCAAGGATCTGGCCCAGGGGTGAATTGTTGGCCAGGGCGTCGATGTGTGAGCTTTCCAGCTTGCGGCTCAGGGCCCAGCTCTGGACCTGGTCTCCCAGTTTCGGCGGAATGACAATTTGTTTTCTGAGCGTCCAGAACCGCTCAAGAATGATACCCATGGCAATCGCCGAACAGGCGATGATGGGAATCATGAGCCAGCCGCCCTGACGGATGATTTCCAGCACCAGTCAATCTCCTATCGAACCCCGCCCGCTGCCGGGTTCCAATGTCATAAAGGCCGCAATCATACTGGTTTTTATCGCCGCCGTCTGCGACGGTCAGCGCGCCTTTGGCGCAGGCTGCGCGGGCGCCTGATTCGAGGCCTGAGCGGGCTGCCGGTACAGCCGGCACAGACCGGGCTGGTGCCATGGCCTGGCGTGCTCGGGCCGATGCAATCCGGTCAGCGAAATTCCGCCGTCGGCGGACATTTCCAGGCCGATCCAGCCGCACTCCGCCGTGTTCAGCGGTTCAACACCCAGATCCCTGAAAGCGTCGACAACTTCCGGGTGGGGCAACCCGAACCGATTGGCGCGCCCCGCGCTGATCACCACCCGCTCAGGTTGCATGAACCGCAGGAACTCCAGACTGGACGATGAACGGCTGCCATGATGGGCCGCGGCGAGTATCCCTCCCGGGTCCAGGCCCACGTGCAGCAGCCGCTGCTCCACCACCCTGCCGACGTCACCGGGCAGCAGCAGCTGGGCGCCGCCTGCCTTTACCAGCAAAACACAGGAGCTGTCGTTTCCCAGGTAAGGCAGCCAGCGGCTGGGATGCAGAACCCGGAAATCCACACCGTCCCAGCGCCACTGCTGCTGATCGTGGCAGCCCGGGTCATCTGCCCGGCGGCCGCCCCCCATCAGGATCGCTGCGGGAAACGCCCCTCGCAGGGCATCGACACCCCCGGCATGGTCCAGGTCCCGGTGGCTCACCATGATTCGGTCCAGACCCGGGACGTTCTGCCGCAGGTAGGGCACCAGCTGGCTGGCCGCCGCGCTCCAGTGCCCGTTGCCGGGTCCGGTGTCATACAGGACGCTGTTGCGCTGTGTCTGCAACAGCACCGCGCTGCCCTGCCCCACGTCGAAGAACCGGATCCAGAGCTCCCCGTGCTTCGGCGCCGCCGTGGTCGTCATCGTGCCCCAGGCCATGGCCCAGACAGCCATACCGCGCCCCGGCAGGCCACGTGGCGACAGTATCAGCAGCGCCGCGCCGACCCATAGAAGGATCAGCAGCGGGCCGCCACCCGGCGTCCAGTGGGAATCCAGCGAAGCCACCCAAATCAGCCCCTGCCACAGCAGATCCATGGACCGGTCGGCCACGGCCAGCAGAAAACCGTGAGGCGGGCTGCCGGCGGTGAACATCAGCGACAGCAACAGCGGCGGCACCACCAGGGCTCCCACCCAGGGAATAGCAACGCAATTCACCAGCAGGCCCAGCGGTGCCAGCGGCAGGCCCAGCCCTGCCAGCAGGGGAAGCAGTCCCACCAGCACGACCCACTGAGCGCGGATGAATGCCGGCAAGCGCGACGGCCAGGACAAGCCGAAGATCAACACGGCAACCGCGCCGTAGGACAGCCAGAGGCCGCCCTGCAGAATGCTCAGCGGCGACACCAGCAACGCCAGAGCCAGGCTGGTGCTCCACACAAGCCAACCGGTCACAGACCGACGCAGCAACAGCGCCCAGGCCGGCAGCAGCAGCATGACCAGCGCCCTGACGGTGGGCACAGAAAATCCGGCCAGCCCGGCGTAGCCGAATGCCAGCACGGCCGCCAGAATGGTGCCCAGTCCGTTGGCCGTGATCCCGGGCCGAGGCCACAGCCAATGGATGCCGCGCCCCAGCATCAACCCCAGCCCAGCCACCAGCCCCACGTGCAGGCCGGAAATAGCCATCAGGTGACTGGTCCCGGTGGCCTGAAGGGTGGACCAGTGATGCCGCTGCATGCCCCGGCGGTCGCCCACGGCAAGGGCCTGCAACAGGGGCGCCCCGGGCCCTAGTTCCTGATGGATCCCGCTGGACAATTCGAAGCGAAGCCGGTCCAGGTCAAAACCGGTACGGTCCAGCAACTCGCCCCCGCTGACCCGGCCGCGGGCAACGGTGCCATTGGCCAGATCCCGGGACTCGCCGTCGAAGCCGCCGGGGTTCCGCAGAGCCCAGCTGGCGCGGGGCTGGATGTACAGTCGCCAATGCTGCCCCGGCTCCGGCTGGATGCCGGCGCCGTGGAGCTGGTACTGAACGGCCCCGTCTGTCCCGCGCCGGCCCTGGAACAGAAACCCGCAGCCGCGCTCGTTGCAGACCGGCAGCCCCGTGACCTCACCCACCAGCACCACCCCAGGCTCCGCTGTTGCCCGGTCGCGCTGGTTCAGGTGCCAGGCCAGGTGCAGTTCCAACCAGGCGCCTCCCAGGAAGACCCACAGCAGCGGCCACCCGGCCCGACCAGGATTCAACACGGTGACCACGGCAACGGCCAGGCCCCATGCCGCCGCTCCCAGGCCAGCCAGGGGGAATGCCGCCAGGACAACGCCCAGGCTGAATGACAGGCGCCCGGTCATGCCGAGAGTCTAGAGGGTCGCGTGGGCCGGCCGAATCAGAACGGCGCCAGGCTCAGCGTAGGGGGTTGCCGCCGGCTGGCGTCAGCTGAGCGTGCCCCCGGCCAGTACCAGCTGACGGTCCAGCTTCTGGGCCAGCTTACGGTCGTGGGTCACGATGACCAGGCTGGTCCCGAGTTCACGGTTGAGCTCCAGCATCAGGTCGTAAACCTGGTGGGCATTTTCCTCATCCAGATTGCCGGTGGGTTCGTCGGCCAGCACGCAGGCCGGTCGGGTCACCAGGGCCCTGGCTACGGCCGCGCGCTGACGCTCACCGCCGGACAGCTGGCCCGGTTTATGGGGCAGCCGCTGCCCCAGGCCAACCCGCTGCAGCAGTTCCGCGGCGCGCTCACGGGCCTCGGCGGCACTGGCGTCGCCCAGCAGCAGCGGCATGGCCACGTTTTCCAGCGCTGTGAACTCAGGCAGCAGGTGATGGAACTGGTAGATAAATCCAAGTTTTTCGTTGCGCAGCCGGCCCAGGGCCCGCTGGCCCAGGCCGCGCAGATTCTGCCCGCCAATGGTGACGTCGCCGGATGTCGGTTGGTCCAGGCCACCCAGCAGGTGCAGCAGGGTGGACTTGCCGGCGCCCGACGACCCCAGAATGCCCACGGTTTCTCCCGCCGCCACCGACAGGTTCAGGCCTTTCAGCACCGATACATCGGCACGCCCCTGTTGAAAAGTCATGACCAGCTCGCTGCAGCCCAGCA
Organism: Lysobacterales bacterium; assembly: GCA_030065125.1. Classification (GTDB taxonomy): domain Bacteria; phylum Pseudomonadota; class Gammaproteobacteria; order Xanthomonadales; family SZUA-38; genus JASJDM01. The sequence continues at coordinate 20,167 of JASJDM010000046.1, read as the reverse complement.
CCTGGGTTGAATCACTCATACCGCAACGCCTCGGCCGGATCGGTTCGTGCCGCCCGCCAGGACGGGTACAGGGTCGCCAGAATTGACATGGAAAAGCTCAACGCCGCCACCTTGACCACGTCGGACCACTGCATGTCTGACGGCAGGTCGGTGATGTAATAAATGTCGCCCGACATGAACTGAATATTGAAGGTGCGCTCGAGGAAAGGCACCACGGTCTCCACGTTGGTGGCCAGGGACACCCCGCCGATCACGCCCAGGGTGGTGCCAATCAGCCCGATAAAGCTGCCCAGAATCAGGAAAATACCCATGATGGTTGCCGGACTCGCGCCCAGGGTTCGCAGGATGGCGATATCCGACTGCTTGTCAGTCACCACCATGACCAGGGTGGAGATGATGTTGAAGGCCGCCACCGCGATGATCAGGGAAAGAATAACGAACATGACGGTTTTCTCGATCTGCACCGCCCGGAACAGGTTGGCGTGCTTCTGGGTCCAGTCACTGATGAAGAAGATCTCGGACAGTTCGCTCTGGAGCTCCCGGGCCACCCGCCAGGCCTGGAACATGTCCGTCACCTTAAGGCGTACGCCCGAGGCACCGCTCTGCACCCGGAACAGCCGACTGGCGTCGCCCAGGTGGACCAGGGCGGTGCCACGGTCGAACTCATGCATACCCACGGAGAAGATGCCCACCACGGTGAATCGTTTGACCTGGGGAATGACCCCCGCCGGCGTCGAGCGGACCTGGGGCGCAAACACCGTCACCCGGTCCCCGGATTCCACGCCCAGGGCCATGGCCAGGTTGACCCCCAGCACAATGCCGAACTCGCCCTCGCGCAGATCCGCCAGCGACCCGTCCACCATCTTGTCCCCGACCTCGGACACCGTACCCTCCAGTTCGGGATCGATACCGCGCACCAGCGCGCCGCTGGTGCGATAGCCCTTGATCAGGGTTTCCCGCTCAATAAACGGCGCCGCTCCAGCCACCTCGGGGTGGTTGGCCGAGGCCAGCATGGCCTGCTCCCACTGGTCCATCTCGCCCCGCACCGAGGTAATGGTGGCATGGGCCAGCATTCCCAGGATGCGCTCCCGCAGTTCTTGTTCAAACCCGTTCATCACCGATATCACCGTGATCAGTGCAGTGATTCCCACGGCAATACCCAGCATGGAAATGGCGCTGATAAAGGAGATGAAGTGGTTCTTGCGCTTGGCTCGGGTGTAGCGCAGTCCGATGTAGGCCTGGATCGGCTTAAACATGTGTCAGCCTGGTTGTCCTTGTCATTGCCCTTGCTTCGGCAAACCTGCCGGCGACAGGGTCCGCAGCCGCACCCGGGCACGGCGCAGCTCGTCGGTACCGGGCAGCGCAAACAGTGCAAAATACCAGCTTTTTCCCCGGCACAGTACGTGCAGTACGACCAGGAAGCGGCCAGCGTAACAATTGGACCCCAAACGACAGGGCCAGGTTTCCTCACCATCGCACAGCATGACGGCGCCGCCGGGCAGCCAGCGTATGGATTGCCAGGGGCCGTCGACCAGTCGGCTCCAGCTCACCAGCAAAACAGCACCCCAGCTCAACAGGGCCAGGGGCAGCCAGCCAGGAGGGAGCAGCGGCGCCAGGGCCAATCCAGCCAGCCCGGACAGCCATAAGATCAGCCAGTGGATTACGCCGGGCCGAAGCGGCAGCTCAACGGGGCGGCCTGATCCTGTCGACAATCCGGGCAATCCTTTGCTCCTTCGGTGTTTCCTTGCCCAGCATCCAGTCCCAGATAAGGTCATCCTCCTGTTCCAGCATCAACAGGAAGGCAGCAACCTCTTCATCGGACAGCTGCTGGTAGCCGCTTTCGAGAAATCGATTCAGCAGCACGTCGAGCTCCAGCATGCCGCGCCGGCAGCGCCAGCGGATCTGGGACAGGGCGGGACGGTCCATCAAGCCATCATACCGTGGCGGTGGGTTCAATTCTGTCAGAAATCGGTGCAGCGGCCGCCGTGTTCCCAGTCTCCATAGCGGGTCGGCTCGGGTCCCTTGTAACCGCCGACCTCGCGGGGACGATGAGACTCGTCGGATTCCGGCTTTTCCTTCGGCGGCTCCGGTGGTGTCTTGTTGTCTTCGTTCATGGTTCCAATCATCCCTCCGGGCCGGTCAACGGGCCGTGATTTCTGCACCCGGGCGTTTGATAAGGCCCGATTCCGCCCACATTGTATAGCGGGTTGTTGTTTCGGGGCACGCCATGTCCGCTACCGTTGATTTACGAAACATGCTGACCGCGGTCCGGGTCAGCGGAGCCGATGCCGGGGCTTTCCTCCATGGCCAGCTGACCGCTGATATCGCTGCCCTGGAGCCGGACAGTGAGAAATCGGCCTGCTACGCGGCTTACTGCAGTCCCAAGGGGCGCGTCCTGGCCACGCTGTTTGTGGTCCGCCAGCCCGACCATTTCCTGCTGCTGATGGACCCGGGCCTGGTGGAATCCCTGGTCCAGCGGTTGCGGATGTATGTCCTCAGGGCCCAGGTCAACCTGGAGCCGCAATCCGATCTGGACATCGCCGGCCAGATCTCAGGGGCGATCAAAGAACCCGCTGCCGACGGGAGCTACGCTGGATTGGCCGTGGAAGATGCCCGCCTGGTCCGCCTGCCGGACCAGCGGGTGATCCTGCTCGACGCCAGTGGCCTGATGGACGATGACTCCGAATGGCGCCGGCTGAACATTGAACAAGGCGTTGCCTGGGTGGGCCAGGCGACCACCGACCTGTTCGTCCCCCAGATGCTGGCCCTGGATGTCATTGGCGCGGTCAGCTTCACCAAAGGCTGCTACCCCGGGCAGGAAGTGGTGGCCCGGGCCCGCTACCTGGGACGCATCAAGCGGCACCTGCGACGATTCGAAGCGGCTGCCGCGCTTGCGCCGGGCCAATCCATCCATTCCGGGCAGGACGCCATTGCCCGCGTAGTGGACTGCGTAGCCGCCGGCGACGGCAAGTTCGCCGGGCATGCCGTGGTTCGGATTGACCAGGACGAGCGCGCCACCGAACCGGCCGTGGGGTGGCTTTGAACCGCCCCTGAGCGGCAGGGCTGGCCGTGCGCCGCCCCCCCGGTTTGTGATAAAAATGCCTGGCGATCGCCAGCGGCCACACCATGAACAAAGACAAAGCCTGCCCCAGCGCTGCCACTGAAGACCTGGAGCACACCCGACTGGCGGGCCGGGAGCCGGGACTGGTGGTCATCTCCGGTACCGAGCTGGGTGAGTTTTACCTGCTGGACGACGGCGACCACCTGATCATCGGGCGCGACACCCGCTGCGACATCGTGCTGCACCGCCCCGCAGTTTCCCGTGAACACGCCTCGGTGATCCGCCAGGGTGAGCAGGTCACGCTGCGGGATATGGGTTCCAAGAACGGTGTCTTCGTGGGAGAGGAACGGATCGCCAATACGGGCCGGGTCCTGCGCGACGGCGACCTGGTCACCATCGGCGACGCCAGCATCAAGTACCTGGACGGCCGCTCCCCGGAAAGCGATTACCACGAGCGCAGCTACCGGATGGCAACCCAGGATCCGCTCACCGGCACCTACAACCGGCGCTACTTCAGGGAATCCCTGCAGAAGCTCCTGCTGGACAGCCGTTCCAGGAACCAGTGCCTGTCATTTGCGCTGGTGGACCTGGATAACTTCAAGCAGGTCAACGATCGCTGGGGCCACGACGTGGGCGACCGGGTACTGCAACTGGCCGCCAGCGTGCTGACCCAGCAGCTGCGCCAGAATGACCTGCTGGCCCGCATCGGCGGCGAGGAGTTTGCGGTTGCCCTGCCGGCCACAGGCCGGGAAGACGCCGTCAAGCTGCTGGACCAGATCAACCGGGCCCTGGCCGAGCGCAGCAACGCCAAGTCCAGTATGCCCAGGGTTACCTTCAGCGCCGGAGTCGTCACCACCGACGAACTGTCCATGGAACAGCCCGGCCAGGACGACCTGTTCAAGGCCGCTGATCAGCGCCTGTACCGGGCCAAGGAAACCGGCCGTAATCGCATTCTCGGCGATCTGTCCTGACCCGGATCAGGGTCGGTCCCACCACCAGCTGGCCTTCTGCCGACGACGGTCCACCAGTCGGTCATCCAGCCACAGGGCGAGCCTGCGCAGGCGGGTCCCGGCCAGCCAGCGCCAAAGGCGGTTGGCCCAGCGTCGGTAGTCCCGGTTGTAGGGACACACCCGGATGCAGATGGAGCAGTCGGAGTTCTGGTTGACCCAGAATTTGAAGCAGGTTTCCGCGTTAGTGGTCCACTTGCTCACTCCCTTGAGATTGGAGCGATTGTGGCGGTGGTTACTGGGCGCACCCGCTGCAATGGCCTTCGGTGGACAGGCCGTGACACAGCGATCGCAGATATCGCAGAACCGGTTCACGCCGAACTGCTGCGGCCGGCTGTTTACCAGGGGGAGATCGGTAAACACTTTGCCAAGCCGCAGCCGTGGACCAAACTCCCTGGTGATGAGCAGGCTGTGACGCCCCGCTTCACCCAGGCCCGCCTGTACCGCCAGCGGCACCGCCAGCGCGGTGTCGTTCATGCTGGCATAAGCCCGGTAGCCCAGGTTGCGGATGTACTGGGCCAGGGTCAGCAGGGTCACCGAGTCGTTGGAGTAGCCCATGCCGGTGGCGCTGCCCGACAGGGCTGAGGGGACGGTCCGGGTCAGGTCCAGGTCCATAGACTCGCCTATCACGATGACGTGGGGCAGATCCCCGGGCACCTCGGCGGGCTTGCCGGTACCCATGCGGTCGTCAAACAGCTCCCGGTACATCCAGCGCTCGTCGCCGGCACAGACACCAAACAGATCAGCCCCGGCAAAGCGGGCCACCTTTTCCAGATCACGGGTGGCCTGCTCCGGGCTGTCGAAGGCATAAGGTTCCGGCCAGCCCGCCTCGTGGGCAGTGAAGTAGTCAAAAAAGCCCTCCTTGCGCCCGGTCTCCTGGCGGTGGGAGTCGCGCAGCACGTTGGTCACGTGCCAGGATGCATTGCGCAGCGCGTAGTCCCGCTGGCTGAAGCCCTCGCTGCGCCGGGACCGGGCCCGCGGCATGAAATAACCCCCAAAGAACTCTTTGGATCGCCGGGATTTCACCGACTCATCCCACAGCGCCCGGCAAAAGATATCGTCCCGCTGACTGAACCTTTCGAAGTCCGGTCCAACGTCGAAGCCCGTCAGATCATCGATGGGTTTTCTGCTCACACGCTTTCCCCCGGCCGGGCTTCAATGTACCATCGCCGCCCCCCGATGGGATGACCCAACGGGGACCGACCCCAAACCGGAGGAGATATCATGTCGCAGCAGAACAGGCGACGGACCCGGCAGCGGCGTCGCAACCCGGTGGCCCGCCACGCGGGCACATTCAACCGCGCCGCCACCTTCAGGGACCGCAGCAAGTACCGCAGGAACCGGAAGCACAAGGGCCGGGAGCCCTTTCCACTGCGCACGAACGGGGCGTGTGCAGCGGAAAGGGCTCCCCTGGGCTACCTCATGTAGGCCTCGGCCGCATAGCGACGCATCATGCGGTGGCTGTGAAACAGTGAGGCGTTGCGTGAAATGGTTCCTTTCATGACTTTCAGCCACTCGTCGCGTTGACCGAACAGCGGCAGCACCACCTGGTCCAGCTTGTCGTACAGCGAATCCGCGTCACGCGCGTAGTCGCCAGCATCACCGTTGCCGATGGACCAGCCGGTGACCCCCTCGATATGCCCTTCAATCCACCAGCCGTCCAGCACGCTCAGGTTCGGTACGCCATTCAGTGCCGCCTTCATGCCACTGGTGCCCGACGCCTCCAGCGGCGGCTGGGGCGTGTTCAGCCAGACGTCTACCCCGGACACCAGTGTCAGGGCGCTGGCCATGTTGTAGTTGGGCAGAAAGGCCATGGTGATGTCACCCTTGAGCTCGCTGATGGTCTGGTGCAGGAACTCAATGGCTCGCTTGCCCGCTTCGTCCCGGGGATGCGCCTTGCCGGCCAGTACAACCTGGAACGGTTGCCTGCGGGCGATGTCCCGCAGCCGGTCCAGGTTGGAAAACAGCAGGTCTGGACGCTTGTAGGGCGTGATGCGGCGGGCATAACCCAGGGTTGGGAGCTCCGGATCCATCTCCACCGACGTGAGCCGGTAGATATTGCGCAGCAGCTCACTCTTGGCCTGGTTGTGAGACTCCCACAGCTCATCGTCGGGCAGCTCGTAATCCGCCCGCATCAGCAGCTCAGGCTCGGATGCCCAGCCCGGCAGGTTATTGTCGAACAGTTTCGCCAGCGGGGAGTTGGCCCAGGTAAAGGTATGCACGCCGTTGGTGATGGCACTGACCCGGTACCCGGGAAACAGCTTCTCGGAGGTTTCGGCGTGACGCTTGGCTACACCGTTCTGGTACTCGCTCATGTTCAGGGCCAGGCGCGTCATATTCAGTTCGTTGCTGCCGGCCAGTCGCTCCAGAACGCCCTGGTCAATGATGTTGCCCATAATCCGGTTGACCAGGTCATAGGAGAATCGGTCCTGCCCGGCTTCGATGGGCGTATGGGTGGTAAAGTGGCAGCGCTCACGCACCCCGAATATGTCATAGGGGCTTTCGCCGGGCATCAGGCTTTCCCGGGGATACGCCGACCGCAACAGCAGCTGCAGCGTCAACAGGGCCGAGTGACCTTCATTCAGGTGATAAACATCAACGTTGAAGCCCAGCGAACGCAACATTCGGCAGCCGCCGATTCCAAGCACGATCTCCTGCTTCAGGCGATAGGCCTGGTCGCCGCCGTAAAGGTGGTGGGTGATCTTGCGATCTTCGGGCGTGTTCTCCGCAACATCGGTATCCAGCAGGATGACCGGCTGGCGGAAGCCGCCCATGCCCTTGATCACGTAAAGCCAGGCGCTGATCCAGACCGTTCTGCCCTCAATGGTGACCGAGCCCTTGGCCGGCAGGGCCTGGGCATGTTCCTCGGGGTCCCAGCGTTCACGGCGTTCGACCTGACTGCCGTTGTTGATCTCCTGCAGGAAATAGCCGCGCCGGCTGGCCAGGGTAACCCCGACCATGGGGATTTCCAGGTCCGCCGCGGAGCGCAGGGTGTCACCGGCCAGGATGCCCAGGCCACCACTGTAGGTGGGGATGCGGCTTTCCAGAGCGATTTCCATGGAAAAGTACGCGACACGCCTGGCGTGAAGAAACTCTTGTTGTTTCAACAGCTTGTTCCTTTTATTTCAAGTAACTTACTGGTGCGGCGCAACGGCCTTCCCTCGCACTGAATTTTTGCCGTATCCCGTTCTGGAGCGCAATACGTAGAGTCCGGAACACCCGGCCCTGACGACCCATGGCATATACCTCGTGGGAGGGGATGGTCTATGATCGGCGGCAACTGGGAAGGGCGAATCCGCATGGGATTTCTTGACGAACTCAAGCGGCGCAACGTGTTCCGCGTGGCGCTGGCTTACATCGTGGTCAGCTGGCTGTTGCTGCAGGTGGGCGACGTCCTGTTTGACACGCTGGAGCTGGGCCCTACGGCGGGGCGCCTGCTGCTGGCGATCCTGGTGCTGGGCTTCCTGCCGGCACTGGTGTTTTCCTGGGTCTACGAACTCACACCGGACGGTCTCCGCAGGGAAAGCGAGATCGCGGCGTCAGAATCCATCGCCGCCCACACCGGCCGCAGGCTCAACCTGGTTACCGTCGCGGCTGTGGTGGCGCTGCTGGGATTCATGGCCTTCGACCGCTGGTCGCCGTCCGACCCGGGAACAGCAGAGGTTGACGATACGCCTGCCCTGTCCCAGTCCGAACCCTGGACCACAGCCACCGATACGCCCCCATCCATCGCCGTGCTCCCTTTTACCGACATGAGCCAGGCCGGCGATCAGGGCTATTTTGCCGACGGCATCTCCGAAGAAATCCTCAACGTCCTGGTGCGGATTCCCGGGCTCAAAGTGGCCGGGCGCACCTCGAGCTTCCAGTTCAGGGGAGATAATCAGGACCTGCGGGATATCGGCCAGCAGCTGGGCGTCAACCATATCCTGGAAGGCAGCGTGCGCAAGTCCGGTGACCGGGCGCGCATTACCGTGCAGCTGATCACCGCCAGCGACGGGTTTCACCTCTGGTCAGAAACCTATGACCGCGGCCTGGCGGACATCTTCGCCATCCAGGACGAAATCAGCCGTGCCGTGGCGGACGCCCTGTCGGTGCGCATGGGCATGGAAGACCAGGCCAGCCAAGCCGGTACCGCTGACATGGCGGCTCACGATCTCTACCTGAGGGCACGTCAAAGGCTGTCAAAACGCGGTTACCAGTCATTGCTTGATGCGGCCGCTCTGTTCAAGGCTGCCACCATCATCGACCCGAAGTATTCCAGCGCTTACTCCGGACAGGCCCGGGCACTGTCGCTGCTGTGGTACTATCAGACGTCCCGGGAATCCACCCAGGCGGCATTCTCAGAGGCCAGGCGGGCCGCACAAAAGGCCATCGAACTGGATGACACCAACGTCGAAGCCTGGTCGGTGCGGGGATACCTGGAGGGGGCAGACGGCTGGGATTGGGACCAGGCCGCGCGTGATCACGATCGGGCCATTGCACTGAACCCCAATGATGCCGAGGTCGCCAATTTCGCGGGAGATTTTTTTCGGGGAGTCAGTGACGAGGAAAAAGCGCTGTTCTGGGAAAGGAAGGCGCTGGAAATGGATCCGCTCAAAGCCATCAACCATGCTGATCTCGCATTTGCGCTGGAGCAGTTTGGGCACTGCGAGGAATCCATCGTCCACGGCCGCAAGGCCACGGAGATGGATCCAAACCTGGTTCCGGCCTGGACCGCCCTGGCTGTTGGGATGAGCTGCCTGGAACGATACGAAGAAGCACTGTCTGTCGTCGACCGGATCGAGGACATTACCGGACCGACCCTGGACACCCTGGAATTCAGGGCCGGCGTGGCGCAGCTCCAGGGAAAACGGGAAGTCGTGGTCGAACTGGCCCGGCGGATCGAGCAGAAAGCCGCTGAGGGAATGGAGGCCGACTCCGCACTGGCCCTGATCTACGTCTATTTTGGTGACCTCGATTCGGCAGCAGCGAGCCTGACTCGAATGATCGAACGTCGGGACCCCGCGCTGACCCAGGCACGGATCTGGACCCTGCCTGAACACTGGCCGGATCATCCCGGCATCCAGGCTGCCCTGGCAGACCCGGCGCTCCAGCCGCTGTTCGAACTGCGGCGGCGCAACATGGCACGCAACGCCGGCGACTGACCTATCTCACGATGTGCCACTCGGTCTGGCGTCCGGCCAGGTAGTACACCTTGCTGCCGTCGTACACCGCGCTCTGCTCCAGCTTGATCTGCACCATCTGGTCGTCCCACTCCGGCACCGTGGTCTTGATGTTGCCCTCGATGGCATAGCCGGTGTTGGGGTAAAGCGGCCAGTCGCCGCGGTCCGGGGTCGGGCCCTGGTTGTCCCACATGCCGATGGTGGGCCCGGGGGCGTGGCCGAAGGCACCCAGGGGATGGGTGTAGACGCTGCCGACGATGCCCTCTTTTTCCTGGGCCTTGCGCGTCCTCGCCAGAATGTCGTTGCCCGGGCGCCCGGTTTTGAACTCACCGGTCAGCAGGTCCTGCCAGCGATTGCCCACTGCCAGGGCATCCTTCAAACCCTGGGGCACATCGGCCTCACCCATGCGCAGCACGTAGCCCATCTCCTGGGTATCGGTGCACAGCCGCAGGTAGCAGATACCCACGTCGGTATGCAACACGTCTCCGGGCTGGATGGCGATGTCATTGGCGCCGAAAAACGGAGACTCCGGATCGTCAGGGCTGCCCTGACGCTGGACGTTGACGTAGGGCTGGAACCACGGCTTCAGTCCCAGCGATTCGAATCGCTCGCGGATGTACCAGGCCACCTCTGACGGCATGGTCACCCCCGGCGTGATCACCTTGTTGGAAAAAGCCTCGCTGATCACAGAACGGGCAATACCCACCACCTGGGGATAGACCTGCAGCTCCATCTCGCTGCGGGTTTCCAGCCACCGCACCACCAGCTTCTCGGCACTCACCACCGTCTCCTTGCGGCTGGGGCTCAACGAATTTAGCAGCTCCTCGTGCAGGGCGGCCGACAGGCCGTCCGCCACCGGCCAGGTCATGCTTTTGTTGATGCCGATTTTTTTCGGGTTGCGCTCCTCGATCACCTCGGCCAGACGCTGCCACTGCTCCTCGAGGTTGCCTCCCTCCCAGACCGAATCATAGGCGCCCTTGATGGGATAGCGACTGACGGTAAAGCGCTCCACGCCCTCGCCGGGGCCCCGGTCGAAGAACACCAGCATGGTGGTGCGTCGCGCGGCGAACACCGGCTCGGGCACCAGGCTCATGTATGCCGGATCCTCGTTGTATTCCCGGTTGATGACCAGCCACATGTCGATGCCGGCTTCCCGCATCAGCCGGGGCAGCAGATTATCCAGCCGGTCCAGCAGGATCCGGTTGATCACATCGACCCGGTCCCGGGGCGCCAGAATGGAAGGCGTTGTGTCGACCACGCGACCCTGTTCGTAATCCGCGGCGGTGGCAGCGGGCACGGTAACGGCCATCATGACCAGTATCAGCAGAGATTTCATTTGAGCTCCTTATTGCGCATCCTGGCCGGGCTGCTGCAGGCGGCGAATCTCTTCCAGGTCCGCCGGCGGCAGCCGCCACAGCGGCGCCTCGTTTTCGATGTACTCACGGAGGGTTGCGGGAACCTCGGCGTAATCTTCAATACGCCAGGTGACCAGGTGCATGACAGACTGTACGCCACCGGCCCAGGCCGGCATGGGGCCTACCCGGGCCCAGCTCAGCTGATGAGGCTCGGAGGCAGCCGGGTTGATGAAAAAGTCGTAGTTTTCCCAGGCCTGGTAGCGGGACTCGCCCCCCGGAACTGGAAAATCCAGGAAAACCGGGGCGGAAAACACGTGGGTATCACCCACGGTTCGATGGCTGATAGAGTCCCCCTCGATCTGCCGGACCCTGGAACCGGTCCCCTGTTCCACCACGGTTTTCAGTTTGTCGCCCGCCAACCGGTAGGTGATGAACTGGTACGGATAAGCTATCGGCTCCACCGACTGGCCGTTCCAGCTGCGAACCACCTCGCCGGTGTCAGGGTCGCGGAACAGATAGATTTTGCGATTGTACTGGTGGACCAGGGACTGCCCCGGCTCTGGCCGGTAGGCCCGGGCCGTATCGTATCCTTCCATCAGGAACAGCAGCTTGCCGGAAGGAAACTCACGAACAGTACCCGACGAGTACCAGTAGACCGGCTCACCGCTGCCGGCACGTGCCTCGGCCCACAGATCAAAAATCCCGGGGTCAAATCCGTCCGCCTCGCCCACCGCCGGAAGCACCAGCCCCAGCGCCAGCGCCCGCGAAGTCGCGCCCAGGCGGCGGAATGTAAGAAGAATTTTCGCTACATCCATTGATCCAGCTGCCCCGACCAAAGACCGGACATACTGCAGCACCGTGTTTTCTCGTTCAACAGGCCCACCGGCCGACCGCCACAGATTTTTCACGCCGGCGGTCTACACTGAGTGAAGAACATTGGAGATTGCGCCATGAAAGCCCTGACCGCCACCACCGTCATCCTGCTGATCCTGCTGGTCATGCGCCTGGACGTGGTGGCGCAGACCAAGGCCGAACGGCCGGGTCCGGAGCCAAGCGCCAACCTCTCCCCGACGGAAGTGGTCGAGATGCAGCTTTCTGCACTGGCTGACAACGACAATCCCCTGCCCAATAACGGCATAGCCGTGGTGTTTCGCTTTGCGTCACCGTCCAACAGGGAAGCCACCGGCCCCCTGGACCGGTTCACCATGATGGTAAAGGGTGCGCCCTATCGCGACATGTTGAATCACCGGCAGGCAGAGATCATGCCTGCCATGGAGAGCCCCTCCCACACCATTGTTCCAGTTCGGCTGGTGACTCGGGATGGCAAGGAAGCACGCTACGTGTTCGTGCTGACCCAGCAGCAGGCCGGAACCTGCGAGGGCTGCTGGATGACCGACGCGGTCATGCCGGTGGACGGCGATATTCAGGATTCCGCCAGGCCGGACGCGGAAACGATCTAGTCCAACTCAAATCCCGAACGAAACAGCGGGTCCGACAAGGCCCGGCCGCTGAGGACGATCAGGTTGCCCACGTCGACGGTTCCCGGGGCCACGCCGTTTCCGATCATTTCATTGGTAACCACGTCCACCCGTCCGTCCCCGTCCAAGTCACCAGCGGCGCCGCTGTAGGCCAGGGTATCGCCCTGGTCACCGGGCAGATTGCCGCGCCCCCCATAAACCTCCGCCAGTCGCAGCGCGTTGGCGGGGGGCTGCCGGCCAGGCGCCAGGTCGATCACATCAGGCCATCCACCCGGGCGGCCGAACAGGATGTGCAGGGTACCGGCGTTTATTCGTCCAAAGGGCGCGTCGTGGGGGGAGCTGAACGCCAGGTCTGCCAGGCCGTCGTTATCGAAATCCCCCTGCATGGCCGTGTCGGCGCTGATAGCGCCCACGATGGGGCCGTATATCAGGCTTTGCGCAACACCCGTGGGCAGGTTGTCCATGTCAAAGCTCAAACCCTTAAGCACCTGGGCGTTGTACAGCACGTGGCCCAGGCCGGACACACTGCGGTTGCCCGGCGCAGACCCGGTCAGGTCACCTACAAACAGCTCCGCGTTGCCGTCCCCGTCAAAATCCAGCCCTCCCAGCAATTCCTCGCCAAATGAGTCGTTGGCCAGGCTGCCTTGAATGGTGGTGAGTTCCCCGGGAAGTGCAGCCAGGGACAGGGTCAGACCGGGATCCCACCCGCCCGGGGGAATGTTGTCATCCCAGACGATATAGACCGAGCCGTCGGCGGTACCTCCCGATCCGTGCACGATTTCGGGCGCCGACGCGGGCCTGAGTCCGCCCCCCGCCCGGTTCAGGGTAGCCGCCAGCAGCACCTCGCCGCGACCGTTGCCGTCCAGGTCGGCAATCTGGCAGGTGGCGCCCAGGTGAAAGTCCGTGGAGCCGTCCGGCGGCAGGATCCTGATGCTGTTGCCCGCCAGCAGGAAGCCGCCGGTGCTGAACCGGGCCAGGTCCGCCGTGGCGTTGGCCGCCAGGTGGACACCACCGCGCAGGACGTACGCTTCACCGCGATGTTCATCTCCGCTGCCGGCCTGGTCCGCCCCCACGACCAGGTCAGCCACGTCGTCGCCGGTGACATCTCCCGTCCGCACCCACATACAGAATCGATCCTGCACGCCGGAGCCCAGGACATTGAACAGGGTCAGCGATGGATCCGGAGACGCCAGATCCAGGGGCTGCAGTGTCGCGGCAAAGGACCGCAGTGCAGGCCCGCCCTGGACGATGGTCAGGGCGCCTGCGCCAATGCGGGTTGGCGTTGGAGAATAATCCTGGCGACAGATCAGCAGATCGGCGATCCCGTCGCCGGTCACGTCGTCCATCCAGATTTCGCTGCCGGCGTGCTCGCTGGCCTGTGCACCCAGTATGGCCAGGACCCCAGCCTGGGTCTGGGCGGTGTCAACGGATCCGCCGATGGTCCCACTGCCAAAGGATACAAAAACCTGCCCCGCCCCAACCCGGGACAGCGGCGACGCCTGCATGGCTGCCACCGCGACATCGCCGGCGCCATCGCCGTCCAGGTCCCCGCCGCCGGCCACCGGCAGCCCCCTGGAGCCGTTGCCCACGGATCCGTAGACCCGTGTCAGCACATCCGGGGAAGCGGGCAGTGTTGCCAGGTCCAGGCGCAGCGCTGGTTCCGCGGCCGCCGTGACGGCAAGTGCAGTCAGCGCCAGCGCCGGGACTCGTGTCACCTGGCCTCGGGCGTGCGAGGCAGCGTACCCAGGATAGCCGTGGTTTCGCTGTCCAGCGTAATGTAGAGCAGGTTGCTGTCCCCGGGTTCGTCCAGGTCCGCCAGCACCGCGATACCCGTGTGTTCACCGGTAAGCTGGGCGCAATCGCTCACGGTCAGGGTCATGGCTGCCGGATTGAAATTGGCGTCCAGCAGGCTGATCTGGCCCTGGTAGCTGCAGCCGTCGGAGTTGCTTCCGCTTACGCTGCCGTCAGCGTTGACGGTCAGGCTCAGGCTGCTGCCGTCCTCCTTTTCCTGGCGGTAGCTGCCGGCAAATCCCGCGACAGTTGAGTCCCGCTCGAAAAGGGTCCGGTAGCCCAGGGTAAAGCTGCCGCCGCCCAGGTCATCGAAGCTGCCGCGCAGCCAGTCGCGGGCGACGTATTCCACGTCGACGTTGATATCGCCCAGGGGAAATCCAAGTTCAGACTTGGCGGACAGCGTACCGGACGCCATGCCGCCGGCCACGCTCAGGTCACCGCGCAGCAGCCCGAAAGTGGGGACATTGATCCAGGTGGAGCCGTCTTCAAACACCACGGCTACGCCGGTGAACGCCTCTACGGCACCCTCGAAAAAACCGGCAATCGGGCTGACCGGCAGTCCCGGTGCCACATTGGCGTTCTCACAGGTCAGGTTCTGGACAAAGGCCAGCCGTGAGATGGGAAAGCTGCCGCTGCCAAAAGACGCCTCGTTCAGAGTGTAAGTCGATTCGTAGGACACGTTGCCCGAGGTGCAGGAATCAAAGCTGATAGTGATGGTGCCCCAATCTTCCAGTACCCGGGTATCCGGGTCAAACACCCCGAATACCATGCCCTGGGAGAACAGCATGGGAACGGTGACCTGGTTGCCCTCGATGGACCCGATTCCCAGCAGGAAAGCCGGATCGCCGGCTGGCGTGTAGGTGTACCAGTAAACCAGCAGGCTGCTGTCGTCCAGGTACTCCATGGAAAACCCGTGGCCGTCCTGGGCCGGGTTATACCAGGAACCGCTGATGCCGCGGTTGAGCTGGAATGACTCTCCGGCGAGCACCGCCGACGAAAACAAAAGGATCAGGCCGGACAACAGGAAGCCTTTCATGGGGATTTTCTCCTTATTATGAGCCATTGTGACACACCCGATTACTCCGGGCCGGGACACGCCGGCGCTTCTATGCAATACCACCGGGCAGGACCTCCCTGCCCGTCAAAACTTTCGAAATCAGCCCAGCGCATCCAGCGTGGCACGAATGGCGTCGTTATCTTTCAGCACCGGAACGATCCCGTCCTCGATGCCCGGCTGCAGGGCTGAGAAGGCGGCGATCTCTTCAACAGGTGGCACCTGGGTGCCATCCCCTTCAATCAGATGCACCTGCTGCTTCGCCAGATTCAGCGCGGCGGCGTACTCGTTGTCAGCGCCGGCCGAGGCCCACTGCCCGGCGGTTTCGGCGCAGTGCACGAAGTCGGAATCCATCTCCCACTTCTGCACTACCATGCCGGACACCATGCAGGTCATCTCGTGCAGCTTTCCACCCACCATGAACTCGGCGCTTTCCGGCTGGTACTCGTCAAAGTAGGCCAGCAGGGCCACCGCGCCGACGTCGTGCAGCAGACCCACCAGGAATGACTTGTCGGGATCCAGGTTGCCGGCATAAGCGCTGGACAGCTCACGGGCGGACGCGCCCACCAGCAGGCTGTGGCGCCAGACCTCCTGGGCCGTCTGTCTCAGTCTGGCGTTGGGGAAATCAAACAGCTCCTTCATCGCCAGCGAACTGATCATGTTGCAGGCTGGTTTCATCCCCAGCCGGACCAGCGCGTCTCGCACCGTGGAGATCTTGGTCTGTCCGCCGGCAGCCGCGCTGTTGGATGCCGCCACAACCTTGCCGGACATGGCCGGATCGGTCTCCACGTAGCGCGCCAGGTCCATGATGCCGGCGTCCGGATCTTCCATCAGCTGCCGCACCCGCAATGCCGCCTCCGGAATACTCGGCACGGGAATGGTGCCCGCCTGGTAGTCCGCGAACAGCCGTTTCAACACGTTCGCCTCCATTTCCACCGCTTCAACGGCATTCACTTCCATGCCGTGACCGTCGTCGTTGGCCTGTTGCTCGCGCAGCTCAAGGTAGCGCATCCGGTTGACCCGGGCGATACAGCCTTCCGACTGGAACAAGGCCTTTTCGAACGTGTTGGGATGCTCAAATATCGGATGTGTTGCCCGGTCGGACGTGGCGCTGATTCTTTCCTCGCCGGAATCTCCGCGCAGCGTCACTTCCCCGTCAAGCAGGTAGACATACCAGTCCTTTTCCTGGTCGGAATCCAGCTGTGCCGCGTGGGGCAGAACCTCGTTACTGACGTGCGCCAGCAGACTGTCGCGATGCGGCGGATGGAGAGAATCAATGGGTTTCATGCGGGCCAGGCGGGCAAGACTCATAACGGGTTCCTCAGCGGTAGTGCTTCTCTTGGTCAATATCGGCAACAATAGGCAACGCTTTAAGGATTCTTTACCGATTGCCGTCGAAGACGCGCAGCGCCACAACCACGGCAATGCCCCGGGATACACCGGACTGCACAGGAGTCAGCCCAACCCCATGACCAGCCAGACATCCGTCCCGGGCCGCCGCTATCGATATTACGACCTGCTGATGGCGGGATTCGTGGCCGTCCTGCTGTGCTCCAATCTGATTGGCCCGGCCAAGGTGGCCGAAGTGACGCTGCCGTTTTCCCTGCCGGTGATTGGCGCGGTGCTGGTGTTCGGCGCCGGCAACATTTTCTTCCCCATCAGCTACATTTTCGGGGACGTCCTGACCGAGGTTTACGGCTACGCCCGGGCGAGAAAAGTGATCTGGGCCGGATTCGGCGCCATGATATTTGCCACCGTGATGGCCTGGGTCGTCATCCGCCTGCCGGTCAGCCCCAGCGAACCCTTCAACCAGGTCCTGCAGCCCGCCATCGAGACGGTGTTCGGCAACACCTGGCGCATCGTAGTGGCGTCCATCGCCGCCTTTTGGGTCGGGGACTTTGTCAACGCTTACGTGATGGCAAAAATGAAGGTCTGGACCCGGGGCAGACACCTGTGGACCCGCACCATCGGCTCAACCATCCTGGGCCAGGGCATCGACAGCCTGATCTTCTACCCCATCGCTTTCGGCGGCATCTGGGAGCACCAGACGCTGATCGCGGTGCTGCTGTTCAACTGGGCATTCAAAGTCACGGTGGAGGTTGTTGCCACACCCGCTACCTACCTGGTGGTGGGTTACCTGAAACGTGCGGAGAACGAGGACGTATACGACAGCGATACCGACTTCACGCCGTTTTCGCTGAGAGATTGAGGCGCCTGTGTTGAACGGGGCGCCGGCCGCTGGCCGGCGCCCGCCTGGAGCAAGAGGCTACTGCTGCCCCGCCGATCCTTCCCCGGGGACCGGAAACCCGCGGGCGCGCAGCAGGGCATCGATGGTCGCGTCCCGGCCGCGGAACGCCCGGTAAGCGTCGGCCGGATCCATGGCGTTACGCACGGAAAACAGGTGTTCCACCAGCTTTGACGCCATACCTGAATCGTAGAACCCGCCAGGCGCCTCGGCGAAAGCCTCGGCCGCGTCGGCGGTCAGCACCTCGGCCCACAGGTAGCCGTAGTAGCCTGAGGCGTATCCTTCACCCCGAAAAATATGGTTGAAGTGCGGAGAGCGGTGCCGCATCACGATCTCCTTGGGCATGTCCAGCTCGGCCAGCACCTTTCGCTCGAACTCGTCGGGATCGATGCCCTCCGGATCGGTGGTGTGATAGCGCATGTCCACCAGCGCCGAAGCCAGGTATTCGGTGGTCTTGAAGCCTTCGTTGAATGTCGCCGCTTTCTTGATCTTGGCCACCAGTTCCGGCGGGATCGGTTCGCCGGTTTCGTGATGGACCAGGTAGTTGTTGATGACGGCATCAGTCAGCAGCCAGCGCTCCAGCAGCTGGGACTGGAATTCGGTGTAATCACGCACGCCGCCGTTGAGGGTCGGATAAGCCACTCTGGACGACAGCGAATGCAGGGCATGGCCGAACTCGTGGAAGTACGTGGTGGCGTCATCCCAGGAAATCAGCACAGGTTGGCCTGGCTCTCCCTTGATGAAGTTCGAGTTGTTGGCCGACAGCACGTTGCTGGGTCCGTCAAAGGTTTCGTAACCGCGGTAGGCTGTCGCCCAGGCGCCGGAACGCTTGCCGGTGCGGGCAAACGGGTCCAGGTACCACAGTCCGACATTGGCGCCGGTGTTGCGGTCGCTCACCTCCCAGACCGTCACGTCCGGATGAAACACTGGCACTGAGCCCTCCGCCACCGGCTTGAACTCGAACTGGAACAGCTCGCCGGCGACGTAGAACATGGCGTCGCGCAACTTGTCCAGCTGCAGGTATTGCTTGACCTCGTCGGAATCCAGGTCGTACCGCTGCTTGCGCACTTTCTCCGCGTAGTAGCGGTAATCCCAGGGAGCGATGGTGATGCCGGCGCCCTCAGCATCCGCCACAGCCTGCATGTCAGCCACTTCCTGTTTGACCCGGGCAATGGCTGCCGGCCAGACCGCTTCCATCAGCGCCATGGCGCGTTCCGGCGTCTTGGCCATTCGGTTTTCCAGCCGCCACTGGGCGTAATTGTCGTAGCCCAGCAGCTGCACCCGCTCATGCCGCAGGTTCAGTATTTCAGCGATCACATCGTTATTGTCGTGCTCATCGCCGTTGTCCCCGCGATCGTAGTAGGTACGCCAGACCTTCTCCCGCAGATCACGCTCGGTGGAGTAGGTCAGAAACGGGTCCATGGACGAACGGGTGTTGGTGATGGCGTACTCACCGTCCCGCTCTTTGCCGCGCGCGGCCGCCGCCGCAGCAGCCTTGACGGACTCCGGCAGGCCACCCAGCTGGTCCTCGCTCAGGTACAGCACATACTGCTCTTCATCAGCCAGGACGTTGTTACCGAAGGTGGTACTGAGCTGGGCCAGACGCTGGTTGATTTCGGCGTAGCGCTTCTTGGACTCCGGGTCCAGGGTGGCCCCGTTACGGGCGAAGCCGTCGTAGACCAGCTGCACCAGGCGCTGCTGGTCCGGGCGAAGCGACTTCACCTCGTCGCTTTCGTACACCGCTTTGACCCGCGCAAACAGCTTCTCATTCTGGTTGATCCTGGAGAAGAACTCCGACAGTTTCGGCGCCATCTCGGCCTGGATGTCCCGGAATTCCGGACTCGAAACGTTGGAGCTCCAGATCCCCCAGTAGGTGAATACCCGTCCCAGTTCCCGACCGGTCCGCTCCATGGCGACAATAGTGTTGTCAAAGGTCGCCGGCTCGTCACTGTCGGCAATGGCCTGGATCTCTTCCAGGTTTTTCGCCATTCCAGCCTCCAGGGCCGGCTTGAGCTGCTCCAGGTCCATGCTGTCAAAAGCGGGAACGCCGCCGTACGGACCCTCCCAGTCAGCCAGCAGAACGTTGGGTGCGGCTTCGGCGGCGGTCGGGTCGGTCGCGGTATCGGCGGCCGGCGCGGTATCCGCGACAGATTCATCAGTGTCCGACTGACTGCAGCCGGTCAGTGCCACAGCCAGAACTGCCGCGGCAAGGAGGTGTGCATTTTGACGCATCTTATTGATTCCTGGGGAATTTGTGTTGAAGGATTAAAGTCAGCGCGCCAGTGTAACCGGTTTAATGTGCAAATCCCATGAGCAGATAGTTGGTTCCGCTCCACCGAACCGGGACGTTTTCCTGCGCTCAGCGCAGCTCCGACGTGCCGGTCCACTCCAGGATCAGCTCCTGATTGCGGCGAAGCCGATAGCCGCTGTCGCCGGTCGTTCGCAGCCGCGCCTGGGCCCGTCTGTGGCGGACGCTGGAAAGCCAGACCCGGGCACCGCTGCTGGTGAGATATTCGAAGTAGCGGGTGCGTCGGACCCGGTGCCGCGTAGTGTCCATGCTGTGGCACACCGAATCTACACCGCCCAGCTCGAGATTGATCCGACGCCATTCAAGGCCGTGGGGACGGCAACCCGGAAACAGGCGTGCGGCCAGCACGTGGGCAAGTTCGTGAATCAGGGTCGGCTTCCACTGGTCCGGGTGGTCGTTCAAAAGCGCCGGATTGAGTCGGATAACGCCGCACCTGGCCTGCCCCGCCGCGCGGCCGCGCAGGTTCATTCTGATCTGCGGCCCATCCCCGCAGCGGGGACCCCATGCGGCATGGGCCCTGGCCATGAGGTCTTGCAGCAGGCACTGGATTTCTTCCCGGGTCATTGCGCGGCAATCGTAGCTCCGGCGCTGACCAACCACAACGATGCATAAGAATCCATCTATGCCATTAGTTGATTGCCATACACATCAGATCAAAATAGTATGTATCAATACACACTGATGACGATATTATGAGTAACGATAC
>JASJDM010000006.1 GCA_030065125.1 Lysobacterales bacterium | reverse complement strand
CCATCGCCATTGACGTCACCAATCCCGGCGCCGGCTCGGATATCGCCAAATCCGAGTCCCGCAGAGACCTTGAAGCCATTGATGCCGTTGAGTGAGTCGAGATCGATCAAAGGTGGGTAGCTGGTGTCTCCGAAGACCACATACGCCACCGCCTGCTCACCAGGCCCGTCGGTACTGACGGCGAGATCAGGCACGCCGTCATGATTGACGTCACCCAACTCCGCGACCGCCGGCTTTTTGAAACTCGAATGTGTAGCGTGGGACAGGAAGAAGCTAACACCGTTTGTGCCGTCCAGGTCGTCGATGGTCACAATATCTCTGCCGCCACCGGAAAAAACGGGTCGCCCAAACAGCAGGTGTGAAACCGGCGTCTCTGCCGGGGCACCATAGTGCCGCCTACTAACCAGGATGTCTGCAAACCCATCGCTGTTCACGTCACCCACTCCGGCGACCGATTCGGCAAAGTCATGGGTCGTCCCTAGAAATGACACTCCGAAAAGTCCGGGAAGATCCCAAACTACGTGTCCGCCGTAGCGCGGGGGAACGTGGCCGTAAATGACGGAAGCATATCCGGCGGGGTCTCCTCCTGGTGAAGCGACGACCAGATCCTGGAGGCCATCGCCGTTGAAGTCGCCGGCTCCGTCTGCTGCGGTTCCGGTAAGTTCGAATGCTAGTGCGCCTCTGATGACAAGCCCGTTTTTGTCCGTACCGAGGCTTTCAAGTTCGATAACGGCCTGAGCTAAAGCCCCAGGCGCATCAGCTCCAAGCGCCGCAACGATCAGAATAACCGAGCCACATCGTTTGATTTGGCTCCTCAGTATTGCCTGCAATTGCAATTTCTCCCTGATGGAATTGCTTTTTTCGGTTGCTGGGTGATGTCTGTGGCTGCTGCATCTGGCGTGTCACGACTGCCCCAAAGATTGCACTGCCAGACCCCGGCCGAGGCCACCCGTCGTTGGCGCTTACTCAAACCCATCGACTAGAACAAGAGCGGGCAATGCCCTGGCGACCTGTCTGCTGGCCGAATCCCCGGCAGAGCCAAATCTGCCCAGTCGTAGTAAGCCACGCCAGTAATGGGGAGGTCGTCCACCGATAGGATATCGCCACCGAAATAGGCATGGCCTCCCAGGTTGGTTGATGCGTGGCGTAACCGAACATGCCTGCGCGATGGAACCCCGATTGTCAGACATCGAGCGACTGAGCCATGGACAACGGACAAAACAGAAGAACCACGTACAGAGCGCCACGCATCATCTGAACCAGTGATACCTGGCCTGATCTCGTGTAGGACGACTGATGGAAACTGGGTGTGCACATGACTCTGTAAAGTTACATAGACGGTCAGCCGTTAAAATCCGGATATACCTCGGTGTATAGATCAGACTCTCGGGGTCTCGCGGCTCGCCTGACCGACCGCGCCGTGCCAGGCGCAGTCCGTCATGAGCCAGGCCGGTAGAAACGTGATTTCTGGGGTATTTCTAGGGTGGTATTCCTGATTCCCGGGGTCGCCGATTCCGGTGGTGGGGTACCCCACGACCCCAGGTACCCCCATGATGTTTGCATTCCACGAGCCCGCCAACTCGATGGCCCGGGAGGCTGGCTAGAGGATTATCAAGTCTTGGTGCGCCAGGAAAGCTTGGTCGCATGGGAAGGTGGCAAGGAAGCGGCCTTGAAACTGCGAAAGGAAGGGACGTGCCGGCATTTTCTACGGCTGCAAGCCGTTGAAAATGTGAGGAATTCGGAAATCGCATTTTCGAATTCCGGGTCCAGAACGACCATGGATGGCCGTTTCTGGACGAAAACCATCTAGTCAAGTGCTTGGAACGATCCCGTTACCGACCCGCAGCACGACCTGGCCTACGCGCAAAAGCTCTCCATGTTCCTTGCGCGACAGCGCTGGTCTTCAACAACGTGGATGGCTGCTAGAATTCATCAGCTGGCAACGAGGGGCGCGAGGCGCCCAGTGGGAGGTAAGCGCGTGCAACCCGTGGCTGAACGACAGGCCTGGTCCTCGAGGATCGTTTTTCTGATGGCCGCGGTGGGCGCAGCGGTGGGGCTCGGCAATGTCTGGAAGTTTCCCTACGTCGCCGGCGTCAACGGCGGCGGCGCGTTTGTGCTGGTTTACCTGCTGGCGGTGCTGCTGGTGGCCATTCCGATACTGATCGGCGAGACCATGCTGGGGCGCATGGGCCGGCGCAGCCCGCCCGAGACCATGCGGCACCTGGCCCGTGAGCGCGGACGGTCCGGGGCCTGGGCCGTGGTGGGGTGGCTGGGTATGCTGGCGGCCTACCTGATCCTTACCTACTACAGCGTCATCGCCGGCTGGACCGTGGCGTACGTGTTCAAGGCGGGCTCGGGTGCACTGGACGCCATCAGCGCCGAAGCGGCCAACGGATTGTTCAACGAGTTGCTGGCGGACCCGGTGCAGATGCTGATCTGGCACGGTCTGTTCATGCTGCTGACCGTGGTTATCGTGGGGCAGGGGCTGGAGAAGGGCATCGAGCGAGCCGTGAAGGTGCTCATGCCCATGCTTTTTGTCTTCCTGCTCATCATGGTGGCCTATGCCGCCGTCAACGGCGACCCGGGGGCAGCCGTGGCCTATCTGTTTGATTTCGATTTTTCCAGGATCACGCCCCAGGTTGCCCTGATCGCGGTTGGCCAGGCGTTCTTTTCCATCAGCGTGGGCATCGGGCTGATGATGATCTACGGGGCCTACCTGCCTCAAGACTTTTCCATTGCCCGGGGCTCTGTGTTCATCGCCGCGGCGGATACCCTGGTGGCGCTGCTGGCCGGCTTGGCTATTTTCCCGCTGGTGTTCGCCAACGGGCTGGATCCCGGAGAGGGGCCAGGCCTGATTTTCGTCACCTTCCCGCTGGCCGTGGGCGGCATGCCGGCCAGTACACTGTTCGGCACCCTGTTTTTTGCCCTGATGGTTTTTGCGGCGGTAACCTCCACCATCGCCATCATGGAGCCCATGGTGTCCTGGGCGGCGGAAAAATTCGGCATGGGGCGCAGCATGGCGGCCGCCATAGCCGGCTTCGTTGCCTGGGTGCTGGGCATTGGCAGTATTCTGTCGTTCAATGCCTGGGCCGGCTTCTACCCGCTGGACTTTATCCCGGTCTTCTCGGAAGCAACGGTCTTTGCCCTGGTCGACTACGTCACTGCCAACGTCATGATGCCCGTGGGTGCCCTGCTGATGGCGGTGTTCGTGGGCTGGATCCTGTCCCCGGCGGCACTGGAGGAGGAGCTGGCCATGCAGCATTCCTGGCTGTTCCAGTGCTGGCTGTGGCTGATTCGGGGGGTGGCGCCACTGGCGCTGCTGCTGGTGTTCGTGGTTAACCTGGTATGAGCATGCAACAGAAAATCGAAGCACTGATCGAGGAACTGCAGCCTGCATTTGGCGATCGGATTTCCAGCGCCGCCGGGATATGCCAGCAGCACGGCGAAGACATCTCGCACTTTCCCGCCACGCCGCCGGACGCCGTCGCGTTTCCCGAGAGCACCGAGGAAGTGCAGCAGCTGGTCAGGGCCTGTTCCCGGCTGGAGATCCCGGTGATTCCATTCGGGGTGGGCACCTCGCTGGAGGGCAATATCCTGGCGGTCAACGGCGGCGTGTCGGTGGACCTGTCCCGCATGAACCGGATTCTGCAGGTCAACGAACAGGACCTGGATGTCACGGTCCAGGCGGGCGTGACCCGGGTGCAGCTGAATCAGCACCTGCGGGACACGGGGCTGTTTTTTCCCATTGATCCCGGGGCTGACGCCACCCTGGGGGGCATGGCGTCCACCCGGGCGTCAGGTACCAATGCCGTGCGCTACGGCACCATGAAAGAGAACGTACTGAGCCTGGAGGTGGTGCTGCCGGATGGGCGCTGCATTACCACCTCGCGCCGGGCGCGAAAGTCCTCGGCGGGCTATGACCTGACCCGGTTGTTCGTGGGCTCGGAAGGCACCCTGGGCATCATCACCGAGGTCACGGTTCGCCTGTATGGGTTGCCCGAGGAGATGTCTTCGGCCTGGTGCGTATTTCCCAGCGTGGAAGAGGCCGTTAACGCCGTGATTGAAACCATCCAGTTCGGTATCCCGGTGGCGCGGATCGAACTGATGGACGAAGCCACGGTTCGGGCCATCAACGCCTACTCAAAAACCGATTTCCAGGAACAGCCCACGCTGATCCTGGAGTTCCACGGCAGCGAAGTGGGCGCCAGGGACCAGGTCGAGCAGTTTTCGGACATTGCCGGCGCCCACGGGGCCGAGGACTTTCAGTGGGCGCTGCGACCGGAAGACCGCAGCCGCCTTTGGCAGGCGCGTCACGACGCCGCCCACGCGGTCGCGGCCTTCGCGCCAGGCACCAGCCAGTGGTGGACCGATGTCTGCGTGCCCATTTCGCGCCTGGCCGAATGCATCACCGCCACCCAGGAAGACATCGCCAGCACCGGACTGGTGGCGCCCATCGTGGGTCACGTGGGTGACGGTAACTTTCATGTGGGGATCTGCGCCCCGGAAGATGACCCGTCACTGCAGCAGGCGGCAGACGAGCTGCATCAGCGGCTGGTGGAGCGGGCCCTGGCCATGGATGGGACCTGCACCGGCGAGCACGGAATCGGGCTGGGCAAGAAGGAGTTCCTGAAAACCGAGCTGGGTGACGCGGTGGACGTCATGCGCCTGATCAAACAGGCGCTGGATCCAGGCCGGATCATGAACCCGGGCAAGGTATTCGACTGAGGACTATCCTCGCGCCGCGGCAGCCAGGTTCAGCGCCTCGGTGGCCAGCCCCGTGATTTCGTCGAATCGGCCCTCGGCAACAGCGCTGGCGGGGGTCAGCCAGCTGCCGCCGCAGGCCAGCACCGCCGGTACCGCCAGGTAATCGGCCAGGTTATCCGGCGAGATCCCCCCGGTGGGCATGAAGCGAAGGTCGGAAAAAACCGAAGCCAGGGCTTTCAGCATGCCCGGGCCGCCCGCCCGGGAGGCGGGAAAGAATTTCACCGTGCTGACGCCGAGGTTTCGTGCGCGCTGGGCCTCGGTTGCCGTGGCAATTCCGGGCAGAACGGCGACACCAGCCTCGTGGGCTGTCGCAACCACACCCTCGTCCAGTCCCGGTGACACGATAAAGCGGGCGCCGGCGGCGATGGCCGCGCGGCACTGCTGCTGATCCAGCACGGTGCCGGCGCCTACCAGAGCCCCCGGATTGTCGGCGGCTACCCGTTCCAGGCATTCCAGAGCAGCCGGGGTTCTCAGCACCACCTCTATGACGGTCAGGCCGCCCTTCACCAGGGCGCCGGTGATCCGGTTGGCCGTATCGGCGTCACTGGCCTGGACCAGGGGAACCACCGGTGTCCGTTCCAGTCTCTGGTGCAGGTCGTTCATGCCGTTTGTTCCTTATTACATATGGAGGGGCCAATGGTGAGCGCCCCCTCTTCCGGGGTGGTGGAGATGGCGCGCATATGCACAAACAGTTCGCGGCCCATGCCGGTGGCCGGGTCGGGCGAGGCTTGGCTGTCGCTGCGCTGCTGCAGTTCCTCATCCGGCACCTGCAGTTCCAGTTCGCCGGTGAAGGTATCCAGACGGATCACGTCGCCATCCCGGACCCGGGCCAGGGGGCCGCCCATGGCGCTCTCCGGCGTCAGCTGAATGGCGGCCGGTACCTTGCCCGAGGCCCCCGACATGCGTCCGTCGGTGACCAGCGCCACCTGAAAGCCCTGGTCCAGCAGTGAGCCCAGGGACGGGGTCAGCTTGTGCAGTTCGGGCATGCCGTTGGCCCGGGGGCCCTGCCGGGTAACCACCACCACCACGTCACGGTTGAGCTCTCCCGCCTGGAAGGCGTCCACCACCTGGGCCTGGTCGGTAAAAACCCGGGCGGGGGCTTCCACCACGCGGTGTTGCTCCGCCACGGCGGACACCTTGACCACGGCGCGGCCCAGGTTGCCGGTCAGCAGCTTGAGTCCGCCGGTGGCGGCAAAGGGCTTGGCCACGCTGGCGACCACCTCGGTGTTTTCGGACTCTTCAGGTCCCGGAATCCAGTTGAGCGAGTCTCCAGGCTCCGGGATCTGCAGGTAGTGTTCCAGTCCATGGCCTGCCACGGTCTGAACCTCCGGGTTGAGCAGGCCCGCCGACAGGAGTTCCCGTACGATCAGGGACAGTCCACCGGCCCGGCGGAAGTGATTCACGTCGGCCGGACCGTTGGGGTAGACCCGGGCCAGCAGCGGTACCGCATCGGACAGCTCTTCGAAGTCGTTCCAGTCGATAATGATTCCGGCGCTGCGGGCAATGGCCACCAGGTGAATGGTGTGGTTGGTGGAGCCGCCGGTGGCCATCAGCCCGACGATGCCGTTGACCACCGCGGCTTCGTCCACCACGTCCGCCAGCCGGACATTTTTGTCGACGTTGTTCAGCAGGGTGCGGGTGGCGGCGGCGGTCAGCAGGTCCCGGCGGGGATCGCCGGGGTTGATAAAGGAGGACCCCGGCAGTTGCAGGCCCATCAGTTCCATCAACATCTGGTTGCTGTTGGCGGTGCCGTAGAAGGTGCAGGTGCCGGGTGAGTGGTAGGCTGCTGATTCCGCTTGCAGCAGTTCCTTGCGGCCGATTTTGCCCTGGGCGTAGGCCTGCCGCACGGCCGACTTCTCCGGGTTCGACAGCCCCGATGGCATGGGGCCGGCCGGCACGAAGATGCAGGGCAGGTGGCCGAAGGCCAGGGCGCCGATCAGCAGTCCGGGGACAATCTTGTCGCAGATGCCCAGGCACATGACGCCGTCAAACATGTTGTGGGACAGCGCGACCCCGGTAGCCATGGCAATCACGTCCCGGCTCAGCAGGGACAGCTCCATGCCGGGCTGCCCCTGGGTCACGCCATCACACATGGCGGGTACGCCGCCGGCAAACTGGGCCACCCCGCCGCCGTCCCAGGCGGCTTTCTTGATGATCCCGGGGAAGCGCTCGTAGGGCTGGTGCGCAGACAGCATCTCGTTGTAGGCGGAGACGATGGCCAGGTTCGGCCGCTCGTTTTCAGCCAGGGCGCCTTTTTCGGGCCCGGCACAGGCAGCGAAGCCGTGGGCCAGATTGCCGCAGGACAGGGCGCCGCGATGGCGGCCGTCGGCGGCAGCCTGGTCCATGCGGGCCAGGTAGGCCTCCCGCGAGGCCTTGCTGCGGTCACGAATTCGGCGGGTCACGCGTTGAATGGTTTCGTGGGTCATGTTTTATCTCAGGGAGCGTAGTAGGTCATCGGCGGCACCCGGTCCTGGTGCAGCATCGAGCGGACAGGGAACTGTTGGACATCACCGGGCTGCAGTGCCTGCTGATAGACGTCCAGCTTATCCTCGCCAAAAAACAGCAGCGCCAGGAATTCCGTATCCAGCAGGGCTGCCGGCGTCAGAGTCATGCGTTTCTGGTCGATCTGGGGTACGGCGACCGCTTCACACAAGCGCTGGCTGCTCAGGGCCAGGTCCAGCTCAGGGGAACCGGGGAAAAGGGAAGCGGTGTGGCCGTCCGCCCCCATGCCCAGCAGCACCGCGTCAAACGGCCGCGCCATCGCGCTGATGCGCTGGTGTGCCGTATCGACGGCCTCTGCCGCACTTCGGTCCGGCACGAACAGCCCGACCAGTTCTGCCCCGGCGGCCGGCCCGCGCAGCAGTTCACGACGGACCATGGCTTCGTTGCTCAGTGGATCGCCCAGGGCAACCCAGCGCTCGTCTGACAGGGTCACGCTGACACGGCCCCAGTTCAGTTCCAGGTCGGCCAGTGCGTTCAGCGTGGGCAGCGGCGAACTGCCGCCGGACACGACCAGGCTGGCGCGGCCGCGCCGGTCAATGCCGGCCTGCAGCATTTCAGCGATGTCCGTGGCCAGCTGCTGGCTGGCCTGAGAGCGGGTTTCGAATTGCCGGAGCTCGGCGGCAGCCTCAGTCATCGACCGGGTCCCTCCAGTCGCGCCCATCCCGGTCCAGCAGCATGGCCGAGGCCGTGGGGCCCCAGGTTCCCGCCATGTACGGCTCGGGTTTGACCTGCTGGGTCTCCCACCCCTGGATGATCTGATCGGTCCAGGCCCAGGCGGCCTCGACTTCGTCGCGCCGCATGAACAGGGCAGGGTTTCCGCGGATGACCTCCACCAGCAGCCGCTCGTAGGCATCGGGATAGCGCAGCTGGAACGCTTCTGCAAACGTGAGATCCAGTGGCAGGGAGCGCAGCTTGAAACCGCCCGGGCCAGGTTCCTTGGTCATCAGGGACAGGGTCACCCCTTCATTGGGCTGCAGGCGCATCACCAGTCGGTTGGGCAGCAGGCTGCCCGCGTCGGGTGCAAAAATCGAGTGAGCCACGGGCCGCAGCTGGACCACGATTTCCGAGCACTTGGTGGGCAGGCGTTTACCCGTGCGCAGGTAAAACGGTGTGTCGGCCCATCGCCAGTTGTCGATCTCGACCTTGAGCGCGACAAAGGTCTCGGTGCCTGAATCCTTGCCGGACTCCTTGCCGGGCTCTCCGTTGCCGATCTCATTCCGGTAGGCATCCACGGTTTCGCCGTCCACCGCTCCGGCCTTGTACTGTCCGCGCACGGTCTTGCGTTTGACGTCGTCGCCGGAGATCGGCCGCAGGGCGCGCAGGACCTTGATTTTTTCGTCCCGGATCTCATTCTGGTCCAGGCTTGTGGGCGCTTCCATGGCGACCAGGCAAAGCAGTTGCAGCATGTGGTTCTGCACCATGTCCCGAAGCGCGCCGGTCCGATCGTAAAAGTCGCCCCGGGTTCCGACCCCAAGCTTCTCGGAGACGGTGATCTGGACGTGATCGATGGCGCCGCGCTGCCACAGGGGTTCAAACAGCGAGTTGGCAAAGCGCAGCGCCATGAGGTTCTGCACTGTTTCCTTGCCCAGGTAGTGATCGATCCGGTAGGTCTGCTGCTCACTGAAGACTGCCCCCACCTCCCGGTTGATGGCCCGGGCCGACTCCAGGTCAGTGCCTACCGGCTTCTCCAGAACAATGCGCGAGTTGTCGTGGATGACGCCCAGAGTGCCCAGGCGGGTCGCCACCGGGCCGAAAAACCCCGGTGATGTGGCCAGGTAATAGACCTGGATGCGGTCGCGCTCCTGGTTGACCATTTCCGCCAGCTGCGCCCATCCGTCGTCGCCGGTGAGGTCGATGGTCAGGTAGTGCAGGCGATGGGCAAAACGCTCCCACACCTCGGGCTCAATGCAGTCGTCACCCAGACTGTCGATCAGGCACTGCCTGACCCACTGAACGTTTTCCTCGTCGCTCATGGTGGACCGGGCCACGGAAATGATTCGACTGGACTCGGGCAGCTGCTGGTCGGTGTCCCTGTGGTACAGCGCCGGCAGCAGTTTGCGCCGGGAAAGATCGCCGGTTCCACCAAAAATCACGATGTCGAACGGATCGACGGGCACAAAGCCTGCCATGGCAATATCCTGTAGTTTTACTAGAAATAGATCCCAAATAAGCCTATATTCCACTCCATACCGGATGATTTGTCTATAGTTTTACTACAAATGTTGAACCGAATCCGACAGGCGAGGGCCGATCTGACCGAAGCCGAGCGGCGGGTGGCCGACTGGGTCCTGGAAAACCCGGACTCTGCGGTGGAAACCACCCTGGCCCTGCTGGCCGCCGCTGCCGGTACCAGTGAACCCACCGTGGTGCGTTTTTGCCGGGTCATGGGCTGCAGCGGATTCACCGACTTCAAGCTGAAGCTGGCGCGCAGCCTGGCGGCCGCCAGCACCTACGTCCGCAGCGACATCCGGCCTGACGACCAGGCGCCGGAGATCATCGCCAAGGTCACCGACCAGACCATCAGTGGCTTGCTTCGGACCCGGGACAACCTGTCGCCCCAGTCCGTGGAAAGCAGCGTTTTGATGCTGCGGCGGGCGCGCCAGGTTTTGTTTTGCGGCGTCGGCGCTTCGGGTGTCGTGGCCCTGGATGCCCAGCACAAGTTCTTCCGGCTTGGGCTGCTGTGCACGGCTCACCGGGATATCCCCACCATAATCCAGGCCAGCGCCATACTGGGACCCCGTGATTGCCTGGTGGCTGTATCCAACCAGGGCCGGTCCGAAAGCCTGCTGGAGGCGGTGGGGCTGGCCCATCGCAACGGCGCCAGCACCATCGCCGTGACGGCCGCCTCTTCGCCCCTGGCCCAGGCCGCGGAGATCGCGCTGACCGTTGAGGTACAGGAAGATGCACAGACCGATACGCCCATGAACTCGCGCCTGGCGCACCTGATGGTGCTGGACGTGGTCCAGGTCAGGCTGGCCCTGTCTCTGGGGGCCGGCGCCGCACAGCGGCTGCGGACCACCAAGGAAGTCCTGCAGGCACGCAGCTCGTTCTGATACGTTTCGTCACAGGGCTCCTGGCAGTCTGTCGGACTTAGGATGAATCGACCAGAAATCCGCTGAATGGGTCTCATCCTGCGATCCCTTTCCTTAAATAGCTACGGCTATTCGCGTCAACGGATCGCAAGATGATCCTCCATTGATCGGATTTCTGCCTCGATCCCCTAAGTCCGACAGACTGCCAGCCTGTGCTTCTCAATGTCCGGCCGCCCCGGCCGATAAATGAATTACAACAACAATATCCCGATGGGTGAGCCGCGGGTTCACGCAAAAAGGACATTGGACGGTCTAGCCTGCGATTGACAAGCGAATCCCAGGCCGGGAAACACGAAAGGGATCAGGAGGTGCAGGATGCAGTTCAGTTTCAATCAGCGGGCCAGTCTGGTCACCGTCACAGTTCATGGCGAGCTGACCCTTGAGACGATGAAGGGCGCGTTTGCCCGGCTGGTGAACCACCCGGAGTTTGAGCCCGGCATGAATGCCATCTGGGACCTGCGGCAGACCACCATCAATATCCGGCCCGGCGACCCGTCCAAGCTCGCAGAATATGTGCGGACCCGGCGTTCGTCGCGCGGCTCCCGCTATCGCCTGGCGATGGTGGCGCAGACTTCGGAGCAGTGGTCGATGGCGCGCACCTATCAGCTGGTGTCGGCACCGCTGCCGTTTGAGTTTCGAATATTCAGGGATGAGAAGGCTGCTCGTGAGTGGCAGCTCGCCGGCAGCCGGGAATCCACGGAGCCTGCCCAGGTGATCACTGCCATCCGGCAACTGGGTCAGGTATTCAGCCCCCAGGGCGTGTAGGCGATTTGGGGCTGTAGTACCGCTTGAGGTACAGACACAGGCCGTCCAGGCCCGGGAACAGCACCCGTTCATTGATATTGGACTGGTCCAGCTTGTCCCGGATTTCCCATTTCAATTCCGCCGGGATGACAACCTTCCGGCACAGACCTTCTTCACCGAACCAGCGGTCCATGGACTGGCTGGGGTCTGACATGACCGAGAACAGCCCGTACTGGTTGACGATGCGCGCGTCCAGGGATGGCGGCTCGATAAAGACCACGAAAGGCGAGTTTTCCTGCTGATCAAACTCGGTCAGTGACTGGACCTCGTCATTAAGCATGCCGGTGGTGAACACCCGGGCGCTGGTTTTTTCCAGTTTGCTGCGCAGCTGGGGTGACAGGAACTGATTGGTTTTGACGAAGTTCACGCACCAGATGGCGCCGTCCTTGTCGAACTGATAGGTGTGGTCGGTGACGAAGTGCAGGGCGGCATAGGGGGAATAGGTCCAATCCAGCAGGCGGGTGGGCAGCCCGTGATGCTGGGCCAGGGCCAGCCAGTTCCAGATGGACGACTGCTCGTGCATCTCCAGGTGGGCGTACTTCTGGAAACTCCGGATGATGTGGGGCTCGACACTGGCGTGATCGGGCCCCAGGCGCATCAGCGTGGTGGCCAGGTCATAGGAGGCGTCGGATACCCCGCGGAAGGCAAAGTTGGAGCGCCAGCGGCCCAGGGTCGGGTGCAGGGGTTCATCGAACAGGACTTCGTTCAGCTGGCTCCAGCTGTCGACCGTGATTTCCTCGATTTTCATGGAACGATTTTAGCGGGTCTTACCAGATATACGAGAATCCCAGACTGAGCTGCCGGCCCGACCCCGGGGTTCCGGGGAATTCCTGGAAGTCATCGTCGCTGACGTTGTCAGCGACCAGGCTGACGGTGAGTCCAGGTGCCAGTTTCGGTCTGTAGTAAAGGGCCAGGGCAGCCAGGTAGGCGTTGTCGCTGCCGGAACGCAGGGGGTTGTCGATCTGCTCGCGGTATTCATTGTCCCAGCGCAGCTCCAGCCGCCGGGACAGGTCGGCCCGCAGGCTGAAGGTCAAGCGGTGGCGGGCGTAGTTGAGGGCGTAAAAGCTGGCATCCACCTGGGCGGTTCCGTAATCCGAGTCTTTGTCCAGATAGGTGTAGCCGGCAACCCACTCGGTGCGGCTGCCGCGGCGTGAAACCGCGGCCTGGACACCGTCGATGTCCAGGTCCACCGCGTTGGCCTGGCGGGCAAACGGCGCCCCGGCCAGGAACGTCCAGTCCACCAGGTCGTCGTCACTGCGCTGAAACACCTCCAGCTCGGTGCGCCAGCCGGCCTTCTCCAGCCCCAGGAACAGCGATGTTTCCCGGCTGGTCTCGCGGCCCAGGGCATCATTTCCGCCGAACAGGCCCGCCGGACGTGATGCCAGCACGGTATAGCCCGGCACCTGGCTGCTGTGGGCGTACTCCAGCCCGGCCCGCAAAATGGCACCGCTGAGCGGGCGCTCCAGCTGCAGGCGAGCCAGGGGCGAAACCTCGCTGGAGTCCCGGTTGCTGCGGTCGTAGCTGGCGCCGGCCGCCATGGAGAAATCATTGCTGCCGGCGGTCCAGTTCCACTCCGGCAGCAGCGTCAGTTTCAGGTAATCCCGGCTGGTGAAGGGGCCGGAGGTCAGGTCGGTGGATCGAACCAGTTTGTCACCGGTCCACTGGGCGCTGTAGTTGAGCGCCAGCGCCGGCAGTTCGTGGCGGCCCTGGATCGCTACCGCCGAGGACCTGGTCTTGTGGTCGAAAGCGCCTGGCTCGCCGATTTCCCGGGTGCTGCGGTCGAAATCATAGTCGTCTTCGATCTGCCGGTGATACGCGGTGAGCTGGAACTCGCCCGAGTCGTAGCTGCGCTGGTGATTGGCCACCAGCAGGGTCGATTCGGGATTGTCCGTTTCGGCCAGGCTGGCAAATCCGGTGTACATGCCGGGCCACCCGAAGAACTTGTCCTGGTAGCCTGCGGCCAGGTCCGTTTGGGAATCGCCGGACACCCACTGGAGCCTGGCGCTGGCCCGTTTCAGGCTGTGGTCGCCGTTGTCCAGAGTGCCGTCGGATTCGGAGCGGTCCATGGAGACCTGAACACCCAGGGTGCCTCCGGGTCGATCGAAGGTCTGCCCAAGGCTGGCCCGCTGGTAATTCAGGTCGTTGTCGCCAAACCCTGCAGCCAGTTCCCGGTAATCGGATACCGGGGTCCAGTCGAAGCCCACCGTGGCCGCGGTGGAGTTGAAGCCGTACAGGCCGTTTTCTACGCCGGTGTCCACCCGGGGCGCGGTCAGCATGCGCGGGTCCAGCGGCACTTCCAGTACGTAGTGACCGGTCTGGGGATCGAACAGGGTTGCGGCGCCGAGCCGCACCGCCGTCCCCTCGAAGATTCCGCCGCGAATGGTGATATCAGCCTGGCCTTCGGCAAATCCCCGGGACTGGATGTCGATGGCTGACTGGTAGCGCAGTGCGGTAACCGGCGCCGGGAAGCTGTCGGCCGGGCGTTCGTTGGCGATGCCATAGTCCCACACCGAAATTGGCGGAAGCGTTCGCTTGTCGTCGCTGTCTTCCCCGGTGTCTTCTCCGGTGTCGGACTGGGCCAGCACGAGCGTGGGGGCCAGCAGCAGCGGCCCCATCCACAAAGCAGAGCGCCGGGCGCCCGGCAGGGTCCTCAATACAGATTTCAAGATGATCCCTCGCGGCGGTAATGCCAGATGAGAATGATTCCGGATTATATAAAAAAGGGGCCGGATTCGGCCCCTTTTTCTGCAATGTTCTCGCTGGTTCAGAAGCGGAAACGAACGCCCAGCTGTATCCGCCAGGTTGACGGCAGGCGAGCCACCGCCGGACGGGCCACGATCTGGGATCCCGAGGCGCCGGGTGCCGGCGAGTAGATGTACTGGGAGCCGTCGGGGCTGATGGATACATCCGCCAGGGCCACGTTGGACGGGGCGGTGTAGCTGTTGACCCGGCCCCAGTCGTCGTTCAGCAGGTTGCCGAAGTTTTCGATATCCATGATGAACTCCAGCTTGTTGCCGTTATCGCCGATGCCGACTTCCTGGGTGAACCGCAGGTTCCACAGGTGGATGAAGTCGGTGGTGCAGGAGTTGCGCTGAACGATCTGGCCGCGTGCGCCTGCCAGACAGCCGACGTCGTCGATGAAGGAATCCAGGTTGGCCAGGAAGCCCGGGTCACCGGTCACAATGGGATCGTTGACGCCCGTGGGAACGTAGAACAGCTGGCCACCGGGGTTGTCACCCTCGCTGCCGAAGTCGGCCAGGAAGGTGCCGCCAAAGGCCGCGGGTCCGCTGCCGAATACCGGCGTCCAGTGACGGCCGGAGCGGCCCTGGTAAATGACGCTGACCGAGGTGTCATTATCTCCCCAGATCTGGTTGCGCCAGGTGCCCGTGGCGATGAAGCGGTTCTCCACCTCGAACTTGGAGGGGGCTTCCACCGGGTTGTTCAGGTCGAACTGCGCGTCGAAGGCGTAGGTCTCGAAGCCCACGAAGCGGTTGTAGGAGCGGACCTCGTCCACGTCCTGGTAGGTGTAGCCTAGGAACATGTCGATGGTGCCGATGTCCAGGTCCCAGGCCTTGTCCAGGCCCAGGGTGAGGATCTCGCTGCTGCCGTCGCCGGTATTGGTGACGATGTAGTCACCGTCGGCGGGGAAGTCATAAATCGGTCGGCCGTCCGGCGCGGTACCCACCTGGATGCGGCGGCCTTCGTAGATGTCGTAGCCGTCCTTGACGTCGGTCAGGATGATGTCGGCGGAGATGTTCCAGTCGTCACCCCAGCCCCAGCCGGACAGGTCCAGCGCGTAGTCGGCGCCAACGCTGTATTTCCAGGAGCTGAGAATCTCGAAGTCCGGGTCGATGGCGTCCACCGCGGTTAACGGGTTGACCCCGATCAACGGCTGAAACAGGTCGAATCCCGCATTGGGGTCCGGCAGGCGCTGGCCTGCTTCCGCGATGATGTCCGACACCGGCGGTCCGAAGAACTGGGCGAAGAAGGACGCGAAGGTCCGGGTGATGCCGTTACCCGAGTAACTGTTGGACAGCACGATCAGCGGGGTGCCGCCACCGAACAGGCCGGCGCCACCGCGGAGCGTCAGGCGATCCGTGGGGGTCCAGGTGAAGCCGATGCGGGGCGCCACCAGGTCTTTGCCGTCCAGGTTTTCGGTGTTGTCGAAGCCGTTGCGCTCGGCAAAGGCCGGGTTAAACGGAATATCGTCGTCGTTGGACAGTTCGTCGAACCGCAGGCCGTAGGTCAGGGTGAAGTCCTGGTTGACCAGCCACTCGTCCTGGATGAAGAAGCTGTCGGTGGTGAGGGAGAAGTTGGCCTCGGCGTCCACGCCAACCCCGGTATTGGAGTTGCCGTACAGGACGATAAACGGATTGCGGTTCCGCAGGTCGTCCAGCGAGTTGAAAATGTACTGCCCCTTGGAGAAAGGCAGAAACAGGTTGCGGACGGTCTTCTTCTCCCGTTCCCAGCCCGCCGTGATGGTGTGATCACCGAGAATGTAGTCGGCCTTGAACTTAAAGATGTCCGACTCGTTGTCCAGCTCGTTAGTGTGGCGGAAGCGGTCGCCGCCTGCGGCAATGGTGCCGCCGCCGGGGGCGGTCACGGCAAAGTCAGGGTTGACCGTGTCCACGCTGATCTGGCGGTTTTCCACGTCCTTGGTGCCGATCTTGAACTCGGTGGACAGGTTGTTGGTCCAGTTGGAAAACAGCTGCACCGAGTAAGCGTCCAGCTTTTCGTTGATGTTGTAGCGGTTGGACTGCAGCGCCGCGATTTCCGGGAAATCGTCAAACAGCACGTCACCGTCGGCGCGCTGGTAGCTGGCCACGGCGCGATGGTCGTCGTTGATGTTCCAGTCCAGCTTGATCAGGAGCTTCTCGTCTTCGTCCACGTCGGTGTCGGCGAAGCGGCCGGGATCGAAACCGTAGACCGTGTTGAAGATCTCGATGGCCTCGTCCACATCGGCCTGTTCCACACCTGCGATGTTGTCGATGGTCTGGGTGTTGGAGGGCAGGGTGGTTTCAAACTTTTCATAGTTGACGAAGAAAAACAGCTTGTCTTCGATGATGGGCCCACCCAGGTTGAAACCGTAAACGTCTTCGTCGAAGTCGCCGATGCCCAGGTCAGGCACGTCTTCGGTCTCGTCGCCGGTGAGGCTGTCGCTGGTGGTGAAGCCGAAGATGCTGCCGTGGAACTCGTTGGTGCCCGACTTGGTGACGATGTTGATGTTGCCGCCGACGAAGTTGCCGTAGGTGACGTCGT
Organism: Lysobacterales bacterium; assembly: GCA_030065125.1. GTDB lineage: Bacteria > Pseudomonadota > Gammaproteobacteria > Xanthomonadales > SZUA-38 > JASJDM01. The sequence continues at coordinate 63,423 of JASJDM010000006.1, read as the reverse complement.
AGGGCGCCAGGTTGACGTTGACGGCTTCCACAGCGTCGATGGAAATGGGTGAACGCTGGGTGGCCGAGGCGTTCTTGGACAGGCCGAAGTTGTCGTTCTGGGCCACACCGTCGATGGTCACGCTGTTAAAGCGGAAGTTCTGACCTGCCATGGATACCGCGGGTCCCCGGGCCACGCTGTTGTCCACCAGGACCTTGGGGTCTGTGGCGATGGTGCTGACGAAGTCTCGCGAAATTGACGGAATCTCTTCGATGCGGTCCGACGCGAAATCGCGGCCGACGCCGGCGCGCAGCTTCTGGGTCAGTATCTTGGCGGTGACCAGGACCTCTTCAATGCTGGCGGCAGGCACCAGGATCATATCCACCACCCGGGTTCGGCCCAGCTCCAGGAAAATGTTTTCCACGGGGTCAGCCTGGAAGTCGGAGCCGCTGACCAGTTCAACCCGGTACGGGCCACCGACCACCAGTCCGCCGGCCGTGGCCAGTCCGGAGGCGTTGGAGGTGATGGTTTGTCCCCTGGCAGTAGGCAGGTGGGTAATCCGGACGGCCACGCCGCTGACCGGGTTACCGCCCGAATTGACCAGGGCAACGCGAATATTCGCAGTGGTTTGCTGAGCCCAGCTGCCTGTTGCTGACAGCAGCAGAAGCAGGGTGCTGAGTATGAGGGTGGATCTCAAAGCGGGGCGCTGAACGCGCAGGAAAAAGGTCATTCGTGGGTCTCCCAGTCCGCGTGAATGTGCCGGGAGTATAACGAGTTTTTAACGCCTGCGCGCGCGAGAAATGTGCGGTTTTTCAGCAGGCATTGAATGTTGCAGTTCCATGACATAAGGCCTTGTATTAACAAGGCTTCCAGCATTGTTGAAAACGCTGGGGTTTTTCGGGAAAACCGGACCGGCAGCTTTTTAATCCACGGTCTTGATCAGATCTCCCGGACGGGGCTGGCCCGTCGGATAGACGCCGTTGAGCAGGCGAATATTCTGTTCGGCATAGGTGGGCACCGCTGAGGTCCTGGCCAGGATCTCGTAGGTGGTGTCGGGTTCAGCCTGGATAATCTTGAGGCGGGGTGCCTCCGCCAGGGTGCGGTCGGCGGCGGTCATGCGGCCAAAGCTGAAGATGGCGCCGATGAAGTCCCCGTCAGCGGCGATGCGGCTCAGGTCGCGTTTGCCGGTGCCTGCAAACACGTAGGCCCGTCGGACCCGGTTGTCCAGGATGGCGGCCATGCGAGCCGGGCGGGCGCCGTAGGGACCCCCGGAGTACCGGTCCACCGTGGCGATATGGGCTCTCATGCCGGCAATGGTGATGTCTTTGCCGTCCTTCAGCTTGTTCTGCGCGAATTTCTTCATCAGCACGTCGGCCGCGGTCATGGTGCGCCCGGGCACCACCACCGAGACTTCCAGGGCCGCGTCGTTGTTATCCGAGATGGCCTGCAGTCGCGAAGCTGACCCTTCCACCCGCCAGTTCTCGGGGAACTTCATCTTGATACCGTACTTGGCGTTGTAGAAATAGTTGCTGCGCAGGGTGCCCGGGGTCCGCTTGGGACCAAAGGCAATGCCGTCAATCATGTTCAGAAACTTGGCCGAGTTGTCCGGGCGGAGCTTGGCCAGGTCGGGCGTGTAGGCCTGGGCCGCCTTGACCGCCTCTCTGAATCGCTTGTCGTTGTCGGGGTGGGTGCGGTAGGAACCGTGGGGGATCCGGGGTTCGCGATCTTCGGCCCGGGCGCGCTCCCGTTCGAACTGTTCGCGCTGCTTCAGCAGGGCCACGGTGGCGGTAACCGCGTTGGTTTCGTAACCGGCCTTGGCCATGAACTTGGCGCCCAGCTCATCGGCTTCCAGTTCCTGATCGCGACCGTATCCCGTCACCATGACCTGCCCGACCATGTTGGTGGCTTCACCCGCCAGGGTGCTCTTGGCGGCGATGGAGGTAATGGCGGCCAGGGCGCCCAGCAGCTTTTGCTGGCTGTCGCGCTTGACCGAGTGGCGGGCGGTGACGTGCCCGATTTCGTGGCCCAGGACGGCCGCCAGCTCCGCCTCGGAGTTCAGGTGGGCCAACATGCCGCGGGTGATGTAGATGTAGCCCCCGGGCAGCGCAAAGGCGTTGACCAGGTCATCGTCCAGCACCGTGAAATGGTATTCCAGGTCGGGCCGATCGCTGATGGCGGCCAGCTCCTGGCCGATGCGGTTGATGTACTCCTGCAGCTCCGGATCGGGGTAGGGGCCAACCTCGGCCAGGATCCTGGGATGGAGTTCCTTGCCCAGCTTGATTTCCGCTTCCTCGGACATCAGTGCCGCGGCCTGGCCGGACAGACCCAGCAGTACCAGTCCAGTGAACCAAAAAGTCATCCGTTTTGTCATTGCTGCGATTTTCCTTGGAGCTCCTGCATTGGATTGTTTTGCCGGCCGGGAGTTCCTGGTGGGGCAAACGATCAGCTGCCCGCAGACACCTGGACCGAGACTCCCTGCTGCCACTGGTCCCAGTAGGCCATGATCCTCTGGGAAAAAGCCTCGGGTGACTCAACGTACAGCCGCTTTCCGACCTCAATGGCCTGGAACGCGAAATCCCGCCGGCGGTCAACCAGGCCGTTGATCAGGGCCTTGCGCTGGGCGGGCTTCAGCGGGATGTCACCGTGCAGGATCTCCTGGTGGAACACCGCCAGGTCGTGATCATCCCCCAGCAGTTCAGCCAGCTCCGACAGGATGGCGGCCTGGCTGCGGATGCCCTGGGGCCAGGCGGGAGCCATCATGCGCAGGTGGTACCAGAGGTATTTCACCCGCTTGCGCCAGTCATGAAAATGCTCGTCGCTGACCTGGTGCTGCAGCTGCGCCAGTTCTTCCCTGCCGCGGCCGTAAATGGCCTCCAGACCGCAGCGAAGCACCTCCCGCGGCCGGTCGAATTCCGGCCAGCGGGACACCGCGGCCAGCATCACGTCCAGCCGCGCCAGGGCGTCCTGCCGGTCCGGTGAGTCGCGGTAGTCACTGATGGCCTGCTGGTGCTCCTGCTCCAGCTCTTCCTTCAGCACCGCAATGTCGGCTTCGTGCAGTTGCTCGAATTGCTGCTGCATGGCATTGAGCAGCTTGATATGCACAAATGCCTCGCGCATCAGGGCCAGGGTGCGGTTGAGGTCCCGCAGGAATTCATTGTCCCGCCGGTACACCAGGTCTCCCAGGCCAAATCGGCCCAGCCGAAGAATCGCCCGCAGCTTTTTGACGTTCTTGCGGGTTTCGTGAATGTCCTTGTCGGGTTTGCTGAAGTGCGCCAGTCGGAAACGGGCGTCATCCAGCAGTTCTGTAGCCATGCGCCGCAGGCCCGAGCCCGCGCTTTCCTCGCGATGGAAGGCCAGGGCCATGGGCCTATCCGGCCGGATGCGCGGCAGGGTCGCCGGCGTTGAACTGCGGTGGGGCCATGTCGGGTATCTTAACTTCAGCGCAAAAAAAAAGCCGGTTTCAACGCGAAGCCGGCTGAGCGATCGCCCCTCGTGTCAAGAGAACGTGGGGAGGGAGAGGGGCCTTAACAATGGGCAAAGATTAGCCGGGCAGTGTGACAGCAGGATGACGACGGGCCGCCCACCTTCTTGCACAACTCAGGCACGCGGCGTATCCAGCCCAGCCGGAATACCATGCTCCTGCAAGGCCTGAACACCCGCGAATCGTGGGTGTCGATGGCCTGGTTGTGGCCCTGGTTATGCCGGACGGCGGCCGGGCCTCGGTATCTACTGATGCGGGTCCAGGGGTGCGGCGTTAGACTCAAAATGCTTGAAAAACAGGCATTTTTTGAGAAAAGCGTTGCGCCATTTCGTACAGCAACTGCGGGAAGAACACGAAGAAATGATCCAGCTTCTCGGGCTCCTGTCCCGGGAGGAGCGCCGCATGGAGCAGGGTGAAGAACCGCAGTACCCGGTCATGCTGGACATACTGCTTTACATGACCCATCACCCCGACCTTTTCCACCATCCCCGTGAAGAGCTGATGTTTGCGCGCATCTGCCAGCGCCTGGAGCAGCCCAGCGAATTGATCGAGCAGTTACGCGAAGAACATCGGATCAACGGCCAGCGCAGTCTGAAGCTGCTGGACATGCTGCGTGCGGTGGTCAACGGCAGTCTGGTCAGTCAGGAAGAGCTGGGTGAAGCCTGCCACGAGTACGTGCGCGGTCAGCGTTTACACATCGCCCGGGAAGAGTCCGGCCTGTATCGTCTGGCCGAGGCGCACCTGACCGAAGAAGACTGGGAAAGCCTGGACGTGGATGCTGAAAAGCGCGCGAACCCGTTCGCTGACAAATTGCGGCGCCGCTACCTCGACTTCTACCAGGAAATCTGCCGGGCTTCGGAAGTCAAACCGCTGCATACCCACTGAGCCTTCCATGGATCACCGGGCGGACCCGGTCGGTGCGCTCTTGCGCGACAGGGTCCACAGGATAGACAGCAGCACCGTCAGCAGTATCACCAGCAACACCGTAATGACCACCTGGGCCCCCTGGTCGAAGGCTTCCAGCGTGGGGGTGTCGCTGGCGGCCGGATCCAGTACCGGCGGCAGGCCCCGTCGGGCCATGGTGGCGGACACCAGGGCCGCCGTCAGGGCCACGCCGATGACATTGCCCGCGTTGCGCGACAGGCTGATGAAACCTGCCGCCACGCCCAGCCTCTGCTGATCCAACGCTCCCATGATGGAGCTGCTGTTGGGCGCGTGAAACACCGCACCCCCGAGGGCCATCAGCATCAGCGCGCCAATCACCGGTCCGGTACCCGCGTCGGGGTTCAGTCCGAGCAGCACCATCAGCCCGCCGGCGGTGACGATCATCCCCAGGTTGGCTACACGCCGGGCTCCCCAGAAATCAGACAGCCGCCCGGCAAATGGACCGACGGTGGCAATGACCACCGCTGCCGGCACCAGGGCCAGGCCGACCTGGGCCGGGCTCAGCTTTTCCACGGCGGTCAGGTGAAACGGGACCAGGAAGCGCACCGAGGACATGGACATGAAATGGGCCACTGAAGCCAGTACCCCCAGTGAGAACAGGGGGCTGGCGAACATGGACAGTTCCAGCATGGGGTGCCGGCACCGTTTTTCCCAGACGATGAATGCCACCAGCAGGCATGCCGCCAGGATCAGCCCGGTCCAGAATCCCGGATGGGACCAGCCGACCCGGGGGCCACTGGTCAGCGCGGCCAGCAGGGCGACCAGGAACCCGGCCGAAAGCAGGGCGCCCCACCAGTCGAACCGGCGCGCCGCCTGGGGGTCCCGCTGTCCCGTGGCCCGAAACACCAGCTGGGCAGCCAGGCACACCAGCAGGGTGCCGGCGGCGGTGACCCAGAAGATACTCTGCCAGTTGATGAACGACGTGATAAACCCGCCCAGGGCCGGGCCGGTGATGCCACCCAGGCCCACCACGCCCATCTGGATGCCGAGGACGTAGCCGCGGCGGTCCTCGCCGTAATGGTTGAGCGCGATAGGGATGCCGTTGGCCTGGGCCATGGATGCACCAATGCCGGCCATGATCCTGGCCGAAATCAACACGCCGATGCCCGGAGACAGGGCCGCTGCCACCGACGCCGCTGCAAACAGGGCGAATCCCACTACGAACAGCCGTTTGCGCCCGACCAGATCACCCAGTCTGCCCATGGGTACCAGCAGCGCTGCCACTGCCAGCAGGTTGCCGGTCATGATCCACTGAACCGTGGGCAGGTCGGCGCCGTACCAGGCGGCAATGGTGGGAAGGGCCACCGTAGCGGCACTGGCATCCACCACGCTGATTCCGGTTCCGGCTACCACGGTGGTCAGCACGCGCTGTCGATGGTGAACTGGTGGTGCGCTCAAGCCTGGGCGTCCAAAAACAAAAGGGCAGATCCGCCCTGGATCGCCCTGGATTGACCCCAGTCTAACACTCCTCCCGACCGTCGGTGATTACCTACCGTCGAGAAGTAAAAACAAACGTTAAATCAAGCAGTAAGAAACAAAAGTTGAAATTTGACTGGGGTGCGGTCCGATACAATGTGAGCATGAAAAATGGATGGACAACAGCTTATCAGCCGGCCGCTGGCACCGTTGGCGCCGAGGACGGCCAGCCCGGGCTGATGACCCTGCTGCAGGCCGCCCTGCGCGAGGCCGGACGGGCCGGAGACCCGCTGCTGACACGCATGGCGGCGTCTGGCGAGCTGCTGGTGGGCGGCATCCGCCTGGCGCTGGTGCTGGTCATCCTTTTGATGCACGTCACGCCGGTGTTTGAGCGAGACCTGGTATCGGCGGCGCTGGGAGTAAACATCGCGCTGATCGCCTGGGCGCTGCTGATGCTGTACCTGATCCGCCGGCACTACGCTGCGTGGATGAGCTGGATGTCCAGCCTGGTGGACGTGTCCATCGTCACCGGCGGACTGTGGATGCTGGTGCTGCTGGGACGCCCGGATGCGGCGGTCAACAGCCGGATACTGTTTGAAGCCTACTTCCTGGCCGTGGGTTTCTGCGCTTTGCGGTACGACTGGAGACTGGCGCTGCTGACCGGGCTGACGGCAGCTGCGCAGTACCTCTCCCTGGTGATATTCGCCGACACCCGCTGGGACATCAACGCCATGGCGTCACCGGCCTACGGCGGCTTTACCTGGGGCATGCAGTACGGCCGGCTGGTTGTGCTCATGGCTGTGACCCTGCTGGTATGTTTCGTTATCGTGCGCAGCACCTACCTGCGCCGCCAGTCGTTGACAGACGTCCTGACCGGGTTGCACAACCGGGGTTACTTCGAGGAGCGCGCCCGGGAGGAAATGGACCGCGCACGGCGCTACGTGCGGCCCCTCGCGGTGGCGGTGCTGGACATCGATCACTTCAAGCACATCAACGATACCCACGGGCACGCCCAGGGTGACCAGGCCCTGAAGGTGATTGCCCAGGAGCTGCAGCACTGCATTCGCAGCACGGACCTGCTGGCCCGGGTCGGGGGTGAGGAATTCGTGCTGTTGTTCCCGGAAACCCATCGGGAAGAGATTCACTTCCGCCTCGAGGCAATACGGGAACGCATTTCCCGCACCAAGTTTCCCGTGGGCAACACCACCACGCAGCTGACCGCAAGCCTCGGTGTGGCCTGTTATCCCGAGGACGGCAAAGACATCCGCGGCCTGCTGGACCTGGCCGATGAACGTATGTTCCAGGCCAAGCGTGAAGGCCGAAATCGTGTGATCAGCGGCACCCGGATCCGCGAGTCAGCGGGCATAAGCGGCAGCTCATCGGACGGATCGGCCAGCAACGGAGCAACCTGAGCGTGTGGCGGCACATTTCAATACCGCCGCCGAAACGCTATCATTGCGCCCCATGTTTGGCTTTGACAACCTCCCGGCTGCATAAATCATGGGCCGCGGGGGGACAGCGTCAACGGCTCAGAGCACCCCCACTACCTCTGGTCATCGTCGTGGTTTCCCGTTACCGGGAGAGCGCGGCGCGCGCCGGTGCCGAACCGTCGGGAATTTATCCCCCCTGGACGGCACGGTCTGAATGAACACCCGGCCTGACCAGTTTGACTCCGCGCGGCCCGACCGGTTTGACTCCGCGCGGCTTGTTTCGCTGCCCCACGTGCTGGTGGATCTGATTGACGCCTGCGCCCGCCGCGATGTGGATTCCGAAGAACTCTTCGCGGTGGTGAGTCGCGATCCGGCCCTGGTGGCCCGGGTTTTCGCTCTGACGGCGAACAGCCCGGGGGCGGCCGGCAATTCCCTGCACGATCGCGTGGCCCTGCTGGGTCGGGATGGACTGCGGACGCTGGCGGTTGATGCTCCGGCGGCCGACGGCATCGGGCTGGAGACGCTGGTTCACCAGTGGCGGTCCGGCGTACGCTGCGCGGTGATCGCCCGACGGCTGGCGAGGCATCTGCAATACCCTGAACCGGAGGAAGCTTATCTCGGCGGCCTGTTGCACAACCTGGGGGAAATGGTGCTTTGGTGCAGCCAGGGCAAAGTCTACGGAGATCTTTGCGCCACAGTGCGAGACGTCCTCCAGCGCCTGATCCAGGAGCAGGAGCAGTACGGAGTCAGCCATCCGGACCTGGGTGCTGATCTGCTGGAGGGATGGGGGCTGAACCCGTTCCTGGCTGACGCGGTCCGCTATCACCATCAGCCCGAGGACTACCTGCTGGACGCCCACCCGCTGGTGCGAATTGTGTTTGTCGCTGCCAGCCTGACTGACGGCGACGGAACCTCGGCCTCCGCGGAGTCCCTGCTGGGAATCAACGATGCCGGCGTTGTCGACCTGATGGCCCGGGCCCGGGAAGAAATTGCCGAGGTCTGCAGCAGGTTGGACCTGAGACACGCAACCGACGAGCCCGAGGACAGTGGGCTGCTGAGCTCGGTGGGCGCCAGGTCCGAGGCCCTGGCTTCCAGGATCCGCGACATGGCCCTGCTGGGCGGTCTGGGGGCGCCGGGTCGGAGTGATGCTTCGGACGGCCTGGGTGTACTGCAGCGCAATGCCTGCCTGATGAGCGGTGCCCGCGGCGCCATGGTGTTTCGGGTGGACCCCGATGAACAGATGCTTCGGGGAGACAGTCTCGGTGATGCCGGTTCTGTAGCGAAGGAGTTCCAGATCCGCATCAGCGACGGCCGCAGTCTGGTGGCACGGTCGCTGCTGGACGCCTGCATGATTCACTCCTTCGATCCCGATAGCCCCATCGTGAACGTCGTGGACCGGCAGATTCAGCGTCGGCTGGAGTCCGAGGGGCTGGCCATGCTGCCCATTCGCCTGATGGAGCGCCGCCTGGGGGTCCTGGTGCTGGGTATTGATCGAAGCCAGCTGGCCAGACTGGAGAATCGCGTCGGTCTGCTGCAGGAACTGGCGGATGCGGCGGCCCATTCACTGGTTGAGACCATCCCCGAGTCCGCAGCCGAGGCGCCAGCGGCTGAGGAAACGGGCGCCAGCCCGCGGATCCGGCAGATCGTCCACGAGGTCAACAATCCGCTGAGCATCATCCGCAATTACATCCAGGTGCTGAATGTAAAACTGGGGGATGGCCATCCGGCACGGGAGGACCTGGACATCATTCAGCAGGAACTGGTCCGAGCCACCGGCCTGATTCAGCAGCTGACCGGGGACCGCGGAGAACAGGAAGGGGAGCGAAAGCCGGTGGCGATGAATTCATTGATACAGGATCTCGTCCGGGTGTCAGAGGCGTCGCTGCTGTCTTCGGGTAAGATAGAAGTGGAGCTCGAGCTGGACGATTCCCTGCCACCGATCGTCAGCAGCGAAGGCGCGCTGAAGCAGGTTCTGATCAACCTGATCCGCAACGCCGTGGAAGCCATGGAGGACGGTGGAAACCTGCGCATTCGGACGCGTGACTGGTTCAACGTTGACGGCACGCCGTACGTTGAGCTGGAGGTAAAGGACGACGGGCCGGGAATTCCTGATCATATTCAGGCAAAATTATTCCAGCCAGTGGTCAGCACCAAGGGTGAGGAACATGCAGGTATAGGCCTTTCCATCGTCCGCGAACTGGTGGAAGGGCTGGAAGGGTCCATCGGCTTCAAGACCGGCAAAGACATCGGCACCACGTTCCGGGTGCTGTTGCCCAGGAAGACGGTGGAGCGGAGGAAGCGGAAAGCGGAAAAAACCGCGCGGCAGCCATAGCCCAGGCCATGGCAAAGAACCGGCACACAAGAATGGCCGGGTTATGATATAAGACGACCGGGGGTCGTAACATGACAGAGTTTAATGGCCGTATTCTGGTTGCGGATGATGACCAGCGGGCGGCTGCGAGCGTAGAAGCCCTGATCACGCTCCAGGGGTACGAAGTATCCGTTGTCAACAACGGAGAAGACGCCGTCGCCGAACTGAAGAGACGGCGATATGACGTGCTCCTCCTCGACCTGATGATGCCGCGCATGACCGGCATCGAGGTCATGGATTTCATCCAGCAAAGCGAGCTGGACGTCACCGTCATCGTGATGAGCGGCGACACCTCCATCGAAAACGTCATCCATTCCCTGCGCCATGGCGCGTACGATTATCTGCGCAAGCCCTATGCTCCCGAGGTGCTGACGCTGACGGTGGAAAACGCCATCCGCAAGTGTCACCTGATCCAGGAGAACCAGCGCATCCAGGGCAAGCTGGCCCATTCGGAGCGGCTGTACCGCTACATGGTGAACAGCTCGCCCGACATCATCTACATGCTGGACAGCAAGGGCCGCTTCACCTTTATCAATACCCGCATTGCCTCGCTGCTGGGGTACGAGCCGAAAGAACTGATCGGCCAGCATTTTTCCACCCTGGTTTATCCCGAAGACCTGGACAAGGCAACGCATATCTTCAACGAGCGGCGTACCGGCGAACGCGCAACCCGCAACGTGGAGCTGCGGCTGCGCTGCAAGGACAGCTCGGCGTCTCCCCGGATCTTCGACAACAACACCCTGCCCATTGAGCTCAGCTCCATGGGTATGTATGTGGTGGAAGACCCCCAGGGATCGAGGCGCTACATGGGCACCTATGGGGTCGCCCGGGACATCACCGAGCGCAAGCGCGCCGAGGAGGTGATCCGCTACCAGGCCTTTCATGATCTGCTGACCGGTCTGCCCAACCGGGCCCTGTTCAAGGACCGCCTGCACCTGTCGATCTCCCAGGCCCGCCGCAGCAAGCATGGGCTGGCGGTGATGTTCATCGACCTGGACCGCTTCAAACTGGTGAACGACACCCTGGGCCACGTCCGGGGTGACGAATTGCTGCAGATGGTGGCCACCCGGCTGCGTGGTTCCATGCGCGAAGGAGACACCATTGCCCGGGTGGGGGGAGACGAGTTCATCATCCTGATACCCCAGATCAACTCCCATGATGACGCCGCCCACGCCGCGCAAAAGATCATCGAAGAACTGAGCCAGCCATTCATGCTGGAAAATCACGAAGTGTTTGTCAGTACCAGCATCGGCATCGCCGCGTTTCCCGAGCACGGGGCTGACATGGACACCCTGATCAAGAACGCCGACATCGCCATGTACCACATCAAGGAAAACGGGCGTGACGGCTACGAGTTCTTCGATGACGAGATGAAGGCGCGGGTGTCGCACCTGCTGTCGCTGGAGTCCGGCCTGCGCAAGGCGGTTGAAAATGACCAGCTGGAACTGCTGTACCAGCCGCAGTTCGACATCCGCAACAACCGAATCGTCGGGGTGGAGGCCCTGGTGCGCTGGAACCACCCCGAGCAGGGCCTGATGTCGCCGGTGGATTTCGTGCCCCATGCCGAGGAATGCGGGCTGATCATGGCCGTGGGGGACTGGGTGCTGAGACAGGCGCTGTCCGATATGCGGGCCTGGCGTGAGCAGGGACTGCCGGAGTTTACCCTGTGCGTCAACCTGTCGGCCATGCAGCTGGCCCACGAACAGGTCGACCGCTTCGTCTCCATGCTGGATGAATTCCAGATCCCCGGCAGTGCGCTGGAACTGGAAATCACCGAGAACGTCATCATGCGCGACCTGGACAGCGTGGCCAACAAGCTTAACCTGCTGTCCCGGCACGGAGTAAAGATCGCCATCGATGATTTCGGTACGGGTTATTCCTCCATGGGATACCTGCAGAAGCTGCCTATCAACACCATCAAGATCGACCGGTCTTTCGTCTGGGATATCCGCCCGGAGACCAACGGGGCTTCCATCGTCAACGCCATTGTCGCCATGGCCAAGGGCCTGGGCCTGAATATTATCGCGGAGGGTGTGGAGACCCAGGCCCAGATGAACCACCTGGCTGCGCTGGAATGCAACGTGGTCCAGGGCTTTCTGTTGAGCAAGCCCCTGACTGCCGATGCGCTGGTTAAGCTCCTGAAGGCGGCAGAAGGCGAAGACATCCAGTCTGCCGGGTAAGCCGCGCCCGCGGTGATTAACGAACCCGGTTTCCTGCTGGCCGGCATATCGGCCGTCCTCATTTTCGGAGTTTCCAAGGGCGGCTTTGGCGGCGGACTCGGCATTGTGGCCGTTCCGCTGCTGTCCCTGGTCATGTCCCCGGTGCAGGCAGCGGCGGTACTGCTGCCGGTGCTTTGCATCATGGACCTCTATGGCCTGTGGCTTTACCGGGGCCAGTGGGACCGGCCCAACCTCCGGGTACTGGTCCTGGGAGCAGCACTGGGGATCGCGGTGGGGGCCGTGACGTTCCGGTACTTCGACGGCGACAGCCTGCGATTGTTGATCGGCTGCATCGCGCTGTGGTTTACCCTGGACTATTGGCTGAGGCGGGGCGGGCGGCAGGCGAAGCCGCGGGAATACTCGGCCCTGCGCGGCGGATTGTCGGGCGCCGTGGGTGGATTCACCAGTTTTGTGGCCCATGCCGGCGCGCCGCCCGTGAGCATGTACCTGCTGCCCCTGCGCCTGCCCCGGACGCTGTTCGTGGGCACTACCGTGGCGCTGTTCGCGGTGGTCAACTACCTGAAGCTGATTCCCTATGCCTGGCTCGGCCAGTTCCCGGTGGACAACCTCAAGGCGTCACTGCTGCTGATGCCCTTTGGCCTGTTGGGCATCTGGCTTGGCGCCTGGCTGCATCACCGCATTTCCGACGAACAGTTCTACCGGGTCTGTTACGGATTCCTGCTGCTGGTCGCAATCCGATTGGTCTGGGACGGCCTGACCTGAGTTCTGTTGACTTTCATTGACAGAGCCAACACCCTGGGCCCCGCACACTGCGCTGCGACCAACCCATAAGAATTCTTACGCGAGGGGATCAATGATGAAATTCGGGGCAATACTTTTCGGCGCGTTGGTGGCGACGGCCATCCCCGCCTACGGGGCGCTGGACTCCAAGCTGCTGGCGGGATTGAAAGCCCGCAACGTGGGCCCCGCCAGCGTGTCAGGACGGGTTACGGTCATCGACGCGGTCACAGCCGATCCCAATCGGCTGGTGGTGGGAACCGCCACCGGGGGAGTCTGGACCTCCGACAACGGTGGACTGAACTGGACCCCGGTGTTCGACGATCAGCCGGTGGCTTCCATTGGCGCGCTGGCCATCAACCAGTCCAATCCCGACATCATCTGGGTTGGTACCGGCGAGAGCAATGTACGCAACTCCACCTCCATCGGTGGCGGCGTATACAAGTCCATCGATGGTGGGCGGAGCTGGAAGCTGGTGGGGCTGGAGAGCACCGAGAGGATCGACCGCATAGCGCTGGATCCGCGTGATCCCGACGTGGCCTACGTGGCGGCCCTGGGCACCCTGTGGGGCCCCAACGAGGACAGGGGGCTGTACAAAACGGTTGATGCGGGCGGCAGCTGGGAACGCCTGCTGTACGTGGACGACACCACCGGCGCCACCGACGTCAAGCTGGATCCCCATAATCCAGACAAGGTCTACGCTGCCATGTGGCAGTTCCGCCGCTGGCCCTACCATTTCAAGTCCGGCGGGGCGGGCTCAGGCATGTACCTGAGTTATGACGGTGGTCAGACCTGGCAGCAGAAAACCACCGAGGACGGCCTGCCCAAGGGCGAACTGGGACGCATGGTATTTGCGCCATCACCGGCGCAGAAAGGCCGGGTGTGGGCTCTGGTGGAGGCGGAAAAAAGTGCCGTGATCCGGTCCGATGATGGCGGCGAAAGCTGGTCTACGGTCAACACCGATTACAACATCTCCGACCGGCCTTTTTACTACACGGAGCTGTTTGCTGACCCGGTGGACGCCAACCGCGTCTACAACGTCTCCACCCGGGTGCGGGTCTCCATCGACGGGGGAAGAACATTCCGGTTTTTCCCGGCGATCAACTGCTGTGCCGCGAGCAACACCATTCACATCGACAACCATGCGTTCTGGATCAACCCGGCGGATCCCAGGCACCTGATCACCGGCAATGACGGCGGGTTGGGTATTTCCCGGGACCGCGGCGAAACCTGGCGCTTCGTCAGGAACCTGCCACTGGCCCAGTTCTACCACATCGCGGTGGACAACGATCATCCCTACAATATCTACGGCGGGCTGCAGGACAACGGGTCCTGGCGCGGCCCCGCCGAGCTCTGGGAGACCAGCGGTATCCTGAACTTCCACTGGCGCGAGGTGGGATTCGGCGACGGCTTTGACACGGTGCCGGATCCAAGGAATTCGCGGACCGGCTACTCCATGTCCCAGGGCGGCAATCTCTACCGCTGGGATCTGGACAACGGTGAATGGCGAGTGGTGCGTCCGTCGCCGCCGGAAGAAGACAGCGACCTGCGGTTCAACTGGAGCGCAGGTTTTGCCTTTGATCCGTTCGACCCGGATACCGTGTACTACGGCAGCCAGTACGTTCACAAGTCCACCGACCGGGGCGAGTCCTGGACGGTGATCAGCGGCGACCTCACCAGCAACAACCCGGAATTCCAGACCTTTCGGGAATCCGGCGGGCTCACGCCAGACGTGACCGCGGCAGAAAACTACACGTCCATCGTCGCCATGGCGCCCAGCCCGGTGGCCCAGGGTACGCTCTGGGTGGGAACCGATGACGGCCGCATCCACGTGACCCGCGACGGTGGTGAGACCTGGAACCGGGTGGACGGCCGCGTCCGCGGCGTGCCTGCGGGCACCTGGGTTCCCATGATCCATCCCAGTCCCCACGAGGCCGGGGTGGCCCACGTGGTCTTCGACGACCACCGCCGGTCCAATATGGCAACCTATGTGTATCGCGCTGAAAACTATGGCCAGCGATGGCGCAACCTGTCCGATGATTCGGACCTGAGGGGTTATGCGCACTCGGTCCTGCAGGACCATGAGGACCCGTCACTGCTGTTCCTTGGAACCGAGTTTGGCCTGTTCTTCAGCACCGACAGCGGCGATGAGTGGACCCCGTTCCGGGCGGGGGTTCCCACGGTGTCGGTCATGGATATGGCCATCCAGGCCCGGGAGGACGACCTGGTGCTGGGCACCCATGGCCGGTCGGTTTACGTGGTGGACGATTACTCGGCACTGCGTGGGCTGGAGGCCGAAGATTTTGACCAGCGGCTCAGGATCCTGAGCACCACACCGGGTCAGCAGTATGATCCCAACCAGACACCCGGGACCCGGTTCACCGGGTCGGGGGAATTCCGGGCACCCAATGAGCCTTACGGGGTCATGATTACCTTCATGGCTTCGGGAGAGGACCTGGCGCACCCGGATAAGGAACTCGAGCGGGACCGTAAAATCGCCCGCCGCGACGCCAAAATCGAGTCCGAGGAGACCGAGGACAACGGCAGCAAGCCGGACAAGCCGGTCAAGGTCAAGCTGACCGTCACGACTCTGGATGACGAAACGGTCAGGGAGTACCGCTACCCCGTCTACCAGGGCATCAATCGCATTACCTGGCCCCTGAGGGCCGACGGCGTGAGGCGCCTGCCCGGGGCGGACCAGGGCACCCGGCCCACCGGCGGCCCCGGGCGCAGCCAGGATGACGGCCTGCCACCCGGCCCCGAGGTGCCTCCGGGGCAATATCGCGTGACCCTCAGCCTTGATGAACAGGAAGACAGCGCCGAGGTCACGGTTTTACCGGACCCCCGTTCACCGTATTCCGCCGAGGACCGGCTGGAGAACTATCGCACCCTGCTGGCCGTGCGGGATTTGCGGCGTACCGCGGTGGACGCGGTGGAGACGATCCTGCATGCCCGGGACGACGTGGACACCGTCATCAAGCTGATCAAGCAGCGGGACGACGAGGCGCTGAAGGAACTGCAGAAAGAGGCTGGTGAAATCCGCAAGGCCCTGGACGACCTGGAAAAGGTGTTTCGGACACCGCCAAGGACCAAGGGCATCGTGTACGACGACGACCAGGTGAACAACCTGATCGGCGGTGCCTACTTTTACGTGGCGTCCAGCTTCGACGCTCCCAGCCCGGCGGCCCGCGTCTACATCGAGCGGGCGGAAAAATCGCTGCAGCAGGGCCGCCAGCAGCTCAACGAATTCCTGCAGGGAAAGCTTGCTGAATTCCGGCAGAAGGTGACGGAGGCTGAGATCGGCCTGCTGCGTCAGTCCGCCAGTTAGCGGAGTGATCAGGCAGGGGCCGGTTCGAGCGGCTCAACCACGCTCACGCTGATGGGGTAACCATCGAGGATGGTGCCGTCCAGCAGGCGCCTGGCCTGGCTCGCGGCGTCGTGATCCATGCGGACCTGGGCAAACTGCCCGGGGGTTGGATTGCCTTCTGCCACGGACAGGCAGAGGTGATGGACCGGTCCGTAGTGGCTGAACAGTCCAATCAGGGATTCGTAGGTGGTGGTGGCGCTCAGGCCACTGACGCAGAGGGTCATCATGGGAGGGGGATCAATCCGGCCCGCGGGGCGGGCCGGATTGCAAAGCTCAGAGAGGTACGACGCGATCCGCCTGGGGGCCTTTCTGGCCTTCCACTTCCACGAATTCGACAGCCTGGTTCTCTTTCAGAGTCCGCCGGCCCTGGCCGGTGTCGACGATGGAACGGAAGTGGACGAACAGGTCCTTCCCGTTTTCGCGCTGAATGAAGCCGTAGCCTTTTTCATCGTTGAACCACTTAACGGTTCCGGTTTGGGTTTCTGACATTTCGGTATTACTCATAAACTAAACAAAAAATCTCCGATTATTTCGGAGTCGCCGAGCTTGTGGTACGGGAAGGTGGTACAGGCGGATTGGAAATTCCAAGGCGTGAGCCCACAGCCGCATAACTCAATCGCAGCGAGCCGCGACTATACGAGGTTCTGATGCCTATCACAAGGGCCATTAGACCCTTGATTTTCTGATTATTTTCGGTCAATACCTGACCGACTGAAAGCCTACAGCACGCTCTCGAAGCTGTCCGAGAAGATATCGTCGGCCTGAATGCCGTCACTTTCCACGGCCACGTTATCCGAGGCGAAGCGATCGCCGGCGGTGGCGTCCGGTGCCGCGCGCAGGGTCAGCCGGGCGAAAATATCCTCGGCAATATTGACAGTGGCGGTCAGAGTGAAGCTCACCGAGGTTCCCACGGGCAGGTCAAAACCGCCCGTTCCGCTGCCGGTGTCCAGGGGCGTGCAGCTGGTGCCGGGGTCGCTGGCGGTGCACTGACTGTCGGTGATGATCAGCGCGGAAATCAGGTCGGCGACCAGTTCGCCGCCGATGGCGTCGTCGGGCCCCTGGTTGGATACCTGGACCTGGTAGGTGGTGGTCTCACCGTCCCGCAGCAGGGTGGTGTTGTTGGTCAGGCTGATTGACAGGTCCACCGCAACCAGCCTGAAGTCGTCCGCCATGTTGCGATCGCGGTCCACCGGGGTGCGGTACTGAATCTGACCCGGGGTCGGGTCCGTTAGGAATCCGACTCCCGGAAGCCTTGGAGCGCCGTAGGCCATGGAATCCAGCACGGTGCGCTGGGGGTCCAGCAGCATGACCTCGTCTATGTCGTCATCCAGGATAAAGGCACCGGTGGCCCAGACCACGTCGGGCGTCATATCCGGAACGGTGACGCTGGTGGCATCCATCTCGAAATCCGCGTCGAAGCCGTTGCCCAGCTCAAACACGAAAGCGTCCCTGGTGACCACCAGGAACTCACCCGGGCTGATTGCGGCGCCGGCAGGAAAGCGATACATGCCCTCGGTGGCGCCCGGGGTTTCCTCGTCCCCGGTGGCGAAGCTGGTCAGGTCGATGCTTTGGCCGCTGCGGTTGTAGACCTCGATCCATTCCGCGGCGTTGAAGGTTCCGGGCACGGGTTCGAAGGCGGTGATGTGCAGAGGCGACATGGGATCACCGTCGCTTTCGAACCACACATCGACAAAGTAGTCCAGTGAATCGTCACCCATCTCGTTGGTAGTGGGGAGATTGGCGCCGGGAAAATCGTTGTTGGCAACCACGTCCAGGGCGTCGGAACTGGCCGCAATGTCCAGGGTCTGGTCGCTGATGTCGGAGCGGAATACGGCCACCGACAGGCGCACTGGACCTGCCGGCGGACCCGACAGGCCCAGGGCGGTCCACGGCAGTGCTATTTCGATCACGTCATGGGTATCGCTGACCGCCGCGTTCCCCAGCGGTGCAGGGGTAAAACCGGTGTCGAAAAGATGGGGAACAGCATTGCCCGAACCCAGCCGGGTGACCAGCAGGTATTCCCAGGCCGCATCGGCGGTCAGGCCGGTATCGGACAGACCGGCAAACACCGCCTGGCCCGACCCCGGCACCTGGTCCATGTCGAGCCCGATCTGCACCTGGACCGAGCCGGAGCCCGAAACCTGGGTGATGTCGGACAGCTCAACCAGGAAATACAGCGTGCCGGCATCTCCTGTGACCCGGAATTCCCGCATTTCTGCGTCGGACTCCGGGCTGAAGAAGTCGGTCCTGGCGTCGCTTTGGACGTCCCGCCAGATGAACTCTCCTTCTCCCGAGGCATCGCGCACGATGTGCGCCAGGTTACTGGAGATAGGCGCAGACAGCGTCCAGTCCACCGGGTCACCGTCCACGGAAATGGTCTTCGCCACGACCGGACAGTGCAGCAGCGATGCCAGCAGCCAGGCAAATACCCAGGGTTTCAATCCACTCATGATGGAGCCGTTTCCGCAGTGTTACTCAGGTATGGTTATCGGCCAGAACCACAAAACCTTTGGAATCACCGGCCTTTCGGGAATATTCTTGAGGCCGTTACTGGCCTGAAATCAGGCGGAGGAGAGACAAGACGGTGGACCTGGCATGGATCATATTCCTGGTGATGCTGCTGGCGGCAGCCGGCCTGGCATGGCTGTTCAACGGGCTGGTCAAGGCGCGAAACCTGGTGTCGGCGGCGTGGTCCGATATCGACGTGCAGCTGCAGAGACGGCACGACCTGGTGCCGCGGCTGGTGAAGGTGGTCAAGGCCTACGCGGATCACGAAAAAGACACTCTGGAGGCCGTGATTGCCCAGCGGGACCAGGCGCTGCGGGCCACTTCCGTGGACGAGATCTCCGGGTTGGAGAAAAGCCTGGATGCCTCAATTCACCAGCTGATGGCGCTGGCCGAAGCCTATCCGGATCTGAAGGCGGGTGAGAACTTTGCCGGTCTGTCCGAGGACCTGGTGGATATCGAAGACCATCTGCAGTACGCGCGGCGCTTCTACAACGGTGCGGTCCGGGACCTCAATATCCGCGTTGAACGGTTCCCGGATCGTCTGATCGCGTCGCCGTTCGGATTCGGCACCGCCGCCTTTTTTCAGGCAGAGTCAGGCGCGCGCGGACCGGTTGACGTGGGCGCAAAGTCATGAGGCGCGGCCTGCTTCTGCTGCTGTGCCTGGTCAGCTTCGGGGCCATGGCCGAGGAGCAGATTGTCTCGTTCCACAGCGACATCTCCGTGTCTGTCGATGGCTCCATGGAGGTGGTGGAGACGATTACCGTGGACGCCGAGGGCAGCCAGATCCGGCGCGGTATCTACCGTGATTTCCCGACCCGCTACCGCAGCACTTCGGGGTACAAGGTCAACGTGGAGTTTTCCATGCTGGAGGCCACCCGGGACGGCAGCACCGAGAACTTCCGGGTGGAGGATTATCAGAACGGGGTGCGGATTTACCTGGGCCAGGCCGACCGCTTTCTGACTCCCGGCCGCTATCGTTACACCATTCGATACCGGACCCGTTATCAGCTGGGGTTTTTTGACGGCTATGACGAACTCTACTGGAACGTTACCGGCAATGGTTGGGGATTCAGGATTCAGCAGGCCAGCGCCACGGTGCGGTTGCCGGCAGCGGTGAGCCAGGAGGACCTGCAGCTGGACGCGTTTACCGGCCCACAGGGGTCCACCGCCCAGGATTACCGGGCCCGGGTAAGCGAACCCGGCGTGATCGAGTTTATGACCACCCGGGGCCTGGGTGTTTACTCGGGGCTGACCGTGGTCGTGGCATTTCCCAAGGGCCTGGTCCAGGAACCCACGGGCGGGGACCGCTTCATGCGACTGCTGAAGGATAACTTGGCCATACTGGCCGGGCTGATTGGCATCGCCGGCGTGTTCTGGTTCTTTATCAACGCCTGGCGGCGGGTGGGCAAGGACCCCGCCGCGGGTATCGTCATTCCGCGTTATGAGCCTCCCGAGGGTTACTCGCCGGCCTCCCTGCGGTACGTGTGGCGCATGAAGTACGACTCCACCTGCATGGCGGCGGCGCTGGTCAACCTGGCGGTCAAGGACAAGGTACGCATTGGCCAGGAGGGCGGCTGGCTGAGCAAGAAGTTCTTTGTCCAGAAAATGGATGCTGACGGCCCCACCGTCGAGTTTGCGCCCGGGGAGCGGGCCATCTATTCGAGGTTGCTGTCGCGCAAGCGAAAGCTGGTGTTCGAGGACGACAATCACAAGAAGATCAAGTCTGCCCTGGACGGCCAGAAAAAAGCCCTGGCCCATGACTACGACCGAAAGTACTTCGTCCGCAACAGCGACAAGATCCTGATCGGGGCAGGCCTGTCCGTGCTGGTCATTGTGGTGATGGCGCTGCTCGGCGGGTTCGCCAATCCCTCGGGCTTCATTGCGGTCGCCATTCTGCTGCCAACCAACCTGCTGTTCATTGGCTGGATGAAGGCGCCCACCATGCGGGGACGCAAGCTGATGGACCACATCGAGGGACTGCGGCTTTACCTGGGTGTTGCTGAACGCCAGGACCTGGAGCGGCAGAAAGAACCGCCCAGGACTTTCGAGGAGTTCGAGAAGCTGCTGCCCTTTGCGGTGGCGCTGGACTGCGCCAATACCTGGGTGGATCGCTTCGAAAGTGTCCTGACCCGGATGGAACAGGCTGGAGAGCTGCGGGATCGGGGCTGGTACACGGGGCGGGGTCCGGTATCCGCCAGCAATATTTCCAAGAGCGTCAGCGGTCTGTCGTCCAGCCTGGCCAGCTCCATCTCCTCGTCGTCCACCCCGCCCGGGTCCAGCTCCGGTTCCGGCGGCGGGGGATTTTCCGGTGGCGGCGGCGGTGGCGGCGGCGGCGGCGGCTGGTAGGCGTGACGTTGAAAACTGGGCCATGGATGGCCGGTTTTGGACCCAGAAAACTACCCGGCACAGGGCGGTTTTGGACCCGACAACCTACCGTCGGAGGATGGCCCACCAGCGGCCGATGTTGAGCAGGCTCATGAGTGAGCCCGAGACATAGGTCAGGGCGGCCGCGGTCAGCAGCCGGCGCGCATGGCGTTCATCGCCGGGCACCAGGTATTCGCCGTGAACCAGCAGGGGCAGGGCACGCCTGAAGCTCGCGTCCAGTTCTGTCGGCAGGGTGACCAGGTGGACCAGGGTGCTGGTGCCCAGGGTCAGCAGGCCGCCCAACAGCATCAGACCGCCGGCCCCCGGAGCCCGGGTCAACATCACCAGGAAAGGTGCGGCCATCAGCAGGGCGGCGCCGGCCTTTTCCGCGGGCTGCGC
This sequence comes from Lysobacterales bacterium, assembly GCA_030065125.1. Classification (GTDB taxonomy): domain Bacteria; phylum Pseudomonadota; class Gammaproteobacteria; order Xanthomonadales; family SZUA-38; genus JASJDM01. The sequence goes on along the minus strand of JASJDM010000006.1, from coordinate 42,206 downwards.
CATCTGCACCAGCCGGGTGCGCATTCTCAGCGGGGCGTATGCGTCCCGATCCTGCAGGGCGTGTCCGACCTCGTGGGCGGCCACGGTAATGGCGGTCAGGGAGCGACCGTTGAATTTGTCGGGCGTCAGGCGAACCACTTTTTCCAGCGGATCGTAGTGGTCGCCGGCCTCGGTGGTTTCCACCTGGACGGACTGCATATCCAGCCCGTCCAGCAGGTGCCGCGCCAGCTCGCCGCCGGTGCCGGGGTATCGGTCCTCCGGGGCCGCGTATTTCTTCAGTACCCGCTGCACCCAGATGCTCGGGCCAAACACCAGTATGACCAGTATCAATGCAACAATGATCAATCCCATGGATGCTTGGACCGCAAAAAGGCAGCCAGGATTCCCCCTCGATTCCCTAAGTCCGACCGACTGCTAGTCCTGGAATCGGGCCGGGCGATTCTGTATCCCGGCCATGACGGCCTCCATCTGGTTGGGTGATCCCAGGAGGTTTGTCTGAAGTTGGCGTTCCAGGGCCAGGCCTTCGGCCTCATCGCCATGCCAGGCCTGATTGAAAAGTTGCTTGGCAGCCCGAATGGCGTCGGGATTGCGACTGGCAATAGCCGTCGCGGTGGACAGGGCCTCGGCCAGCGGGTCTTCGCACAGGCGGGTGACCAGGCCGATCCGGGCGGCCTCTTCTGCGTCTATCCGGCGGCCGGAATAGGTCAGTTCCCGAGCGATGTCGATACGCACCAGATCACGCAGGGTCTGGCTGCCCGCCATGTCCGGAATGATTCCCCACTGGATTTCCATGACCGACAGCCGCGCGTCGGGGGCGGCGTAGCGGATGTCTGCCCCAAGCGCTATTTGCAGGCCGCCGCCAAACACATGTCCCCGCAGCGCGGCGATCACCGGCACCGGCAGCTGTTTCCAGTCGTAAGCAACCCGTTGAAAACGGTTGGCCAGCTGACCCTCTGCCGGCTGCAGCATCGCCTTGATCCCTTCCGGGCCAATCTGCTGGGCCGCCAGGTCGTTGATATCAAGGCCCGCACAGAACGATCGGCCTTCACCGGAGAGGACCACTGCCCTCAGACCGGGGGTGCCGGACAGCTGATCAGCAGCCGCCATCAGCCCGTCAAACATGGCCTGGTCCAGGGCGTTAAGCTTGTCGGGTCGCCACAACCGGACGTCGGCAACACCGTCGGCGATTTCAATTCGGACGCGATCAGAGAGGAGATGTGATTCGGGCATGGTCGGCCTTGGACATGGGAAAGCCGACGTTTATAGCCCAGCTCACGTTGGAATGCGAGGCCGGGCAGGTGGTTTTCCCGCCCGCCGGAGTCGGACGGTGTGGCCTGGCGCGGTTACGTCATTTTTTTGACGCTGCCGACAGTTCCTGGGTGATGGCTGTCATTTCCAGGCTTGGCTGTCCTTTCGAACCGCCGGACGCCCATCGGATGACGGCCCTGGTGATGTACAAAATGGCCAGAACGCCCAGGAACAGGGCGGTAAGTGGCAGGAAAATCAGGCCGGCCAGGGCTCCTACGGCAACGCCTCCAAGCAGGAGCCCAAAATTGACCTGACCACTTTGTCTGCCACAGCTGCAGTTTTGGATCGCCTCTTTCATAATTATTATCTCGGTTAATCCGGTCTCTGTCTTGAAGCAAGCAATTTCCGCGCCATCCTGACGAACAGATCATGAAATCTGTCGGGTTCGGCCCGCAGGGCCGCGCCGGGAGGGTAGGAAATTGGGGGAGGAGTGCCTCTGGAGGCCGAGAATCGGTCTGCCCCTTTCGATTGGTTCGGCCGTTTTGAAGTTCCAGAATCGATGACGCCGGTACCCAACATCCTGTGATGTTGGAAGTAGATCATACCAATATCTTGTTAAATTTTCAGAAAAAACAGTTACATTCTGCCGAGCTTTGAGGTCCCGGTCACGAAACGGTTTGTAACCAATTGATTAGAAATATATTTGTAGGAATTAAATCCCGGCGCAGGGAACCCGGAGGGGCCGCGGTCTGGCAGCTTCTGGTTGATTCGGGGGTGTGAAAAGCACCAACTCTCCTGGCGGAGAGTGAGTTTCCAGCCGATGAGGCTGGACTCAGGCCTGGCCGGGCAGCTGGGCTGTGGCCGAACCGGACGCTGGCGTTTTGACAATTCGCCTGAATCCCGCGATGGCTGCGGCGGCCACCATGACAACGACGGTCAGGGGAATCAGGAAAAGCCCGGCGGCGGCGCCGACGCCAACCCCGGCCAGGATTTGAACCATCCCGACTTCGGACCTGGTGCGGCCGCAGCTGCAGGCAGCGACGGTAGCGTTATTTATCATTATTGCCTCCCTCACAAAGGCTCATTCATCATGGACCCATGCGGTTGTCGGTTCAAGCCGGTCCGCACCGGAAAAAATGCCGTTTGCTCGTCCACAATAGAGCGCATTCTCACCTACTGGTTGTGAACCTCTCGTTAAATGCCTGATGAGTCATGACAATTCACAAGCACAGAATTTTCTGTGCTGCAGTTCACGTTGCCGCAAAAATTGTTTTAAACACAATTGCGGTTCACAGTTGTTGGCATTCTGCGCGTAAACTGCGCTGTCAAATACTGATTTGGGATTCAACATGCGTCTGATTCTGACCTCGCTTCTGGCCATTTTTTTGGTCTGCTCAGCGAAATCGCCCCTTGCACAGGAACAACATGAGCTGGCTTCGATGCCGCTGCGCGCCATTGGCCCCGCCCTCACCTCGGGACGGGTATCCGATTTCGCCTTTCATCCCACCCAGCGGCAGATTCACTATGTCGCCATGGCCAGCGGCGGCGTGTGGAAGACCGAGAACGATGGCATCACCTGGACTTCGGTGTTCAGCGACGAAGGGTCCTACGCCGTTGGCGTGGTGGAACTGGATCCGTCCAATCCCAAGGTGGTCTGGGTGGGCACCGGGGAAAACAACAGCCAGCGCAGCGTCGGCTACGGAGACGGCGTTTACCGCTCACTGGACGGCGGTAAGAGCTGGACCAACATGGGACTGAAAGACTCAGGGCACATTTCCATGATCCGCTTCGACCCCCGGGACAGCCAGACGATGTACGTAGCGGCCCAGGGCCCGCTGTGGAATTCCGGCGGAGACCGCGGCCTGTACCGCAGTCGCAACGGCGGGGAGTCCTGGGAAAAGGTGCTGGACATCGACCCGGACACGGGGATCAATGAATTCCTGATCCATCCGGCCCAGCCCGACACCATGGTGGCATCCAGCTATCAGCGGCGGCGCCACGTGTGGACCCTGATCAATGGCGGTCCCGGTGGCGGCATCCACAAGACCACCGACGGCGGCGCTACCTGGCGCAAGCTGAGCCGCGGTCTGCCCAAGGGTGACCTGGGGCGTATTGGCCTGGCGGCCGCCCCATCGGCGCCCAACGTGGTCTATGCCATTGTCGAGGCCGATCCCGAGCAGCAGGGTGTCTACCGCAGCACCGATTTCGGCGAGAGCTGGGAAAAACGCTCCGACTACATGGCCTCCAGCCCCCAGTACTACAACGAGCTGATCGTGGACCCGCACAACCCGGAGCGGGTGTATTCCATGGACACCTTTGCCCGGATCTCCGAGGACGGCGGAAAAACCTGGAGCCGTTTGTCCATCAAGAACAAGCACGTGGACGATCACGCGCTGTGGATCGATCCGGACAACACCGACCATATCTACATCGGCAGCGACGGCGGCGTTTACGAGTCCTGGGACCGTGGCCAGACCTGGCGCCACGTCCGTAATCTCCCGGTGGCCCAGTTCTACCGGGCCACGCCTGACAACGACGAGCCGTTTTATAACGTTTGCGCAGGCACCCAGGACAACCACACCCTGTGCGGACCCTCCCGTACCCGCTATACCGACGGCATCACCAACGGCGACTGGTGGATTGCCCAGTTTGGCGACGGCTTCAAGGCCCAGATCGATCCCACGGATGCCAACGTGGTGTATGCCCAGTACCAGTATGGCGGCCTGGTTCGCTTCGACCGCATCACCGGCGAGCGACTGTCCATCACGCCGCGACCGCCGGAGGGCGAACTCAATTACAACTGGAACTGGAACGCGCCGCTGATCATCTCCCCCCATGACCACCGCCGGCTTTACTACGGTGCAGAGCGCCTGTTTCGCTCCGACGACCGCGGCGAGAGCTGGACTGTCGTCAGTGAGGATCTGAGTCGGGACATCGATCGCAACCGGCTGGACGTGATGGGCCGGGTCTGGAGCGTGGACGCCATCTCCAAGAATCGATCGACCTCCATTTATGGAGCCTTGATCGCATTGGACGAAAGCAATCTGCAGGAGGGATTGATTTACGCCGGCACCGATGATGGATTGATTCACGTGACCGAAGACGGCGGCGGCAGCTGGCGCACGGTGGACTCATTCCGGGGCGTTCCGGACATGTCTCTGATCGAAGATATCGTGGCCTCCCGGCAAGACGCCGACGTGGCATACGCCACCATCGACAACCACAAGCGGGGCGACTTCAAGCCCTACGTGCTGAAAACCGAGGACCGGGGTCGCTCCTGGAAGCAGATCGGGGGCGGGCTGCCGGAGCGTGGCTCGGCCCATACCCTGGCCGAGGATCACGTCAATCCTGAGCTGCTGTTCGTGGGCACCGAGTTCGGCGTGTTCTTTTCCCCGGACGGGGGAGGCGCCTGGCACGAGCTGACCGGCCTGCCAACCATCGCCGTGCGCGATCTGGAAATCCAGCGGCGGGAAAGCGACCTGGTGATCGGCACCTTTGGGCTCGGGGTCTACATCCTGGACGACTACAGCCCCCTGAGAACGGGTGTGACTGGAGAGGCTACCCTGTTCGCCGTTCGCGACGCCTGGCTGTTCGTGCCCGATGACCGGCGCGGCTGGGGCGGCAAGGGCGATTACGGCACCGGCCGCTATTCCGCGGAAAACCCGCCCCACGGCGCCGTCGTGTCCTACCACCTGGCTGAGGGACTGAAGACGCTGAAAGAAACCCGGCGGGAGGATGAAAAGGCCCGGGCCAAGGACGGTGAAGACAACCCCTATCCGAGTTGGGATGCGCTGCGCCAGGAAGACCGGGAACAGAAGCCCGCCATCGTGGTCACCGTCCGTGACGCCGACGGCAACGTCATCCGCCGACTGGATGGGCCCACCGGCAAGGGATTCCACCGGGTGGCCTGGGACCTGCGTTACCCGGCGCCGGACCCCATCAATCTGAACGGCTCCGGCAACCGCTCACCCTGGCAATCCCCACCGCGCGGGCCGCTGGCGGTTCCCGGGGAATACCAGGTCAGCCTGGCCAAGCGGGAGCAGGGTGAACTGGTGCCGCTGGCCGGCCCGGTGTCATTCCGGCTGAAGCCCATGTTCGAAGGTGCTCTGATCACCGACGACCGCCAGGCCGTGCTGGATTTCCAGCAGAAAACGGCGGCCCTGAGCCGGGCAGTCCGCGGTGCCGGCCGTGCCCTGGGAGAACTGGATGACCGGGTCGAGCACCTGCATCAGGCCATCACGGCGACACCCGCGGCGGAGGAGCAATCGGTCCAGGCACTGCTGGCCATTCGAAGCCGGCTGCAGGATCTGCAGGTACGGATGACCGGCGACCAGACCCTGGCAAGCCGCTCCGAGAGAACGCCGATGTCCATTGCCGCCCGCGTAGGGGACATCATCGGCGGTCACTGGGAGAGTCAGTCGTCGGTGACCGGTACCCACCGGGATTCCTATGACGTCGCGGCCCGGCAATTCGAGACTGCCCTGGGCGAGTTACGCGCCGTGGCCGGTGAGCTTGAACGACTGGAATCCGAACTCGAGGGGATTGGCGCGCCATGGACGCCGGGCCGCATCCCCGATTGGCAGATGAACTGAGGCAGGCAGTACGGTTCCGGGTGGCTTCACCCGGGCCGCAGTCCGGTACCCCATGAAGATCATTCCAAGCCTGTCCGCGCTGATGCTGCTCTGGCTTGCCACGGCGGTGCCCGCTCAACCCTGGCCGGTATCCCAGCCCGAGGCCCAGGGACTGGATTCAGCGGCCCTGGGCCTGATGAGTGACCGCATACGATCCGGCGAATTGGGCAACATCGATGCAGTGGCAGTGGTCCGTCACGGAGTCCTGGTTCACCAGGAAACCTACAACGGCCATGACGGTGGGCTGCTGCCGGTGTTTTCCGTTACCAAGAGCGTCGGTTCCGTGTTGATGGGCATGCTGGTGAATGACGGGCTGCTGGACATCAGCCGGCCTCACCTGGAGTACTTCCCTGAATACCAGCCCGTGGCCAGCCCCCAGGGCAAGTCGGACCTGACCGTGGAACACCTGCTGATGCAGCGCCACGGCTACGCCTGGGATGAGTGGTCCACCGACTACGAAGATCCGGCCAACCCGGTTTCCCGGGTGCATTCCGGGCCGGACTGGTTCCGCAACATGCTGGACTGGCCGCTGAGCGATGCGCCGGGGAGCAGGTTTGCCTACTGCACCGGTGCCTCTACCCTGATGAGCGGGTTCATCCGCAACCTCACCGGCATGACCACCCAGGACTTTGCCCAACAGCGGCTGTTTCAGCCCCTGGGTATCGGCCAGGTGCACTGGGAGTCGGTGGGCCGCAACCGCCAGATCAACGGCGGCTTCGCCGACTGGCCATTCGGCACCGCGCCCCTGGGCTTCGGTCTGTGGCTCACCGCCCCGGACATGGCCCGCATCGGCCAGCTCTACCTGGATCAGGGCCTGTGGCAGGGTGAACGGCTGGTGCCTGAAGCCTGGGTGACAGCGTCCACCGCCAGCTACAGCAACGGCGTGACGGATCCGGAAACCTTTGGAGATGGCGGCGGCGGACACGGCTACCAGTGGTGGACCGGCCACATGACGGATACCACGGGCCGGACCTTCCGCATGTTTTACGCCAGCGGGTGGGGGCGGCAGTACATCCTGGTGTTTCCGGAACTGGATCTCGTGGTGACCACCCAGGCCGGGGATTTCGACTATGAGGGGCCGGGCATCGGTGCCGGGCTGCGGCAGAACATCCTTCCCTCCATCGCGTCGCCCGAGGGATTCAGAACCCGTCTGGACGCGTCACTCAATGGATCCTGGTACGACCCGGCTCAGGACGGCCAGGGACTGAACGTGGAGGTGCTGGAGGATCGCGGCGAAGTGCTGGTGTACTGGTATACCTACCAGGGCAGTGCCGGCCAGGCCGGTGAGCAACGCTGGTTCATCGCCCAGGGCCCTATCCAGCAGGAAGCCGCCAGTCTCACCATTCGCGCCACCCGCGGGGGGCGTTTTGCCCAGCCGCAGCAACCGGACCTGACGGTGTGGGGTCAGGGTGAGCTTTCTTTTACCTCCTGCAGCCAGGGGCTTTTCCGTTTTGAATCGGAATCCGAGAACGTGTCCGCCGACATCAGCCTGGTGCGCCTGACCGGGGCGGACCGATGCACAACGGATGCGGGTCAACAGGCTGTTCGTTGACAGGGTCAACCGTCAGCTGAGGGGGTGGTCGGAAGGGCTGCTGGCCTCGGCGCCAGCCGGTACAGGGCCAGAACCAGTATGGCCACCACCACACACAGGCCCACCATGTGGTTGATGGCAGGCAGGTAGCTGCCGTCGGCCACTCGCAGCGTCCCCAGGTACTTGATGCCCAGGGAACCGGCGACGGAATCGAACATGGCAAATACCCCGAGAATCTTGCCGTAGGAGGGACCGGCGAAGTATTCGGCGATCACCAGCTGGATCATGGTGAAAGCGCCGCTGAAGCCCACCCCGTACACCACGGCAAACAGGTACAGGCTGGTGGGGTTGTCGCCGTCGGCGGCCCGCAGCAGCAGCAGGCCGGCCATCAGGTTGAGTACCGACACCAGCAGCATGGTGGTCTTGCTGAAGTAATCGGCCAGTACGCCAAACATCAGCTTGCCGATCATGGCGGCCCAGAAGAACACGCTGAAAATCACCGGCAGGGACGCCTTGTCCACGCCCAGGTCCTGGCCGAGGAAGATGGACTGGTGCTGCAGTACCCCCACAATGCAGAACCACAAGGCGCCGGTGGCGACCAGCAGCACGTAGAACGCCGGCTTACGCAGGGCGTCCCCCAGTGTCAGACCGGTGACGGCGTCATCGGCTCGGGACGGTTCGGATCTGGTGGATTCCGCACCGTCCAAGCTGAGGCCGTGATCCTCGGGGCGATTTCGCACCAGCAGGATGATGGCGGCCACCATCATGATCCCGCCTACCACTGTCAGCAGCTGACTGGCCTCGCGCCAGCCCTGGGAAACGAAGGCCTCCCGGGCAATCAGCGGGAAAATGGCGCCTCCCAGGCTGGACCCCATCAGCAGAATGCCTACCGCTACGCCCCGGTATTTCATGAACCAGCGGGTCAGGATCAGCATGTTGGGCACCAGACCGCAACCCGCCAGGCCCACGGCGGCGATCAGGTAAACCAAGGTCAGGTCGCCCAGGCTGCTGATCCGGCCGTAGAACACCAGGCAGGCAATGACCACCACGATCCCCACCGCCATGATGATGCGAGGCGAGTAGCGGTCGAGCAGGGCGCCGAGTATCGGTGTCAGCACCGCGGCCAGAATGAAAAAATAGGAAGCCGGCCGGGTCACCTGTTCTTCGTTCCAGCCAAACTCCTGGATCAGCTCCGGGTAAAACAGCGGCAGGGTGTGCAGCAGGATGCCGTTGTTGGCGGTATAGATCAGCAGCAGCCCCAGCAGCACCCACCAACCAAAGAAAACTCTATTCATGGGTTTGTGTTCCTTGATCAGATTGCTACGCTGACCGCATCGTAACCGTAAAGCCCTATGGGGTCCTCGCCCATCATGGATCGGTCCGCGGCCTGGCTCGGGTCGCGGTTGAGCAGGTACAGCCCCTGCCTGGCCGATTCGGACTGGACCCGGTTGGCCCGGCTGATCCGGGCGGACTGGTAACGGGCCAGGGCATCCTCCACGCTTTCGGAGTCCGACAGGCAGCGGGCCATGATCAAGCCGTCCTCGATACCTATGGCGGCTCCGAGGCCCAGGAAGGGGGTCATCGGGTGGGCCGCGTCACCCAGCAGGGCCACCCGACCGGACACCCACTGATCCAGCGGGTCCCGCACGTGCAGCGCCCAACGGAAGCACTGGCCTGCCGGAATTGCGTCGAGCAGATCGTGGATGCCGCGGTGCCAGCCCCGATAGGCGTCTTTAACCTGCTGGATGTCCGCTTTCAGGCTCCAGCTTTCCTGGTCCCAGTCCGGCTGCTGCGCCAGCGCCACGATATTGACCAGGCTGCGCTGGCGCACGGCGTAACGCGCAAAGAAGCGATTGGGCCCGGTGTATATGGCGAAATCCGGGTAAATAGCCGGGTCGGGCAGCCGGCTGCGCTCGGCCAGGCCCCGCCAGGCAGCGTAGCCGGTGTAGCGGGGCGGGTCTCCCGGAAACAGCTGGTCCCGCACCCCGGATTTCAGCCCGTCACAGGCGATCAGCAGGTCGCAGCTGCTGCTGGCGCCGTGCTTGAAGCTGACGGTGACCCGGTCCGTGTCCTGGTCGATCTGCGCCAGCTGATGTCCAAGGGACAGGTCAGCCGGCTGCGGGGCCAGGGCCTCGGCCAGCACCTGGATCAGGTCCGCCCGGTGAATGTGCCAAAGGGGGGCGCCGAACTCGGACTGGTAGGCTGGGCCCCGGTCCCGGACAGACTGTGTTTTTCCGCTGATGCCGTCCAGAACACCGACGTGCCGGGGTACCCGGACGAATGGCTGGAGGGCGTCCTCAAGGCCCAGGTGCAGCAGCACCCGGGCCGCGTTGGGGCCGATGGTCAATCCCGCTCCCACTTCCCCGAGTTGCGCGGACTGTTCGAATACCACGGTCGAAAACCCCGCCCGGCGCAGCGCCAGAGCCGTTGTCAGGCCAGCGATGCCCGCCCCGACGATGTGGATTCGCAGGCTGCGGTCCACAGGCTGTCAGCCGTAGCTGCGGGCAAAGGACGCGGCTGGGGATAGCTCCAGGCCATGGTTGGGAATGGGGTAGCGCAGTCCGTTGCCGCTAAGGGATTTGAGGCCCTGGATGGCCCCTGGCAGATAGCTGGGAGGGATGGCCATCAGCAGTTCGTCATCCTGTACCCCGCCGAACTTACGCTCGGCGTAACAGGGAATGGACAGCGACGGTTCGCCGGTTTTCAGTGCGCGGCCCCAGGAATCCGCACAGGCGCTTTCGCCCACGCAGCTGAACTCCAGCTTGCGGTAGCCGGTCCACTGCAGGCCGTTGATCAGCAGGATCATCTGTCCCGGGGTGGCGTAGATCAGACAGATATCGGGATTGTCCAGCCGCCCCGAGGTCAGCGGCGACACGGCCAGGGCAGGATAGTCACCATGGGACGCGCAATCCATGGCGCGCTGGTGGGCCGCGCTGTCCTCCAGGGTGCCGTACCAGACGCCATCGAAATTCCGGCCGCTGAGAAATTCCTCATCGGTGGGGTGCAGCCCCACCACCGCGCCGCACTGGGCACCAATCAGGTTTTCCATGGTGATGCCGATGGTGTATCCGATCCAGCGGCACTGACCTACGACCTGGTCGGTGGTCAGCTTCTGCTGTGGATCAGGGCGGCGGATTTTCGGTACCTGTTCCATCTGTTCGATGCTGTGAAACCGCTTCATGCCGATGGGCAGGGTTTTCAGCTTCAGCAGCCGATTCAGGTCCTCCACCAGTTCGGGATAGTTGTAGGGCGTGTCGTCGCCCCAGCAGTTGCTGTCTGTCATGGCTCACAGTCCCTCACTTAAAAATCGAAGTATCCAGTTCCATCAGGGGGCGGGTCCGGTCGGGCATCCGGGCAGTGGGTGCGGGCAACTCGCCGACCTGGACGGCCCCGCAGGCCGTGTAAAAGCCGCGGGCGTTTGGGTCCGAGTCGATCGCGAGTTTCGTTTGGCCGCTCCGCGCGGCTTCCGCCGCTGCCAGGGCGAGCAGACGTCGTCCCAAACCGATCGCCATGAACTTGGGGCGAATCCACAAGTGTTCCAGTTGGGCCGCGTCGCCGGACAACTGGAAGAAGCCTGCAATCTCGCCATCGGCCTCTGCCAGGAAAGTCAGCTGTGCCTCGAGTGACTCCGGGGTAACGGTCAGTTCGTCGGCCCAGCCCTGCAGTTCCTCCTGGTCATAGCCCCAGCTGGCTTTTGCTTCGATGGCGATCCGTGACAGTACCCGGAGGTCCGGGTTTGCGGCAGGTCTCAGGGTGAATGCCTGTGCTCTGCTCATGCGGGTTTGAGTGCGGTGAACCAGGCAAAAGACCTGCCCAGTTGCTCGGACTGGATCTGTCGGAGTCCGGATTGCCGCAGCGCCGCCGCAAAGGTGTTGCGATCGAACCGATCTGCCAGGGGATGTCTGAGCAGGCTGCGAATCAGCGGATTGACAATGAAAGGCTCCAGCACTTCCTCGCCGTAAAACCGGCCTCCCGGTTTGAGCACTCGCCCAATCTCGGCAACCGCTCTGCGCCAGTTGGGAATATGGTGAACGATGCCGAAATCGAAAACGGCGTCGTAGCTGGCGTCCGCGGCGCTGATGGCGCTGGCATCTCCCAGCCAGACGGACACCCGCTCGCCGCAGCGGGCCGTCCGACGAGCCGCCAGCCGAACCATTCTGGGATCCAGGTCAAAGCCATGCACGGTGTCGGCTCCAAAGTCATTAAGGATAATTTCGATGCCTACTCCTCGACCGCAGCCGATTTCCAGGACCCGTCCGCCATTCAGCGGGCCACCCAGGCGGCGCAGGCGACGCGCTTCGAACCGGCGCTGCAACAACTCACGCAGCGGGTTGTTCATTAACGCGTACTCGACACTGTTAAGGCGCATCGGAGGATCGCATTGTGAGAACAGCGCCCATGGATTGAGTAATTAGCCATCAGCCCCTGACCGAACCAGGACTATAGCAGCTTGTCTGCACGCGGCTGGCCGGTGACGGAGATCAGAACCCCAGGGCGGCCGCATGGGGACGCTGGGGCAGAGGCGAGCAAGCCTGCACTGATGACATTCAGTCATAATGGTAGTTCGTTGTTTTTTATAGTTTTGTTGCGTGGCATCTGTTGCGGCGCACTTGCACCTGAACTAATATTGTCGGATGAAAAGGCTGGCTTACATTGGCCTGGCGGCGATACTTGCGCTGCAACCCGTGGCTGCCGCGTGGGCGATGTGCGCCTGTGGCGTGGGCCCGGAATCCGTGGAGATGCCCACCAGCCACGACCATGCCGGTCATGGCGCAATGGACCACGGACACACCGGTCACGGTGGGCCTGCTGACCACCCCGGTGACGCGAAGGACTGCTGTGATACTTCCTGTGAAAACCCTGTTTGTCAGGCTGGCTGCCAGGCGCTGGGTTCAGTGATGCTCTACCTGGAGGTCGCACCCTCCGAACTTTCCTGCGTGTCATCATCGGTACTGGTCTCAGAAGTCAGCGCACCGCTGGTGCCGGGATTCGACATCCCACTGCTCAGACCCCCAATCATCTCCTGATACCTGATTGAGCCAGGGCCCCACGGCACACGGCCGGCGGGGCCGCGTATCCGTTTGATCCGCTCGGGATCGGGAGAACTCACATGAGATCATCAGAAATGGGTCCAGGCATGCCCTGGATGCTGCTGACAATATTTGCCGGGCTGTTGCTCACAGGTCCGGCTCCAGGCCAGGATCTAAGCCTGGATAAAGCTGAACGGCTGGCGCTGGACGATGAGCCTGGAGTGCGGAAATTTGCCGCCCGGGCGAGCGCACTGGATGAGCGTTCCATCGCCGCGGCACAGCTGCCTGATCCGGTATTGAAGCTGGGAACGGCTGCATTGCCGCTGGATACTTTTGACCTGGACCAGGAGCCGATGACCCAGCTCCAGGTGGGTCTGCGCCAGCGTATCCCTCCGGGACGGTCCCGGGCCATCCGGGCCAGCCAGTTGGAGGCCCAGTCCAATGCCGTCGGCTATCAGGCGTCCGACCGCAGACTGAAAGTACTGCGGGATGTGCGCCAGGATTACCTGGACGTGGTTTACCAGCAGCACGTTCTTGGCATTCTTGAAAGCTCGCGGGATACCCTGCAGGAAGCGTTCGAGGCGGCGCGGGATGGCTACGCCGCCGGTCGCGGCCTCCAGCAGGACGTCTACCGGGCGGAACTGGAGCGGTCGCGTGTGGAGGAACGCATCAGCCGGTCCGAAGAGGCACTGAACCGTGCCTACGCCAGGCTGGCGATCTGGGTTGGCGATGAGGCCTATCGCGTAGCGGGCGACGGGTGGCCGCAGATACCGGCGCCGGTTCCCGCCGAGCAGCTTAACGCTGGGTTACCCGATCATCCCGGCATCCAGGCCCTGAGCGGACAGGTGCAGGCGGCGGAGCTTGGTGTGGACGTGGCCCGCCAGCAGTACAAGCCAGGATTCACCGTGGATCTGACCTACGGAGACCGCTCCGGTCAGAACCCCGACGGCAGTGCCCGGGCCGATTTCCTCAGCGCCATGCTGCTGGTCGACCTGCCGGTGTTTCGGGAGAAGCGGCAGGACCGGGAACTGGCGGCCCGGCTGCACGAGGTGGAAGCCGTGGCCGCGGGCAGGCAGGACGTGCTCAGGCAGATGGTGCGATCCGTGGAGCGGGACTGGGCCACGTTGGAGAGCCTTCAGCGTCAACTGAAACTGTACCGGGACCGCCTGTTGCCCGAGGCTTCCGCCAACAGCGAGGCAGCGCTGAGCGGTTATCGCTCTGGCGTCAGCGATTTCACCGCGCTCATGCGCGCCCATCTCACCGAGTTCGATATTGCCCTGGGACAGGCCAGGGTCCGGGCCGATCTGCTGAAGGCCCAGGCACGTCTCATCTACCTGCAGGGAGAAACGCCGTGAGTACAGAGACATCGAAGACCGTCGCAGTGATCGCCGGAATTGGTGTGGCACTGGTTGCGGGGGTACTGCTGGAAGCCCGCCTGGGGCTGCTGGGCGCGGGGCCACACGGCCAGGAGCCGTCGGGGCAACCCGCGGAACGTGAGATCCTCTACTGGGTTGCTCCCATGGATGCGAACTACCGCCGGGATGAGCCGGGCAAGTCACCCATGGGCATGGACCTGGTTCCGGTATATGCCGACGAAGTGGGTGCAGACGCGGTGGAAATCTCGCCGGTGGTGGAGCAGAACATCGGCGTTCGCACGGCGCCAGCCGGGAAAGGCCGGCTGTGGCGGAAGATTGATGCCACGGGCAGCGTGGGTCCGGACGAAAACCGCGTCGGCCACGTTCACGTCCGAATCCGTGGCTGGATCCAGTCGCTGCAGATCAAGACCCTGGGAGAATCAGTCACCCGGGGACAGTTGTTGTTCGAGCTGTACTCACCGGAACTGGTCAACGCCCAGAAGGAATACCTGCTGGCCAGGCGCCGCGGCGACGAAGAGATGATCGACGCGGCGGTCGAGAAGCTTGGGGCCCTGGGAATGATTGGCAGCGACATCCGGGCACTTGCGCAACGTGGGTCGCCGTCGGAAACCGTGGCCGTCATCGCGCCCCAGGACGGGGTGGTGATTGCGCTGAATGTTTTCGAGGGCATGCATGTGATGCCGGAAACCCACGCCATCAGCCTGGCCGACCTGTCCCAGGTCTGGATTCACGCGGCGGTGCCGGAATCCCGGCTTGACTGGGTCCGGCAGGGGCAGCCGGCGGAAGCCCGCTTCGGTGCGATACCGGGCGATGTCTTCGAAGGGCAGGTGGCCTTCGTCAGTCCCATCCTGGACCCGAAGACGCGCACCCTGCCAGTACGCATCGAGGTTCCCAATTCCGACGGTCGCCTCCGACCAAACATGTTCAGCCGGGTGACCATCTTCGGCGGCGCCCGCAATGATGTCCTCAGCATTCCGCGCGAGGCACTGATACGCAGCGGCCGAGCGGACCGGGTGGTGGTGGCCCTGGGAGATGGCCGATTCCGGGTGCACGAAGTGGTGGCCGGGATCGAGAGCGGAGACTGGGTGGAAATCCGTGAAGGCCTGGACGAGGGCACCGAGGTCGTGGTGTCGGCTCAGTTCCTGATCGATTCCGAAGCCAGTGTTTCCGGTGCGATCCGCCGGCTGGGGCAAAGGCCATGATCGAATCCGTCATTCGCTGGTCGGTTCACAACCGGTTCCTGGTCGTCCTGCTGAGCCTTGTGCTGGCCGGCTGGGGCAGCTATGCGTACATGCAGACCCCGGTCGACGCCATTCCAGACCTGTCGGACGTCCAGGTCATCGTCAAGACCTCCTATCCCGGTCAGGCGCCCAGGGTTGTGGAGGACCAGGTGACCTATCCACTGGCCACCGCCATGCTGTCGGTGCCCTACGCCCAGACCGTGCGGGCCTATTCCTTTTTCGGTGACTCCTACGTTTATGTGATTTTCGAGGATGGCACCGACCTCTACTGGGCGCGGTCCCGGGTTCTGGAATACCTGAACCAGGTATCTGGGAGCCTGCCGCCCGGGGTGCAGCCGATGCTGGGGCCCGATGCCACCGGCGTTGGCTGGATCTACGAGTATGCCCTGGTGGATCGCAGCGGCCGACACGACCTGGCCCAGCTGCGCTCATTGCAGGATTGGTTTCTGAAATTCGAACTGCAGTCGGTGCCCGGCGTGGCTGAAATCGCCACCGTCGGCGGCATGGTGCGGCAGTACCAGGTAGTGCTCAGGCCCGAAGCGCTCAGCGCCCACGGCCTGCCGCTGGACCGGGTGCGCATGGCCATCCAGCAGGGCAACCAGGAGAGCGGCGGCTCGGTGGTTGAAATGGGCGAGGCCGAGTACATGGTCAGGGCCACGGGATACCTGGATTCGGTGGCGGACCTGGAACAGATACCGCTGGGGCTGGGCAAAAACGGCACCCCGGTGCTGCTGCGTGATGTTGCGTCCGTTCGGGTTGGCCCGCAGATGCGACGCGGCATCGCGGAACTGGACGGGGAAGGCGAGGCTGTTGGTGGCATCGTGGTCATGCGCTCTGGCGAAAACGCCCGGGACACCATTGCCGCGGTCAAGCAGAAGCTGGAACAACTGGCCAGCGGCCTTCCCGAAGGCGTGGAAATCGTGGAGGCCTATGACCGCTCCAGCCTGATCGATCGCGCCGTGTCTACGGTGACCGAAAAACTGCTGGAAGAAATGCTCATCGTGGTCCTGGTGTGCGCCGTGTTCCTGATCCACCTGCGGTCGTCGCTGGTCATCATTATCAGCCTGCCGCTGGGCATCCTGGCGGCCTTCGCGGTGATGCAGGCCCAGGGCCTGAACGCCAACATCATGTCTCTGGGGGGCATTGCCATCGCCATCGGCACCATGGTGGACGCGGCCATCGTCATGGTGGAAACCCTGCACAAGATGATGGAGCGGGACGACTACGACCCCCGGCACCACTGGCGAACGGTAAGCCGGGCCGCCGCCAGGGTGGGCCCGCCGGTATTCTTTTCGCTGCTCATCATTACCGTCAGTTTCCTGCCGGTATTCGCGCTGCAGGCTCAGGAAGGGCGGCTGTTTTCACCGCTGGCATTCACCAAGTCCTATGCCATGGCCGCCGCGGCCGGGCTGTCGATCACTCTGGTGCCAGTCTTGATGGGGTATTTCGTTCGGGGACGGCTGGTGAGCGAAACGCGCAATCCCCTCAGCCGCTTTTTCACCTGGCTCTATCAGCCCGTGGTGGCCCTGCTGACCCGGCGTCCGGGCCTGGTCACCGTCACGGCTGTGGTGGTGGTCGTGGTGGGTTTCTGGCCGCTGGGCCGGATCGGCAGCGAATTCATGCCGGACCTGGACGAGGGTGACCTGATGTACATGCCCACCACCTTTCCCGGACTTTCCATCGGCAAGGCCCAGGAACTGCTGCAGCAGACCGACAAGCTGATCCGCACCGTGCCGGAAGTGCAGACCGTTTTTGGAAAAATCGGCCGGGCGGAGACGGCCACCGACCCGGCGCCCCTGACTATGATCGAAACCCTGATCCGGCTGAAACCCCGGGAGCAGTGGCGCCCGGGAGTGTCCATGGATGACATCCGGTCCGAACTGGACGCGCGCGTCAAGATCCCGGGGCTGACCAATGCCTGGGTATGGCCCATCAAGACACGCATCGACATGCTGGCCACCGGGATCAAGACTCCGGTGGGCCTGAAGATTGCCGGCCCTGACCTGTCGGTGATCGAGTCCATTGGCGTGGATCTCGAAAAAGTACTGAAAGACGTGCCTGGGACCGCCTCGGTATTCGCCGAGCGCTCGGCGGGCGGTCGCTACCTGACCGTCGACGTTAATCGTATGGAAGCCTCCCGCTTTGGCCTCAATATCAATTCCGTCCAGGACGTGGTGCGAACGGCCATTGGCGGCATGAACGTGACCACCACGGTCGAAGGCCTGGAGCGGTACCCGGTTAACGTCCGCTATCCCCACGACGTGCGCAATTCCCTGGAGCGCATCCGCAACCTGCCGGTGATTACACCGGCGGGCGAGGAGATCACGCTGTCCCAGGTTGCGGACATCCGGATCGAGGACGGGGCCCCGGTCATCAAGAGCGAAAATGCCCGCCCGAATGGCTGGGTATTTGTGGACATCGATTCGGACGTGGACCTCGGCACTTACGTGGGTGATGCCCAGGCCGCGGTGGGGCAGAGGCTGGATCTGCCCGCGGGCTACTCGATCCGGTGGTCAGGTCAGTACGAATACCTGGAGCGCGCGGGTAAGCGCCTGGTGGTAATGGTGCCCATGACCATCGTCAGCATCATCATGCTGTTGTTCATCAATTTCCGCAGCCTGGGTGAGGTGCTGATCATCCTGGGAACCCTGCCCATGGCTCTGGTGGGCGGAATCTGGCTGCTGTTCCTGCTGGATTACAACTTTTCCGTCGCCGTGGGTGTGGGCTTCATCGCCCTGGCCGGTGTTGCCGTGGAGATCGGCGTAGTAATGCTGGTTTACCTCAAACAGGCGCTGGAGGAACGGGTTCAGGCTGCTGACGGTGTGTTAACCGAGGCGCTGCTGCAGGAGTCTGTGGTGGAAGGGGCACTGCTGAGGCTGCGGCCGATCCTGATGACGGTCATTGCCACTATCGCCGGACTGCTCCCCATCATGTTTGGATCGGGCACAGGGTCCGAGGTGATGCGACGCATTGCCGCGCCGATGGTGGGCGGCATGATCAGTGCGACCCTGCTGGCCCTGGTGCTGCTGCCCGCAGTGTTCCTGTTGTGGAAGCGGATTGGCATCAGCGCCCGTTAATGTCCGAAGATTAGTGATTACCTGGGTGTTGTAAACTCGCCCGCAGCCTGTGGCCCGGATTGGCTGACCCACGGAAATGGAGGCTGTCGTCGAACGATCCAGGACTGCATCAGCCGGCCTCGCCTTCCACGTGGAACAGCTTGTTGTAAATGGTCCAGCGGCCGTCCACGTTCAGCAGGGACAGGGTATCCAGGAAGGTCAAGCCGAGGTAATCGCAGCGAACCCGGACAGCAGCGGTGTTTCCGGCTACCTCCCGGGAGACGATCTCCAGCCGCCGGGGTTCTCCTTTGTCGGCCGGGGACGGCTGATGGCTGGCTACAAACCCGGCGAACTCCTCCACCGTCATCTGGTTCAGCCCGTCGGGCAGGTAGCCGGTGATTTTCGCGTCCGGGTGAAAGGCCGCCCGCGCCTTGTCTGCGGCGGATTCATACATGCACTCGAAGTAGGTTTGCACCAGTTGCTTGATGGGGTCGTCGCTCATGTCCCGGTTCCTCGTTATGATGTCGGCGGCATGTTACGCGGTGCAGCGTTTGGTGCCAACGCGTTAGCCTGGCGGTGGCATTGCCGCCAGGGTGGCGGAGCGTACCCTGTGCTTGCCCTCGGCGAGGTCGGTCCAGGCCAGGATGACGCGGCCGCCGGTCACCAGCAGTTGTGGAAAACCCGAGGGGCGCGTTGCGCTGGTGCTGGCCACCGCCACGGCCGGGCCGGCAACGCCACCGGGCGACACGCGGCGCAGTGTGAGCGCGGACTGGCCCTGTCGATCCTCCGCCAGCCAGCTGACCAGTGCATCACCGCCAGGAAGAAAGTCCACGTCCACGCGTCCCAGGGGGCGGTTGCCGTCGATCAGCACGGGCCGAGAAAAGCTGGCGCCGCCGTCATCCGACAGCCCAAGCTGGACCCGGGGCCGGTCATCGGAGGCCGTGTACCAGGCAACGGCTACACGATGCTGCAGCGAGGCTGCCGCTGGGCCGTTGACCGGGCAGCCAGCTATTTTCCAACCGTCCCGGTAGACCGGAGTGGGTGTCGACCAGCCATTTTCGCCGAGGCGGCTGACGCTCACGTCGCGGATTTCCCCGGCGCTCCGGTCCCGGTAAAAAACCATCGGGACCTTCCCGGACACGGCAACGTCGGTCTGGCAGCAGTCGCACACGCGATCGTCGACAAGCCGTCGTTCCTGCCTGATGCCGGCGCCGTCGAATTCGGCGTAGCGAAGGGTCATGGCGCCGCCGCTGGCATGATCGTGAGCGGAGGATGATTCTCCTGTGGCGCGGCCATCGAGCCACACCATGCCGAAACCGGCATCCAGTGGGAATATGGTGGCAAAACCGTGTTCCGTGGGCGTTCCGTCGTGGTGCGGAGAGGCAGGCCTTGACCAGGTCCTGCCGCCGTCCGTTGATGCCGAAAACTTCACGTCGTAAGCGTAGGGCGCGTCCGTGCTTCGAACCAGCCAGTGGGCGACCCACGATTGATCGGTCAACGGAACCACGGATGGGAAGTCGGCCCAGTTGACGAACCAGTCCTGGCCATCCGCAACCGTCACAGGCGCCGACCAGGTGTCTTCGGCCAGGGTGGATACGCGCAGGGCATGGCCGGCGTCGGACCGCTCGACCCAACTCAGGAGGGTGGTGCCACCGGCTGCGCTGGAAAGGTGGGGCAGGGAACTGCCTGCCCCTGCCGGCAGCGGGATCTCAACCAGATCGGCAGCTTTGGCGGGTGGCACTGCAAGTAACCACAATACGAGAAATGTAATAGGTTTCAACTAGTAACAATCCGTACTCGTGACAGGCGCAGAAGCGGGATTATAATGAATTGTAAACCTGAGGGGTCCGACGTAGATGCGAAACGAACTCGATCCCATACCCGGCAACTGGTACACCCACCTCGACAAGGGTCAGGCTTTTTGCGTCATCGATATCGACGACAACGACGGCCTGATCGAAATCCAGCACTTCGACGGCGACCTGGAAGAGGTCGATGTCAAGGAATGGGCCACCATGGACATTGAACTGGCCCCCGAACCGGAAAATGCTTCGGGCCCGGTGGATGATCCGGAACTCGACGACCTGGGATACACCGGCGCGGAAATGAGCGGAAAGGACTGGAATGAGTCCGTGGACGAATACCACGATAACCGCGAAAGCTGGGAAATCGACAAAGAACCAGGAGGAGCCAGTCCCGAAGAAGGCGTGGACTGAACGCCACTTCTTCCATCACTGTTCCGGACCAAAGCCTGTTATTCTTGGAGCTTTTCCGGAGAGCACACCATGCCATCTTTCGACGTCGTGTCCGAGGTCGATCACCACGAGCTGACCAACTCGGTGGACCAGGCCAACCGAGAAGTATCCACCCGGTTTGACTTCAAGGGCAGCGGCGCCCGGTTCGACCTGACTGAGCAGGTCATCACCCTGCATGCCCAGGCGGATTTCCAGCTCAAGCAGATGCTGGACATCCTCTACCAGAAACTGAGCAAGCGCGGAATCGACGTGGCTGCGCTGGACGTGGGTGAGCCCACGATTATGGCCAAGACCGCAACCCAGCCGGTGACGGTGCGCGAGGGCATCGACAGCGCCATGGCCAGGCAGATGGTCAAGCGGCTGAAGGAAAGCAAGCTGAAAATCCAGTCCCAGGTGCAGGGGGAGCAGGTGCGTGTGACCGGTAAGAAGCGCGACGATCTGCAGTCGGCCATTGCCCTGTTGAAAGAGGCGGACCTGGGATTGCCGCTGCAGTTCAAGAACTTTCGCGACTGAACGGGTTCACGGTCGAATCCCGCCGTCAGCCGCGGGAAAACAGGTTGCGCAGGATGTGGCCCGCCAGGTGGGGGTTTTCCCGCAGGCGCCGGGCCGAGTAGGCGAACCAGTGTTCACCAAACGGCACGTACACCCGCATGGGTTGGCCGCGAGCCACCAGTTCGGCGCGTAGCGACTCGGCCACGCCCAGCAGCATCTGGAACTCGTAGCGCGACTTGGCCAGATTGGTCTGGTCAATCAGGTCAAAGGCAAAGCCCACCAGGTCCGGATGATGGGTGGCAATGCCAACATACTCCGCGTCGCCCTCCACCAGTTGCTCCAGCAGGCGATTGTAGGACTGGTTGATGTCGGCCGCCGCGGTGTACGCAATGCTGGCTGGCTCCAGGTAAATGCCCTTGCACAGGCGAATATTGGCCAGGCCCTGCTGCAGCAGTTCAGCGACGTCGTTGCTGCTGCGGTGCAGGCAGGCCTGGATGACGGCCCCAACACGCTGGTAACGCTGGCGCAGGTCCCGGTAGATGTCCAGAGTGATCTGGGTGACCGAAGAGTCTTCCATGTCGATGCGGACAAAAACCCCTTTCGTCTGCGCACTGGCCACCAGGGATTCCATGACCTCCCGACACAGCGATTCGTCAAATCGCAGTCCAAGCTCTGAAAGCTTGATGGAGACCCCGGTCTGCAGGCCCTGGGACGCGATGTCGCGGATGGCGCCGAGATACAGGTCACGGCAGCCCATCACCTGTTCCGGGGTGGTCACGTCTTCACCCAGTACGTCCAGAGTTCCCTTGATGCCAGCCTGGTTCAGGCCCTGGATGATCCGGTAGGCGTCCCTGATGTGCTCGCCTGCGATGTAGCGGCGCGAGACCTGCCACACCAGTCGCTTGGGCACATACGGCAGTGCGCGTGCGATGGCATGGTGAACAAAGGACATCGGTCAGCGTTTCAGCAGCGCCTTGAGGACGTCCCGGCGGCTGATGATGCCGACCAGGCGGCCGTCCTTCAGCACCGGGTAGCGGCGGTAGGGCTGGGCAATGAACTGCTGGGCCAGGTCGATGATGCTCATGTGGGCGTCCACGGTGACCACGTTCTGGCTCATCAGCTCGGAAACCCTGCCGTCGGTACCGCCATGGTAGCCGGCCAGCAGGGAGATCTTCAGACAGTCCTTCTCGGTCAGCATGCCCAGCAGTTGGCCACGGTCATCCACCACGGGGGCACCGGATATGCGGTGGTTCACCAGCTGGTATACGGCGTCCAGTATCGACATGTCCGGAGTGAACGTGACCAGAGATGCCGTCATGAAATCCTTGACCAGGATCAGCTGGGGGGCAGGTTGGCTCATTCTCGGCGCTCCTCCGCAGATTGGGTTTTGTGTTTCTTGCAGGCCTTGCGACAGCTGCCGCAGCCGCCGTTGGCAATGCCGCCGCAGCTGCCGGCGATGGGTTTGCGGCCCATCAGTATGCCTGCGCTCAGTCCCAGGACCGCCAGCAGCATGATGATGAATCCCAGCAGGTAAATGCTCATGGCTGCCCTCCTGACAGTCGACGCAGCGCGCTGGATTCCCGGCCCACCAGCAGCCCTTCGGGACTGCGCAGTATGGCCAGGCAGGGGACCTGGTGGGTTTCCGCGAAGGCCAGGGCCTCCTCCGCCCCCATCACCAGCATGGCAGTTGCCAGGGCGTCGGCGCGCATGGTGGACCGGTCGAATACGGTCAGCGAGGCCAGGGTCTGGGGGACCGGTCGACCGCTTCTCGGGTCAATCAGATGAGAGTAACGCTGACCGTCGCGTTCGAAGTAGTTGCGGTAGTCCCCGGAGGTGGCGACACCCGTCTCCACCAGCGGATAAACCTGCTGGGGCAGCCGGGCGGAGGAATCGGGTTTTTCCACGGCAATACGCCAGGGCTGACCGTCTGCTTTCGATCCGGCAGCCCTGAGTTCGCCGCCGATGTCCACCAGGAAATCCACGGCGCCGGCATCGGTCAGCATCTCGGTCAGGCGGTCCACGGCAAATCCCTTGGCCACGGCGGACAGGTCAACCTGCAGTTCGGGATTGCTCTTGCGGGCCGCCGGTGGGCTGTCTCGAAGCTCCAGTTGATGGTACCCCACCAGCTCGCTCAAACGCTCCAGCTTGTCGGGGTCCGGTACCACGGTGGGTCCGTCGTTTCCGCGGCCCGGGCCAAATCCCCACAGATCCACCAGCGGACCCACGGTGATGTCCAGGGCGCCGTCGGAAAGGTCGGCCATGGCGATGGACTCGGCCAGCACCCGGTGGGTATCGGGTGACAGGGCAATCCAGTCGGTGCTGCGCGACCGGTTGAAGCGCGACAGCTCGGAGTCGGGGATCCAGGTGGACATCAGTCCATTGATACGCTCCAGCTCCCGTTCGACCGACAGTGCAATGGTGTCCCAGTCCAGCTCCAGGTTGGGCGACTTGACGCTGTACCGGGTGCCCATGGTAGCCCCGGAAAAACTGACCAGTTCCGGGGGAGGGTCGAGCTGGCGGCTGACTGCCCAAACCCCCAGCACCATGAACACGGAAGCGATGGCGACGATTCGAGCGGTATTCATCAGCCGAAGTCGTCGAACAGTATGTTGTCCTTTTCCACGCCCAGATCGTCCAGCATTTTGGTCACGGCGGCAACCATGATGGGGGGACCGCAGATGTAGTACTCACAGTCCTCTGGCGACGGGTGACGCCCCAGGTACTCATCGTGCAGCACCTGGTGAATGAAGCCGGTGTGACCGCCCCACTGATCGTCGGGCAGGGGGTCGGACAGCGCCACGTGCCAGCGGAAATTGTCATGGGAGGCCGCCAGACGGTCAAAGTCTTCCTGGTAGAACAGCTCGTTCAGGCTGCGGGCGCCGTACCAGAAAGTGATTTTGCGGCGGGTATCCAGGCGCAGCAGCTGATCGAGAATATGTGACCGCATGGGCGCCATGCCCGCACCGCCGCCGATGAAAACCATCTCGTTGTCGGTCTCCCGCGCGAAAAACTCGCCGAAGGGGCCGGAAACCATCACCTCGTCCCCGGGCTTCAGGTTGAACAGGAAGGAGGACATGGCACCGGGCGGAATATCCGGACCCGACCCGGGCGGTGGAGTCGCGATGCGCACGTTGAGCATCACCACCGTGTTTTCACCGGGGTAGTTGGCCATGGAGTAGGCCCGGCTGATTTCAGCCGATACCGTGGACTGCAGATCCAGCAGGTTGTGCCGTTCCCACTCGGCCTTGAATCGCGGTGCGATGTCGAAGTCGCGGTAGGCGACCTGGTGGGGTGGGCACTCGATCTGGATATAGCCCCCGGCGCGAAAATCGATGGTGTCGCCTTCCGGCAGTTCCAGCACCAGCTCCTTGATGAAGGTGGCGACGTTGTCGTTGGACCGGACTTTTGCGCGCCATTTACGCACTCCGAATACGTCGCTGGGCACCTCTATTTTCAGCGGCTGTTTGACCGTCAGCTGGCAGGCCAGCCGCACGTGCTGGGCCGCGTCGCGCTTGCTGATGGAGGCCGCCTCGGTGGGCAGCATGGCGCCGCCGCCCTGGGTCACTCGGACCCGGCACTGGCCGCAGGTCCCCTTGCCGCCGCAGGCCGAGGCCACGAACAGGCCGGACTCAGCCAGGGCCCCCAGCAGCTTGTTGCCCACCGCGGTGCTCACCTCTTTCTCGCCGTTGACGATGATGGGCACGTCGCCGGAACTGACCAGCCAGCGGCGAGCGACGATGATGACCAGGGCCTGGACCAGCACGATGCCGGTGAACATGGCCACCCCGAGCAATATCTGGGACATGAGCGGACTCACAGCTGAATCCCCGAAAAAGCCATGAAGGCCAGGGACATCAGGCCCACGGTGACGAAGGTGATCCCGAGTCCCTGCAGACCGTCCGGAACGTCACTGTACTTGAGCTTCTCCCGGATGCCGGCCAGGGCGGCCAGGGCCAGGGCCCAGCCGAACCCGCTGCCGAGCCCGAACATCACGCTCTCGGAAAAGGTGTAGTTGCGCTCCACCATGAACAGTGAACCGCCCAGGATGGCGCAGTTCACGGTAATCAGCGGCAGGAACAGGCCCAGGGCGTTGAACAGCTTGGGGAAATACTTGTCCAGCACCATTTCCAGGATCTGTACGAAGGCGGCAATGACGCCGATGTAACAGACCAGGCCCAGGAAGCTCAGGTCCACCTCGGGGAAGCCGGCCCAGGCCAGCGCGCCCTGTTTGAGCAGGTGGTTGTAGATGAAGTAATTGATGGGGATGGTCAGGGTCTGTACCGCGATCACCGCTGCCCCCAGCCCCAGGGCCGTGTCGATGCGCTTGGAAATCGCCAGAAAGGTGCACATGCCCAGGAAAAAGGCCAGGGCCAGGTTTTCGACGAATACCGCGCGTACGAACAGGCTGAGATAGGCTTCCATCACAGCACCTCGGTCCGGTGGACCTCATGAATCTGGTAGTCCGGACGCTCCACCTGCTGCTTCTTCCAGCTGCGTATGGCCCAGATCAGCAGGCCGATGATGAAGAACGCGCTGGGTGGCAGCAGCATCATACCGTTGGGCACGTACCAGCCGCCCTCGGCCGCCGTGGGCAGCACCGTCTGCCCCAGCAGCTTGCCCGAGCCGAACAGCTCACGAATGGTGGCCACGGCGATCAGGATGATGCTGTATCCCAGCCCGTTGCCGATGCCGTCCAGGATGCTGGGCCCCACCGGATTCTTGATGGCAAACGCTTCGGCCCGACCCAACACGATGCAGTTGGTGATGATCAGCCCGACAAACACCGACAGCTGCTTGCTGGTCTCATAGGCATAGGCTTTGAGCACCTGGTCCACCACGATCACCGCCGAGGCGATGATGGTCATCTGCACGATGAGGCGCGTGTTGGTGGGAATCTGGTGCCGCAGCAGGCTGATGGCCGCTGTGGCAAAAATCAGCACGCAGATCACCGCTGCGGACATCAGCAGTGACGGCAATAATGAGGTGGTGACGGCCAGGGCGGAGCAGATACCCAGGATCTGCAGGGTCACCGGGTTGTTGTCCACCAACGGGTCGGTGAGAGTTTTGCCGAGCTTATCAGCCACGATCGGTACTCCAGTGTTTTTCCAGGTATGGACCAAAGCCGTCGTCTCCCAGCCAGTACTGCAGCAGCCCGTTGACTCCATTCCCGGTCAGGGTGGCGCCGGACATGCCGTCGACCTGGTGGGGTGATCCCTCGGGTGCCTGGCCACGCACGACCTCAACAGCGGGCGCGCCGCTGTCTCCGTAGACCAGCTTGCCCTCCCACTGGGCCAGCCAGGCGGGTCGGTCTATCTGGTCGCCCAGACCGGGGGTTTCTCCGTGTTCGTAGAACTTGAGGCCGCGAATGGTGTTGCCGTCGGGCTGCAGGGCAATGAAGCCGTACATGGTGGACCACAGGCCCGCGCCGCGAACCGGAAGAATGATGTTCACCACGTCGCCGTCCTGTTTCACCAGGTACACTCGGGCGTGGTTGGCGCGCCGTTTCAGGTTGGCTACGTCCACCTCGGGTTCGATGGCTATCCCGGTATCGGAGTTGAGCGCCGCACTGATGGGGTCAAACTGGTCCGGGTCGATATCGTCGGCATAGTCGCCGCTGCTCAGCTCCACCACCCGGGTCTCGATATTCTCGAATTTTTCCTCGATGGTGCCTTCAGCCTCCAGCAGGCCGACCACCGCCAGGATATTCTGCTGGCGGTTGCGCAATTCATTGCGCTCCTGGGCCGGCTTCAGGGAAATGGCCACGCTGGTCACCAGGGCTGAACAGACCAGGCTGGTCAGCACGGCCATGACCAGGGTGCGGGCTACAGTGTCCCGGGATTTGGATGAGTCAGCCAAGGCGTACCCTCCTGCGGCGTATGTTGGCCTGGATTACGAAGTGGTCGATGAGCGGCGCCATGACGTTGGCGAACAGGATGGCCAGCATGATGCCCTCGGGAAACGCGGGGTTGACCACCCGGATCAGGACCGTCATGAAACCGATCAGCAAACCGAATACCCAGCGTCCGGCATTGGTCTGGCAGGCCGATACCGGGTCAGTTGCCATGAACATCATGCCGAAGGCGAACCCGCCCAGCGCCAGGTGCCAGGCCCAGCTCATACCAAACATGGGGTTGGTATCGCTGCCGATGGCATTGAACATCAGGCTGGTGGCCACCATGCCGAGGAATACTCCCAGGATGATCCGCCAGGACGCTACGCCGGTGTAGACCAGGATGAGCCCGCCAACGATGCAGGCAAGGGCTGAGGTTTCGCCGATGGATCCCTGGATGTTGCCAATGAAGGCATCGGTCAGGGTGACACCCGAGGCCACAACGCCAGCCACGCCGTCGATGGCCGAGATGCCGAGCGGCGTTGCAGCCGAGAATCCATCAACAGCAGTCCAGATCTCGTTGCCGGACATCTCCACGGGATAGGCGAAGTAAAGGAAGGCACGCCCGGCCAGTGCCGGGTTCATGAAATTCTTGCCGGTGCCGCCAAAAACCTCTTTACCGATGACCACGCCGAATGTAATGCCGATGGCGACCTGCCACAGCGGTGTGGTGGCGGGCAGGATCAGGGCAAACAGCCAGGAAGTGACAAAAAAGCCCTCGTTGACCTCGTGGTTGCGTACCCCGGCAAACAGCAGTTCCCAGAAACCGCCCACTGCCATGGTGACAATGTAAATGGGAAGGAAATACAGCATGCCGTGGGACAGGCAGTCCAGGATGCTGTCGGGGTTGTAGCCGATCCCCAGGATGGCCAGCAGCGTCCCGCGCCAGCCCACCGCGGCATCGGCCGGCAAGGTGGCCAGTGCCAGGTTGGCCTGGTGCCCGACGTTCCAGACACCCACCAGCATGGCAGGGAAAGCGGCCAGGACCACCAGGATCATGACCCGCTTCAGGTCGATGGCATCCCGGACGTGGGGCGCGCCCCGGGTGACATCCGGTGGCGTGTAGAACAGGGTGTCCACCATTTCGTACATGGCGGCAAAGCGCTCGTAGGGACCGCCCTTGGCGAAGTAGGGGTGAACCTTGTCCAGCAGTTTTCGCAGCGGCCGCATCAGCCTTCCTTCTCGATCTGGGCCAGCGCCTCCACCAGGAAGCCACCGTAGTCGTACTTGCTGGGGCAGACAAAAGAACACAACGCCAGGTCTTCGTCGTCCAGTTCCATGCACCCCAGGGCCTGGGCTGAATCGGTGTCACGAACGATGAGCGACTTCAGCAGCGGCGCCGGCAGCATGTCCAGGGGCAGGACTTTCTCAAAGTTGCCGATAGGGACCATGGCCCGCGGACTGCCGTTCTGGGAAGTGGTCAGCGGAAAATCGCGTCGCCGACCGAGCCGGGAGACAAAAGCATTGATGGCGGAATACCGGTCCGAACCCGGGGCGAGCCAGCCGAAGAAGCGACGGCGCTCACCTTCCTCCAGGGCGGTGACCTGGCGAGCGTACCGTCCGAGGTAGTCCATGTAATCCCGGGCCTGGTGCCCGTTGAACACGGAGCCGGAAATCAACCTCTGGGGGCCGGGCTTGACTTCGTCGCGACACAGGTCGGTGATATTGGCGCCCAGGCGGGTCTCTACCCGCCGGGGGTTTGCCGCGCGGGGGCCAGCAAGGGTGACGTACCGGCGGGTCCACAGCCGGCCGGTGAGAAACAGCTTGCCGATGGCGATGGCGTCCTGCAGGTCCAGGTACCAGGCCTCGGGGCCCTCGGCTGCCACCGGGTTCAGGAAATGGATATGGGTTCCGGGGAGACCGGAGGGGTGTGGCCCGGAAAACTCCACAAGCCGAAGGCGGTCGTCGGGCAGGTCAACCACTTCATCGGTAGCGGCCGTCGGTGCGCAGCAGAAATAGACCGGTCCGCCGAGCAGCCGGGACAGGGCCAGGATGCCGGCATTCAGATCAGCCCCGTGGCGCTG
Organism: Lysobacterales bacterium; assembly: GCA_030065125.1. Classification (GTDB taxonomy): domain Bacteria; phylum Pseudomonadota; class Gammaproteobacteria; order Xanthomonadales; family SZUA-38; genus JASJDM01. The sequence continues at coordinate 13,432 of JASJDM010000006.1, read as the reverse complement.
GACGAGGTCACCGGGGTCTACCGCCAGCGGGTTGCTGTCCATAGCAGTAATGAACAGCGCTGCGGGTTCCGCTTCCGGTGATGGGATCTTGCCGTATGGCCGCTTGCGCAGGGCAGTCCACAATCCCGAATCCAGCAGCGAGGTCCGAACCGCGTCACGGTCCAGCAGCGGCAGCTGGTCCACCTCGTAGCGGGGAAACTGGATCTCGTCGTCACTTTCAAGCTGGATCACCACCGAGATCAGGGCGCGCCTGGCACCGCGGTTGACCGCGCTGACGGTACCCGCCGCGGGGGCTGTAAACTTGACGCCGGGATTGCTCTTGTCCTCGAACAGGGTCTGACCCAGTCGGACCCGGTCGCCCTGGGTCACCTTCAGCGTGGGTTTCAGCCCGCGGTAGTCAGGGCCCAGCAGGGCCACGGACCGAATCGGCCGTGGATCCCCACCGTCCTTTGCGCCGGCATCGGAGACAGGTGCGCCGGCAATGGGCAGTGTCAGCCCGCGCTTGATTTTTATTTGCCTGCGCTGCATGCCGGTCCCCTTCCAGTAAAAACGCCCGTTTCCGGGCGTGTGTCGAGGCCGTAAAAAACCCCGTATCGGTCAGGGGAAAGTACAAAGATTTGGCGGGCTGGTGGCTATCGTGACTTTTACTTAGCAGTGACGCGCCAGCCGGATTGCCGGCGGGGCTACCAGGGAATCTCTTCACCCTGGTAGTCGAAAAATCCGCCGTTGGAAGCGCTGTCGAGCCCGTCGATCACCCGGATCATTCCGGCGATGCTCTGCTGGGGCGTGAGGGTGGCGTTGGGCCCTCCCATGTCGGTCTGTACCCAGCCGGGATGCAGCACTACGCAAACGAAGCCCTGGGCGCCGAGTTCGGCCGACAGGGATTTGTTCAGCATGTTCAGCGCGGCCTTGCTGGCCCGGTAGCCGTAGTAGCCGCCGCCGTTCAACTCGATGCTGCCCATCCGGCTGGTAATGTGCACCACTTTCTTGGCGTCTCCGCTTTCCAGGTTGGGGAAAAGCGCCTGGGTCACCCGCATGGGTCCCAGGCTGTTCACCTCGAAGGTGAATCCCAACTGGTCGAAATCATGTTCAAGGAACGAAGCGGGACCGTGGCCGCTGATGCCGGCGTTGTTGATCAGGATGTCGATGGGCAAATCACTGAGGCGCTCGGCCAAAGCCTTGACGCTGCCGGCATCGGTCACGTCCAGCTGTTCCACCCGCACGCCCAGGGCTTTCAGTTCCTCTGCGCTGCCAGGCTTCCTGGCCGTACCGATGACCTGGTAGCCCCGCTCATGAAACTGGCGGGCAAATTCCAGGCCCAGGCCACGATTGGCGCCGGTCACCAGGACCGTCAGTGAAGCCTCGCCATTGGCAGGAGCGCAGCCTGTCAGGCCGCCCAGCAGCACGATGGCGGTCACCACAAGCGTTTTGATCAGTTTCATCACCGTTTCCGCAGGTTGCGTCGTGACCGGATTCTACACGGTCCGGTCGGGATCTGGCGCGCTGGCCTGGACGTGCTGCCTGATCACGTCCATAAAAACTTCTCCGTAACGCTCCAGCTTTTTCTGGCCGACGCCCGATATCTCCAGCAGTTCTTCCGCGGTGACGGGTCGATGCTCGGCCATGGCGCTGAGCGTGGCGTCATGGAATACCACGTAGGGCGGGACGCCGGACTGCTCGGCCAGCCTGCGCCGGCAGTCCCGCAGGGCCTCCCACAACGGGCCCTGCTGCCGGGCGGAGGTACTGGTCTTGCGCCGGGAAGGTGCGCGGGACTCCGGGACGGTGTCCTGGCGCAGGGTCACCTGGGTTTCTCCCCGCAGCAACGCGCGGCTGTCCGGCGTCAGGGCCAGGGCGTTGTAGCGCTCCGGGTCCACGCGGATGAATCCCTGAACAATCAGCTGGCGTACCACCGATCGCCACTGGCCGGCGGCCAGTTCCTTGCCAATGCCGTAGGTGCTGAGCCGGTGGTGGCCATTCTGCTGGACCTTGGTGTTTTCACTTCCGCGCAAAACGTCGATGACGTGTACCGCACCGAAACGCTGGCCAGTCCGATAGATGCACGACAACAGCTTCTGGGCGGCCACGGTGGCATCCCACTGCTTGGGGGGACTGAGGCAGGTATCACAATTGCCGCAGTCGCCGGGGTAATCGTCGTCAAAATAGGCCAGCAGCGACCGGCGCCGGCAGTCCGTGACCTCGCACCACCCCAGCAGGGCATCCAGCTTGGCCCGCTCGACGCGTTTCTTGGCCTCGCCCGCGTCGGACTCCTCCAGCATCAGGCGCAGCCTGACCACGTCCTGCAGGCCGTAGATCATCCAGGCATCCGCGGGTTCGCCGTCGCGGCCGGCGCGGCCGGTTTCCTGGTAGTAGGCCTCGATGCTGCGCGGAAGGTCCAGGTGGGCCACGAAACGAACGTCGGGTTTGTCGATGCCCATGCCGAAGGCAATGGTGGCCACGATCACCAGGTCATCTTCCCGCAGAAACCGCTCCTGGTTGCTGTTGCGCTCACTGGTAGAGAGCCCGGCGTGGTAGGGCAGGGCATTGAAGCCGTGGGTGTTGAGCCAGCGGGCGGTGGCATCCACGCTTTTGCGGGACAGACAGTAGACGATGCCGGACTCGTTGCGATGCCCCTCCAGGAACCGGCTCAACTGGCGACGCCCGTCGGACTTGGGCTGCACCGAGTAGCGGATGTTGGGGCGGTCAAACGGGCTGATGAAGCTGGCCGGCTGGTGCAGGGCCAGCCGCTGCACCATTTCCTCCCGCGTGGGGCCGTCCGCCGTAGCGGTCAGGGCCATCCTCGGAACGCCGGGAAAGCGCTCCGCCAGCTGGTTCAGGGACAGGTAGTCCGGGCGGAAATCGTGGCCCCACTGGGACACACAATGGGCCTCGTCGATGGCGATCAGCGCAATCTCCAGCTGGCTCAGGCGATCCAGGGTGCCCGGCTTGAGCAGCCGTTCCGGGGCCACGTACAGCAGCTTCAGTTCCCCCTGATGCAGCTGCTCCAGGACCAGCCGCTGCTCAGCGGCATCCAGGGTGGAATTGAGGTATGCCGCGGCGATGCCCAGCTGCTTGAGCGCCGCCACCTGGTCTTTCATCAGCGCGATCAGGGGCGATACCACCAGTCCCACACCCGGTCGCACCAGACTGGGAATCTGGTAACACAGGGATTTTCCGCCCCCCGTGGGCATCAGCACCAGGCAGTCGCGGCCCGCCACGGCGGCGTCGATGATGTCCGCCTGGCTGCCGCGAAAGCTGGGGTAGCCGTAGACCTCGTTGAGGACCGTCACCGGGTCAGACATGGCAATGGGGACTGATTCAGCGGTCATGCATGGTTCCGCTGGCGTTGAGGAATTGCATCAGGTCGTTCATCATCGGCCCGGTCGAAAGCAGGTCATGGTACGTCATTGGGTTCTGACGCGTGAGCAAAAAAACAAATCAATCGCGCGGTCGCCGAAAATCCATTGCCATTGCCGGCAACATGGGTGCCGGGAAGTCGTCCCTGGTGGATTTTCTGACTTCCACCTACGGCATTGAACCCTTCTACGAACCCAATGATGAAAATCCCTACCTGCCGGATTTTTACCGGGACATGAAACGCTGGGCATTCCACTCCCAGCTGTATTTCCTGAGCAGCAAGTTCAGAATTCACCAGCAGCTGGACCGCTGTACCGGGGTGGTGGTGCAGGACCGGACCATTTTCGAAGACGCGGAAATTTTCGCCACGGCACTGCACGAAATGAAACAGATCGATGACCGCGACTGGGCGACCTACTGGGGTTTCTATCAGACCATTCTCGAGGCCATCCAGCCGCCCGACCTGATGATCTACCTGCGCTGCTCCATGCGTACCCTGCGACGGCGCATCAGGCTGCGGGGCCGGGCCATGGAGCAGGACGTGCCGCTGTCCTACCTGAAGCGGCTGGAGCGGCTTTACGAGGCCTGGGTCGAACGCTACCGCATGAGCGAGGTGCTGGTGCTGGAGACCGACCAGATGGACTATGTCAACGACCTCCTTTACCGGCTGGACGTGATGGAACGGATCGAAGCGGTGTTGCCGCCCGGTACGCTGCGGCAGCACGGCGACCAATCCACCCGGGTGGTCTGAGATCCACAACGGCCCGGCGAGCCTTCAATTCACGTGAAGCCCGTTACTACCCGGTTTGACCGAGTTCGCGCTGGACCAGGTTGAGGCAGGGGCCCCGCTGGGTCAGCGCCAGCAGCAGGAGAAAGTCACCTTCCCGGGCCCAGGCCAGGGCCCTGCGGGTCCCGTCGACGGGGTCTTCGGCGTGCTCGATCCGGGCCTCCGACAGCCCGCCCTCAAGGGCCAACTGGTGAATCAGGCGGGGCACGTCCTCGGGCTGGCGGCCTCGTTCATATCCAGGCAGTTTGACCACCATCAGATGATCCGGACCGGCTTTCAGCGCGGCTTTCACCAGGTCAGCAATCAGCTCATCCGTGCGATCTCCCGCCTGGCCGATCATGACCAGGCGACGCTTTGCGGGAATTCGGGCCAGGGTCTCGGCGATGGCGGTCAGGCCGTGTTCATTGTGGGCGAAATCCACCAGCACCCGAATGCCTTTGCCCTCGAAGAAGTTGCCACGGCCGGGGTTCTCTTCCGGCGTCCCCCTGAACGATGCCAGACCGTGGGCAATGGCCTGGTCCGTGGCGCCCAGGGCATGGCACAGGGCCGCGGCAGCCAGGGCATTCTGCACGTTGTATTTCGCCGCGCCCCCCAGGGTAACGGGCACGTCCGCCACCGGAACTACGGCGACAGGCTGTCCCTGGTGAATCCGGGTAATCATCCCGGAACTGACCACCCAGGCCTGTCCGCCGTTCATGCAGTGGGACTGGACCAGTGGATGGTTTTCGCGTTCGCTGAACCAGACGATGGTCTTGGTGTTGGCCGGGGCCTGTCGGGCCTGCTCCACGCTGGCCGGGTCTTCGGCATTGAGGATCAGCGGTTTGCCCGGGGGCAGGGCCCGGCAGACGATGAACTTGGCGGTGGCCATTTCGGCCACGCTGTTGATGCCCCATTCGCCCAGGTGGTCCGCGGCCACGTTGGTCACCACCGCCGCGTCGGCCTGGTTGACGCCCAGGCCGCGCCGCAGCATGCCGCCCCGGGCTACCTCCAGCACGGCCACCTCGACCCGCTGGTCACGCAGAAGGGTGCGGGCCCCGCCGGGACCGGAGTAATCGCCGGTATCGATGATCTCGTCGGCGACCCGAATGTAATCCGTGGAGGTCACCCCGGTCTGCCGGCCCGCGGCCGTGAGTACCGACGCAGCCAGCCGGACGGTGGTGGATTTGCCATTGGTGCCGGTAACCAGGCCGACCGGGATATTGCTGACGGAATCCCATGCGACATCTCCGGGCGCTGGCAGCTGGTCAACCGGCCAGGTTAATGCACCGGGTCCGTATCCCACCGAGGCGAAGTCGTCGTCACTGAGAAATCGTGCGCGCCGCTGGCTGGCCGCCGCTTTCAGTTCCAGCAGCGCCGGGTTCTGTTCCTCGGCGACCAGCCCGCGCAGGCGATCCAGTGCCCGGTCGAAGTCCGGCGCCGGCTGTCCCGTCAGCTCCGCGCTGCAGGCCGCCCAGGCGGCTTCGTTGACCTCGGTAGCGGCATACAGTACGTCAACGGGCGCCGAAAGGTACTGGCTGACGCCGCCGCTGAATGCCCGGCTGATGACCCGGCTGCCCCAGCCCAGGGCCTGGGTGAGGGCCAAAGCGTGATGACGCCAGCGCTCGGCCAGGGTGGCAGGGTCTCCGTCGACCGGTGCCACCGGGGTATTGGCCGGGCCATTTACCTCAGCGACCGCGCCCGGATCGTCCGAGAACAGGTTGGGCCCGGTCAGACGCCGGGAGTCGGTCAGCTCAAACATGGATCTCAGTCAGACTCTTCCTCGTCCCGGGCCAGGCGCACGCCCCGATCGTCCCGGATCAGTTTGTCGCCTGCGCCAAGGGTGAATGCATCCGGGTCGGGCTCCACGTAACTGACCTGTTTTGGCGATTCAGCGGGCTTGGTGCCCTGATACTCCTCGGTCTGGTAATGGATGATCTGCTTCCAGCTGCGGCGGATGTCGTCGCCGAATATCAGCAGCAGGTCTCCCTCGTGGGCCAGTTTGAGGCAGTGATCCACGGCCTCAGCTTCATCCGGCACCATCTCGATGGCATCTTCGGGCACGCCATTGGCCAGCAGTGCCCGCATCAGCATTCGGGGAATCTCGTCTTCACCGCGACCCCGGCGATTGTCGTCAGCCTTCAGCACGTAGTGGTCGAAATGGCCGGCGGCCTCGGTGGCCATGGCCTCCACGTCTTCGTCCCGCCGGTCCCCCGGAGCGGACAGGGCGCAGATGCGCCGGCCGGAAACGTCCATACGGTCCACCGTCTGGCACATGGTGCTGATGGCGGCCGGGTTGTGGGCGTAGTCCAGGATCACCCGGAAGGGGTGTTCGTCATACACGTTCATGCGTCCGGGCGCCTGGAAGAAGGTCGTGGTGAAGGTGCGCAAGCCGTGGCGGATGTCTTCCAGGGAAATGCCCATGGAAAAGGCCAGGGCCGCGGCAAACATGGCGTTCTGCACGTTGTGAACCGCTTTGCCTTCAATGGTGGCCGGAACGATGTGGGTCCACAGCAGCGGAATGTGGGTGCCGTTGTCGTAGATGGTGATCATGTCGCCGTTGATGCCCTGTTCCAGCACCACGGCGCGGCCGCCGGACTGGATGTGCTCTTTCACCAGGGCATGGGCGGAATTCATGGTGACGTAACACAGATTGGCCGCCCGGGTGTAGTCGGCCATCTTCAGGCACAGTTCGTCATCGGCGTTGAGCACGGCGGTGTCCCGGGCCACCTCCACCACTACGCGCTTGACCTCGGCCAGCTGCTCCAGGGTGTCGATCCCGCGCAGGCCCAGGTGGTCAGCCGAGATATTGAGACAGGCCGCCACGTCACATTCGCTGTAGCCGAGTCCCGAGCGCACGATGCCGCCGCGGGCGGTCTCCATCACGGCCACGTCGACGTTGGGGTCGCGCAGGACGATGTTGGCGGCCGACGGTCCGGTCATATCACCTTTCACTGACAGATGGCCGTCGATGTAGACCCCCTCAGTGGAGGTGGTACCCACGGTGTGGCCAGCGGTCTTGAGAATATGGGACAGCATGCGGGCGGTGGTGGTTTTGCCGTTGGTGCCGGTGATGCCGGCGATGGGGATGGTGCTGGGTGTTCCCGGCGGAAACAGCATGTCCATGACCTTGCCGGAGACGTCGCGGGGCTCGCCCTCCGAAGGCGCCACGTGCATGCGGAATCCCGGGGCTGCGTTGACTTCCACGATGGCGCCGCCAACGTCCTTGTAGGACTGGGTAATGTCTTCGGTGAGGAAATCCACACCGCCCACGTCCAGGCCAACGGCCATAACGGCCCGCTCGGCCATGTCGCGGTTGTCCGGGTGGGTGGAGTCCGTCAGGTCAACGGCCGTGCCGCCGGTCGACAGGTTGGCGGTGGAGCGCAGGTAGAAGGTCTCACCTTCGGGCAGGATGGTGGTTTCGTCAAAGCCGGCCTGGGACATCAGGCGCTGGGCCTGCTGGTCCAGCTCAAGCTGGGTGAGCACCTTTTCGTGGCCAATGCCCCGGCGCGGGTCCTGGTTGACGATATCCACCAGTTCCGCGATGGAGCGCTGGCCGTCACCCACCACGTGCCCGGGTACTCGCTGGGCCACGGCCACCAGTTCGCCGTCCACCACCAGCATGCGGTGGTCCAGGCCGCGGATAAAGCTCTCCACCAGCACGGCCCGGGAGTTGCCCCGCTTGCGTGCCGCCGCAAAGGCGGTTTCCACCTCTTCGTCGGAGTTGATGTCGATGGTGACACCACGGCCATGGTTGGCGTCCAGGGGTTTGACCACTACGGGGTAGCCAATATGCCGGGCTGCCCGGACCGCCTGGCCCTCCGAGTACACCATGCGCTGGCGCGGGGTAGGCAGGCCCAGGTCGCTGAGCAGGTTGTGGGTTTCCTCTTTGTCGCAGGAGATCTCCACCGCAATGTGGGTGGTCTTGCTGGTGATGGTGGCCTGGATACGCTGCTGGTACCTGCCGTGGCCAAACTGCACCAGTGAGTAGTTGTTCAGGCGCAGCCAGGGGATGCCCCGATCCTCGGCCGCCTGGACCAGGGAAGCGGTGCTGGGTCCCAGTTCCTTGCGCTGGGCAAAGCGGATGAAATCGTCCCGTTCGGTTTCAAAATCGAATTCCGCATCCCGCTCGTCGCCGAGGCTGTCCTGCAGCTCCGCCGGCAGCAGGCTGAACAGCAGCTGCAGCCCGATGCGGGAAGCTTCCAGCCCCACGTCGCGCTGTTTGTACTGGTAGACCATGTTGTAGCAGCCCGGCTGATCCGGAATCGAGCGGGTTTTACCGAAGGTGACCTGGGAGCCGGCCATGTTCTGCAGTTCCAGGGTCACGTGTTCCCAGATGTGGGCCATCCAGGTGCCTTCATCTTCACGCAGGCGCCGGACAAAGCCACCGGCCTCGCCGTAGGAGCAGCCGTGTTCGTGTAATCCGGGCAGAGCGGAGATCAGGCCCTCTATGAACGCTTCGCCGATGCGACCGGAAGGCCACTCCTCCAGCACGCCCAGGTCAACCTGGTGTCGGATAACCCGGAACAGGGCGTACACGTTGGGTCCCCGGTATACGTTTGTTGCCAAAATCTTCATTGACGGTCCCCTCTACGTAAGCGTCAAACCAGCGGGTTTACGAATAATCCAGGCTAATCGTCGGCGAATGCCTGGCGAGTCTCGGTGTCGTACCGGCCCCCCGCGGCGAGAATATGCAGTTTCAGCCCGATCAGGCAAATGGGTTCAGCTTCCCTGGCATCGTGCATGGATGAGTGGTGCAGGTCTGACGGGTCAGCAATGGTGATGCCGCCGCTGCCCACGACCTCCAGCATGCCGTCGGGGTCGATAAATGCGGCGGTGTCCTCGTCGATTCCAATGCCGGTGGCAAACGGATTGTAGGACAGCGCCGTCAGCAGTCGGCCCAGCCGGTCGCGCTGCCGGAAATGCTGGTCCACGATGACCTTGTTGGTCAGCCCCAGTCCGGGCGCCATGACCACCCCGTGCTCAGTCGGGGTCGGCCCAGTGGGACCTCCGGCGATCATATGCTCAGGAATAATGGCAGCCCCGGCGGAGGTTCCCGCCACCGGCGCGCCGTCGCTGTTCATGCGACGGATGATTTTCGCCACCGGGGTTCCCCCCAGGATGGTGGACAGTCGCAGTTGGTTGCCTCCGGTAATGAAAATCGCCGTACTGCGTTCCAGCACCCGCTGGATCTCGTCGTCGAAGCAGTCTTCCCGACGATTGACCGGAATGTAGCGTGAGCGTGCGCCCATCTCCTCGAAAATACGGACGTAGCCGGGCCCCGTATCCTCCAGCTCCGAAGCAGTGGGGATGACCAGGATCTTGGCATTGCGCCCGCCCGCCAGTTTGCAGAATCGCCGCAGGATGACCGGGTTGTCTTTTTTTTCCTCGGCGCCGCCGATGGGAATGAGCCATCCACGCCGGACGCGGCTGCTGTTGCTGGGGGCCAAAACGCTTTCCTCTGCTGGTGCGGGAGCAAACCCGCAATTTTACCGGGCAGGCGACGGAAAACCCAAGAAAATCCTGGCGGGCCGGTTTGTCCGCGCCTCAGGCGTCGTACTTCTTCTTCAGATGGGTCACGGACTTGCGGATCAGTTGACGCAGGGTGGGTCGATGAATGTCGTCCAGTTTATTGATGTACAGGCAGGATTTGCCGGTTTTGTGCTTGCCGAGCTTTTCCATGAGGGCATCCTGTCCGGCAAAGCCATCCATGATGTACAGGGTCAGGGCCTGCTTGCGCGGGGCAAATCCTGTCAGAAACCAGTCGCCCTCGCGACCGCTGTCGTACCTGTAGTGGTAGCTGCCGAACCCAACCATGGAGCTGCCCCACATCTCGGGCTTCATTCCCGTGATGTCCCGCATCATTTCCAGCACCTCCAGGCTGTCCCGGCGACGCTGTTCGTTGTCCACCGACGCCAGGTAGGTATCGACGCTCTGCGTGTTCCTGTGGGTTTTGTTGCCGGCCATGGATAAACCTCCTTTGATTCAGGTGGAGCCCAGGCTGAGGCCGCCGTCGTGGCAGGGGCTGGTCTGGGCCTCAAGCTCCAGCGTGGTGTGCCCGATATCAAAGCGCTCGCGAAGGCAGGCCCGGACGGATTGTTTGATGGTTTCGGCCCGGTCCCAGTTGGCGTCAGCCACCACCAGGTGGCCCTCCAGGGATTTCTGGTGTTCATGCAGATTCCAGACGTGGACATGATGCAGGCCCTCCACACCCTCCAGCCGCTCCACTTCCAGGACCAGTTCAGTCAGGTCCACGTCGTCCGGCGTACCCAGCATCAGCATGCGGATGACCTGGCCGATTTCCGAAAGAGCGTGCCACAGGATGTAACCGGCGATGGCCAGGGTGATCAGCGGATCGATCAGGTTCCACTGCCAGACGATGATGACGGTCCCCGCCAGGATCACCCCGATTGAGCCCAGTGCATCCGCGACGTTGTGCAGGAATGCTGCCCGGATATTGATGCTTTCCCGAGACAGCCGCCAGGTCAGCGCAGCGGTTACCAGGTCAACCACCAGCGCCAGGCCGGCGATGATCACCACCATCCAGCCGTTGATAGGGGAGGGCTCAAAAAAGCGCCAGAAAGCCTGGTACACCAGGGTAAGGCCAATCACGATCAGCGTGGTGTAGTTGATCAGGGCGGCCACCAGCTCGGCCCTGACGTAGCCGAAGGTCATGCGATGGTTGGACGGCAGCCGCGCGATCCTGCGCGCGGCGAAGGCAATGCCCAGGGCCAGGGCATCACTCAGGTTGTGCACCGCGTCAGCCAGCAGGGCGAGGCTGCCTGACAGCAGGCCGCCGATCATCTGGGCGGCGGTGAGAACCAGGTTGACGACGACTGCCCAGAGAACCTGGCGATCGCCCTGCTCAGGATGGTGATGGTGGTGGCCGCCGCCCATGTTGAAAGATTATCACGGGCGGGCCTGGCGCTCTTCCTGTTCGAATCGTTTTCGAACTGGCCCGCGGCATCAGTTCGTCAGTCGGACGTCTCCAGACAAGGTCAACGGACACTGCGGGCGGCACTAACTGGTCGCTGCCGTTGGCACGGAGCACGCCCTGTCGCTGCATGATTTTCGTTGCTATCCCACCGTATAAACGGGCACCGGGGGTCCCGGTGCCCGCCTCGTGTGATGCACTGGTGCTTATTCCGCCGGCGGCTTCTGCCCGCCCTGCACCAGGGCCGACAGGTTACTGGAGGCTCCCAGCACGGCGGCGGCGCCTTCCAGGCTGCCATCTCCGGCCACGTGCACCATGGGCACCTTGATGATGTCCGGGTTTGCCGCAGCCACGGCGAGGATTTCCTTCAGCAACTGCAGCTGCAGGACTTTGTCTTCACCCAGGACACCGGCCTGGGCCTTCTGGCCCTGGGCGATCTCGATCAGCTTGAGTTTTTCGCCTTCACCTTCCAGCCGGAGCTGCTCCCGTCGATGGCCCGCCGCCTGCTTGGCGATCTCGGCTTCCACCAGGGAGGCCTGCTGATTGGCCGTGGCTCGCTCCCTTTCCACTGCGATTCGCTCGCGCTGGGTCTTCTGCTCTTCAAGGTAGGTTTCGCGAAGCTGGCCGGCCAGCTGCTCCCGCAGCCTGGCCACCATCAGCTCAGGCGGGATTGCAGGTTCTCCAATCCGCACTTCCTGGATGGTGACGCCGGCCTTGAGGCCCTCGGGGACGATCACGGCTTCCACCAGGTCTGACAGCGCGTCACGGCTTTCGATAAAGTCCATCACCTGCCGGTCCGCCGCGCCGCCAATAGTGCGCAGCACGTCACGAATGGCTGGCGTGATGATCTTGTTCTCCACCTCGGTGAGATCTCCCACGGTGGCAACCACCGTGGGCGCCAGGTTGGGCTGCACCGTCACCAGTACCCGCAGTTCCACCGGAACCGTCCAGCCTTCCACGCGAACGGTAATGGCCCCGTCCGCGGCTTCGTCGGGAATGGGCCGTTCCACCTCGCTGAAGTCCTGGGTAATGGATCCGTCGTCGCCGATCACCAGCTTGACGTTACGCTGCAGGTAGCCGCCCTGGTATTTCCAGGTCTGGATTCGCGTGGGTATGACGGTCACCACGTAAGCCAGTTCGTTCAGATAGTAACGACCGGGAGGCAGGGGTTCGTTCCAGACGCCCATACAGCCCCTGGGCACAATGGGTGCTGCGACCTGGCTGTTGGCGGTTGAGACTGCCGTTTTGATCACATTGGGGCAATCCGCATCCAGTCGGGACACATTGGAGCGCACCACCGCTACGTGGCCCGTATCGACGTCCGTTGCGTTCCTGAGCTGCACCTCGAACAGATACTGGTTGAGCCGGTACTGGCCAGGGCGCAGCACGGTCATCTGCGGCCCTTTCTGCCCGTTGCCGGCGGTGAGAAAGTGGCCCGCGTCCAGCATGTTCTCGAAGTCGGTTTCGAGCCATTCATCGGCGATGAACTGTCCGTCCCGCAATGGATGTCCGTCCTTGGCGGTCAGCAGGCCGTACTGGCCCACCGCCACTTCGATCACCGGAAAGGTCTCCACGTCGTAAAGCACGTCGACCAGGGGAATGAAATGGAATCCCGGGCCGAGGATGTCGGTCTGTGGGCCCTTCTGTCCGGGCAGCGCAAGAATCCTGCCGGCGGGCAGGTCATCGGCCATGTAGATACGTTTCAGGTGTCCCACTTCGGCGGCGCCGATCCAGACGAAGCTGACCGATGCCAGGCTCAATACACCGAAGGCTATGGACAGGCTCCCGAACACCGGCGTGGCGACGCTCGGCAGTCGGCGGGATTTCAATAGCAGGCGGCCGGTCATGGCTGCCAGGCCGAGAGCGATAAGGGCGAATCCCAATAACAGTGTCAACATGACAGTTCCTCCTGTAGTTCGGGCAATAACGGTCCGGGTGGCGCCGTGGGCGCCACCGGAAAGCGCAAATGAGTGTTCCGACGTCAGGTGCGGATCGATGACCTCAGCCGATCGATGTCTTTGGACTTGTCGGCCAGAAAGGCGTCCAGCGCCTTGAGGACATACGGTTCCAGAACCGCATCACTGACGCCGAAATTGCTGATGACGTGTTCGTACACCTGCCGTGCGTCGGGGCTCAGCGACAGCACTACCTTGGCGTCGCTGAAGTGATCGTCCAGCAAGCCACGGATCAGTCCCGACATGTTCAGGCCCTTGTCGCTGATCCGTTCGTACTGGTCTTCGCGGATCAGCACGTTGACCCGGCGAAAATCATGTGAAGTATCGTTACTCATAATATCGTCAATAGTGTGTAGTGATACATACTATTTTGATTTTATGTGTATGGCAATCAACTGATGGCATAGATGGATTCTTATGCATCGT
>JASJDM010000110.1 GCA_030065125.1 Lysobacterales bacterium | reverse complement strand
GGTGGCCTCGGCGAATACTTCTTCGAATGCCGCGCTGACTTCCCGTCGATGGGAAGCCAGTAGACCGACCAGGGATTCCGCGCGATCGACGTCCATGGCCCGGGCCATCAGTTCCCGGGTCAGGGCGTCATCCGGAAAACTATGGGTCTGCTGGTCAGCGATCTGCTGCAATCGGTTTTCCAGGCGCCGCAGAAACACGTACGCCCTTGCCAGTGCCTCGACTCGCGCGGGCGCCAGCAGGCCCTGATCGCCCAGCCTGGCCAGCGTTTCATTCAGGGAGTTCGACCGAAGCTCCGGCTGACGACCGCCACGAACCAGCTGAAAGGCCTGGACCACGAACTCGATTTCACGGATACCGCCGGGCCCCAGCTTGACGTTGTCCGCCATGTCGACCCGGGTCACCTCGTCCCTGATCTTCTGCTTCATCTCGCGCAGGGCATCAAACGCGGCAAAATCCAGGTAACGCCGATAGACAAACGGCCTCAACAGTTTCAGCAGTTGATAACCCGCCGGAATGTCGCCGGCCACCGGGCGGGCTTTGATCAGGGCATATCGCTCCCAGTCCCGGCCATCGCGCTGGTAGTACTGCTCCATGGCGGCGAAGGACAGCGCCACCCTTCCGGCATCGCCGAACGGGCGCAGACGCAGGTCCACCCGGTAGACAAATCCGTTCTCGGTCCGCTCGGCCAGCCATTGGGCCAGCAGGCGTCCCACCCGGGCGAAAAATTCCTCGTTGCTCACGGCGCGCCTGCCGTCGGTGGACCCGGCCTCGGGATAGCAGTAGATCAGGTCGATGTCCGAAGAAAAATTCAGCTCGCGCCCCCCCAGCTTGCCCATACCCAGCACCACCAGCTGCTGCGGGGTGCCGCTGTCTGCACCAATGGGCTGACCGAATCGACGGGTCACCGCGGCATGTGCACGGGACAGCAGGGCCTGGATCAGCACCTCCGCCAGCAGGCTCAGGGCCCGCAGCGTCTCAGGCAGTTCCCAGTTGCCGTTGAGGTCCTGCCAGAGGATTTCCAGCAGACGTCTGTGGCGTACCCGCCTGGCGGCAGCCATGATGCCCCCCGGGCTGTCAGCATCGGCCAGCTCAGCCTCGATCTGCGATTCCAGATCTGATTCGGGGAGGCCAAATTGTCCCTGGCTCCACCGTTCGGCCAGCCAGTGGCCCTCCCTGGCAATCACCGATGCCGCGTAGGCGCTGAATCCAAGTACCCGCCCGCCTTCCCGGGCAAACTGTTCCGGCGCCCGGGAAACCTGGGGCAAAGTGGGGGTGGTCGATGTCATCCGCCCATTAAAGGACGGTCCAGCCCCTGCCGCAACCTTGGTGACAGGCAGCGGCGCTGCGGCCCCGGAAACTTCGTTAAACTGGGCCGGCCCAACACCGCGTGGAGAGTCCCGATGATCAGCGCTGCGCCCATTCTTGACACGCCCAGGCTTCGACTACGGCAGTTTCGGGAATCCGACTTCGAAGCCTACGCAGAGCTTTGCGCCGACCCCGAGGTAATGAAATACCTGGGCAGCGAACCATGGAACCGGACGGACAGCTGGCGCCACCTGGCCGCCATGCTGGGTCATTGGCAACTTCGGGGGTTCGGTCTCTACGCGGTGGAGGTCCGGGAGACGGGTCAGTTCGCCGGGCGGGTTGGTTTCATTCAACCGGAGGGGTGGCCTGGATTCGAAGTCGGCTGGACCCTGGCGAGGCCCATGTGGGGCAACGGCTACGCCACCGAAGCCGCCCGGGCCTGCCTTGAGCATGCCCTCGGCCCGATGCAGCAGCAAAGGGTGATCAGCCTGATCCATCCGGACAACCATGCCTCCAGGAAAGTTGCGGAACGGATCGGCGAGACCCTCTCCGGGCATACCGAGCTGCCCGGAGTGGATGTGCCGGTTCAGGTTTACGCGGCCAGCGCCACGGCGCCATCGCCTTCCACGCAGGACGATCTGCCGTCCTGCGCGACCATCGAACAAACCATGGACGCCCTGTACCGCTCCATATCAGGACCTGCCGGCCCCAGGGACTGGCCCGCGGAACGCTATATTTTCCATCCCGATGCCCGACTGATGCGCACCGGTATGGGGGCGGACGGACGGCCATGGATCAAACCGATGACCGTGGAAGGCTACATCCAGGACGCGACGGTGGCACTTGCCGAGGTGGATTTTTACGAGATCGAGATTGCGCGTCGGATCGATCGGTTCGGCAATGTTGCCCAGGTCCGCAGCGTCTACGAAGCCAGGCACCACCCGGACGACACCAACCCCGAGCGACGGGGCGTCAACGTTGTGCACCTGTATCACGACGGCGAGCGCTGGTGGATCGTTAACCTGCTGTGGGACAACGAGCGCGCCGGCCTTTCCATACCGGAGCCGTGGCTGGCGAACCCGGATCGTTAAAGCTTGTAAAGCCACGTCAAAGCGCCGGGAATTTCGGTTGATTGTCCCCCCGGCCTCGCGCAACATGGTCTCCTCCGGCCTGGGCCGGGCCGGGTCAAGCCTTTGGGAGGGCATGTCCGTTGACAGATGGGGTCACACAACTGCTGCTTGACTGGCGTCGGGGCGATACGTCCGCGCGGGACAAACTGCTGGCTGCCCTTTACGACGAAATGCGCGGGATAGCCGCAGCCAGGCTCAGCGGCGAGCGCGCTGATCACACCCTGCAGCCCACCGCACTGGTCAATGAAGCTTACGAAAAACTGGTCCGCCTGGACCGGATTCAGTGGCAGGACCGCACCCACTTCCTGGCCATGACCGCCCGGGTCATGCGCGAGGTGCTGGTGGATCACGCCCGCCGCAAGGGGGCCGCGAAACGGGACTGGGGCAAGCGCGTCACCCTGACCGGCCACGCCACCCCGCGCACCGACGAAGAGCTGGACCTGCTGGACCTGGATCAGGCACTCAGCGGGCTTGCTGACCTGGACGAGACCAAGGCCAGGATCGTTGAGCTGCGGTTCTTCGGCGGCCTGTCCATCGAGGAAACCGCCGAAGCCGTGGACCTGTCCCCGGCTACGGTAAAGCGCCACTGGAACGTGGCCAGGGCCTGGCTGTACGACGCACTGAGCGACCCAGGCCAGGCGGACCGGGACGAATCCTGAGCCGGAACGGTCCCGGAATTCGCCTGAGTTAAAGATGACCGAACCCGCCAGCAAACGCGCACTGGAGCTGTTCGACCAGTGCATGGACCTGCCCGAGGACCAGCGCTCGGAGTGGCTGGCCCAGCGCTGCGGCGATGACACCCGGCTGGCTGAGTGCCTGGAACGGCTGCAGCAGGCCCAGGATGAACTGGGAGACTTCCTGGAACCCAATCGAGCCCAGGCCGCCGCTGGAGAGCCCGGCCAGGGAACCCGGATCGGGGCGTACGAGCTGCTGGAAACCCTGGACGAGGGCGGCATGGGCGCGGTTTACCTGGCCCGGCGGGCAGACGACACCTATCGCCAGCGGGTGGCCGTCAAACTGATCCGCTCTGCCCACATGGGCAAGTCCGACTTATTGCGCGCCGACCTGATTCGACGGTTTGACGCCGAACGCCAGATCCTGGCTCAGCTGTCCCATCCCTACATTGCCCGTATCCTCGACGGCGGACAGACCGACAGCGGCTGGCCCTACCTGGTGATGGAGTACATCGACGGTGTTTCCGTCACCCGCTACTGCGAAGACAACGATGCCTCCCTTGACCGGCGACTGGAGCTGTTCGCCCAGGTGTGCGACGCGGTGCAGGAAGCACACCGCAACCTGATCGTGCACCGGGACCTCAAACCCGACAACATCATGGTGACCGCCAGCGGCGAGCCCAAGCTGCTGGACTTCGGCATCGCCAAGATCATCGACGAGGGGTCGTCGGTGTCCAGCGGGCATACGCTGACCGGCTTCGGAGCCATGACGCCGGCATACGCCAGTCCGGAGCAGGTCCGATCAGAACCCATCACTACGGCCAGCGACGTGTATTCCATGGGGGTTCTGCTTTACGAACTGCTGTCGGGGCGCAGGCCCTACGACCTGTCTGGTTCGACGCCAGCGGAAACCGAACGCACGGTCTGCGAAACCAACCCGGCACCACCCAGTGCGGCGGCCGAAGAAAATGCCGATCGGTCATCGGTGGACCGGCGGCGCCTGTCCCGGCGCCTGCGAGGCGATCTGGACAACATCGTCCTCAAGGCCATGCACAAAAGTCCGGAGCGGCGCTACCGGACCGCCGCCGAAATGGGCGACGACCTGCGGCGCTTCATCCAGGGGCAGCCGGTCCAGGCCCACCGGGACTCCCTGGCCTACCGAACCTCGAAGTTTCTGCGGCGCAACCGCCTGCTGGCATCCGTCTCCGCAGCGTTCGTGATCGCCCTCCTGGCCACCACCGGCATCGCCCTGCGCCAGGCCTCGGAGGCGCGCAATGCGGCCGACGCCGCCGCCCAGACCAACCGGTTCCTGTTCGACACCCTCGCCTATACCGACCCCTTCACCAGTGGCGCCGAACCGACGCTCAGAGAGGTATTGATCGCTGCGGAGGACAATATCGCCGAGCGCTTCGATGGCCGCCCCGCCCTGGAGGCCGAAGTCCGCCACACCCTGGGCTACAGCGCCATGAGCCGCTATGACCAGGAAACCGCCGAGCGGCTCATCGCCCAGGCCCTGGAGATCCGGGAGCAGCACCTGGGCGCGGGCCATCCCGACACCGAAGCCAGTCGCAACGCCCTGGCTTACCTGAGGTATGAGCAGGGTCGGCTGGAAGAGGCAGAGCAGCTGTTCGCCGCGGCAGTGGCAGCCATCGAGCAGGAAGGCAACCAGGATCATCCCATCTACGCCACCATCCTCAACGACTACGCCTACCTGTACATCAATGGCTATGTGGATTTCGAAAAGGCGTTGCCATGGATCAGGCGTGCCCACGATCAGGCGACTCGCCCGGGCACCCGGACCGGCGACGAGGAACTGGCCTCTATGACCAGCAACCTGGCTGTGGTGCTGGAGGCCCTGGGAGACACGGAACAGGCGCTGGAACTGTATTTTGAGGCGATAGAAATCCAGAAGCGGGTGCTGCCGGAAAACCACCCCAACGTGGCCATCGCCCTGAACAACCTGGGACTCACCCTTTTCCAGACCGGACAGCAGCAGGAGGGCCTGGAAATGGTGGAACAATCCCTGGAGATGCGCCGCAATATTTTTTCCGGGCCACACCCCCAGGTGTGGCGGGTTGTACAGAACCTCTCCCGGATGTACTCCGCCGCGGGACGCCCGCAGGACTCGCTGCGGTTCGCCCGGGAGAGCGCGGACATGGCCCGGGCGCTTTACCTGGGGCCCCACGTGAACCTGGGCGTATCCATTGCCAACCTGGCAGACAGCCTGCTGGAAAACGGGGATCCCCAGCAGGCGCTGACACTGCTGGACGAGTCTGACCAGGTATTCAGCGCCGTGGAGAGTGTCGAGGACTACTGGCTGGAGCGCGTGGTGCTGCTTAGAAACAAGGCCCAGGAAGAGATCGCTACAGCCACCGGCTCAACCCAGTAGCAGCCGACGGTTGGCTCATTCGCACTCACCGAGCGTGGCGCCACGATTCAGTTCCACCCGCACCGCATCCTCTTTCAGCCACTTCGTCGTCTTGCCCCCCAGACAGACGGGCGTCAGCTCAGCCCGTGCCTGGGGATCTGGTCCGGTGGATTGGTAGACCGTGCAACCCGCGGTTCCCACAATCAGCAGTGCCGCAAACAAGACTTTTTTCATCAACTGGATCTCCTGGTTATCCACTGGAACTGCTCTCAGCAATATAGCGGTCAACCGCTTGTTCCAACAGACCCAGGGGCACTGAACCCTGACTGAGAACAACGTCGTGAAAGTCGCGCAGGTCAAATACGTCACCCAGGGCCCGCTCTGCCCTGGACCGCAGCGCCTTGATTTTCAGCTCGCCCAGTTTGTAAGACAGGGCCTGGCCCGGCCAGGAGATGTAGCGATCGATTTCCGTTGTTACCTCGTGCAGCGACAGCGCGGTGTTGGACGCCAGGTAATCGATTGCCTGCTGCCTTTCCCAGCCGAAGGCATGCAGCCCGGTGTCCACCACCAGCCGGCAGGCCCGCCACATTTCGTAGGTCAACCGACCGAAATGCTCGTAGGGCGATTCGTAGATTCCAGCTTCAACGCCCAGGAACTCGGCATATAGCCCCCAGCCCTCGCCGAAAGCGGAAATATAGTCGTTGCGGCGGAACGGCGGCTGATCACCCTGCTCCTGGGCCAGGGCGATCTGCAGATGGTGACCCGGGACGGCTTCGTGCAGGGTCAGGGCCGGCAGCGTGTACAGCGGACGGCTGGCCAGGTTGTGGGTGTTGACCCAGTAGTAGCCGGGCCGGGTGCTGTCTACCGGTGCCGGCACGTAGCGGCCGCCAGTAAAAAAGGGCGCAAGGTCGGCCGGTACCGGCTCAACCCCGTAGGGCTGTCGGGGCAGCGTGTTGAACAGCTCCGGCAGCTTGCCGTCCATCTTCTTGGAATAGTAGGCAGCGGCCATCAGCAATTGCCGGGGCGTGTCAGCGTAGAACCGGGAATCCGTGCGCAGATGCGCCAGAAACGCGGCGAAGTCCCCCTCGAACTCCACCTGGCGAATGATCTGCTCCATCTCCTGGCGGATGCGGGCCACCTCGTCCAGGCCGATCTGGTGGATATTCTCTGCGGTCAGATCCAGCGTGGTGAAAAATCGGATCTGGTCAGCATAGTAGGACTTGCCGTTGGGCAGGCTGCTGGCCCCCAGGGTCTCGCGGGCGGCATCCCGGTACTCGCCGGTCATGAACGCCAGCAGGCGTGAGTAGGCCGGCACCAGCTGATCGCCCACCAGCTTTTCGGCCTTCCGCGCCAACTCGGCTTTTTGATCTTCCGACCCCGCAATCCCGGCATATGCCTGCCCAAGGAACGGCCTGAAGAACACACTGTCAGCGGCGTCCTCCACCACCTGGGCCCGAATGGACTGATCCCGGCCTTCCAGGATGACCGCCGGCTGGGTCATGCCACGGCGTATACCTTCCCGCATCAGCTCGATGTAGTCGTCCATAACCTTCGGCAGCTGGGACAGCCGGGCCAGGTAGTTCTGGTAGTCCTGCAGGTTATTCAGCGGCACCTCGTCCGGCAGGCGCCCCAGCGACACCCAGAATCCCCAGTCGCTGTTGAACGGGATCAGGTAGCCACCGTTTTTGTGATTGGTGACAAAGCTGTTGATCTGGCGCCGGAATACGGCCAGGTTGGCCTGGTCACGGACCTCGAGTCGGTCTGCCTGGATGTCATCAAGCTGCACCAGGACACTGTCCCAGTACTCCCGGCGGCGCTGGTGGTCAGCCAGGCGCTGACCGGACAGGCGGTCGGCATATCGCGGGTCGCCCACCGAGGTGGCCAGCATCGGGAACTCGCGCAGGCGAAACTCCCATTCGGCCTGGTGCAGCGCCTCGAATTTTTCGGCGTCGGTCTGGGCCCATACGCCGGCGGGAAACAGCATTGCTAGGATTAGCCAGGTTCTCACGACAATCTCCGGGGGACCGATCGCGCAGCATTATATCCCCCACGCTAGCGAAACCGGCCGCAGTGGCTGCGGATGTCATCCTGGGCCTGGCGCAGCAAGCTCTTGAGTTTCCGCCCCTGGGACGCCTGGTAGCCGGAACGCAACTGCTGCCTGACGGCTTCAAATTCCTGCCTGGCCTGACGGCAGTGCGCCGCTTTCTGCTGGCGAGTCTCCAGGGCGGCAGGCCGTCGCGGGCGTATTGGTTTTGCCCTGAGCTTCTCCACTTTGCCTATCGGCCGCCCCTTCCAGGCATCCACCACATTTTCCGGTGGCGCATTCACCGGCGCCGCCTCGATGCCCGGAGGCACCCGGTCACTCAAGTGCACCGTGCCCTGTTCGTCCACCCAGCGATAAATCGGAGTGCTGCCCAGCAGCGCCCCAAGCAGCAGATTGATGATCATGGTCCAAATCCTTCCGTGGAATACGACCATCAGGGTAGTCAGACCAGGTTGGGTCGCCCATGGGTTTCCGCCGCTGTTTCTGTCGGACTTTGTCTCTCATGGTCGCGGGCTATCGGTGCGATGGGCTGGAATTGGTGCCGGTATTTTCCTCCTGATTCGAGGCAGGCATCGCACCAGGAACGGACGTTTGCCGGTTCGGCGGATTGGAGTTTCCGCGGTTACTTTTCCTGGATTAATCCGGAGTCTGCCTTCGGCCAGAACGGACATTCGCTTATTCGTGATAGCACCCTGATTCTGGCACTATCGGGAAGTTATTCCTGGTGTTAGTACAGCGTGTATCTCTTTTCTGCAGGATTGGCTCTTTTCGCCGTGTCCGCTGTTGCGAACGCACTCTGCCCCGCATCGACATATGAACTGATTGGGGTGGAGGTAAATTCCTGTCAGGCTATGACCTTGCATTCTGACGACAAAAATGTGGAGCTTTCGGGTGACAAGCAAATCTTGCCTGAACCGGTAAATGGAACGCTTGTTACCGGGCTCATTGTCAATCTGCGCCAGGTGTTGTCGATTCCTCCGCCGCATCCGACTTTCAACGGATATTGCCTGCCACCGAGGAACAATTTCACCCTGCAGGAGAGAACCAGTTTCTTCGTTGAGGAGAGCGTTTTTGAGGTATGCGCCGCAGCAAAGGCGACCAAGTTCGAGTGGTTCGTCAACGCTGGATGCTGTGACACGTTACCACTGCGTGGACTGTGCCTCGTTCCCGGTCTGATACCAACAATGAAAAAGGCGCGTCCAACCAAATGGCACGAGTATGAGCCACCGGATTGCATTGAACAGTAACAGATCGTGGCGGCTGACCGGCTGCGCCGGCAGCTGAACTCAACACGTCATGAATCTAGCGAAACGAATTTTGCGAACGACCGGACTCGATAAGAGACTGTTTGTCATCGTCGCTCTGTTGCTCAACTGCGCACCAGCTTTTGGCGATTGCCGTGCCACAACCCAGAATCTGACACAGATCCAGGTGTACAGCTGCAATGGCATGTCCATGACGCCCGATAGTTACCCCGGTGAATATGGCTGGCTTGCGGACAGAGGCACACGAGGTGCCATGATCAACGCTCGTATACTTCAGTCCCGCAGTGTTATACGCGCTGACATTCCGCCAGAGCGTTATGACCTGATTTATCCCCAGGAATTGCCCGAACCCAACGACGTGCTCAATGTTTTTGTGGAGGGTGAAGCCGAAGAAATTTGCCCGAAATTTCGAGAACAAAAGGAGTTATGGGTCATTTCCAGGTTTAGATGTTGTGACACTTCTCCGGCGGTTGGCATATGTATTGTTCCGTTTCCCGTCGTCGAGGAAGAGCCGGACCCCGAGCGTTGGGCTGGTAAGATTTTGCCAAAAGACGAATACCGGAGACTGCGGAGTCGAAGCGAAAACAGCACTGGCTATGATCCCGCAACGTGTCCCTTCACCGATCCGCAAACTTCGACTGATTTTGTAGCTCCCAATGCTCGTCTCAAACCTGGCCAACTGTGGCATGGCAACAACCGTCTGGCGATTCCAATCTCGGCCAACGGCTGGTGGCAGGAGACCGCGGTAAGCAACATGATGTTCTGGTTCAGTGACAATCTTGATGGTGAGTCTGAGCAAGAGCCTGAACTCAATCTCAGCGTGCGTCGAATGGATGCCGAAGGACCAGCGGCTGAAACATCACGGACCTACGCGGCAATAAAACAGCCGGGAAGTTGGTCAATCTTTGTGGAGGTGAAGCTCCCGACGGAGGGTTGCTGGGAAGTTGTGGGTGAATACAAGGGTGAGGTGACTCGCTTCGTGAACCGATCTCATCCTCCTCCCGGATGAGCCCAGCTCGTAGAGATTGCTGATGAGCTAGAGCGACCGCCTCGGGATGTGACCATGATCCAGTATGCAATTCTGCCGTTGCTTTCCCTTCTCGCTCAGTCTGAAACCGTAGAGCTGTCTCCAGAACAGCATCGAGCGCTGTTGGATGCCCCTTTGGTCGCTCTGAACCTTCCCCCATCCTACCTTCTGAAGGAGGCCCTTTCGTCGAAAGCCGACATCGACTGGCCTACTGTCTATCTAACCCAGGTCCCCAATGGAGTCGTAGTTACAGGCGGTCACCAGGTTAAGGGCCTGTCACGGGACGGCTACAGTTGCCGTTCCTCTGCCACGGATCAGAGTTGCGGCAAATGATCCGATCGAGGCGTGGCTCGAAGTCTATTTCCGCCCAGGGTCGCAAGCCGCCACTCCCGAATCACGCCCTGCACTCACGGTACCCGCGTTACCGCGGTAACTTTCCATGCTGCTTTGCTGGCAATGACCGACGCGTTTCTGTCAGCGGAAGCGGGCCGGCGTCACGCCGAAGCGGGTCTTAAAGCACCTGGAAAAGTAAGACATGCTGTTGAAGCCGACGCTCATGGCCACCTGGCTGACGTTGCCGGCCCGGGCCTTGAGCAGTTCGGCGGCCCGCAGCAGGCGCTGCTCGCGGAGGTATTCTTCCGGTGCCTGGTCGGTTTCCTTCTTGAATTGCCGGTAGAGCGTGGTGCGGTCCATGTGCAGGGCCGCCGCCCATTCCCTAGGCCCGAATTCACCGTCGGCCAGCCGTTCATCCAGCACCGCGTGGGCCTGAGTCAGGAAGGCCGACCGCTGGGGTGGCTGCGCCTCTTCGGCCAGGGCCAGCAGGCGCCGGCGGGAGTGGATCATACCGCCGACCCGGGCGGCGAGCTCCGCCGTGTCGAAGGGCTTGCTGAGATAGTCTTCAGCACCTTGTTCAAGACCCGCCACGGCGTCTCGGCGGGTGGTTCGGGCGCTGAGCAGGAGCACGGGGATGAAGTCGGTTTCCGGATCGGCCTTCAATGCCGCCGTCATCTGCAGGCCGTCCATGACCGGCATCATCACGTCGCTGACGATGGCATCAGGCACCTCGGCCCGGGCGGCCGCCAGACCCGCTTCGCCGTCCGCTGCTTCGATGATGCGGTAGTTGGCGCTGAGGCGCATGCTGAGAAAGGCCCGCAGTTCCTGGTTGTCATCCACGATCAGAATGGTCGGAACGTCCTCGCTTTCACTGTCGGCAAGGGTCGCAGCCGGATCCACCACCGGTCGCGGCGACTGGCGCAATTCGGGCAGCTCGCTGGGGAACCGAATGGTAAAGCAGGCGCCGTGGCCGGGCTCGCTGGTGGCGGAAACCTCACCCTGGTGCAGCTCCACCAGGTCCTTCACCAGTGACAGGCCGATACCCGTTCCGGGTGCGCTGGCGTGAGTCTGATCCCCCTGGTAGTAGCGCTCAAAGATCCGCGGGAGATCATCCGCCGCGATGCCGGGGCCCTGGTCCTGCACCACCAACTCCACCTGGCCGTCCCGCTCGCGCAACTCGATCCGGATCTCGGTATCCGGCGGGCTGAATTTCATGGCGTTGGACACCAGGTTGCGAATCACCTGGCGCATATGGCCCGGGTCATAGTCGGCCTCGACGGTGTCGGCGATGCCGTCGGTATTCAGCCGCACCTGCTGCTTCTCCGCCTGGTTCACGAACGCCAGCACCCCCTCCCGGATCAGCGGCGAAAGATTGTCCCGGGTGATGGACACCGGCATTTCCCCGGCTTCCAGGCGTTTCATATCCAGGATCTGGCCGATCAATCCCTGCAGGGTCTGGGTGTTGCGAAGCGCCATGGCCACGTGCTGGACCGCAGCGTCGGGCAGCGCCCCGGCGCGCCCGCTGGCCAACTCCTCCAGGGGGCCCCGGGCCAGCGTCAGCGGCGTTCGGAACTCATGGGACACGTTGGCAAAAAACCGCGACTGGGATTCATTGAGGGCTTTCAGTTCCCGGGCCTGGCGGCGCACCTCTCGTGTACGGGTGGCCACTTCGGTTTCGAGCTCCTGTTGCCGCGCCAGCAACACAGCCTGGCGCCGCCGCTGGCCCAGCCAGCCGGCCAGCCACAGCAGCAGCAGGGCGCCAGCCAGGTAGGCAGCGAGGGCCGCGTTGGACAGATAGGCCGGCGGTTGGACCGAAAAGGTCAGCGGCGCCGATCGCGACACCTGCCCTGCCACGTCCCGGGCTTCCACCAGGAAACTGTAATCGCCGCCCGGCAGGTTGGTGTAGTCCCGCCGGGTCTCCCGGCTCCAGGGGCTGAACTCGTCTTCCAGCCCCACCAATCTCACCCGGTACTCGTTGCGATCCGGCTGCTGGTAGCTGGCCATGGCGTACTGAAAACGCAGGGCATCCCGGCGATACGGCAGCAGCCCGGCCACCGATGACGGGCCGGATCCGGCCAGCAGAATATCGCCGGTGTCGGTATAACCCATCTGCCGCACGTGCACCTGGCTGGGCGCAGCCGGCAAATCCTGCAGCTCATCCAGTTCGATTCGCACAAGCTCGGGCAGACGGGACAGCCAAAGCTGGTTCCGGGCCAGAGTGAAAAAATCCGTGGTACCGGTATTGAGATTTTTCAGCAGCGGCCCTTGCCACTCCAGGGCCCCGTTGCTGCTGACAGCGGCCCGCCAGATATCAGAAACGCCACCGATAACGCCGAGCACCTGGCCGGGTACTGCTTCTTCCAATCGGAAGACGTCCTTCGCCGTGCCCAGCTGTTCGTTGCCGAACAGGGGATCCGGCTCGATGGAGTCCCCGGACTCACTCAGTCGAAATCCGCCCCGGGTTGTGCCGAACACCAGGCGGCCAGCTACCCGGAACACGTGCGCGTTGCCTTCGGGCACGCCGTTGTCACCATCCAGCGTCTGCAGCAGCCGCAGTTGATCCCCTTCCCAGCCCAGGTGGTGGAACCGGCCGTAACCAGAGCCCACCCAGACCGTGCCGTCGTCGCTTTCAGCCAACGGCCCGATGCGTTCGGTGAGGCCTTCAACCTGCTGACCGCGCCAGCCGTCTCCATTGTTGATCAGCACGCCCATGCCGGCGTCCAGCTCAACGAAGTAGGCGTTGCGAAAGCGGGACGCCGTCAGGTCATAGCCATAGCTGTGGCTCAGCAGCAGTTCCCCGGTGGTCGTTCGCCCGGCAATGTCTACCTGCATCAGCTGGACACCGTTGTGACCCGACACCAGCAACCCCTCGGGCGTGGTGGCCAGGCCAAAAACCTCCTGAATGGGCGCATTCAGCGAAACCGCCTGCCCCACGGCTCCGTCGCCACGCTGCAGCAGGTTCAAACCGGATATGCCGCCGGTCAGCAGCTCTCCCTGGTACTCCACAATGGCGCGAACGGCATTGACGTTGAGGTCGGCGTCGTAGACCCGCAGCGAGTCCAGCAGGTCGACCCGGGCAATGGCCGCGTCCTGGGCCAGCCACAGCCCGCCCTGGTGATCGATGGCCATCCCGGTAGTGGTGTTCTGGGCCAGGCCGGCATCGCGATTGATCCAGTCCAGCATCTCACCGTCTGCCCCAATCCGAAACACGCCGTCGTTGATGGTGCTGACCAGGATGGATCCATCTCCCAGTGCCATGCCCCGGTAGGGCCAGGCATCGCGCAGGCTGGGATCATCATTGAAACGTTCTGCCGGCCCGTCCCCCAACAGATAAAGCCCGTCATCATAGGTGCCCATCACCATGCGGCCGTCTGCCAGGGGGACAAAAAACGTCGTTTTGCTGCCATCCGGCCAGCGCCAGCGGCTTTCGGGTTCAGGCGGCTCCGGCGGCAGGCCGGTCAGGTCATATAGCCGGCCCTTGGACATCATGTAGTAGCGATCGCTGATGACCAGAGCGATGCTGAACGGCCCGTCCCAGCGGTCCATGGTGGTGATCTGTTTTCCGTCCCAGCGGTAAACCCGGTCTACCGTGTTGAAGTAAACGTCGTCACCCACGAACAGCACGTGGCGGGTCTCTCCGAAGCCCCGCTCGGCTGCAGGCATCTCCTCGCTGAGGGAGCGGTAACTCAGCGCTCCCCGCTTATCCCGCTGGAAGTAGCCAAAATCCCCCGGCGACGCGACCCATACCCTGCCCTGGGCGTCGATCTCCAGATCGCGCACCCGGCCGTCGTTGCGGGTCTTGATATTGCGCCAGCCAGCTCCGTCAAACACCAGCAGACTGGAGCCGTTGCCCACGTAAACCAGCCCGTCCGGCCCTTGGGCAATATCCCAGTTCTGGGAGTTCCCCCTGTATTCCTCCATGGACCAGGACCGCAGCAGGGGTTTCCCCTGGGGAATGACTGAATCCGTGCTCCCCTCGGATTCGTTGCTTTCCTGGGCTGCTGCAGCCGTCACCAGGCACAGGGCAAGGGCCAGAGCTCGTGGAAAATACAAATACAAATCAATCACTTATGAACCCACGCCTCTACAGCGCAAAATTCCGCAACCCAACGGCAAGCAAAGTCCGGGCTGGTGGGCCAACCTGAGTCGAGGAATACCAGCAGGAGCGCCCCATGCAATGGACGGCCCATGATACTGAGTTTTTGTCGACGAGATATCCCCATTGGCCCGGCATCCTGGCCATCCCGGTCTTGTGCAAGGTTCTGCTGGCATTCAGCCTGCTGGCCGCCATACCTGCCCAGGCGATGACACCGGGGTCCGACAGCAAACCAAACAATCGAAAAAAACGATCAAAGCTTAGCGATATATCCGTTTTTCTTTAGACACTGCTGATCATATGCTGATGCCGAACATGAATTCAGCCACCGCCGACCAGGCCTCGGCGCCCGACCTGTGGAGGAGCAGGCAGTGACCGTTCAGCGAATACTCAATACCCGAGAGCCGGCCGAGCCGGCAAACGTAACACCGGATACCCCGGTGGGAGAAGTGCTTGAACTGCTCGAATCCCAGGGCGTCAGCGCCGTGATCGTCAGCAGCGATGGCCAGACAGTAGAAGGCATCGTCTCCGAGCGTGATATCGTCAGAGCACTGAAGTCGAACGGCAGTGAGGTTTTGGAAAAACGTGCACGAGAACTGATGACCCGGGAGGTGTTTACCTGCGTTGCTGAGGATCGCGTCGCCGGCATCATGGCGGTCATGATCGACCGTCACGTGCGCCACGTGCCTGTCGTGAAAGACGGCCGTTTCGTCAGCATGGTCAGTATTCGCGACATGCTCCAACTGCGCCTGGATGAAGTACAGTCGGAAGCGGACGCCATGCGAAGCTATATTAACGGGGGCGGCCCTGAAGTCCGCCTCTGACCCGACCACCGATGCCCTGACTGGTGCTGTTATCGGATGAAGCGTTTCTCGAAAGTCTGGTGGCTGATCATGGTACCGACCTCGATCATGGTGGGATTGCCGACCTTCCTGCTGCTCCAGGGATTGACCGATCTGTCCTGGATCGCCTGTGGGGCGGTGGCGCTGGCCGCCTCGGTCACGGCCGACGTTGCCATCGCCCTTTGGATGGAGTCTCATGCGCCAACCCGCGTGACCATTGGACCGGGCGAAAAATTCCTGAAGTCGGAACTGCCCGGTGAAAAGGCCACCGTCCTGTCGGGCTTCGACGGGACTTCCGCCGGCATGGTGCGGGTGCATGGCGAAACCTGGCGTGCCAGGCAAAAGGCAGACGACCACCGAGCCCTGTCCAAGGGGTTACAGGTCAGCGTGATAGACCGGGATAATCTGACCTTGATCGTATCTGTGCACACGCATTAGGACGATTTACTGACCGCCTGGCTGCTGTATGTCGTAACATTGGCGGCTATCTGGCGTGGTGGGATCGGGCTTGATCGTTACGCTTTCCAGCGGTACCCGCCACCCGAGCATAAGCAATGGACGTGAAAGTCAACGCGCAATTCATTCGATCCGAACGTCACCAGCGAGCCTGGAGCCAGCAGCACCTGGCCGAGGTCGCTGGTGACGTTCGGATCGAATGAATTGCGCGTTGACTTTCACGTCCATTGCTTATGCTCGGGTGGCGGGTACCGCTGGAAAGCGTAACGATCAAGCCCGATCCCACCACGCCA
>JASJDM010000045.1 GCA_030065125.1 Lysobacterales bacterium | reverse complement strand
GGATCCGCCGCCATCTCCCAGAAAGTCGGGGTCATCGGTAAAGCTGAACGTGATGCCGTCCGCTGAGCCGGTCAGACCCGGCACGATCACGTATTCAAAGCGCACCGAGAAATCCTGGCTGATATCGATGGGGCGGTCCACGTAAGCCGAACCCGTTGGGTTGTTGGGCCCGGCCACCAGGATCTGGCTGTTATCCGGTAACGCGCCGTTGAGGCGAATCGCGGGAAGGTTGCCAGCGTCGAACTGCGGGAAAGCAACCGGTACAGCCCCCGCCTCCCGCGCCGGGCTGGCGGGCTGGAGTTCATGGGTCTGGGTTGGGCCACCGTTGTTGGCCAGTGCCAGGATCAGGGCATCTCCGATGACGTCAGTTGCTGCCTGGGTCGGACAGGGATTGACGTCGTAAATGTTGTAACCCAGCGACTGGACCTCATCACAATCGGCAGTTGTGCCGGCGTTGCCGAAAAACAGGGTGTTGCTGAAGGTCAGCGGCTCCTCGTTGGGCTCGGCGTAGAGCGCGCCGCCGTCGGGCGCGGTGTTGAACGCCAGCGTCACGTTATTCAAATTAGCCGTTCCGCCGGCGAAGGAAGCGATTGCGCCGCCGTCGCCATCGCTTGCCGGTCCGGCATTAACCACGTTGCTGCTGATGGTGGTGTTGGACACGTTCAGGGTGCCGGTGGAGGCAATGGCGCCGCCGCGGGGCCCGAGGGGGCTGCTGTCGTTTGTAACGGAGTTGCTGACCAGCGCCGAGCGGGCAACCGACAGGGTGCCAGCGTTGAAGACAGCGCCACCGTCTCCCGCGTTTGAACCACTGATGGTGGAGTCGGCGAGTATGAGCTCCAGCACAGCGTCGGTGTAGATGGCGCCGCCCAGGCTGGCGTCGTCGCCGGCTTCGGGTGCCGTGTTGTTCAGGAACCGGGTGTCCTCGATCAGTCCAAGAATCCCCAGGAATTCAAGCGCCCCGCCCCGACCCGAGAAACTTACGCCACCGTCGCCGACCGTATTGTTCTGCAGCAGGCCGTCGAAGATCTGCATCTGGCCAGGTGCATCCAGGGTGATGGCGCCACCGCCGCTGACGGCAGCGTTATCCTCAAACACATCTGTATTTGAAACCAGGGTGCGGGCATAAATTGCGCCGCCGTTGACGTTACTGGCGTTGTCTCGGAACGTATTGTCGGTGGAGTTGAGCGTCCCCGTAGGTGACCGAATCGCGCCACCGGGTCCGAAGAACGCGTCGTTGGTCAGGAAGGTGGAGTTCGTGATGGTGGCGCCCTGCGCCAGGTTCATCGCGCCGCCGCCGCCGCCGGCGTCGTTGCGCTCGAAGGTAGTGTCGTTGATAGCGACCGCTCCGTCGACGGTGTTGATCGCGCCGCCCAGCCCGGTGTTGGGTTCCGCTGAGTTCAGATTCATAAACCCGCAGTCCATGGCCAGACTGCCCGGGGACTCCTGGTGAATACCCGCGCCGGAGGCGGCCGAGTTGTCAGAGAACTGGGTGTAAGTCAGGGTGAGGTTGGCCTGGGTCCACAGCCCGCCGCCGTTACCGTTCACTGCCGTGTTGTTGGATATGAAATTGGTGTTCTGACCGGGGGGCCGCGGTGTCGTGCAGGCGGGGGCGCCGATCAGCAGCGTGGAAGCCTGGGCATAGATGCCGCCGCCATCATTGTCCGCGGTGTTGTTGGCAATAGTCACATTGTTGATGGTGACCGTCTGAGAAGTCCCCCCATCGAGATAGATGCCGCCGCCGTTGCTGCCGGCGGAGTTGCCCAGGATCTCGCTGTTGGTGAGGGTTAGACTACTGTTGAATTCGACGAAGATTCCCCCGCCGACAACGCCAGCGCTGTTGCCGTCTACCCGAACGTTGTCCAGAACCACGTTCAGGAAAGGCAGGTCAATATCGATACCGGCGCCCTGGCCGGCAAAATCAGCGCCAGTGACGCGAATGCCGATCATGGAGAAATCGCCGGTACCGGTTACCGCCGGCGTGTTCAAGCCGGTGGCGTCGATGATGACGTTGTCGGGCCCCGATCCCTGCAGGACCTTGCCGTCACCGATGGTGATGGCCTCGAAGTAGGTGCCGTCGGGAACAATGATGGTCGCACTGGGGGCAGCCGCGTCAATTGCGTCCTGGATCGAAGGGATCAATTCAAACGCCCCGATATCGCAAGCCGCTTCCTGGGGCCGGAGTATGGCGCGCTGATCCGTGTATGGCGTCGTACCGAACCCGCAGGTCGGATCGTTGACGCCGGCATCCACGGCCAGGCTTCCCAGGACCAGGGCGTGGGTGGATGTGGGCCCACCGTTGTCCTGCAGCGGACCGAGCAGCGGATCGATGATGGGACTGCCGTCGCCGCCCGTCTGGTCGCCGGTCGTGGCGACCCAGGACCCGGCGCAGCCCGTCACGTCTCCGATCAGGTTATAGCCAAAGGAGTCCACGATGCCGCCGCAATCGCCGGCGACGTTGTCGGACAGCAGGCTGCCGCTGAGGCTGATGATCCCCTCGGGGATCGCGGTCTGGCTGTTGACGCCGGCTCCGGAGTTGAACGCAAAAGTGCTCAGCACTGAACTCAGCCTGGAATCCTGATCCGCATAGGCGCCATCGCCGATGTTGCTGGAAACGGTGGAATTGACGACATCGATTTCGCCACCGGAGAAGATGCCGCCACCATCACCGAGTGCGCCGTAGATCCCGAAGGCCCGATCCGGGAACTGATCAAGGTTGCCGCAGGTGTAGCTGACGCCAAAATCGTATGGGGTCGAGGAATCGAGCAGAGAATAGGTTGCCGGAGACACCCCGGGCGTAGGCATCTCCACGGCGTAGTCGTTGCCAACGGTCACCGGCACCGGAGTGTCCAGGGTAAAGAGCAGCGTGAAGGCGTTGACGCTGGTCGTTCCCCCGGGAATGATCGCGTTTGCAGTGGCAAGGATGGCACCATTGGGGCCGTCTTCCCGCAGCGTTCCGGTGACCGGAAGGTCGGTGGGAGATCGGTCGGCAGCCGTAAGGCGTACCCTAAAAGAAAAGGCCGAAATCACCGCGGTCGGGGCTTCAAAGATCTGCCCGATAGGATCCGTTCCGAGACCGCAGGTCCGGCCGGTAAAACCTTCGGCAAGAAAGTCCAGCTGCAACGACGAGTCGACCGCGGCGTTATTGGATACGACAGATTCGACGATGTCGGTTCGGCCTCCAAGGCGCGTCGCGATGCCACCGCCTCGCAGGCTGGCCGAGTTGCCGTCGACGGTGAGGCGGGCCAGGGAAGTTCTCGCGGTGATTCCGCCAGTCAGCACCGCCCCGCCCTCGCCGTCAGTGCTGTTGTTGAAAAGATTTCCATCCGCGATGCTGGCAAAGGAATCGACGTTGGACAGGCCGCCACCGCCGGTATCGGAGAAGTTGGCATCCAGGGTAGAGCCGGCCAGGTTCAGAACGGCGCCTCCAGTGACGAGAATTGCACCGCCGGTCTCGGACGCCGGTGCCTGACCGTTACGAATCGTGACGTCGTTGATGGTAACCGGCGGGCCGCCAATGGCGCTGAAGGCATAGTCGACGGTCAGATCGGAGTTGTTGTAGCCATTTCCGGTTGGATACGGATTCTGCGCCTGCAGGATGCTGTAGGGGCCGTTGAGCGTGACGAATTCAATACCGTAGGTGCTGCCATTGGTCAGCGACACCGGTTGGTCGAGGGTAAAGGTAATGGTCAAGGACGAACCGGCCGTGCCGGCAGTGACGAAAGCGTTGGCATCGGCGATCACTGACCCGGTCCGGCCGCCGGCGCGCACGCGTCCGGGGATGTTCAGATTCGTCGGAAAGCCGCTGGTGGCGCGTACCTTGAACTGAAACTGGGTCAGGACGAAGTCGGAATTCGCCCTGAATGTCTGGCCGTAGGGAATCCCCGATGCGAAGTTGGACGTACCACTGTCGGTGAGATTTGATTCCCGTATACCGAAGGTTGAACTGCCGTCCACTACCACGCCGCGCAGGCTGCTGGCATCGACGACGGAATCATTGAAGTTCAGTGTGAGCCCGCGATCCACCACCAGCGTGCTGCTGAGCACGTAGGTGTCGTTGAAGATGTTGAGGGTATCGCCGCTGGTGACATTGAGCGTGTCGGCCAGCGCAAGCTCCGGCGTGGAATAGTCACAACCCGACGAACATACCGTGTGGGTCGTCTGCGCGTGAACCGGTGGCGCCAGCGCCATCAGGAAAAATAACAGAAAAGCAATCGTTGAAAGCGCAGTCGAGCGACCGCACGAAGGAACAATACCCCTCATGACCCCAAACTCCTTCAAATTTTGACCCCGCACTTAACATACGCCGGCCGATAGAGCATCGCAAGAACTGCAACGTAACCATCGGTGTTTAGGGTAATTTTCCCGAAAACTCGACGCCATCGGGGAAAGCCTGCTCCGGGCCGGAAGGCACACTTTCATGTTCAATTCACCCCGCTGCACATACCCTTTGCAGCCTGAATTGAGGATGTGTCATGCATTACGAAGAATTGAAACGGGCTGTCGCGCGGTCGCCAGAGTTTCGCGCGCACAACCTGGATATGAGCGCCGAGGAAGTCGAACTGGCGTGCCGGGAACAGCCGTTACGGGCTCCTGAGCAGGCGGACTTTGGCGCTGAAGCCCATGGGTTTACTGGCTTTGAGCGGGCTGGCAAAGGCTCGCGCATCAGTCGCAAGCGCAACCGCCGGTGGCACCTGGGATTCCTCAGAAAGCTGGTCGGACGAACCGAGCCGTAACACATCGAGACAGATCCGGTGCCTTCGTCACTTGCGCCTGCCCGGGTGGCGGTGCATGCTGGCTCGGCCATCTCACGAGGATTTCCACCATTACAACTGTTACCGTCGGCCCCGCTGTTCCGCGGGGCGGCAATCCCCTCACGCGCCTGATTGGTCGCATGCTGCTCGGCGGCCTGGGGTGGCGGATGGGCGGCCACTTCCCGGACCGGCCCAAGTTCATCATCGCCGTGGCGCCCCACAGCTCCAACATCGATTTTGTGCTGACCATGGGTGTGATCATGAGCCTGGGCCTGCGCTGCTCTTTCCTGGCCAAAGCGTCGTTGTTTCGCTTTCCCCTGGGTTTGCTGATGCGGGCGTTTGGCGGTATCCCGGTGGACCGCAGTTCCAAAAATGGTGTAGTGGAGCAGATGTCCGGCCACTTCCAGCGGGCGGAGCAGCTGATCCTCGGCATTACGCCCGAAGGTACCCGCAGCGCGGTGAATCGCTGGCGCAGTGGATTCGCGCTGATCGCCAAAGAGGCCGATGTACCGGTGCAGCCGGCGGTAGTGAACTACCGCGAAAAGACCATCACATTCAGTCCTCTCATCGAGGATGTCAGCGACGCAGAGGCCACGGTGAAGGCGGTGCAGTCAGCTGCCAGCCTCGGTTCCCCGCGCAACACCGGCTGACGACCGGCACCGCTGCCTGACAACGCGGATGCTGGCAAAACGGCCCGCCGGTGGCGGACCGTTTTGCACCGTGACGATCAGCCACCCAGCAAATCATCCACTTCCTGCACCTGCTCCCGGCAGCTGCGACGGGCTTCCCGCACCGCCCGGCCTTTGCGGACCGCCGCGGCCAGTTCTTCGGTATCCAGCACGCCGTCGGCGTTGCCGTCGATGGCATTGAAGCGGCTTTCAGCCGCCTGCTCCGCCACGGCCAGTGCCTCGGCCAGGTCTATGGCACCGTCACCGTTGGCGTCGGCTTCGTCGAAACGGGAGCCCGGCTCGGGGGGCTCAGGCAATTCGATGCCCAGCTCCTGCTCCAGGCACTCCCGGAACTCGGCACGCTGCTCATCCGACGGCGGCTCACCGTTGCGGCCGATCTCGTCCTCGGTGATGAATCCGTCACCGTTGTCATCCCGGCGGTTGAATCGGTTTTCCGCCCGGATCAGGCGGGCGTCAACAAACTCGGCCAGTGAGATCACGCCATCCCCGTCCACGTCCAGGTGTTTCAGGGCGCTGCCGCCGGCATTGACACGAGGGCCCGGGCCCGCAGACGAAGCCTGCCAGGCACCGGCGGCCAGGGTGGCCAGCAGGGCCAGTGTGAGAATCTTGGTTTGCATGGTTGGTACTCCTGTTTGCCAACATTGGCAACCCGGATAACGCGGGCCATGCGCGAGGGTTGACGGCAGGCCGTGTAAAGGCATGTAAAGACCGCCCGGCTCAGGCTGACAGTCGCAGGGCGTGGGCCCGGTACAGCCTGACCGTCCAGGGAATCAGCAGCAGCGGCAGCGCGCCGAACAGGACCGGCATGGCCGCCACCGCCAGGTTCAGGCGGTCCTCGCCGAACCAGTGCTGGGACAGGTAGCCCACCATGGTCGGGCCGATAAACAGCCCGGTGAGGCTGATGGTCATGTAGTAGATGGCAATGATCTGGGCGCGAATGGCGGCCGGGGTGATGTTGAGCAGGGCGGTAACCGATACCGCGGTCAGCATCATCATGCCCACGCTGCCGGTGTTGAGCACGACAAAAGCCAGCCAGGGGCCCGGCATCAGCGGAGCCAGAGCGTACAGCGGCGCCATGATCAATGCCCCGGTGATCATGATCTTCAGCGGCGCGTCCCTTGAGCCCTGCTGGGTCCAGCGGTCCGACAGCCAGCCCGAGGCCCAGTAGACGGTGATGCCCAGCGGCAGGGTCACCAGGCCGTTGATCCAGGCATACTTTTCCGCCGACCAGCCCCAGGTCCGCTCAAACATGGCAGGGTTCCAGCTGCCGGCGTAGGCGATGATGGTCATCAGGCACATCAGAGAAACGAACGACCCGTAAGTCTTCCAGTGCCGCAGGACATAACCGACGGCGTCGGGTATTCCCGTGCCCTTGAGGCTCTCGTCGCGCAATTGTGCGGCCCGGCGCGTCGGCTCCGCCAAGAAAAAGAAAATCACCGCCGGCAGCAGCCCCGCGGCCCCCACGATAATGAATACCCACTGCCAGTTGCTGGTAGAACCCAGCACGAATGCGCCCAGCAGGAAGGCCAGGGAGCTGCCGAACACGATGGCCATGGAGTAAAAGGCAATGGGCTTGCCCCGTTTTTCCGGCGGAAAACTGTCGGCCACCAGGGACATGGCGCAGGGACTGAGGGTGGCTTCACCCACGCCCACCGTCATGCGGGCGGCAAACAGACCGGCAAAACCCCGGGCGAATCCCGAGGCAATGGTGGCCAGTGACCAGACCGTGGCACCGATGCCGATGATCCAGGTCCGTTTCCAGCGATCGGCCAGCCAGCCGAAGGGCAGACCCATGGTGGCATACAGGATCCCGAATGCCGGCCCCAGCAGCAGGCCCAGCTGGGTATCGGTCAACGCCAGGTCCGACTTGATGGGCTCAATCAACAGGCCGAGAATGGTGCGATCGGTGAAGGAGAACACGTAAGTGACCGTCAGCAGCGCCACCAGGCTCCACGCGCGCGCCGGCGACGGGTAGCTGTTTCCCGGCTTGGCCCCTTCAGGCACTGGTGGTTCCGACTCCATGGACGCCGATACTATCAGTAGTTTTTCACCTGATCCCGTTGATACCATGGAACGCCTGATTCCAGCAGGAGCTCGCCATGAATGCCCGCCCCGCAGCAAACCTTGACAGCGCCCAGGTCGTGGGCCATTTCATAAACGGCGCCGACGTCGCTGACGACAACCGCCTGCAGCCCGTGACCAACCCCGCTACCGGACAGGTCACCCGCCAGGTGGCCATGGCCTCCCGGTCAACCGTGGAGCAGGCCATTGCCGCCGCCGAGGCCGCCTTCCCGGCCTGGCGCAACACGCCGCCGCTGAAGCGCGCCCGGGTCATGTTCCGTTTCAAGCAACTGCTGGAAGAGCACGCCGAGGAAATTGCTGAAGCTATCACCGACGAACACGGCAAGGTGCTGGACGATGCCATGGGCGAGTTCCAGCGCGGCGTCGAGGTGGTGGAGTATGCCTGCGGGATTCCCGAATTGCTGAAGGGTGAATACACGCGCAACGTCGGTCCCGACATCGACAGCTGGTCGGACCATCAGCCCCTGGGCGTGGTGGCGGGCATTACGCCCTTCAACTTCCCGGCCATGGTGCCCATGTGGATGTATCCCATGGCCATTGCCTGCGGCAACACCTTCGTATTGAAACCCTCGGAAAAAGATCCCTCGGCACCCATGATCTGTGCCAGGCTGCTGAAGGAAGCCGGGCTGCCGGACGGCGTGTTCAACCTGGTCAACGGCGACAAGGAAGCGGTAGACACCCTGCTTACCGACTCCCGGATCAAAGCGGTGAGCTTCGTGGGCTCCACCCCCGTCGCTGAATACATCTATTCCACCGGCACCAGCCACGGCAA
This sequence comes from Lysobacterales bacterium, assembly GCA_030065125.1. Taxonomy (GTDB): domain Bacteria; phylum Pseudomonadota; class Gammaproteobacteria; order Xanthomonadales; family SZUA-38; genus JASJDM01. The sequence goes on along the minus strand of JASJDM010000045.1, from coordinate 44,414 downwards.
GCGGGTCCAGGCCCTGGGCGGAGCGAAAAACCACGCCATCGTCATGCCCGACGCTGACATCGACAACGCGGTCAGCGCCCTGATGGGGGCGGCATACGGTTCCTGCGGCGAGCGCTGCATGGCCATTTCCGTGGCAGTGTGCGTAGGCGACGACACTGCCGACCAGGTGGTCAGCCAGTTCAAGGAACGGGTTGCGGCCATGAATGTGGGTAACGGCCGGGATACCGGCAACGACATGGGTCCACTGGTGACCGAGGCGCACCACGAAAAGGTCCGTTCCTACGTGGACCTCGGGGTGGAAGAAGGCGCGGACCTGGTCATCGACGGCCGCGACCTGGTGGTGGAGGGCCACCAGAACGGCTTTTTTCTGGGCCCCTGTCTGTTTGACCGTGTGACCCGGGACATGCGCATCTACCAGGAGGAGATCTTTGGGCCGGTCCTGTGCCTGGTGCGTGCCGAATCCGAGGAAGAGGCCATGGGCCTGATCGACGAGCACGAGTACGGCAACGGCACCTGCATCTTCACCCGGGATGGCGAGGCCGCCCGCTACTTCGCCGACAACATCAAGGCGGGCATGGTGGGCATCAACATTCCGCTGCCCGTGCCGGTGGCTTTTCACAGTTTTGGCGGCTGGAAGCGGTCGCTGTTCGGTGACCTGTACGCTTACGGCCCGGACAGCGTGCGCTTTTATACGCTGCGTAAAACCATCACCCAGCGCTGGCCGTCGGGAGGCGTGCGGGAACAGGCTCGATTCACGTTCCCAAGCTACCAGTAAGTATGGCATCGATCCGGCACCGGTCCCGGGCCGAATGGCAGGAACTGGACAAAGAGCATCACCTGCATCCGTTCACGGATCACAAGGACCTGCACCAGCGCCGGTCCCGCATTATCAGCCGTGCGGACGGTGTCTATATCTATGACGCCGACGGCAACAAAATACTGGATGCCATGTCCGGACTGTGGTGCGTCAACGTGGGTTACGGGCGCACCGAACTGATCGAAGCCGCCAGCACCCAGATGCGGGAGCTGCCCTACTACAACAACTTTTTCCAGTGCACCAATCCGCCGGCGGTAGAGCTGGCTGCCGTACTCAAGGACCTCAGCCCGCCCCAGTTCAACCGGGTGTTTTTTACCGGTTCCGGGTCGGAGTCCAACGACACCATCGTGCGCATGGTGCGTACCTACTGGGACCTGATGGGCCAGCCGGAACGCAAGACCATCATCTCCCGCAAGAATGCTTACCACGGTTCTACCGTTGCCGCTGCCAGCCTGGGTGGGATGAAGCCCATGCACGAGCAAAGCGGCCTGCCCATCCCGGGGATTGTGCACATAGACCAGCCCTACTGGTTCGGCAGCGACCAGGAATTGTCGCCGGAGGAGTTTGGCCTGGCCGCGGCCAGGACGCTGGACGCCAGGATCAAGGAACTCGGGCCGGACCAGGTGGCCGCCTTCATCGGTGAACCCATCCAGGGAGCCGGCGGAGTCATCATTCCGCCGGACAATTACTGGCCCGAGATCCAGCGGATCTGCGACGAGCACGGCATCCTGCTGATTTCCGACGAAGTCATCACGGGCTTCGGGCGGCTGGGATCCTGGTTCGGAGCAGACCACTTCGGCACCCGGCCGGACTTCATGCCGTTTGCCAAGGGCGTTACGTCGGGCTACCTGCCCCTGGGTGGTGTCTTCGTCAGTGACCGGGTCGCCGAGGTTCTGATCGAAAAGGCCGGCGAGTTTGCCCACGGCTACACCTATTCCGGACATCCCACCGCCTGTGCCGTGGCCATCGCCAATATCCAGTTGATCCAGCGCGAGGGCCTGGTGGAACGGATTCGCAATGACATTGGCCCTTATCTGCAAAAACAGTGGGCGGAGCTGGCCGACCACCCGCTGGTGGGTGAAACCCGCATGGTGGGGTTGATGGGTGCCATGGAACTGGTCAAGAGCAAGGATCCGCTCCAGCGGTTTCCCGACAAGCAGCCCGTGGGCACTCTGTGTCGCGACCTTTGTATCGAGGGCGGTCTGGTCATGCGGGCGGTTGGTAACACCATGATCTGTGCGCCACCCTTTATCCTGTCTCACGCCGAAGCCGATGAGCTCATCGAGAAAGCCCGACACACCCTGGACCGAATCCACCGTGCCATCCACTGATTGCACCGCAGTCACCCGTTCTCAAAGGAAATGTGATGTCCTCCACCAACGAGTTCGTTCTGACACTGACCTGTCCTGATCGTCCGGGAATCGTCCGGGACGTGGTGACTTTTATCGCCGCCAGCGACGGCAATATCCTGGACAGCGCCCAGTATGGCGACCCGGACACCGGCACATTCTGCATGCGGATTCACTTCGACGTGGACGCCACCAGTGATCGCGAAGCGACCATTCGGTCGGGATTCGAGGAGGTGGGCGAACGCTACGCCATGAACTGGGAGCTCCATGACAGCGCGCAGCCCGCCCGGGTGCTGATCATGGTGTCCAGATTCGATCACTGCCTGGCCGACCTGCTGTATCGCCGCCGCATGGGCGAGCTCAAAATCGATATTCCCGCGGTGGTGTCCAATCACCGGGATACTTACAAGCTGGTAGCCAACCATGACATCCCTTTTTTCCATCTGCCGGTGACTCCGGAGACCAAGCAGCAGCAGGAAGCCAAGCTGATGAACCTGGTGGAAGAAGAGAAAATCGACTTCATCGTGCTGGCCCGGTACATGCAGATCCTGACGCCCGAGTTGTGCCAGCGATTGCGTGGGCGGGTGATAAACATTCACCATTCGTTCCTGCCTGGCTTCAAGGGCGCCCGCCCCTACCATCAGGCCCACAGCCGCGGCGTCAAACTGATCGGCGCCACCGCCCACTACGCCACCGCGGACCTGGATGAAGGCCCCATCATCGAGCAGGACGTGGCCCGGGTCACCCATGCAGACTCCCCCGAAGAACTGGTAGCCGTCGGCCGCGACATCGAGCGCCGGGTGCTGGCCCGGGCCGTGCGCTACCAGTCCGAGCATCGGGTGATGCTAAACCAAGACAAGACAGTTATTTTCTAAACAACAGTGAGCACCCTTTCGCGCAGCGAAAACGTGCTCACTCATTAACCCGTCATCCCGGACCCCGATCCGGGATCCATCAGGAAACCGACCTCAACGGCCTTAAAAGCCGCAATGGCGAAGAACGAAACCCCCGGTCAGCACCACACTCCCATCCAAAGCACCAGCCTTCGGAATTTCAGATGGATCCTGAATCGAGTTCAGGATGACGGGCGGGGGTTGACCCCGATCCGGGATCCATCAGCAAAAGCGATCTGAGCGCGTCAGATGCCGTAATGGCGAAGAACAAAACCCCCGGTCAGCACCACACTCCCATCCAAAGCACCAGCCTTCGGGATTTCAGATGGATCCTGAATCGAGTTCAGGATGACGGAGGCGGGGACCCCGATCCGGGATCCATCAGCATCAATGGTCTCAAAGAACTCAAACTGCCGCAGTGGCAAAGAACAACGCCCCCGGTCAGCACCACACTCCCATCCAAAGCAAAAGGCCTCAAAACCTCAGATGGATCCTGAATCGAGTTCAGGATGACGGGTTGGGAGGCGACCGCTCCTGACTCAGCGACGCCCTTTGGCAGCAGCAAAGCCCTTTGGTATCAGCAAAGCCCATTGGCACAGGGATGTGCCAACGGCCAAAGGCCGTGAGGGAATCGGAAACCGCGTTTTCGATTCCCGGCCGCGAGCGGGACAGGATGTCCCGTCTTGCGGATAAACAACCCACAGGGATGTGCCAACGGCCAAAGGCCGTGAGGGAATCGGAAACCGCGTTTTCGATTCCCGGCTGCGAGCGGGACAGGATGTGCCGCCTTGCGGATAAACAATCCGGGATCCATCAGCGTCAGGGTGAGTCGGCCTCGAACCCGTCACCATGAATTCGGACCGGCCGAATCTGCTCTTCGTCAAGGGTCAGCTGATGCACCACCGCCCCGGCTGCGTCGTGGACCTGGATGTCAACTGTTCCAGGAAAGATCGTGGTATCCACCTCGGCTGTCATGTAGGCCAACCCGAGATCATAGAGGTACAGTGTTTCCCTGTTGGGGGAGGGGGCAGTCCCTGCTGCAGCGCCCAGCGGAGAGGCGCTCAGTTCATAGAGGTTGAGGCCCTCACCCGCGTCGTGCTGAAATACGCCGACCCAATGGCGGTCCCCCGACAGCAGCACCACGCCAAATACACCCTCGTCCCTGACGGTATCGAAAATCTCCTGGCGTTCCTCCGGAAACCCGAACCACCCGTCATCCTTTCGAGCCAGGTCATTCCACTGTACCGATGACACAATGAACTTGAACCTGGCATCGGAGTCTGTCAGCCACTGCTTGAGGTGCTGCTTCTGGGTGCTCCCCAGCATGGTTCCCGCGGACGGGTCGCGGTGGCTGCGCGTGTCCAGCACAAAAAATTCGGTCTGCCCGGATGCAAAAGTGTAGTAAATCTCATCGGGTTCCAGGGGCGCAGGATTCTGCGGTGAGATATAAATGTCGAATGCGGCACGCGCCGGCGCATACAAGCCCGACTGTCCGCTGTTCCAGTCATTCTCCAGCTCATGGTCGTCCCACATCATGAACATTGGCGTGCTGCCTGCCAGCGCCCGCCAGTTGGAATCGGAAAAGTTGACTTGATAAACCGCAGAGAATTCGTCCTGAAGCACTGCCGCAGGTGCCCGGTCTGCATAGATCAGGTCCCCACTATGTATGAAAAACGACAGTGATTCGGCGGCGAGGCTGGATAGCAGGGAAAATGGCTGATGGGTCTGGTCCGTACAGGAGCCAAAACCGAACCGGAACCGGGACGGCGACCGCTGTGGTGGCAGAGTGACAAACTGGCGCTCACCCTGCCCCGCATTGCCGTCAATATTGACGCGATAGCTGTACTCGGTGTTTGGCGCCAGGCCGGACAAGGTGACTGCGCCGGAAAAATCGGTCCCCGAATCGACGGTAATGCGGCCGGTAGTCACGCGGACCGCGTCGGAGGTCCTGCCATAGGTGACGCTGATCTCGTAAGAGTCCGGGGGGGTTCCATCCACGCGAACCCAGACGCGCACCCCGGTGTCGCTGATACCACCGAGCATGGGGCCCTGGGCCAGGGTGAAGTTGCCAGCGCCTGCAGCCGACCAGGCCATGAGCATCGCAATGGCCCAAAAGGTCTGGATGATGGGGCTTGGAATCGGGCTTTCAGCGTTTCTGCTCAACATGTTTAGACCTGCGGTTACCGGAACGAGCTGTTTACTAGTGCAAAGCGGGGCGGTGAACCACGCTCACCGCCCCGAACGCTCAACGGCGCTTCGCCACGAATGACGCGCCAATATCGCTGTTCACCAGCTGCATTGCGCCGGGTGGCTGCAAAGACTGGTGATCGATAAGTACCGCAATCTCCTGGGCGGTGCCGTAACGTGTCGACAGGACCGACAGGCGGCCGGCGCCGCTGGCGGGGTTTCCGGGAACCGGGCCAAGCCGGAAGAACCCGGTGTCCTCGAAGCTGCCCCAACCGTCTGCGTTGACCTGGTAGCGGCCCTCGCTGGTCATAGTGGAACCGATGATCTGCAGCTGCTGGGCTGTTGGTTCTCCGATGGGTGCCGGCCCGCCGAGACCGGTGGCAAGCAGGTTTGCCGTTGCCGGACAGCGGATCTCCACGCGCCGCTTGAGTCCGCCCCGGCCGTCAAACCGAAGCTCACCGATGGAAAAGCATTCCACCGGCAATCGGCTGGCTCCAGTTTCGGACGGCGGGCCTGCCAGCGGGTTGAGCAACACCCGGGTGGCGAAGACGTAAGTGCCGATCAGGGTCCGATCGGTAAGGGGACGTATTTTCACGCCACTGTCGTCACTGGAAGCGCACAGGGGTGTCGCAAACAGGATTGAGATTATTAAGAGCTTGAGCAAATTCATGGGTGACTCCTGATTGATTCAGCCAGATGGCGGAGCTATTAGGCCCTGCCCCGTCGGGAGGATCTTTAGGAAAGCCTTAGGGCTTGATTAGGAAATCATCAGAGCGTCGCTATACTGGGACCATGGACGCTGCTGGATACCCCGATCAACCGTTCCGACTGGACGGTTGGCTGGTGGAGCCCACCCGTCTGCGCATTACTTCGCCGGACGCCAGCGAAACCCGCCTGAGCCCCAAGGCCATGCGCGTTCTGGTCACCCTCGCCGGCCACCAAGGTGTCATTGGCAAAGCCGAATTGATGGACCTGGTCTGGGGACGCGCCGAGGTCACCGAGGGTGTACTTTCCCAGACCGTTCTTGAAATCCGCAACGGGTTTGGTGACGACGCTAAAAACCCCCGGTTCGTGGAAACCATCAGGGGGGTGGGCTTTCGACTGATACCAGCGGTTGACCGCCACGCGGCCGATCCGCGGACTGACTCCGGGCCCCGCCGGCAGAAACGATCGCTTCGGTGGGGCCTGCCTGCGTCGATCCTGATCCTTGGGTTGGTGCTCGCAGCAGCCGGAATCAAGTGGACGACCGGTTCAGCGCGCCTTCCACCCACCCCACTGGTCATGATTGTTCCGTTCTCCGACCAGAGCCCGGACGGTGAAAACGGCTATTTTGCCAGGGGTATGGCGGACCAGATCGGCCTGCATATCGCAGGAAGCGACAGCCTCCGACTGCTTTCCGGCCGAGCCGTCGCCGAGCTGATCTCCGGCGGCAGCAGCGTGGGTGAGGCCGCCCGGCGCCTGCAGGCGGACCTGCTGCTGACCGGCACACTCAATCGACGCGAGAACCAGCTCGACCTGATGGCCCGACTGACCAACGCACGCACCAGCGAGGAGTTGTGGGTGATTCGCCTGAACCGGCCGGCAGCGGAAGTCTTTGCCATGCAGGAGGAAGTTGCCACGGCGCTGGCCTCTATTATCGAGCGCGGCGAAGCGCTACCCCAGCGGGGTGCGCCGACCCAGGATCTTGCTGCATACGATCTGTATCTTCGGGGCCGGGAGCGACAGCGTCAGTTCACCGATCCAGAGCTTGCAACTGCTGCCGATTATTTTGAACAGGCGCTGGCACTGGATCCGAACTTTGCCCTGGCCCGTGCCGCCCTGGCAGAGGTGTTTGCCGTCCGCGGCTTTATTTTCCGGTCGAACGATTCGTATCTGCAGCGCGCTTTGCGCGAGGCCGAACTGGCGCTGCTGGCCGAACACTGGATTCCTGAAGGCCTGTATGCCCGGGCGTTGGCTTTAATGGGCACGGGTCGCCTGGCCCGGGCCCGGGAACGCGCCGCCGAAGCGGTGGAGATAGCACCCGGCAACGCAGAGATCCGGTTTCTCGCCGCCAGCCTGGCCGATGCCCGCGGCCAGGTTGCAGCGGCCGTTGAAAACTACCGTATCGCCTTTCAGCTTGACCCACTGCTGCCTCGGACCGTGGCCCTGGGCCGATGGTACTACCTGCTTGGACGGCCCGCGGCTCAGGCGCTCCAGGTGGCGGAGCGCGGCCACGACCTGAACCCCGGCTATCCAACACTCTACCTGGCACACCTGCTGACTTTGATGGGCGAACTGGATCGTGCGCAGTCCCTGTGCCATGCGGTACTCGGGCTGAATCTGCCCCGCAGCCGGAACCTCTGCGGATTCACCGCTCTTCTCAGTGGAAAAGATGAAGAAGCGAGATTACTGCTTGGAAAAAGCTGGCAGAGCGCCCCGCGGGCCCAGTGGGGCCCTTTCAGCTTTGCCGCATCCGCTACCCACCTGGCGCTGCTGGCTGAACCGGAAGAAAAGAACAAGCTGCTGGAGGAAAGCGAAGCGGTCACCCGGGAAGCGATTGCCGACGGTAATGATCACTGGGCGCTTCGCTATAACATGGCTGCTGTCGCCAGCCAGCAGGGTGATTCCATCAGCGCGGCCCAGTGGATGGAACTTGCCTACCAGGAGGGATTTCGCGACTGGCGGCTGCTGGAAATCGATCCGGCTCTGCAGACGTATCGCGACAATCCTGAGTATCCCGCCATCGCGCGGCAGATCAGGGAAGATCTTCAGCGCCAGGCGAGTGAGCTGCCTGATACTCCCGGGCGGTGACTTTTCCCGTTGCCACCGGTCTACAGCCGGTCTTTTATCCGGTAATACAACATCCCCAGAGCGATGATCTGGTTGCCGAACCACTGGCTGCCGGGGATGCGGAAGTGTTTCATGCCGGCGAACAGGTCGTAGCGTTCCATGGTGCCGGTGACGGCGTCGGCCATGATTTCGCCCATAACGTGGGTAGCACTGACGCCGTGGCCGGAGTACCCCATGCAGTAGTAGACATTTCCCTTGACCCGGCCCACGGCAACGATTCGGTTCAGCACGATACCGATCATGCCGCCCCACTGGTAGTCGATGCGGACGTCCTTCAGCTGTGGGTAAATCCTTAGCATCCTGGGCAGTATGTAGGACTTGATGTCGGCCGGATCCCGGCCTGAGTAATTGCAGGCGCCGCCGTAAAGCAGGCGTTTGTCCGCCGACAGCCGGTAGTAGTCGACGATCTCGTTGAGATCACAAACCGCTGCATCCCGGGCGTTGATTTCCCGGGCGCGTTCGTCGGACAGCGGTTCTGTGGCAATGACGTAGCTGCCGGCAGGAAAAACCAGGTTGGACATGGCCTTGGGCTTGAATTGTCCGTATGCATTGCCTGCAAGAACTACGGAATCCGCTTCAACACTGCCCCTGGCAGTAACCACCGTTGGCCTGGCGCCATGCCTGATTTCGGTCACCGGAGACTGCTCGAAAATCTGGACCCCCAGCTGGCTGGCCGCTCTGGCCTCTCCAATGCAGAGGTTCAACGGATGTAGATGTCCGTCACGCTGGTTGAGGAAACCGCCGTGAAAGGCGTCGGTTCCGAGCATGTCCCGAGTCTGCTCACGGTCCCAGACCTCGAACCCATAGGGAAATCTGCGCTGCTCCAGTTCCGCTGCAGCCTCTTCGATACAGGCCACTTGTCGGGGTTTGGTCGCCACCTCCACGTAGCCGCTCTTGAGGTCGCACTGGATGCCGTATTTGTTGACGCGTTCGTAAACAATGTCGTGGCCGCGCCAGCGGATGTCCCAGATCAGGTCGGACACCTTCTCGCCGAGTTTTTTCTCGATCTTCTCGAGGCCGCTGACCCCATTGATCAACTGTCCGCCGTTGCGGCCGGTAGCACCCCAACCTACGCGATTGGCCTCTACCAGGGCAACCGAGTATCCCCGTTCGGCCAGGGTCAGGGACGTTGCCACGCCGGTGAACCCGGCCCCTACGACGCAAACGTCAGCTGAGCGGCTGCCTTCGAGCTCCGGATAATTGGTGCGTTCTGCGGTGGCTGCGTAATACGAGCCGGTATGTTCCTGTTTCTGGTTTTGTGGGTTCACCGGAAGCGCCATGCCTCGATCATACTGAGGCCCCTTGCCCATGGGAATTGACGCCTCCGGGTGGACACCAGTGGAATATTGCGCCGGGAATGGATATTTTGCGTAAATCGGCCTGCGCCCCTGCCCGGGGGCTGATTCGCCCGTCCTTACAAAAGACCAGACCCGTGGACTCCACCGAAGAATTGACGCCCCAGGCCAATTTCAACAAAGCCATCAGTCTGATCAATTCAGGCCAGCTGAGCCGGGCCGTTGCGCTGTGCCGCGAGTGCCTGGGGCGGGATCCCGGCAACGTCAATATGACTGCCCTGCTTGGTGCCATATTGATCAAGACCCGGGAATTCAGCGAGGCCGAACGACATCTGTACAAAGTCATCGAACTCGCGCCGAATTTCGCCAAGCCCCACGAGGATCTGGGATATCTCCTGATTGAACTGGGCCGGCCAGGTGACGCCGTTGCCCACCTGGAGAATGCAGTCCGGCTGGATCCTAAATCCGAAATGGCCCATTTTTACCTGGGGCGAGCCCTGTCCATGGTGGGCCGCGGCAGGGAAGCCGACGTGGCGTTCGAAGCGTCCTTCGAGCTGAGTCCCGCCCGCAGGAAACTGGCCCAGGCGGCTGAACACCACAAAGCGGGCCGACTGGATCAGGCGGCGAGCCTTTACCGGGAACTGCTGGGGGAATCCGCCGGCAACGTGGATGCCATGCGTTTGCTGGCCGGCGTTCTGTCTCATCGAACCAGCGCCGATGAAGCCGAGTCACTGCTGCGGCAGGCCATCGCCCTGGCACCGGATTACACACTGGCCTATCTGGACCTCGGCAGCCTGCTGCACGAGCAGTACCGCTATGCTGAAGCCATCGACTGCTTTCGGCGGGCGGTGCAATTGCAGCCCCGGTCCGCAAAAACCCATTACATGCTCGCCTCATCCCTGGCGCCTGCCGGCAAGACCTACGACGCCCTGGACGAATACCAGCGGGTGCTGGAAATCAAGCCCGAGCACGCCGGCGCCTGGCTTGGCATGGGGCATACCCTGAAGACCGTCGGTCTCCAGGCAGAGGCCATCGACGCCTACCGCGAATGCATCCGGGTACGGCCGGAAAACGGCGAAAGTTACTGGAGCCTGGCCAACCTGAAGACCTACCAGCTTTCAGACGACGACATCGCCGAGATGAAATCAGCCCTGGAACGTGGCAGCGACCTGGCTGAGCAGTCAGCGGTGAATTTTCTGTTTGCCCTGGCCAAGGCCAGCGAGGACGCCGGGGACTTCGAGTCGGCGTGGGAATACTATTCCGAGGGCAATGCACGACAGCGGCAGCAGGAATTCTACGACCCGGTGCAGACCGAGGTGACCAACGACGAGATCATCGAGGTGTTCTCCCGGGAATTCCTGGAAGAGAACTCGGGCTCGGGCCATCCAGACCCGGCGCCGATTTTCATCGTTGGCCTGCCGCGCTCGGGCTCTACCCTGATCGAGCAGATCCTGGCCTCACACAGCATGGTCGAAGGCACCTCGGAACTGCCCTACCTGGGGCGGGTCGCTACGTCGCTGAATCGCAACCGGGCCGACGGCATCAACTACCCCTTCGCGCTGCGGGAGCTGAAGGCCCATCACTTCCGCGCCCTGGGCCAGGACTACCTGGAACGGGCGCGGCTACATCGAAACACCGACCGGCCCAGGTTCGTGGACAAGATGCCCAACAATTTCCCGTCGGTGGGTCTGGCGCATCTCATTTTGCCCAACGCGAAAATCATCGACGCCCGGCGTTACCCCCTGGACTCCACCCTGAGCTGCTATCGCCAGCTGTTTGCCCGGGGTCAGACCTTTGTCTACGACCTGACCGAAATCGGTGAGTACTTCCTGGAGTACCAGCGCATGATGGACCACTGGCACGAGGTTCTGCCCGGCAGGGTGCTCACGGTGCAGTACGAAGACCTGGTGACAGATTTCGACAATCAGGCAAGGCGATTGCTGGAGTTCTGCGAGCTTCCCTGGGAGGACGCCTGCGCCAGTTTCTACGACACCGAGCGGCCCGTACGGACGGCCAGCTCAGAACAGGTTCGGCAGCCCATCTACACCCGCTCCATCCACTTCTGGCGCAACTACCAGTCCCACCTGGAGGAACTGATCGAGGTGCTGGAGCCGATCCTGCCCCGCTACGCCCGCTACGAGTCGATCAACCAGCCCGCCGGCCAGTCTGGCGGCTGAGCGGGTAGCTTATTTGGCAGCTATGGCAACTCATCATAGGGCCACACTTCGAGACCATGGATTGCGTTGCGCACGTCCATGGACAGGTTGATGCTGAGGGTCGTCTGCATGGCGTCCAGGTCGTGCAGTGTGATGGTGGATGGCGAGGAGCCCGCAGCCACCAGGTTTTCCTGCAGCAGGCATAATCCCCGCCCGAAGCCCTGCCGTGCGATCCGCGAATCATCCAGGTCCGTATGGGTCAGCAGTCTGGGATTGTAAAACGGCACCCGGAACGCTTTCTGCTGCCCCTGTCGTGGCACAAACCGAAGCAGATTTTTCTCACTGTCGTTGAACAGGACGCCGTCCTGGTACGGTCGGGCGTTATGGGTACCGGCCGGCAGATCCGCAACTTTGTGGATATGGCGGCCCGTGTAGCAGTGGAGGCCGGCGGAATGCAGGCCGCTGAAGTACATGCCGTCAGCCTGACAGAACACGCTGTTCAGATGCAGCTGGTTGCCCGGTCCAGGCCCATGCCGCGCCGTCGGCCGAAACGGCACTCCGCGCAGGCCTTTGACATCTCGGGATACGTGCAGCCCCCAGGCGAAGGTGCCCTGGTCCAGGTCAAAACCCAGGATGGAATCAAACCCGGTGGAAGTCAGGTACAGCCGGCGCCTGTAGCGGCTGATTTCGTGGCAATGCTTGAGATAGGGATTGCGGTAGGAAGCCACCAGTTCGAATTGCGGGCTGTAAACAAACAGCTCATCGCTGGCGGCGACAAAAACCCGCTCGCCGTCGAAAGCGATACCCCGCAGTCCCCGGTCCCAGCCGCGCCCCTGCCAGTCGATGTCCATGGTGTCCCAGTCCACAACCCGCCGGGCACGCTGCCTGTCAAGATCGACCAGGTAGACCCCACCATGGCTTTCCCCCTGGCGGGAGCCTCGAACGACGGAGGTTGCAATCAGGGTTGGCATTGAAACGGGCTGTTGGCGTCGGGCTGAACCGGTCGGGAATTCTGCCAAAAAACTGCTGATTCGGCGCGGTTTTATTTTCCGATCAGGCAGCTGACATAGTAGCCTGCACCCGCGGATATGCTGCTAATATAGGCGGCCGTAGCAATGATCGACTGTCCGGTTGTCTGAGGGTGACGGTAATGGTCCATAACGATAAGAATAATCCGGCAAATCCCAGGCGCACCATCAGCGTTGCCATATCCGCAGCCGTGGCCGGCGTTCCGGTGGCCCAGGCCCAGGACGAAAGCCTGGAAGAGATCATCGTTACCGCCACCAAGCGGGAGCTGTCGCTGCAGGACACGCCGATCTCGGTGACGGCTTTTTCCGATGAGCAGATCACCCTGCAGCGGTTCACGAATTTCAATGATTACGTCGGCCAGATTCCGGGACTGGCGCTGAGTGAACGGCAGCCTGGCGCCAACTCGGTCATCATGCGCGGCTGCGCCGCCCAGGGCCTTTCCTTCAGCGACTCGGCCACCACCTCGGTCTACCTCGATGAACAGCCCATCACCGCGGCCGGTTACAACCCGGACCCGCGACTGATCGATATCGCCCGGGTCGAGGCCCTGGCCGGCCCTCAAGGGACGCTGTTTGGTGACGCCGCCCAGTGCGGCACCCTGCGCATCATCACCAACAAGCCGGATACCACCGAATCCAGCGGTTGGATCGACCTGACGGGGTCCAGCGTGGCCGACGGTGGCACCGGTGCCGACGTCAGTGGCATGGTCAACATTCCCCTGGCTGACAACAGAGCCGCCGTACGGCTGGTAGGTTTCTATGCTGACGAGGCCGGCTGGGTGGACAACATCCTTTCTCCCAGCCCGGGGCTGACGACCAACAACGCTGACCGGGTCCGGGACGACGTCAATTCCTCAACCTGGTCGGGTGGCCGGGCCAGCCTGCGATTTCAGCCCAACGATGAGTGGACTGTCGACTTTTCCGGGATTTACCAGAAATACGAGCTGGACGGATTCGGGGATGCCTCACTCAACCAGCAGTTCTATGCCGATACCAGCGTCTTTCCGCGATTCAATGGCCGCCAGCAGGCCCGGTTCAATGAAGATTCCTGGGAAGACGAGTGGTACCAGTTTGCCGTGACGGCCGAGGGCGACCTGAGCTTTGGCAACGTCGTCGTGACGGCTTCATACTTTGACCGTGACAGTGCCTACTTCACCGACGCCACGGCCTACATGCAGGCGTTTCAGCAGCTGGGCGACTATTTCCGCTCGTTCAACACCGGCGACCCCTATTACGACACCGGCGGCATCTACGACTTCGGCGGTGACCCCATTGCCACCAACTTTGACGCGCGGCAGTCCACCAACTGGACCATCGAAGCCCGCTACGCCACCCCGGCGGAGGGCAAGTGGTCAGGGATCGTCGGAGGCTTCTACAATCACCGTGAGGTGAACGAACTGTTCATTTCCAACGTTGAAGGCATGACCGGCACGCCGGGCTTTTACTACATCAACTACGCCGGTTACTACCTCAATGGGATTCCACCCAAGGCGTCGTCCAACAACTTCTTCACTGGCACCTATGACACCGAACTGGACCAGTGGGCGGTGTTTGGTGAAGTGACGGCCAACCTGACCGAGAACTTCTCGATCACCGCCGGTGGCCGTTACTACAGCATTGAAAACGACTACACCGTGGTCAATGCCCAGCTGGTGGGGTTGAACGGCGGCATCCCGGACTGTGCCATCGACTACTGCCTGGCACCGGGGGACCTGGGCCAATCCGACGAATCCGGCTTTGTGCCCAAGGTCAACCTGACCTACACGGCCAGCGACGACCGCTTGTTTTACGCCACCTACTCCGAGGGCTTCCGCCGCGGTGGCGCCAACTCGGCGCGGCCGCAGTCGGTATTTGGCCCGCCGACGTCCCAATTCTCCGCGCCGGCCGGCACCCTGAACGAATACGAGTCCGATACCGTGAAAAACTTCGAGATCGGCGCCAAGACTGACTGGCTGGACGGGCGGCTGCGGTTCAACCTGTCCCTGTATCACATGGTCTGGGAAGACATTCAGATACAGGCGGAAGACCCCCAGGACGGCATCTTTACCCTGGGCATCGTCAACTTCCCCGAGGCTGAGATCGATGGGTTTGAGGCCTGGCTCAGCTGGCTGCCTTCCGATAACTGGACCATCGACGCGACGCTGGGCTACAACGACGGCGAATTGTCCAGGTCGGATACCCTGTTCCCCGGTACCGATGGTGAAGTCACGGTGCCGGTGGGCACCCCACTGCCCATCGTGCCGGACGTCAAGGCCAATCTGAACCTCACCTATTCCATACCCACCAAACTGTGGGGGGGCGACCCGTATTTTCTTGCGCGGTTCACTCATACCGGGGAATCCATCAACTCCCTGGCGGGCATCGAATCCATCGAGTTTTCTTCACCGATCCTGGAGCAGGACAGCTGGCAGACTCTGGATCTGCAGTTTGGGGTGGAGACGGACAAGTGGACGGTGTCCGCGTTTATCGACAACGTGACCGACGAGGAAGCCCAGCTGTTCTTCAATAACCGCTGGGCCCAGACCCGCCTGTCGGTGAACCAGCCGCGCACTATCGGCGTGAATTTCAGGTACAGGTTCAGCAACTGAAGGGTGGCGCAGGGTCGCGCCCCCTACCCGACCATCGTGGATATCGATACCCCGTTTCTCGAGCTGGGGCCAGTGGATTCAGAGGCTCTGATCGACACCGTTCTGTCCCAGGACGAGGCCGCCTGGCGCGAGGAGCAATACCGCCAGCAGACCTACGAGGTACACCGGGATACGGAGTCCATGGTGATGATCTTCATGGAGGAAGGCGCCTGGCCGGAGCTGGTGGTCAGGAAGGAAGCCGCCTGGGAGCGGCTGGCAGGGGTAGCGGTACCGCTGATGCATGACATCATCGGACGCTGCTATCCCGCCGGCGGTACCATCATCCGGGCCATGGCCGCCAGGCTGAAAGCCGGCGGCAAAATAAAGCCCCACGTGGACCAGCACCCCTCGTTCCACCTGGGCCACCGGATTCATGTCCCCATCAGCACCAACCCCAGGGTCCGGTTCATGATCGACGGCCGCCCCTACCGCATGCAGGTGGGCAAGGCCTACGAAATCAACAACCAGAAACACCACAGCGTGGCCAACAAGGGCAGCGACGACCGCATCACGTTTATCTTTGATTATGTGCCGCCTGACGTACTGGGAAGAGGTTAGTTCAACTGAAGCCCCAGGCAATGTTCACTGCGTCGCCCGACGGATAACCTCAACCATAGCCTGCACATCTCCCATCGTTGACAGGTTGACGCCCCGGACACCGGGAATCTCTTTGACCGCCTGGATCAGTTCCGCGCAGTAAGCCACGCCAAATGCCTCCGCGTCGGCCGCCTGTTCGAATCTTCTCACCACGCTCTGCGGAATCACTGCCCCCCTGGAGTGCTCGAACAGCCAGCGGGCAGACTCTACCGAGGTCAACACCGGGATGGATACCACCAGGTGGCAGTGCCAGGTCACCTGGGCGGCGACCAGACGCTTGAGGTAGCGGCGCAGCAGGTCCAGGTCCAGGCAGGCCTGGGTCTGGATGAATTCGGCTCCGGCGGTGATCTTGGCCTGCAGCTCCGTGGGCTGCCAGTCCGCCTCGGGATCAAACACCGTGGCCATGGTACCCAGGAACAGCTCGGGCTCGCCCCTGGACACCTGGAACTGGCTGAGCTGCCGGGCGGTGGCCAGGAATTTCTTTGCGCCGGTGTCGAATACCTGGGTCACCTCGCTGTCCCTGGGCAGGCGGTCGCCCCGCTGCAGCAGCAGGCTGGTCACTCCCAGGGCGGCCGCCCCCAGCAGTTCGCTCTTCAGGGCAATGCGGTTGCGGTCCCGGGCGGACAGATGCAGCAGCGGATCGATGCCGTCGCGGAGCAGGATTGCGGCGGCGGCCAGGCCGGACAGGTGGAGAACGCCGAAGGGGTTATCGGTGATGGCGACGGCGTTGACCCGGGGTGCCAGGATTCGTGCCTGGCCCAGGATCTCCCGGGCGGACACATCCTGGTGCAGGCGCAGCTGCCCGGTGATGGTGAAGCCCTCGGTCCTGACGGCATCCCGGAATGTCTTCTGAGCGCTTGCCACCTGCGGACCCGTGCCAGATCAATCCTGGCAGGCAAAGACGCGACGCACGTACCAGCGATCGAAGTCATGCACGCAGGTTTCCCAGGACTGGTAGGGACCCGGCCGGTGTCCCGTGGAGCGCAGGCCGCGCAGCGCGTTCTCGCACAGCCCCCAGTCCTGGCGGTTGGTGGTGTCCCAGAATTCGATGGCGTCCCGCGGATCAAATCCCGGCTGCTCGATCTGCTCGGTTGCGCAGAACCACTCGGTCTCGATGTACACCGTCTCGGGACCGGTAGGCCAGATGTAGTGGGTCAGCAGGTAGTCCGGGGCGATGCTGAGCAACAGGTTTGGATACAGGTTGAAGTACATCACCATATCCTTGTCCGAGTCCTTCCAGCCCGGCAGGGGCGCCCGGTCGGTGACGCCTGAGGTGGTCATGGTGTTGAAACCCTGCCGGATGGCCATGGGGCCGCCGGTGAAGTGTTTGCCCACGTGGTTCAGATCTGGATACTCCCGGTCGACGCTGATCCGGTGCAGCTGCGGATGCGCCAGGGCGCAGTGGTAACACTCGTTGTAGTTCTCGCAGATCAGTTTCCAGTTGGCGTCCACGTCATAGTGGTGATACCCAACCCGCTGCAGCCGGTGAAGGTTCAGGTATGACAGGTCCGGGAAGTCGTCGTAAACCGCCGACATGGGCAGGGCATCGGGATCCAGGTTGATGAACAGGAATCCGTTCCATAACTCCAGTCTTACCTCCCGCAGCGGGAAGTCTTCCCGGCGGAAGTTCGGCGTCTCCTCCATATTGGGTGCGGACATGAGCCGGCCGTCCAGGCCATAGGCCCAGTCGTGGTAGGGACAGCGGAACAGGCGGCAACTGCCGCTGGCGTCGTTAACCACCCGGGTTCCCCGGTGGCGGCACACATTGTAAAACGCGTGGGGCGTGCCCTGTTTGTCCGCTGCCAGGATCACAGACTCCCGGCCCAGGTTGACCAGGAAAAAGTCGCCCGGGCTGGCCAGTCGACTCACGTGTCCGACACACAGCCAGTCCTTACCGAAAATCTGCTGCTCTTCCCGGGCAAACACAGCAGGATCCCAGTACACCCGGCCCGGCAGGGTCAGAGCGTTTTCGAAATCCCGGTCGGTCTGCCCGACCCAGTCCACCGCAGTTGGCATTGTCAGTAGTCCGCCGGCGGTGTGGCGCGCCTGCGCGGCGGATCCCAGAACGGTTTGTCCACCACCTCGCAGCGCGCCATCACCCGGGACCAGTGCAGCTCCCTCTGGTAGTAGATCTCGGCGTGAAGATTACTCTCGTTGTTGCCGTAGGGCGCCTTGACCGTGGCCAGTGCGATATTCTGCTTGGCCACCGGCGACCACATGGCCGATGTCACAAATCCCACCTGTTTTCTGGTGCCTGCGTAGATGTACGAGGCATCCGCCGGCTTGTTGCCCTCGATCACCAGTTTCACCATCTGCCACACCGATGAGCCTTCGGCCTTCTCCCGGGCCAGGGCCCGGCGGCCGTTGAAGTTGGCCTTTTCCAGGTCCACCAGCCAGCCCAGCCCCAATTCATAGGGAGACCGGGCGCGTCCCGGTCGCACCACCTGGTCCGCCGGCAGGAAATCCACCTCTGCCTGGAGAAACCCCGCTTCGATGCGGGCCATGTCCAGGGCGTCACCCCCCATGGCTCGGATGCCACGCAGGCGGCCAGCCTCAAACAGCCGGTCCCACAGATTCTCGGCAAAGCGGCGCTCCACCCACAGCTCGTAACCCAGGTCTCCGGTAAAGCCCGTCCGCGACACCATTAGCTGGCCATGGTCGAAATGGGTCAGCCCGAACGGCTTGAGGTTCTCGATGCCATCCAGGCCCATGTCCTTGAGAATGGCGCAGGAGGTAGGGCCCTGAACCGCCAGGGCGGCAATCTCGTCTGTTTCTTCCTCCACCGATACGTCGAAGCCCAGGGTGGCCGCGAGCAGCCAGGCCAGGTGACGGCCATAGGCGCACAGCCGGTACTCGCCTTGGGACAGGTGGAAGATGGTGCCGTCGTCGATGACCTTTCCCGCATCGTTGCACCACACCGCGTAAGCCACCCGCCCGGGTTTGATCCTGGTCATGTCCCTGGTCACCAGCCGGTCCAGGTAAGCCAGGGCATCCGGGCCCGTGATCCGGTATTTGGTCATGGGGCACAGATCGAACACCCCGGTGGCGTTGCGGCAGGCAAAATACTCGATGGACGCGTCGTAGTAGGCATCCGCCGTGGTGTAACCCCGCCAGCTGTGCCACTTGTTCAGCAGGTTGGCCTCACTGGTACGGGAGTAAAATGCGGTCCGCAGGACCCTTTCGCTGACGGGTTTACCAGCAACGCTCACGCCGCACCTCCTTCAACTATGACCTGGGCAGCTATCCGACCCGGCGTACCGGTGATGCCACCGCCGGGATGGGCCCCGGCGCCGCACAGGAACAACCCGTCCACGGGCAGCGCGTACTGGGTCGCCCCCGGCACCGGGCGAACGAACATGAACTGATCCAGCGACAGTTCACCGTGATGCCAGTGGCCGCCGCTGATGCGGTAGCGGGCCTCGATGTCCGCCGGCGTCAGCAGTTCGCCGGCGACGATCTGATCGCGAATGCCCGGCGCCACGGTGGCAAGCGTCGCCAACGCGACGTCCAGGAAGGCCTGTTTCTGTCCATCGTCCCAGCCGGCTTTCAGCTGGTAGGGGGCATATTGCACAATGGCCGACAGCACGTGTTTCCCCTCCGGAGCAAGGCTTGGGTCCGACATACTGGGCAATGCGATTTCCATCACCGGCTCGGTGGAGTACTCACCATACTTGGCGGGATTGAACGCCCGCTCGGCGTAGTCCATATCCGGTGCAAAAATCAGCCGATGACGCAGATCAGGTGCGCCAACACCCGGGAAGTCCGGCGGCCCGTCCAGGGCCAGATGCAGTTTGGCGGCGTTGCCCCGGCAGCGCAGGTTGTGGATACGGCGGACAAAGCCGGTTTCACAGTGCCGCGCGCCCAGCAAGGACAACACCGTGGTCCTGGGATCGGCGCTGGACACCACCAGTCCTGCTTCCAGCCTTTCGCCGTCCGTCAATTCCACGCCAGAGACCCGATCATGGCTGACGGTGATGCGCCCAACCGCTGTACCGGAGCGGATTTCGACTCCCGCGGCCCTGGCGGCTCGCTCCAGTGCGGCGGCTATTCCGCCCATCCCACCACGGGGCAAGGCCAGCGCTCCAGGACGAGGCACGCCGTTGCCGGCGAGACGGTAAAGGTAGGTCAGCACACTGTTGGGGGACCGCGGGCCCATGTGGGTACCCAGCACGGCGTCCAGGCTGATCGCCCCTTTGACCAGGTCGCTGTCAAAAAACTCGTTGAGAACGTCATAGATATTGATGGCCCCCACGCGCAGCAGCTCGCGCATGTCGTCCCTGCCCAGCCTGCGGATGTCCCAGCCCAACCTGGCCAGTGTCAGCCGGTCCTTGCGGGTCCCGTTGGCAAGGCGCGGCGGCGCCTGGTTCAGGTAGCGCGACAACAGGCCGGCGAAGCGCTCCGTCAACCGGGTGAATTCCTGGTGACCCGACCGGTCCCGCTCAGTCACCGGACCACTTAGCCCACCGGGGCCAATGGTGACGCGTTGCTCACCGGGCGACAGGGCAATAGTCGACAGGTCGCGTGCACTGTATTCCAGCCCGTGCTGCTGCAAACCGAGTTCCTGCACCACCTGCTGGTTGAGCTGGTAAACGTAGTGGGCGCAGCCGGATACCCGGAACCCGTCCGCGAACTCCCGGGTATCCGCGGCGCCGCCCACGTGATCCGAGGCCTCCACCACAACGACATCGTATCCGCCCCTGGCAAGGTAAGCTGCGCAGGTCAAACCGTTGTGGCCGGCTCCGATGACAATGATGCGCCTAGCCTGCATATTTCACCAGTTGCCGGAATTGTCGGTTGATAGCGCGAGTGCAGGTTGAACGATCGTGTTTGAGCCATAGCACCGCTATGGCGAAAGCGGGATCGTGCAAAATGTGCCGCGATGTCAGGCGACAAACCGGCAGCGTCACATTCCGGTCTTTCCAGCCCAATTCAAATCCCGCTCGATACTCTTGATTTAGCTCAACAATAAAACAATCCCGCAGCGGAACTGGTGAATTATGCAGGCTAATCATCGCCGAAGTTCTCCGGAACCGTGTTGGGCCGCTTCAGGTCGGCCAGGATCTCCCGGGCCGCGTTTGCGCCAGGGGCTGCCATCACGCCGCCTCCCGGGTGGGTGCTGGAGCTGCACATGTACAGGCCCTTGACCGGCGCCCGGTACTGGGCAAATCCCGGGATGGGCCGGTTGAACATCAGCTGGTCCATGGTCAGCTCACCCTGGAAGATATTGCCCTCGGTGAGGCCGATTTCCTGCTCCAGTTCCCGCGGCGTGCGGATCTCCACGTGCAGGATCAGGTCCTTGAAATCCGGGCTGTACTCGCTGATCTGGTCGATGACTGTCTTACCGAAGGCGTCACGGTCCTGGTCGGTCCACTCACCCGTATCCAGTTCCGGCGGGCAGTACTGCACGAAGCAGCTCATGAAATGTTTGCCTGGCGGCGCCATGGTGGGGTCGGTCAGGGTGGGAATCAGCATGTCGACGTAGGGATCCCTGGACCAGGTCTTGTTTTTCCAGTCGTCGTAGGCCCGCTCGATACGCTCCAGCGAGTCGATGAAGTGCATATCGCTGTGCATCAGTGAACTTCCTTTGGGCAGGGCCGGAAAGGTGGGCAGGCCGTCCAGGGCAATGTTGAGTTTTCCCGAAGACCCGCGAATGTGGAAATTTCGCACCCGCTCCAGGAAGCGCGAATCCAGGTCTTTTTCATCCATGACGTTGAGGAATGTCCGGCGCACGTCAAGGTTGGACACCACAATGGGGGCGCTCACCTCTTCACCACTGGCCAGGGCCACCCCGGCGGCTTTGCCGTTGCGCACAATGATCTGTTGGACCTCGGCCTCTTTGCGGATTTCGCCGCCAAAGGCCTGCAGCGCACTGGCGATGGCATTGCTGACCCCACCCATGCCGCCCCGGGCGAAGCCCCAGGCGCCGATGTTGCCGTCGACCTCACCCATGTAGTGATGCAACAGCACGTAGGCACTTCCGGGAGAGTATGGCCCAAGGGCCGTGCCGATGATGCCGCTGCCGGCCAGGGAGGCCTTGATCACGTCACATTCGAAAAACTCGTCCAGGTAATCGCCGATGCTCATGGTCCAGAATCGCAGGGTGTCGTAAATGGCCTCCTCGTCCATTTCCAGCACCCTGCGTCCAATGGCGAGCAGTTCCTTGATGTCCCGGTAGCGAAACGAGGTCGGGTCGGGCGGGGTTCTCAGCAGGAAATCCCGGATAAACCGGGTCTGGCGCATGGTTTCCGCGGCAAATCGCTGGTACGCATCCGCGTCGTGGCGCGAATGCCGGGCCATCTCCCGGTGGGCCACCTCGTGATCCCAGTAGCTGCCCAGGTAGTCGCCGTTGCGCATGAACGTGACGCTGCCGCCGTAGGGGGTGACCTGCAGCCCGTGACGGGCCAGGTCCAAGGCCTGGAAGATCTCCGGCCGCAGCAGGCTGCAAACATAGGAACAATTGGAGTAGATCCAGTCCTTGTGCAGTTCCCGGCTGACCGCCGCGCCGCCGATGTAGTCGTTCTTTTCCAGCACCACCACTTTCAGGCCGGCCTTGGCCAGAAAAGCGGCGTTGGTCAGGCCATTGTGGCCTGCCCCGATGACAATGGCGTCGTAGCTGTTCAAGACAACAGGTCTCCAGGTACCCAGCGGATTTTCGCCGTTCCTGATCAGTTTGAAAACCGCAGTGCACCAGGGTCTGTCATGATTGACAGTCGATCAATCCAGGCAGCCATGTGCTGAGCTCCCGGGTTTCGATCCAGTTAATCCGAGCGCGGCGTTCCGTCGGCGACCGCGGGGCGCTGGAAAGTCGCGTCGTGCAGCGGAACGTTGACACTGAGGGCCTTCACCGCAGCCCGCCAGGTGCCGTCCGGGCTGGACACCCAGCGTGGGTGATGAATGCCCTGCTCGACAAAATCCCACGGCCCCAGCAGGCTGCCCGAGTCGCTGTCCCGCACCCCGAACAGGTAGGGTTCGCCCTTGGCATCCAGCGTGAACCACAGCAAACGCTGCTGTCCTTCAAATACCTCGAGCCGCCTGGCTCCGGCTGATCTTGGGGATAGCGCCGGGTCCCGGGCAGCCAGACGATGAATGCTGCGGTAGAGGTGCGCCGCGTACCACTGCAGGTCGTCCCTAAGTCGGTCAGCGGGAAGGTCCTCGATCACGCCCTGGCGATTCAACCGCCAGCTGTCCTCGCCGTCGATCACGCGGATCAGCATCAGGTCCGGCCCCGTGGTCTCGATCCGAAATCTCGGTTTCTCGAAATCCATGCTGATGACGGCGTATACCACGGTGGGTTCCTGGGCCCGGTTTTGCTGGGAGCCGTTGACGGTGTTGCGTAATCCCGCCCAGGCCTGGCGTCCGCCGATGGCGCCAAGCATCTCGTCCAGCAGCTGTTCTCCCGCTGCATCCCTGGCAGAGGCGGCAGCCCCTGTCAGCAGCAATGAGAAGAACAGGAGTAACAACCACGCAACGTCCCGGCTGCCTGTACTTGGCGCCAGACGGATCTTATCGTCCGCCGCTATCACCGCCGGCGATACACCAGGTGCTGTTCGGATAACTGGTCACCGTTGCGCATGACGATGTAGCCGTCCATCCGGTCATCTCCGCGGCGGTAAAAGCTGAGGCCCGAGAAATGCAATTCATCCTCGGAAAGCTTCACCAGCCGGAAGTTGATGAAGTCCTCCTTTTCTTCCCAGGCGATGAAGTCCGGAGTGAAGTGCTTGACCTTCAGGCTGAGAGCGCCTTCTTCGTCCACCGTCAGCAGCAGAATCTCGTAGAAGGAAACACCCTGGTCATCGAACAATTTGAACAATCCGACCATAGAGCCCTGAGAGGGCGGGTTCCACACAGTCTCGAACTGCTTGCCGAAGGCGGTGCCGGTCCAGGAACCGGCCAGAAAGGCCGCGTCTTCCAGGGTGGCCTGGGGACGCGCTTCTCCTTCGGACAAGCCGTAGGTGTGCTCGGTCCGTAACTCGGCAGCCCCGGTTACCGCCGACCCCACAATCAGCGCAAGTGCTCCAGCGATAGTTCGCAAATACATCTCAAGAGTCTCCTGATTCCGACCCTGTATGGTACCGCGCCCCGACACCGGGGTTGAATTCGTCCTCGGAAGCTCTGGGAATTTATTTATTGACCGATTGGTAATAAATAGGTAATATCGCTCGCCATGGTTGGCAGACCCCGACAATTCGATGAACGCGACGTACTGGATCGTGCCATGCAGTCCTTTTGGGCCCACGGATACGAGTCCACCTCCATGGCGGACCTGGTGGAAGCTACCGGTCTGCACAAGGGCAGCATCTACCAGGCCTTCGGCAATAAGCACCAGCTGTTCATAGCGGCGTTGAAGGCATACCTGGACGGCATGCTGGCCCAGAAAAATGAAGCCCTGAAAGCAGCGGATTCTCCGCTGGATGGGATTCGCTCGGTGCTGCACACCATGCTGGAAATTGCGGACGATGATGCGGCCTGCCCCAGGGGGTGCATGGCGCTCAATGCCCTGGTGGAACTCAATCCACATGACCCCGAAGTGAGGCAGCTGCTGGAGAGCTTCATGACCCGTACCCGCGAGTCCATGGTCGAAGTCGTACGACAGGCCCAGGATGCGGGTCAGGTCTCCAGATCGCGGCCGGCGGAGCTCATCACCATGATGATGATGACCTTCATGTCCGGTCTGGCCGCCCAGCTGAAAGGCCCCCTGACCAAGCCGGAAGCACACCAGCTGCTGGATGCTCAATTGGAGATGGTGACGTGAAGAAAAAAATTTGGGATTTTTTTGACCGTTTGGTCATGAATAGAAAAAGGCGCTCAGTTTTTCTTGGGCTTGTTTTTGACCGATCGGTAATAAATGGTAGCGAGGAGTTATGTTATGAAATCTAACCGCCTGGATCTGTTTGCCGTGGGCCTGGCGCGAACCGTCATCGCTCGCAGGTGGTGGATCATCCTGGCAGCCGTCCTGGCCACCCTGGCCGTGGGTAGCGGTGCCCGGCACCTGGAGTTTGCCAACAACTACCGGGTGTTCTTTTCCGACGACAATCCCGAACTGGTGGCATTCGAGGAACTCCAGTCAACCTACACCAAGAACGACAATTTCCTGTTTGTGCTGGAACCGGCGGATGGACAGGTGTTTTCCACGGACACGCTCACGGCGGTGGAAATGCTGACCGAAGCGGCGTGGAAAATCCCTTACGCCATCCGGGTGGATTCCCTCACCAATTTCCAGCACACCTCTGGCGTCGACGATGATCTGGTGGTTGAAGACCTGGTGCGGGACGCCCCCACGCTGTCAGCGGACCAGCGACAGGCCAGACGGGACATCGCCCTGGCTGAGCCCCTGCTCAGAAACCAGCTGATCACGGACGACGGCCGGGTCGCCGGCATCAACGTGATACTGCAATACCCCGAAAAGAGCCTGTCGGAAGTTCCGGAGGCTGTGTCACACGCCCGGGATCTGCGCGATCAGTTGGAGCAGTCATTCCCCGGCCTGCGGGTCTCGCTGACCGGTGTGTCCATGCTCAACAACGCCTTCGCGGAAACCGGTACCGCGGATATGGGCACGCTGATGCCCGCCATGTTCGGGCTGATCATGTTGCTGACACTGCTGATCCTTCGGTCCGCCAGCGCAACTGCCGCAACACTGGTGGTGATCATGCTGTCCGTCACCGCAGGAATGGGAGCGGCGGGACTGCTGGGCATCAAGCTGACGCCGATCTCCGTGGCCGCGCCTATCGTCATTCTGACCCTGGCCATCGCTGACTCCATCCACATCCTGGTGTCACTGCGAACCGCCATGCGTGAAGGTCACAGCAAACTGGACGCCATTGCAGAGTCCTTGCGCCAGAATTTCCTGCCGGTGTCGGTGACCTCACTGACCACCATCGTTGGCTTCCTCGCGCTGAATTTTTCCGACGCGCCGCCCTTCTGGCACCTGGGCAACATTACCGCCATGGGCATCGCGGCCGCCTGGCTGTTTTCACTCACCGTTCTGCCAGCGCTGATGAGCGCCCTGCCCTTCAAGCAACAGCCCAGCGACAGCCAGGCCCTGGGCGAACGCGCCATGGCCTGGCTGGCTGACCGGGTGGTGGCCAGACCAAGGGTCATCCTCACGGTCACCGGCGCGGCGGCTCTTGGTCTGGTGGCCTTTATCCCCACCCTGGAACTGAATGACCAGTGGACGCGCTACTTCGACCAACGAGTCGAATTCCGGCAGGACACTGACCGATCCGTAAACTATTTCGGTATCTACCCCATCGAGTACTCGGTTCCGGCCCAGGGACAGGGCGGCGTCAGCGACCCTGATTACCTGGCGCAGCTGGAGCTGTTCACGGAATACCTGCGCGAGCGCCCTGAAGTCACCCACGTGTACTCGCTGACGGACATCATGAAGCGCCTGAACATGAACCTGCATGGCGATGACCGTCAGAAATATCGAATTCCGGACGATCGCGACCTGGCCGCCCAGTACCTGTTGCTGTACGAGCTGTCGCTGCCCTACGGGCTGGACCTGAACGACCGGATCAACATCGAAAAATCGGCATCCCGGGTGACAGCAACCCTGTCGGATGTGAATTCCATCCAGACCAAGCAATTTCTCAATGACACCGAGGCCTGGATGCAGCGCAATCTGCCGGACTGGATGCAGTCGCGACCCACCAGCGCCAGCGTGATGTTCACCTACATCGCCGAACGCAACGTTGCTGACATGGTCGCGGGCACCGCCGCCGCGGTGGGCGCCATCGCCGTGATCCTGATGCTGGCCCTGCGAAGCGTTGGCCTGGGTCTGCTGAGCCTGGTCCCCAACGGCCTGCCCATCCTGGCCACTTTTGGTGCTTGGGCGCTGCTGGTGGGTGAAGTTGGCTTCTCGGTGGCCACTGTGGCCTCCATCTCGCTGGGCATCATAGTCGATGACACGGTCCACCTGCTGGCCAAGTACGTGCGGGCCCGGAGGGAACGCGGCGGAACGGCGGCAGAGGCCGTGCGGTATGCGTTCCGCAGCGTCGGGGTCGCGGTGATGGTCAATACCATCATTCTTGCCGCCGGATTTGCCGTGCTGACCGCGTCCAGTTTCAAAGTCAATGCGGACATGGGTTTGCTGACCTCGCTCGCCATCGTGCTGGCGCTGGTCCTCGATTTTCTATTGCTGCCGGCCCTTCTGCTGCTGCTTGACCGCAGCCAGGGCCACACTCAACCCACAGGAGATACTGCCATGAGTTCCACCATCCGCCGTCCAGCCACTGCCGCCGGAGTCATGCTGGCCCTGGGTCTGTCGCTGTCGACCCTTACCATGAATGTCGTTGACGCTGCTGACCAGCCCGTTGTTGCCGGCGAGGTGTCGGAAGAGGCCAGCAAGGGCTTCCAGATCGCCGCCCGGTCCGACCGATCCGATCGTGGATTCCAGGACAGTGAAGTGCAGCTGGAAATGGTCCTGCGCAATGCCGCCGGCAGGGAATCCCGGCGCTCCCTTCAGATCACCACCCAGGAAGTTCCCGACGAATCCCTGGGCGACAGGTCCCTGGTGGTTTTTGAAAGCCCCCGGGACATCGAGGGCACCGCCCTGCTTTCCCACGCAAAAATCCTGGATCCGGACGACCAATGGTTGTTCCTGCCCGCATTGAAGCGCGTCAAGAGGATCTCCTCGGCCAACAAATCCGGTCCGTTCGTGGGATCAGAATTCGCGTTTGAGGACTTTACCGCCCTTGAATTGAACAAGTATGACTACCAGTGGTTGCGCGAAGAACAACTCGACGGCGTGCCGACAGACGTGGTGGAACGATTCCCACGCTACGAAAACTCCGGCTACACCCGTCAAGTCGCCTGGGTGGACCAGCAGGTATTCCAGATTCGCCGGGTGGATTTTTATGATCGGCGCGGCGATCTCCTGAAGTCGCTGAACCTGAGGGACTACCGGGATTACAACGGCATCTGGCGTGCCCACCGCATGGAAATGGTGAATCACCAGACCGGCAAAAGTACTGACCTGGTCTACGGCGAGTACCGTTTTGGCAACGGTCTCAACGACAACGATTTCATCAAGGGCCGCCTGAGCCGGCTACGCTGATGTCAACGGGTCGCCCGTCCGTCCTCCCCTGCTTCCCCCAACTCCTTTCGGGCGGGCGACCCTCTCACGGATTGCATCAATGAACATGAATGCCATGCACACCGCCGCACTCGCGCTGCTGATGATGGCCGGCAGCGTGCATGCCGGCGATTGGGATTTTTCCGGCTCCGTGGGGCTGGACACCCGCGGATTCCTGCAGGAGGCCCGCTTTGATCAGCAGGATGACGGCCTACACTTTTCCCTGGCGCTGCAGCCGGAATGGCGCTGGCGCAGCGATGATCGACGGCAGCGGGCGAGCATAGTTGGATTCGTCCGGGCAGACGCGAAAGATCCGGAAAGATCGCGCTTTGATCTGCGCGAGGCCTATTGGGCAGCCGAGGGTGACGACTGGGACCTCACCCTGGGAATCAACAAGGTCTTCTGGGGCGTCACCGAATCCCGCCATCTGGTGGATGTCATCAACCAGACCGACCTGGCGGAGGACATCGACCAGGAGGAGAAACTCGGGCAACCCATGGTAAACCTGAATTTACAGCGGGACTGGGGACGAGTTGAACTGTATCTTTTGCCCCATTTCCGGGAGCGGACATTCCCGGGCCGTCGGGGGCGCTTGCGACCACCACTGCCGGTAGATGGGGACAATCCGGTTTACCGGTCTTCGGCCGCACGAAACCACGTAGACGTCGCAGCGCGATACAGCCATTTCCTTGGCGATGTGGATCTTGGACTTTACCTTTTCCGAGGGACTTCGCGGGAACCCGGTTTTGACATGCGGAGTGGCGGCGACTCACTGACCCCGGTGTACGAGCAGATGACCCAGTTCGGGATAGACTTCCAACACACTGGAGAGGCGTGGTTGTGGAAATTCGAGGGCCTGGTCCGGTCTGCCGACTCTGGTTCTTTCGCCGCCATGGTGGGCGGCTTCGAATACACATTCTTTGGAATCCGCGACAGTGCCCTGGACCTGGGTGTGCTGGTGGAATACCTGTATGACGGTCGCGGCGATTCAGCGCCACCGACGCCCTTCGATGACGACGTGTTTGTGGGTGCCCGGGTGGCCCTGAATGACGCAAGTGACAGCAGCCTCCTGGTTGGGGCGGTGGTGGACAGAGGCTCCGGTGAAGCGTTTTTCAATCTCGAGGCTGAACGGCGGCTGACAGACCAACTGTCGGCGGAACTTCGGTTTCGGGGATTCAGCAACGCCGGGCCCGGTGACGCCCTGTTTCCATTCCAGCGAGATGATTACCTGCAGCTGAATCTGAGCTGGTACTTCTAAGCCCTGTGCCAATCGGCCAGCGACTGCCGAAACCCGTCAATCTGGTCGCTGTCATGCGCCGCACGGCCGTCTCAAGATCCCGATCGCCCTGCCGATGGTAAGTCTATGAACTGCCGCGAGCGGACCAACAGACGGATTCGCAGCGGTTGAGCATGCAACCGGAAGTCATTCAGCCATGGGTCAGATGCTCGCTGCAACCGTTGTGATACTGGTCTGCCTGAGCGAGGCAGGTCACGCCCTGCCGGGAAAAGATTTCCATATTGCCCCGGCACCGGAATCCCGCAGCCTGAGCCAGGCCTGGGTCTCACAGACTTTCCAGGACGAGCAGGGATTCGTCTGGTTCCTGACCCAGGAGGGATTGAACCGGTTCGATGGCTACCAGTTCAAGCAGTTCCTGTATTCCCCGTCTGACCCCCGCTCAATCAGTTCGGACTCCACCACCCAGATGGTGGCGGACCTGGACGGCCGGATATGGGTCGCCACGCTGGGTGGCGGACTGAATCTCTACCACCCGGAATCCGAAGACTTCACTGCCATTCGCCATTCCGACGGCAATCCGCACTCCCCCCTGTCAGACCAGGTCTGGACACTGGCGATGGATTCCGCCGGCAAGCTCTGGCTGGGCTACGTCACGGGTGGGTTCAGCCGCTTCGACCCCAGGGACCGGAGCTTTGAGCACTATCCACCCGGCCGGTCCCTGGTTACTGATCACGCCATCAATGCCATCGTCCAGACCAGCGACTACCAGGTCTGGGTCGCCACCGACGGCAACGGCCTGCTGGAGGTGTCACCCGATTCCGGTGCCATGACCCTGCACCGGGCGGACCGGGCCAGCGACTCCTTGACGTCCGACCAGATCGTTAACCTCTACGCCGACCAGCGCGCCAGGCTGTGGATTGCCACCGGCAATGACGGGATCGCCATGCGCAAGATGGGTTCATCGAGGTTTTACCGGTTTCGAAACGATCCGGATGAGCCTGCGTCTTTGCCGTCAGACCGGGTGTTCCATTTCCTGGAGGATCGGCTCGGGCGAATCTGGATGGGCACTGACCGCGGTATCGCCCGCTACGATGAGCAGGGGTCTTTCCAGCACTTTCATGCTGAGAATACCGGTTTGATAGATAACCGCATCACCAGCCTGTTTCAGGGCCGGGATGGACTCTACTGGGTGGGAACCTCCTCCGGAATGCACCGGGCCCGGCAATCAGATTTTCTCCGGTTTGACGTCAGCACCGGGTTGTCCAACAACACCATCAATGCGTTTGCAGAAACCCGGGGCGGCAATATCTGGATCGGCAGCGACGGCGGATTGGACCTGCTGTCGCCGGATGCGTCCAGGGTAGCCCGGATCAACTCAAGGACAGAACCATTGAGCATCCCGGATTCGCCGGTCATGAGTCTGCTGGGAGAGAATGACGTGCTGTGGGTGGGCACCATGTTTGCCGGACTGCATCGTCTCGACCTGGCATCGGAGCGGCAGACCTCATTCAGGGCGGATCCGTCAGACCCCGGCGCGTTGGGTGCCGACGGCATCACCACCTTCCTGCGGGACAACCGGGAGCGGCTGTGGATCGGCACCTTTGGAGGCGGCCTGCACCTGCTGAACGAGGAGACCCAGCGATTCACCCGGTTCCAGCCCGTCGACGGCGACATCACATCCATCAATTCCAACCGGGTCCTGACCCTGTTCCAGGAACGCAGGGGAACCCTTTGGGTCGGGACTGACCAGGGTCTCAATCGATTCAACGAGCACGCGGGGACCTTCGAGCGATATGAACACAGCCCGGAGGTGAGCGGGTCACTGCCCAGCCAGATGGTGTGGGCCCTGTATGAAGACCGGGATTCCAACCTGTGGGTCGGAACCCGCAGCGGCGGGCTCAGCCGCTGGCCGCTGGAGGCACGACTGGCGGGACAGGCGGCTTTTGGTAACTTCACCACCGGTATTCGCCTTCCCAGCAGGAACATCTACGGGATCATCGGCGACCAGGACGACAATCTCTGGATCTCCCACAACCGCGGCCTGACCCTGCTGGACTGGCGCGAAAAGTCTGTCTGGCACTATGACACCGCCGACGGCCTGCAGGACAATGAATTCAATTTCGGGGCTGCCTTCCAGGACTCGTCGCAGCAGGTCTTCTTTGGCGGTAACCACGGATTCAACGTCATTCCCCGCAGCTACCGCGCCCCCGGCATGAGGAGCCCGCCAACCCGGATCACCGAAATCCGCCTGCAGAACCGGCCCGCGCGTTTTCCAGTTCCCGTTTACGAGTTGGAAACGCTCGAACTCAGCCACCGCGATTACCTGGTCTCGGTGTCCTTCGCTACCATGGAATTCAACAATCCCGAAGGCAATCAGTTCAAGTACAAGCTCGAGGGATTCGACCCGGACTGGATTGACCTGGGCCAGGACCACACGGCCACCTTTACCAACCTGCCGCCTGGCGACTACATACTGAAGGTTCAAGCCACCGGATCGAAGGGGCTCTGGTCAGACTCGACACTGGCCTTGCCGGTGCACGTCGCAGCGCCTCCCTGGCTGGGACCGTGGGCGAAGGCCGGATACAGCGGCCTGGCCCTGATGCTGATACTCCTGCTGCTTAAGGCACAAATGCACCGAGCCAGGAACGCCCGGGCCCGCCAGGATCAGCTCGAATCCAGGGTCGCTGAGCGAACTGCTGACCTGGAGGCGGCCAGGCGACAGGCTGAAAAAGCCAACCAGGCCAAGTCTGACTTCATGGCAACCATGAGCCATGAAATCCGCACGCCCATGCACGGCATGCTGGGCATGACGGAACTGCTGCTCAAAACGCCGCTGACCGACGTGCAGCACAACTACCTGCTCACAGCCCACCGCAGCGGCGAGACCCTGCTGTCCCTGATCAACTCCGTGCTGGACCTGTCCAAGCTGGATGCGGACAAGGTTGACCTGGAGGACGCTGAATTCAGCCTGGAGCAACTGCTGGACGAGATCTGTACCCTGCAGGCCGAACCTGCCGGCAAGAAAGGGCTGGATCTGAATCTCATTTACTGGAGCGACGCCCCGGACCTGATTCGGGGAGACCCCGGCAAGATTCGGCAGGTCGTCAACAACCTGATCAACAACGCCGTAAAGTTCACCCTGGAGGGGGAGGTCAATGTCCGGGCCCGACTCGGCAGCGATTCGCCCTCGGTGGTCATCAGCGTCGAAGACACCGGCATCGGCATGGACCCCGATACCCAGGCGAAAATATTCGAGCCTTTTACCCAGGCAGACGCCAGCACCACCCGCCTGTTCGGCGGCACGGGCCTGGGCCTGGCCATTTCCCGCCGATTCGTTCACCTGATGGGGGGCAATCTGAGCGTGGAATCCGCACCGGGTTGCGGAACCACGTTTTCACTGGCGTTGCCCGTGGAACATGCCAAGATGCGCCGGCCTGAACTCGGGAAATGTGAGGCAGTGGTGTGGTGTGTTTCCCGATCCGCCTCGGAGATGGTCGCATCACGCCTGGAACGGTTGGGGCTTGGTGCTGCCATCGTGTGGGACCTTGAGTCACTCCAGCGGCGCTCGAGGCACGCCCCCCTGCTCATGATAGACATCCGTCGGTGGCGTGAGCTGAGCGAAGATGAGCAGGACAGCCTGTCCCCGTCCAAAGTGGTTTTGCTCCAGCCATTGTCAGATTCCGGCGCACACGGGAGCTGCAAGGTACTGGCCCTGCCCGTGACCAGGCCGGGTCTGAGCCAACTGCTTGATCCCGGCAAGGCAGACCAGGCGCATCAGGCTGAGGTGACGGCACTTGAGCGACCGTTAAACCTGCTTGTGGCGGAGGATGTGCCGGCCAACCAGGAGATTGCGACGGCCATGCTGAACATGCTGGGCTGCGCCGTGGATATTGCTGGAGACGGCGAGCAGGCACTTCGCATGGCCAAGCGCAATCGGTACGACCTGATATTCATGGACTGCACCATGCCGCTCATGGATGGTTACCAGGCATCACAGCAGATCCGCGCCCACGAGGCACGGCATGGGCTCAGCCCCATCCCCATCCTGGCCATGACGGCCAGGTACGGCAGTGAAGACGAGGCCAGGTGCCTGGCCAGCGGCATGACCGGCTACCTGCCCAAACCCTACACGCTGGAACAGCTTCGCGACGCGCTCACTGACGCCGCCTTTCCCAAGCCCCGGAGTGGCCCTGCGGACACGGCCCCGACGGCCCATATTATTGACGACCAGGCGGTTGCCAACCTGCTGCTGCTGGATCGTGGCCCCGGCGGCGATGGTCTGCAGAATTTCTTCGACAGCTATCGGGCCCTGGTTGAGGAGAAACTGCCGCAACTGGACCACAGCCTGCGCCTAGGCGATGAAGAGTCTTTTGGCCACATCGCCCATTCACTGAAATCCGCCAGCGGTTTTCTGGGCGCCAGGCGCATCGCTCAGCGCTGCGAAGAACTCGAACAGATGGCCCGGGAAGGACGACTCGACCAGCTCACCGACCCCGGAGCGGAACTGCAGACCGAATTCAGGGTGTTTCAGCAGGCGTTTCAGTCCAGCTACACGTGAATGTCATCCGGGGGGCCGGTCGCCAGGTACGGGTTCGGATTCAAACGTTCCGGGTTAGCCAGTTTCGTGCGGCACCATGAGAGGGTTTCCACAACGTCGTTGGCTCGTACATCAGCCGATGCCCGCCGGCCGGTCAGCAGACTCATTTCGGCAATGAACCCGCCACACCTGATGTCAGCCACGTGGGCACCGTCCCTGAAAAGCCGGGCCTGCAGCGGCATTTAAACCTGGTGCTTATCCCACGATCATCAACGACCTGTTGGATGAAGGCGTGATGGTTCAATCCATGATTTCTGGCCTGATCCAGGTCGCCAAAAAAGTGGCTTAAGATCATGCCCATGTTGTGGGTGATGATTGTTTCGAAGCGTGCCTCAAAGAGGCGTTGGACGGTGGCGAGGGCCTACAGGTCGGCAAGTGCGCCAAGAACGGAGAATCCGCTTCATAGAGACTGGTTTACGTTCCCGCAGTAACGAGCGTGGTTTGAAGATCGTGCTTGAAAGAAAAACTACGCACAAAAAGTTCGGAGCCTAAAAAGCGCTTAAGGTTTTTTCGACCCACCCCGCCGCTCGGAATCTTTTGGAACGAAACGAGAGACGCTTATAGCTGTTCGCAAAACACGTATTCATTTCGGGATTTTTTCCTGTAGAGTGCAGTGCTATGTCAAGGCGTAATCTAGAGTTTTGACAAATCCGCGAACTGGGAGGTTCACCGGGTGATCCGCAATCTTTCCTCGTCTCTTGGTGGCCCATGAAAGCAATTTGGGTAGCAGCGTTTTATGTCGCCCTGTTTGCGCCGGCTGCACTTGCCGGCACCGGGCGAATGGCTGATTTGTCGCTAGAGGTCAGTGTAGATCCCGCAGTACCGCTCGCCGGAAGTTCCGGCACGATCACTTTTTCCCTCGAAAACCTTGGGCCAGACGCTCTCGAAGCAACAGCTGTGGGTATTGTCATAGGCACGCCCGTGGTTTTTGGGGTATCGGCAGACCCCAATTGCCTTCGCTTTATTGATGTAATAACTGGATTTCCTCCCAATCCCGATACCTTCATCTACGGGTATACACAAATTTCCCCCATTCCAGTTGGTACCACGTTCGTGTGCGAAGCCCCTTTTTTCGTTGATCCCAATTTATCCGGAGAAATAGCAGTCACTTGGGAGGCGCGGGTGAGCGCCACCGACACAGAAATTAATCCCAACAATAACGCGCAGACCGTAGTCTTCGGCGTTCCTGTCGCAGTCCCTACGCTCTCGCCTTTGGCGTCAAGTGTCGCAACTCTTTTGTTTTTGGTGCTTGGTGCCATCACACTCAAAAGGAGATCATCATTCGTGCTCTGACGCTTTTCGCAACCTTACTCCTTTCAGGTCTCTCCTGGGCTGGAACGGAGCCCCCGATGTTCGCGATCACTGGGCCGCCGGAACCAGTCGGCGGCGGGCCCGATTTCTCAGGCCCCGCGTCAGTTCAATACCAAGTCCTCCTAAACTTTGACGCCATCGCATCCGATCAGTCGCTGACGATGACGCTTCCAGGCTTCAATGAAGAGGTAGTCGCGGTCCGAGAGATGAAGGACCTAGAGTGCTGTTTCCTGCCCGGCTTCACGGTTATGCCGGACCCTGATGCTCCGCCGGAAGACTTCATCTACAAATGGATTGGCAAGGGCGAAAACAGTTCCGATGTGTTCATCGCGGTTCGCGAGGGCAAGGCAACCGGCTGGATATTTGGCGCGTCGGGCCAATGGCGATTTTACTACGATGAGCTGCTGCAAACCCAGATACTCCGTTACATCGACCCCAGCTCTTTTCCCGACGTGTTGCACAGCTATGAATTGCCCCCAGGCGCCATGCAAAAAGCCCTCACAAATCCAGTGTCTCGAAGGAAAACAGGAGTAGACCCTCTGGCCGCGACGGACGAGCGCGAGATCAACGTCATGGTGGTGTTTACCGAGGACGCCAGGGTTGAAGCCGGCCAAATCATCAACGGGCAGTTCCCGCCCCCCGGCGATACAACGGCCGTTCTGAACATCATTGAGGATGCCATGGAGCAGCTGAATGTGGCGTTCAGCAATAGCGAGATTCAGCTCGGAAGGGCAAAACTGGCGCACGTCGAACAGGTTCCTTACCTGGAAGTCACAGCTACAGGAACCCAAGCATTTGAGCGATACCCGGATCACTTGGGATGGCTCATTGGCGATGCCAATGTCGCAATCGACCGTGATAATGCTCAGGCAGATGTTGTTGTGATGTTAATTGACGACGACACGGCCTGTGGATTCGCGGTCACCCAGAGGACTAGAAACTGCAATCAGCTGTTGGGGATTAATCTTCCCGCACAAGGGTGTGACGGGATCCATCCAGGATTTGACATCAATGCTTTTAATGTTGTGAACACGCAATGTGCGGCCGCAAACGCGGACTTTGCCCACGAAGTTGGGCACGTCCTCGGCCTGGAACATGAGCCGCCGCAGGGAGTGCCGGCCGCCGACGCTTCGTTCCCCTGGTCCTACGGTTTTCAGCAATTCAACGTGTTCAAAACAATCATGGCCATTACTTGTGGCATGAATTGTCCACGAATTCTGTATTTTTCGTCAGCTGATCCAAACGTCCTTTTCAACGGTCAGATGGTTGGCAACGTCAATCAGGACAACGCGCGAACCTTACAGGCCTCTCTGCCAGTTTCAGGGAAGTTTCGAGTCAACCCGGACATTTTGTATAAAGACAGCTTTGAACTTTAATTAAGCGCGGCGTTAGCCCGCGCAGCCCCTTTGCCCCTACCACCAGGTGGGGGCTTTTCTATTTTCCTACCAGGCGGTGCGCCGAGCTGTCATTGAAGGTTTGCTTGGTGGCTGGGTATTCGCGACTCGGTTGATAGTGACTTGGTCTTTTTCGATAGTTTCGAAGAAATTGATATACCCAATTGAATGAGAATCTGGGCGGCCATTTTGCTCTCTATGTTTCCGTTCGGGTTCGCCGCGGCCCAAGCTGACTTGACGTTGGAAATGGCTGGTCGCCGATGGTGTCGCAGTGGGAAAAGGGTGGCCTATAACCAATGGGTTCAGGACGTTCTCTGTGTTTCCTATTGCGCGAACGAGCCCTTGCTCCCTGTCCTACATGGAGTTTGTAGACCCGTTTGGCGGAATCTCTACGGAGACTGTGACCATTTTCCCCACGGCTGCCGGGGGTGGAACTGTAACTCTCGGCGGCCAAGTAACGTGCGTGGTTGGAATCACAGTGGCTCTGGAAGCTCCGGCAAGCAATACGGCGTTTTTTTCGGTCGGGGCGTTTACCCCAGACCCAAATGCATCCAATAACACGATATCGGTCGGAATCATTAAATGGGGCGGCACCTGCAATTGCTGTCCCGGCCTTACAACTCGGATGGTTGCTTGTACTCGTCTCACTGATCGGGTTTGCCAGCTTTTTCTATTTTCGCGGATGGTTCTACGACTGAGAAGGGTCTCAGCATTTGTGTTTTTCAGATAATGGGAAAAGCCCCGGAGAGGAACTGCAGACCGAATTCAGGGCGTTTCAGTCCAGCTATACGTGAATGTCACCCGGGGGTCAGTCTGATCCCTGGCCGCGGGAGTCACCTCGCCCCATTTTGTGCGTTACATCCCATCCCAGCGCATTTTGCAGCGCAAGGTAAAGTTTCGGATTTAGACGCTCCAGGTAAGCCAGTTTCCGGGGCCCCGTTGATGACGTAATCGTCCATCGCAACCCCTCCGTGACACCGAGCTCAACCCGTGCTTCACGATCCCTATGTTAGGTTAAAAACTGCGCAGCGGCGCCCGCGATCCAATTGTGAAACACCTGATGAAATTCCTGCACACCGTCGGGGCCATCGGTTTCGGTGGTGCCCTGGTGGTCCAGCTGGTGCTCGCTGGCACCGCTGTAACGGAAGTGACGCCGAAGGAGTACCTGGCGCTGCGCCAGTCTATCGTGACCGTGTCCAAGTGGGTCATGGTGCCGTCCATGGCGGCGGTGGTGATCAGCGGGTTGCTGGCCATGGCGATCCACCGCCCTTTTCACAACGCGGGCTGGGTGTGGATCAAGGCTGTGCTGGGTGTGGCGGTGCTGGAAGGCAGCCTGGTGGGAATTCAGGGCAGCGCCGAAAAAGCACTGGTCATCGCCCGGGACATGGCCGAGTCCGGGGCCGGCACAGAGCAACTGGCCGCCCTGGGCGCAGTGCTGCGCACGGAGCAGGGAGTCACCTGGGTCATGCTGATTCTGGCCACCGCCAATATCGCGCTGGCCGTCTGGCGGCCACGCAGGCGAAGAAAAAGGGCTTAAGACCGCAGCTGTGGGGCCAACGGGGATTTACGAAAAAGTGGCCGGAATCATCCGGCCACTTTTACGGGCAAAACCGGCTGGGAGTTGTGCAGGAAACCCAACCGGCGGCAACGCGGTCAGGGTGACTGCAGGCTCGGGTAGTCCTGGGCCATGGCTGCGCCATACAGGGGCTTGTTGACACCCTGGTGGCAGGTTTCGCAGTTACCCTTGGGCGCGTCACCGAAATCCGGCCCCAGCCGGTAATCCGGGTAAACCGGCTGCAGCGGCGTCAGGTAATCCGCGTTCAGGGTCCGAACCATCTGCAGTCCGTGCCAGGCCGTCGCCCGGTAGGGCGGGCTCTGCTCCCAGTTCGAGAAGGCACGGGTGTTGTGACAGTAGCCGCAGTTCACGCCCAGGGATCCGGAAAAGTGCATCATGAGGGCATAGATTTTTTCCAGGTCCTTGACGTCTTTGTCGTTGCTGCCCGGGAAGGCTGAATCGCTGGCCACCCGAAGCAGGCCGGGTTCCTCCAGCTGACCCGTAAACGGATCTGCGGGCAGGGACGCAAGCCGGGTGGCCTCGGCCGGCATGTTCTGGCCGTACATCTTCCCGATCACCTTGTCCGCGGTTTTGTCTTCCAGGGCAAACCAGATGTAGTCCGGAACATTCTTGCCGCGATGGCAGGTGTAGCACGTCACGCCGGTATCTCCGACGTGCGCTTTCGCCTCGCTGTTGATGTACTGGGTCATCTGGATCATCCGGCGGGAGACCACCTTGGTGTAGACCTCGTCCGAGGCCAGGTTATTCAGGTTGTGGCAGTACGCACAGCCCTCCTCTGGCGACACCCAGGCGGTGATGGCGTTCATCAGGCGGGTGAACTGGGGCACATGCAGATCTCCCAGCACCTCGACGTTCTGGTAGACCTCAGACGCCAGGGGCCCGGCGGCCGGTGCCGGCGGCAGTACCTCGGGCGGCTGGTTGGCCGCCATCAGTTCAGCCTGGCGTTCGGGCGACTGGATGTCTTCCATCCCCACCCCGCGGTAGCCGACCTGCTTGACCTCCTGGGGCGGCAGTTCACAGCCGGCCAGGCCAAGCATGCCCAGGAGAACGGTGTACGTCAGCAGGCGATTCATGGCGCACCTCCAGATGCCGGATCTGCAACAGGCGGCCAGACCTCCGGATAGGTCGGAACCAGGCCGTGATTGACACCCCACAGGTACCAGTTGTCCACCACGGTTCCGGTCAGCAGAATGCCGATGCCGCCGGTGAGCGGAGTGAGCACGGCAAACCACCAGGCCCAGCGGTGAATGGATTCCATGGTGGCGTTAAAGCCCATGGTCCAGCGCCAGAAAAGTGCGGCTCGTTCCGAGGCTGTACCGCGGTCGGTAATCTGCTCCAGCTCCCGGTCGCCACCGTAGCGGCTCACCGCCAGGATGGTGGCGCCGTGCATGGCAAACAGCAGCACCGAACCATACAGGAACACGATGGACAGCATGTGGAACGGGTTATAGAACAGGTTGCCGTAGCGCATGGAAAACGCGGCGGTCCAGTCCAGATGCGGGAACACGCCGAACGGAACGGCCTCGGACCAGCTGCCCATCAGCAGCGGGCGGAAGAAGCCCAGCACCAGAAACAGCCATATCGCGGCGGCGAAAGCCCAGGCGACATGGGTACCCAGGCCCAGGGTTCGCGCCCGGGTGTACAGCCGAATCCACCACGCGATGATGGAAATGGTCAGGAACAGGCCTGCGATGAGCCACCAGCCGCCCTCGTTCATGGGCGGAAAGGCCAGTCCGTATTCCGCGCTGGGCGGCTCCAGGGCCAGCCAGAACAGCTGCCGGATAAACTGGACCGGATCCCAGTCCACCGAGGCCCACATGTTCAGGCCGATGATCTCGAATGCAGCAATTCCGAACAGCAGGGAGATCACGCCCCAGGTTCCCAGGTAGATCGGGCCGATCTGAGCGTTACCGAATTTACCGATCCAGTAGCTGAAAGTGGTGAGGTTTTCGCGCTCGAAGATCTCGTCGACCTCCGGCGCGGTGCCCAGGTGAGCCGGGGCCCGGACCTGCACGCGGGTAAAGATGTTTTGATATTCAGGCATTTTTGTTTACCCCTTTGCGCTCAAGCCCAGATGGGAAGTTCAAGCCACCAGGACCACCATTCCGGCCATCCCCGGGTCCAGAAAGGACCGCTGATAATGATGCAGACGGCGGCCCAGAACCCGGAGGCCAGGGCCAGGAACAGACCCAGACGATGGATACCCAGTGCGCCGATGGAATAGCCGATGGCGTCCCTGAAAAAGGTGTCTTCGTGTTCCGGTGTCTTCACCGGCTTCCCCTCTCCGGGGTTGCTGGCCGACAGGATCAAAGCACCGTGCAGAGACAGCGCCAGGGTCGTGGTGAAGAAGAAGGTCACCGCGATCATGTGCGCCGGGTTGTAATGGAAGTGCAGGTACTGATAGCCAATGTTTGACACCCAGTCCAGGTGGCTCAGGATGCCGTAGGGAAATCCGTGCCCCCATGCACCCAGCAGCACCGGCCTGAACACCACCAGTGTGACGTAAGCCAGAATGGCGAAGCCGAAAGCAAACGGAACGTGCAGACCGATGCCCAGCTTTCTCGATATTTCAACTTCTCGCAGCGCCCAGGACACGAATGCGCCGATGGCGCAGAAGGTAATGAGCTGCCACAGTCCGCCCTCCAGTAACGGTGCCAGGGCAAGTCCGTAAGACAGATCAGGTGGGGCGATGTTGATCTGCCAAAGATTCCAGGTTGGCCCCTGGGCAGCACCGTAGATGATCAAGGTGGTTCCCAGCAGCGTAAAAAAAATAGTGGTTACCCCGAAAAATCCCACATAGAAGGGTCCCACCCAGAAATCGAACAGGTCTCCACCAATCAAAGTACCGCCACGGACCCGGTACTTTCGTTCGAAGCTCAGCATGGACATGGTGTGATCCTCTTAATCAACTCAGTGACGCGACAAAGCGCCTGCCAGGCCTAACGTTCCTGGCGTTTTTCTGGGGCGACAGCCGTCAACCCCACTTCCCGTCCCCTCGCGGTGGGTCGCCAGCCAAACTGGTGAGTCAGACCGGTGACCCGCCGATGGCACCGGATGCTCCGCGCTACAGCGGTGCAACCGGCGCCACCGGTTTCGTCAGGGCTTTACATCCATCGCCGGCGGCGGAGTCGAGTTCAACCAGCTGCCATAACGCGGCGTGCTGAGCTGAACAAAGTGATTGACCATCACCATAAAAAAGGCGAAAGCCAGCACTGCGACCAACGTGCGACGTGGATCAAATATCAGCCATAGTCTCCACATGGTTGTTGTCTCCTATTAATTGGACCCTTAGAGCCGACTAGAACCAGGGGCGCCAGAACCACACGAGGATGTGTGCAACCACGGTGACCACCACGAAGATGATCGTGCTTTGCATAAATCCAGCGTGGAATTCCTTAGCCTCGTCCTCGGTCAACCCCGTCAGGGATCCGCCGTTTTCGTTGTCAGACATAAGTCTCTCCTCGAATCAGGCATTGCTGCCTTTACCACCATCCCGCAACCGCCTGTCTCGCGACATCAGGCTGCGGTACTTGTCCGCCCGTCCCGTCCGGGTTTAAAACCCGGACAGGCCGGACTGAACCTCTTGAAAATCTGTCAGTAGCCCATGAAGGCAAAGCCGGCGCAGAGATTGGCTGCGTGCCGGGCTTCCTGCAGCAGGGACTGTCGCCCGCCCAGGGCTTTGCGAAACGGCCGCCAGCTCGGCGGCAGCAGCCGCGACAGCAGCGCGACCGGCAGGAACAGGACGAACAGCAGGCGCTGCATGCGCTGATACCGTCTTTGTTCCCTGGAAACAGTCTGTGTGTTGTTTGCACTCATCTCATCTCACTCCTGCTGTCAGGATTCCCCTCCCGGGGGAGTTGTCGTGTTCTGTGTCATGCCGCTGACGGCCTGGCGTCACTGGCCAGGTGATCCACGGTGACCCGGTTGTCGCCGGCGGCCCGGGCCCGTTGCTCTGCCGCATCCCGGATATTTTTCGCCGCAGAAATACGCACCAGCACGGGCTGTGCCTCCACCATGTCGTCCAGCGCCGCCCGGGCCTCGTCGTCCCATGGCAGGTCCGCGGCCAGCCGCGCCGGAGTGGCTTCCACCTGGTCCATCTCGGTGGCCAGGGGCAGGATGTGGAACAACGCGTCGAACAGCGCGTTGCAGACTTCCTGGATCAGGTAGGTGGCGCCGGAATAGCCCATGAACGGGGTGCCGGTGTGCCGGCGTATGATGGCGCCGGGAAACGACGCCGGAATATAGGCGGCCCTGGAGCCGATTTCGCTCAGGTACATGCGCTCGTTGTAACTGCCGAACAGCACCAGGGGCGTCTGCTCCTGCACCGACCGGCGCACGTCCTCGTTGTTGGGTTTGACCCCCGCGGTGCGGGCGTAGGAGAACGCACAGGGCAGACCCATTTCCTCGTTGAGAAAGTTCCTGATACCCCGGGTATAGGTTTCCGTGGCCACGATGCCGAAGCTGGCGGTGCCGAAAAAGTCCTGGGTCACCGACCGCCACAGGTCCCACAGCGGCTTGATGGTGGTGTGTTTTTCTCGCTCGATGAATGGCTCGGGATCCAGCTCCA
Source organism: Lysobacterales bacterium (assembly GCA_030065125.1). Taxonomy (GTDB): domain Bacteria; phylum Pseudomonadota; class Gammaproteobacteria; order Xanthomonadales; family SZUA-38; genus JASJDM01. The sequence goes on along the minus strand of JASJDM010000045.1, from coordinate 1,881 downwards.
GCAGCTCTCCCAGCTTGCGCAGGAAGCTGGTGGTGCTGAACAGGCCGATGGGCGCCTGCAGGTAAGGCTTGTCCAGGGCCTCGCACAGCATGCGCCCGTACTCCCGGTACATGCAGATATTGACGTCGGCGTCGCCCAGCTTCTTGACGTCGGACAGGTGCGTCCCCAGCGGGAACACCAGGTTGATTTCTGCGCCAACGCCTTCCACCAGCCGCCGGATCTCGGCCAGGTCCGATGCGCTGTTGAAGTACCCGTAGGTGGGGCCGATGATGTTGACCTTTGGCCTGGCGTCCTCGCGCTTTGCCCTGGCCTTGCCACCCTTGCGGCCGCGGCGCGGCTTCTTCCCGTAGTGCTGCCACAGCCAGGCCATGGCGCGGTCCGCGCTCTGCCACTGATCTTCATCAATGGTCCGCGGCAGGAAACGGGCGATATTGGTGCCTTCCGGCGTCACGCCACCACCGATCATCTCGGCAATGGAGCCGGTGACCACCACGCTGGGCAGATCCGGGTCCAGGGCGGTGTGGGCCCGCTTCATGGCCTGCTCGGTACCCTTCTGACCCAGCTCATCTTCGGACAGACCGGTAACGACGATGGGCAGCTCATGGGGCGGCAGGCCGTCGGTGTAGTGCAGCACCGATGTCACGGGCAGGTTCTCGCAGCCCACCGGGCCGTCGATAATCACCTGCAGGCCCTTCACCGCGGTGAAGACGTAGACGGCACCCCAATAGCCACCGGCGCGATCGTGATCCAGCACCAGCATCAGATGGCTCCTGCCTTGGCGGTGGAACCCGGGACTTCGCCACTGGGTTTCGCCTTTGCTTTGGCCTCGGCCCGCTCGCGTATGGCGCGGTTGCGGGCTGCGAATTCCGGCCGGTCTTCCGGCTGATCCTGCCAGACGCCGGCGGCATAACCCTCACCGACGCCGTCAAAAAACTCTTTCATCCGGTCAAACCGCTCCCGGCTGGCCATGGCGGCGTTCACCACCTGGGCCAGGGAACCCGCGCCGGCCACACCCATCAGCGGGCGGGCGGAAATCAGGTTGGTGAAATACAGCGCCGGGCGCGCCTCCGCCTTCGCCTTCTGCACCACCGGCGTGGTGCCAATGGCCAGGTCGGGCTGGTATTCGTCCATGGCTTCCAGGTCGTTCTCCAGGGAAGCCCGGAAGCGAACGTCCACGCCGCGGGTTTCCAGCCACAGCCGGTCCCGCTCCGAATACGGGGTCAGGGGGCAGGCGGTGCCTACGTAGCGCACATCGGCGCCGCTTTCGATCAGCAGCCTGGCGACCAGCAGCTCGGATCCCTCGTAACCCGACAGCGTGATGCGACCCTTTACCGGGTGCAGCTCCAGCGCCTGCCGGATCATGGGCAGGGCCCGGGATTTGGCGACGCCCAGTTTGGAGCCGGATATCCCGGCAACCCGAGCCACGGACTCCAGCCAGTCCGCCGTGCCCGAGTAACCCACCGGGGCGGATCCCACCACCGGACGCCCGGCCGCCTCGAACTCGCGGATGGATGCGGAATAAAACGGGTGGATGGCGGCGGTCAGCACGCAGTCCAGGGCGGCATACAGCTCACGCCATTCCCGGGTCGGGACCACCGGCCCGCAGGCCAGCCCCAGGGGCTTGAGCAAAGCCGCGATGGACATGGGGTCGGCCGGGAACATCTCACCCAGCAGGGCTATGGCCGGCTGGTCGCTGACGCCTTCCCGGGGCGCCTGCACCGGTCCGGCCTCGGCCTCGGTGCGGGCATAGCGCAACATGGCGCCCGCCAGCACGTCCTTGGCTTCGGCATGGGTCGGAACCCCGAAGCCCGGCACGTCGATGCAGACGATCCGGACACCGTTGATCTCATCGGGCAGCAGCTGCAGCGGGACGCCGGACGC
>JASJDM010000005.1 GCA_030065125.1 Lysobacterales bacterium | reverse complement strand
CAGAAAGACGAGGGTGCGACACCAAGGTTCGGTTGGCATTAAACTCAACTGACCGAGATATCGGAGGGGCGAACTCGTGCCATTGACTACGGCTGGCTAATGGGTGACCCCAATCCTACGCGCCTGGCGCTGTCAGACAGATGACACAGGGGCGGAATGCGCGCTAAAACTGTGATGTGATTGGCAGGGACAGTCAGAATTCGGGGGCAAAGCGGTGAAGAAACTGGTTTTGGCGTTGCTGGCGCTGGTGCTGGCAGCAGCACTGGGCATGGTAACTTACGTGGGTTGGTTGCTTTATCCCCAGCAGGATCCCAGGCCGCTGCCGCAGCAGCTGGTGGCGCTGGACAGCGAGGAGGGCCGCTTACGTCTGGACCGGGCCACGGCAGCTGCAGACTACCCGGCGCTGGCTGCGGCATTCCAGCCCCAGGCCCTGGTCAGCTACTGCGGCGTCGCCACGAGCGTTACCGTGCTGGACGCCCTGGGAACGGACACCAGCCAGTGGAGTTTTTTTTCCATCGAGGCCAGCCGGGTTCGCAGTCGCATGCAGGTCACTTTTGGCGGCATGTCTCTGCCGGAATTCAGCGGCCTGCTGCGAAGCCACGGACCCAGTGCGGTCATGATTCATGCCAGCGAGGCCAGCGTGGAGTCGTTTCGCGCTGCAGTGCGCCGCAACCTCTCGGCTCCGAATGATTACCTGGTGGTGAATTACCAGCGTGAGGCCCTGGGTCAGGACCGGGTCGGCCATATTTCGCCGGTGGCCGCCTATGACCCGGTGTCCGATTCCGTATTGATCATGGATACGGCCGCCCACAAGTATCCGCCCACCTGGGCCCCGCTGCCCCAGTTGTTCCAGGCCATGAACACCACCGACCCGGCCAGTGGCCTGAGCCGGGGCTACGTGGAGATCCGGCAGGATGGCCAGGAAGTGCCGGATCCGGCCTCGCTGCTGGAGGCGCTGGCTGAAATGATGGACGGCACATTTGAAACCAGCCTGCCGGAACCGTTTCGCGACCGGCGTCAGCGGATTGAGGCGCCACGCCTTGGCCAGGCGGTGTTTTACCTGCAGCTGAACCAGGGGGCTGAATTGGACCTTTACCGGCAACGGGTCCTGGTGCTCACACCGACCCCGGAGGGTGACGCCGTGGTGCAGCGCGCCTACCGTTTGATTGAGCCCGAGCTGTGGGTGGACGCGGGGCCTGGACAGTTCACGGACCTGGCGCCCGACCAGGTTCACCACGCCATGGAGCCGGGCTGCGAAATGACCTGGCGCCGAGTGCCAACGGGGTTTCAGGGCTATACCGATCCGGAGCAGTGCAGGATCATATCCAGCCGCACCGGCAAGCCTCGGCGCATTGAGTCAGAGAATCGGCTGATGCGGGATGCGCTTTGGCTGGCTGAGCGGGGATTCGACCCCCAGGGTCAACAGCTGTTCGGCACCGAGCCCGGGGATTTCTATCGCCTGGAGCGGCGGCAGGATTGACGGTGCATGGCTGCACGAAATAACCACGCCCGTGGTATAGACTCGGCGCCAGATTGTACCGAGTAAGTTAGGACATGGCCCAATTACTGGTTTACTACGCGCATCCCGGCCACCGGCATTCCGAAGCCAACCGGGCTATGCTGGACAAGGCGAGGGAGGTATCCGGCATAACCCTCGTGGACCTTTATGCCGAGTACCCGAGATTCCAGATCAATATCGACCGGGAACAATCCCGGCTGCTGGAACACGAAGTCATCCTGTTTCAATTCCCCATGTTCTGGTACTCCACACCGGCGCTGGTCAAGGAGTGGGAAGACCTGGTGCTGGAACACGGTTTTGCATACGGCCACGACGGGGACAGGCTGAGCGGGAAGACCATGATGCTGGCCATCACCGCCGGCGGCGCCGACGAGGCATACTCCGCCAGCGGCTACCAGCGTTACCCAATGCGTACGTTTCTGACTCCGCTGGAGCAGACCGCGGTGCTGTGTCACATGACCTTCGCGACACCCTACGTGCTGTATGGTGCGCTGCGCGCCCAGGCCAACGACCAGGTGGAGCCCCACGCCGCGGGCTATGCCCGGCTGCTGCAGGCTCTGCGTGACGGTCGCTACGACTTTGCCGCGGCAAAAGAACTGGATGTGGTTACCGCGCCGGACCTGGACCAGCTGATCGAGGCCTGACATGGAAGGAATACTGTTTCTTGCGTTTCTGTTTCTGATTGCCGGTGTGATAGCCGTACCGGTGGCTTCCCGGCTGGGGCTGGGTTCCGTGCTGGGTTACCTGCTGGCTGGCATCGCCATTGGTCCCTTGCTGCGTCAGCTGGAAGTGGACGTCGTCAGCATTCAGCACTTTGCCGAGTTTGGCGTGGTGATGATGCTCTTCCTGGTAGGCCTGGAGCTCGAGCCCAGGATGCTGTGGCGGATGAGAAATCGCCTGCTGGGACTGGGGGGGCTCCAGGTTGGGCTGACCACCCTGGCTTTCATGGGCGCCGCCATGGCCATGGGCCAATCCTGGAGCATCGCCCTGGCTGTAGGCATGGTACTGGCACTGTCGTCCACGGCCATCGTCCTGCAGACACTCAACGAAAAAGGCCTGATGAAGGGTGACGGCGGCCAGTCCAGTTTCTCGGTGCTGCTGTTCCAGGACATCGCGGTCATTCCCATGCTGGCTTTCATCCCGCTGCTGGCCCTGCCGGAGCTGGCCGAGCTGCTGCAGCAGTCCGCGGGAGACGGCGGGGGCCACGGCGGCGGTCACAGCTGGATCGACGACCTGGCGGGATGGCAGCGCGGGCTGGTCACGCTGGGTGCCATCGTCGGTGTGGTGGTTGGGGGAAGTTTTCTCACGCGGCCGGTGTTCCGGTTCATTGCCATGGCGCGTCTGCGGGAGCTGTTCACGGCATTCGCCCTTTGTCTGGTGGTGGGCATTGCCCTGCTGATGACCGTGGTGGGACTGTCTCCGGCCCTGGGCACCTTCCTGGCCGGCGTGGTGCTGGCCAACAGCGAGTACCGTCATGAACTGGAAAGCGATATCGAACCGTTCAAGGGTCTGCTGCTGGGTCTGTTCTTCATCACCGTGGGTGCCGCCATCAACTTCGATCTGCTGAGCGCCGATGCGGGAAGCATCATGGCCATGGCCTTGGGATTGATGGCCATCAAGGCGCTGATCCTGTGGATCCTGGCAACCCTGTTCAAGATTCGTGGAGCCGACCGCTGGCTGGTAACCCTGGGTCTCGCCCAGGCCGGGGAATTCGGGTTTGTCCTGCTGGCTTTCAGCGTGTCGTCCGCGGTGATACCCCAGGACCTGGCCGCCCAGCTGCTGCTGGTAGTGACCATTTCCATGCTGCTGACCCCGGTGCTGTTTATCCTTTACGACCGCGTCATTGCCCCGCGCTACGCCACCTCCCAGGCGCGGGAGCCGGATGCCATCGACGAGTCCGGCAGCATTATTGTGGCCGGGGTAGGGCGCTTTGGCGGCGTCATCAATCGCATACTGCTGGCCGCCGGCCACAAGACCGTGGTGCTGGATCATCACGCTGAGCACCTGGAGCGGTTGCGCGCGTTTGGCATCAAGGTGTTTTATGGAGACGCCACGCGTCCGGACCTGCTGCATGCCGCCGGCATCGAGCACGCGAAAATGCTGGTTGTGGCCATTGACGATCGCGAGCAGGCGACCCAGCTGGTGCATTACGTGGCCCACAACTACCCGCAGGTCTACATGGTGGCCCGGGCGGTGGACCGGCATCACGTATACGAGCTGTACAGTGCCGGGGCTCGGGACATCATCCGCGACCATTTCGACAGCGCCGTGCGGGCAGCCCGCTCGGCCCTGGAGGCCCTGGGCATGCACCCCCACGATGCAGAGCGACAGACCCATGGTTTCGTGGAAAACGATCGCAAGGCCATCCGCGAGCTGGCCGAGTTGTACGACCCGGACATCCCGGTCCACGAAAACCCGGCCTACGTGGAACGCACCAAGCAGTTCCTGGCCAGCCACGAGGAGGCCATGCGCGGCAGCAGCGCCGTGTTTGGTGACCGGGATGCCCGTTCATGGGCACATCCCACGCTGGAAGACCTGGAAGCTATCGAGGCGGAAAACGCATCGAACAAGTCCTGAGCCACATCCGGCGCTCCGTTGGATGGAAATCACCCAAACGGGTGATGGACCCATGGGTGCGCCGTGGTAGCGTTCCCGTCATCAGTTTTTGATTTGGAGGTTGAGTTTATGGATCTGGGCGCGTTTTCGGTCAGTCTCGCCGTCAAGGACATCGAGGCATCAAAGAGTTTTTACGAAAAACTGGGGTTTACCGCCATGGGCGGCGACCAGGAGCAGGGTTGGCTGATCCTGAAGAACCGGGACCACATCATCGGTCTGTTCCAGGGCATGTTTGAGAAAAACATGCTGACCTTCAACCCCGGGTGGGATCAGAACGCCGCCGAAACACCGTCTTTCACTGACGTGCGGGAGATCCAGAAGTCCCTCAAGAGCCAGGGGGTTACCCTGGCCGAGGAAGCGGACGAGAATTCAGAAGGCCCGGCCCACCTGACGCTGGTGGACCCCGACGGCAATCCCATACTGATTGACCAGCATCGCGCCTGAGACCGGCTCCTAGCCAGCGGCCACGATGCGGCCCAGGGTAGCCTGTTCCTGTTCCGGCGAGGGCCAGCGCCGGGGGTTGGCCCGCCGCTCATCGGGCTGGGACTGCCACCACTGCCAGGTATCGGCAATGGATTGTGCCAGTGAACGGTAGGTGAGCCCGGCCTCGATAGATGCGCTGCAGTCGATGTGCCGTGAGCGCGTGCCGCGCCAGAACCAGGGCAGGCTCAATCCGGTTTCCTCGATGAGCTCGGGGGTGGGCCAGTGCAGCCTGACCGGCGCTGCAGTGGTCGCGCGGAAGCCGTGCATCACCTCCATGTGTGTGGTTGGAGACGCAGGCGCGGCCGCATTGAAGATTCCGGGCTGGTCGTTCTCGGCCAGGGTGATCAGCCAATGGGTCAGGTCGCGAACATCGATCCAGGCTGCCTCGCGTTCGGGTCGTGGCGGGCAGACGATGTCGCCGCCACGCTGAAAGCGGTCTACCCAATAGGAGAAGCGGTCGGTGTGATCACCCGGACCCACCACCACGGTCGGTCTTATGATGGTGGCGGCTGACCCGTAGACCTGCTGGACGATCAGGTCGCACTCCGCCTTGAGCGGACCGTAGGACTCGCCGTTGACCTCTTCGGTGTCTGGAAAACTGCTGTGCAGCGGCGTCTGGTGATCCACCGACGGCGTCTGGTCAAAGTCATACACGCTGGTAGTGGAGGTAAACACGTAGCGTCCGACCCGGCCCTTGAGCAGCTGCGCCGAGTCGCGAACGTGGCGGGGTACGTAGCCGGAGTTGTCCACCACCACGTCCCAGCGGCGACTGCCTTCCAGCGCTGACAGTCCCTGGTCCACCCGGGCATCACGATTGCCCACCAGTTCTTCGACCTGGTCGCCGTACAGACCGGTTTTGCGCCCGCGGTTGAACAGGGTGACCCGGTGGCCCCGGTCCAGGGCATAGCGCACCTGGTGGGGGCCCAGGAACCCGGTCCCTCCCAGAAACAGGATGGATTTCTTCTCCCCCGCGGTGGCTGATGCCGTCATCCCCAGGGAAGCGGAACCCAGCAGCGCGGCGCCCGCGCCCAGAAACTGTCTGCGTGTGGTCATGGCCTGGTCCTTGAATCGAGATGGCGGCAGGGTACCGGATTTGCCGGAAAGATGCCCGGGGGGGCGGCATGACAGCCTGGACTCGCCGGAATGAAAGATCAGCTCCCGCCCCCGGGTCCCTATAGTCACGCCAGCGGAGCCATTGGGAGAAAAGTTTGTCTGTCCGCGTCCCCCAGTCCGGCAGTAGCCTGCCAGCCTCACGGATTTGCCTGGCCGTATTGATTGTTCTGCTGGTCAAGACCGCCGCGGCCGGTCCCCAACCCCTGGCCAATCTGAATTCCGGCCTCAACGATGCCTGGTTCAGCCCCACGACACCTGGCCAGGGATTCCTGTTGGTGGTGTTCCCGAATATCCAACAGGTGTTCGTGGCCTGGTTTACCTATGACACCGAGCGCCCGCCCCAGGACGTCGCAGCGATACTGGGCGATCCCGGGCATCGTTGGCTGACCGCCCAGGGGCCTTACCAGGGGACTCGAGCGGACCTGACCCTCTTTGTCACCCGCGGCGGCGTTTTTAATGCGCCCACGCCGGTTCCGAATACGGACTCCGCCGGGGAGGGAACGCTGACGCTTGAGTTTGCCGACTGTACCCAGGGAATGGTCACCTACAACCTGGCCGGGTCAGGGCTGTCCGGCGAGATCCCGATACAGCGGGTGGCCGATGACAACGTTGCGCTTTGCGAGACCCTGGCGGCGTCCGAACCGATGGCCTGTGAAAGACCGGCGCCGGACCTCAGTCACGGGATAGATAATCCGTCGGTGCTGGAAGGGGGCGCTACGCTGCCCAATGACGAGGTGTTTGACGCCGGTCCCGGACCGGACGGTATTCCTCCGCTGGAGGATCCGCAGTTTGTCCAGGGCGGAGCCAGCCTGGCCCCGTCGGAGCTGGTGGTCGGGGTCAAGATTGGCGACCAGATCCGCGCTTATCCCCACAACATCCTCAACTGGCACGAAATCGTCAACGACCGCTTTACCGTCAACGGCACCCCGGAAGGCGGCACCATCAGCTACTGCCCGCTGACCGGGTCCGCCGTGCTGTGGCAGGACCTGGATATTTGCTGTGACGCCAGTTTTGGAACAACCGGGCTGCTGCACAATTCCAACCTGATCCTGTACGACCGGGCTACCGGCAGCTTCTGGTCCCAGATGCTGGAACAGTCCGTGTTCGGCAACCAGATCACGGCTATTCCCAAGCGCCTGCAGGTGATTGAGACCACCTGGGCAACCTGGCGGGCCATGTACCCCGACACTCTGCTGCTGAGTGAAGACACCGGGTTCAGCCGCGATTACAACGACTACCCCTACGGTACGTTCCGCACCGACAACAGCCTGCTGTGGCCGGTCAACAACGAAGACGACGACCGTCTGGGGCGCAAGGAGCGGGTATTGGGTATCAACGTCGGCGACGCCTCCCGGGTCTACCCCATCAGTGGGTTTGCCAGCGACATCGAGGTCCTTAACGAGCGCGTGGGCGCAATGGACGTGGTGGTCATCGGCAGCAGCGGCCTCAATCTGGGGGCCGTCTACAACCGCGAGCTGGCGGACTGCACCAAGCTTCAGTTCGAGCCCGTGCAGGACCAGCTGCCAGTGGTGATGCGGGACAACCTGGGTAGTGACTGGGACGCCTTCGGCGTAGCGCTCAGCGGCCCCCTGGCCGGCACCCAGCTGCAAAAAACAAACTCGTACATCGCATTCTGGTTCGCCTGGACCGCGTTTTTTCCCGGGGCCGACATCCGCCAGTGAAACACCGGGTGGGCACTGCGGGTTGGTTGATCGCGCTGGCATTATGCGGGTCCGGTCCCGCCCTGGGGGCCACCTGCAGCTGTGCGGGTACCCCACTGCTGACCGCTATCGACACATCGGCCCGGGAAAAAGGCCAGCTGTTCATCAGCTACGTGACCGAGGATCACCGGATTTCCGACCTGGTCAGCGGTTCCCGGGACGTCAGGGACGAGACTGGCCGCGACCGCGAGTCTTTCTCCCAGGTGGTCTCAGCCAGCTACGCGTTGACCGACCGCTGGGCCGTGTCGGCGCTGGTTTCCCATATCGAACACCGCCGCACCATCCGTTCCAGCCAGTTGGGTGAAACCCGGACCTCCGGCATTGGCGACAGCGTGATCCTGGCGCGCTACACCCCGATCGTCATCACGCCGTTCAACCGCCACGAGTGGGCCCTGGGTCTGGGCCTGCGGATTCCATCCGCCGACGATGATCTGGCCGACGGCTTTATTCTGTCCGAGGACATGCAGCCCAGCACCGGTGCCCGCGGCACGATCCTTTGGACCGGTTACACCTATGCCTTCAACCAGGCGGCGACGGTGGTGTTCAATGCCACCGCCAACTACACCGACAACCAGTCCAACGATCGCCAGTATGCGTTTGGCGACGAGGTAAGCCTGTTCGCAGGGGTGGGGCACAACATGGGTCCTCGCTTCAGCTACTCTGTCGGCCTGCGCTACCGCCGGACCGACGCCGATAGCCGCGGGAAATTCGACATCCCCAATACCGGCGGCGAGTGGCTGGATTTCGTGCCTGCGGTGCAGTGGTCCCTGACTGATCGCCTCGATCTGGGGCTTTCCGGCCGCATTCCCATTGCGCGGGACCTCAACGGTGCGCTGCAGTTCACCACCAGCTACTCCTACGGGTTTTCTCTGAGCTATGGCTTCTAGGGCGGCGACCTGGGTAATGCTTTGCTGGTTCGCCGCGCCGCTCCTGGCTCTGGAACCAGGCGCCATGGCCCCGGGATTCAGCGGCCAGGCGGTCAATACCGGTCAGTCCATCCGTCTGCAGGACTATGCCGGGAAAGTGGTGTTCCTGGACTTCTGGGCTTCCTGGTGTCCCCCCTGCGTGGCCTCGCTGCCCGCGTATAACCAGATGCGGCGGGACATCGGGACCGACGGCTTTGAAGTGATTGCGGTAAATGTTGACGAACACAGCGAAGACGGGCTGGCATTCCTGCGCAGGCATCCGGTGGATTACCCGGTGCTGCTGGATCCGGCCGGCGACATCGGCATCCCCTATCAACTGCGCACGCTGCCGCGCTCCTTTATCCTGGACCGTTCCGGTCGTGTGGTTGCCAGTTACCGCAGCTACAGTGCCGGTGATGAGCAGATGCTGAAGCAGGAAATACTCCGGGTCATGGGGTCTCCCGAGTGACCTGGCACCCCATCGGCTCAACATTGTGTCGTTAGACTGATTCAAACCAACAGGAGGAAAAACCATGACCACTCAGGAAATCGCCCAGACATTCACCGACCTGATCAAGGCCGGCGAGCACGAAAAGGCGGCCGAGCAATTCAATTCACCGGACATCGTCAGCGTGGAAGCGATGGAGGGGCCCATGGCCAGGTTGGAGGGGGCAGCCGCGGTCAAGGAGAAAAACGACTGGTGGTTCGCCAACCACGAAATCCATTCTTCCGAGGCCAGCGGCCCCTATGTCAATGGCGACCAGTTTTCGATTCGCATGGCCATTGACGTGACCAGCAAAGAAAACGGTGAACGCATGCAGATGGACGAAATCTGCCTGTACACCCTGAGGGACGGAAAAATCGTGGAAGAGCGCTTCTTTTATTGACCGGGCGCAAGAAAAAGGCCGGACAGCGGGGCTGTCCGGCCGAAGGGAGAGTTACTCGTACCGCAGGGCTGCCATGGGATCGATCCGGATGGCCCGTCGCGTCGGCGTAATACAGGCGATGATCACCGCCAGGATCAGCATCACGCCGACACCGATATAAGTCCACGGATCCATTACCGGCACAATGACCAGGCTTTGCATCACCTGGGACGCGCCCACCGCTCCGATAACCCCCAGCCCGAGGCCGAGGCCCAACTGCACCGCCGCCTGGCGTGAAACGATGCGCACGATGCTCTTGTCGCTGGCGCCCAGTGCCCGGCGGATGCCGAGTTCCGGGGTGCGCTGGTTGACGTTGAACGAGATGACCCCGTACAAACCACCGCCCGCCAGCATCAGCGCGATCAGCGCAAATGCGCCGAAGCAGATTCCCAGCAACCGGTTTGGCGCGATCTGCTGGGCGTAGCCTTCTTCCAGGGTCTGCACCCAGTAGAGCGGCAGTTCCGGATCCAGCAGCTGCACGACATTGCGAAGGGCCGGCACCATGGCCTTGGGGTTGCCGCTGGTACGCAGCGCCAGGCTCATGAAGCGTGACGGATCCTGCACCTGGGGCACGTAGAACGTCGGCCGTGGTTCATCGTTCTGGATGCCCACCTGCTTGATGTCGGAACTGACACCGACCACGTTACGCCACACCGCCGGATTGTCGGTATTGGTGGGATCACCAAACCGCACCCGCCGGCCAATGGGGTCTTCGTTGCCGAAGGCCTGGTTGGCGAAGTACTGGTTGATGATCACCACAGGCAGGCTGTCCTCGGTGTCGCGGCCGTCGAAGTCACGTCCGCTGATCAGCGGCGCCTCGAAAGCGTCGAAGTAGCCGTCGGCAATGCGGATGTACGGCGCAAACTCCGCCCGCTGATCGTCGGTCACTTCCTGGCCTTCAGCCTGGAACTGGGACCAGGCCGACCAGGCGCCCGGCAGACCATGAGTGACCACGCTGGCTTCTACCCCGCGCATCTCGCGCATGCGGTTGTTCAGCTCGGTATAGAACTGTGCCTGGCGGGCGGTTTCCGGGTACTCGGCCTGGGGCAGGCCCACCCGGACGGTGAGGGTGTTGTCGGTTCGGGCCCCAACGTCGTAGTCCTGCATTTCCAGCGAGCTGCGCAGGGTCAGGGCAGCCAGCACCAGCAGGATGAAGGAGAGGGCGATTTCCATGACCACCAGGCTCTGGCTGAGCCATTTCATCTTGCGGCTGGTGGCGCCACGGGCGTTTTCCCGCAACACCAGGTTGATATTGACACCCGATGCCCGCAGCGCTGGTACCAGGCCCGCCACCAACGCGGTAAAGGCCGCGGCGCCAATGGCAAATACGGCCGACCAGGTATCCAGTTCCAGCACCACCCAGAACGGCAGGCCGGTTCCAGCCTCGCCAAAAAAGCGGTCGCTGCCGACCATGGCCCAGTAGGCCAGGACCAGCCCGATCACCGATCCGGCCAGGGCCAGCAGCAGTGATTCCATCAGCATCTGCACCACCAGGCGCCGCCGGCCCGCACCCATGGCGGCCCGGATGGCCATCTCCTGGGTGCGGCCGCTGGTGCGTGACAGCAGCAGGTTGGCCACGTTGGCGCAGGCGATCAACAGCACCAGGGTCACCGCCGCCATCATGGTCCAGATGGCTTTGCGGGTGTCTTCATCGACGTATTCATGGCTGTAGGGCTTGATCACGGCGGTCACGCCGTCATTCAGGTCCGGGTAGGCGGCCGCCAATCGGGAGGTGATGCCCTGGAATTCGGCCCGGGCCTGGTCCACGGAAATGCCGTCGCGCAGGCGTCCATACACTTCCAGCGTCATGCCGTCTCCGCGGTTGCGGTTACCGGTGTCGTAGCGCAATGGGACCCATACCTCTTCCTCGATGGGAAACATGAATCCGTCGGGCATGACCCCGATGATCTCGGCATCGGCACCGTTGACGCGGATCCTCTGGCCGAGGATGTCCGGGTCACCGTTGAAGGTCCGCTGCCACACCTGGTATCCGAGGATGATGACGTCGGGCGCCCCGTAAACGGTGTCCGCGGGTTGAATACCCCGGCCCATAAGGGGCTCGACCCCGATTATGCTGAAGCTGCCGTGGGACATGAATCCGCCGTCGAAGCGCTCCGGCTTCTCGGTGCCCATGATGTTGACCGTGCCGGAATAGAAGCCGCCCAGGTCTTCGAAGCTCTTCTGGGTTTCACGCCAGTCGAGGAAATCGTCGTAGTTCACCTCGCGGCTGTTGATGTCGCGTTCCAGGATGGCAGTCTCCAGGTGCATCAACTCCTGGGCGTCCTTGAACGGCAGGGGCTTGAGCACGATGGCGTTGAGTACGCCGAAACCAAAAATGGCGGCGCCGAGTCCCAGCGAGAGAATGGCCAGGGTCAGCAGCGAGAAGGCCGGGCTCTTGACCAGCAGCCGTAATGCATATCGAAAATCGTCCAGTAGTTTCATGCCGGTCTCCGTCAGGCGGTGCGCACGCTGTCCAGCGCGGTAACGGTGGACTCGTCCACCACCCGTCCGTCGAACAGGTGCACGTTGCGATCTGCGAATGCGGCGTAGCGGGGGTCGTGGGTCACCATGCAGATGGTGGAACCCTGGTTGTGCAGATCCCGCAGCAGGTCCATCACGGCGGTGCCGTTCTTGGAATCCAGGTTTCCGGTGGGTTCGTCCGCCAGCAGGATGGATGGCCGTCCCACCAGGGCCCGGGCCACCGCCACCCGCTGCTGCTGGCCCCCGGAAAGCTGGGCCGGGTAGTGACGGGTGCGGTGGGACATGTTCACCTTTTCCAGGGCCTCCATCACCATGGACTGCCGCTCGCTGCGGCTGACGCTGGAGCGGTAGGTGAGCGGCAGCTCGACGTTTTCGTATACCGTCAGGTCACCAATCAGGTTGAACGCCTGGAATATGAAGCCGATCTCCTCGTTGCGGATCACCGCACGCTCGGCCGCACCGATCCCGGCGACTCCCTTGCCGTTTAGGGTGTAGCGGCCGGTTGTCGGCGTATCCAGCAGACCGAGGATCGACAGCAGGGTGGACTTGCCGCAGCCCGACGGGCCCTCCACCGAAACGAACTCTCCCTGGTTGATGTCCAGGTGTACATCGGACAGCGCGTGGGTTTCGATCTCATCGGTCAAAAAGACTTTCTGCACGCCTTCCAGCGAAATCAGTGCACCGTTTTCAGTCATGTTGGTCTCCAGGGTCCTCAGTCAATTTTCAGTCGATCGGCGCTGTCCCACTGGGACATATCCGACAGGATGACCTGGTCACCGGGTGCCAGGCCTTCGATTACTTCTATGGTGTTCACCGATCCGCGGCCCAGGCGCACCTGCACCCGGGACGCCTCGGTCCCGCTTTCGTCCAGGCGGAACAGCGACACGAAACTGTCCGCTTGCCCAACCACCGGCCGGCCCACGTAGATCACGTCGTCCAGCCGGTCGATTTCAATGGTCCCGCTGACGCTCAGGTCTGGACGTGCCCCCTCGGGAAGGCCGTCCACGAAATCCACGTCGACGGTGACTGATCCGTTCATCACCGACGGATCGATGCGGACCACCCGGCCCCGAGCCTTGCCGTTGCGGGTATCGATTTCCGCCGGCTGCCCCAGTACCAGGTCCTTGGCCTGGACCTCGGGAATCCGCAGCTCCGCCAGCAGCGAGTCAGTTCGGGCAACCCGGGCCAGGGTCGCGCCGGTAGTGATGCGCTGGCCAGGCTCCGGCAATACCTCCTGCAGCACACCCTCGATGCCGGCCCGAACCGTCAGTGCCTCCCACTGGGACTGGCGCAGGGCCAAAACGTTACGCAATCGCTGCAGTCGGGCCTCGCTGGCGTTGAGTTCCGCCTCGATGGAGTTTTCCGCCTGGGCCACCCGCCGCTTCTCGATGTCGAAGCGCACCTCGAGCTGCTCTTCGGCCAGCTTGGAGCGCTCGTAGTCGAGCCGGGAGATGATGCTGCGCTGGAACAGGTCCGCCTCGGCCTCCACCTGCAGCTTGGCGCCCAGGTACTGGGCCCGGATTTCCGCCAGCCGCGCCTCGCCGTCGAAGCGGCGGTCCGTCAGGCTCACCTTGAGCGCCAGGTGGTCAGCCAGCCCGGCCTCCAGCTCCAGCTCGGCCTCTTGCATGGCCTGGGCCAGTTCCGGGTTGCTCATCTCCAGGATCACGGTGTCGGGCTGAACCGCGGCACCGGGCTTGATCACCAAGCGCTCGATCAGGGCATCGGTTGAAGCAGCGATCCAGCGCTCGTCCTTGGGCACCAGGGTCCCGGGGCCCCGCACCTGGCGAATCAGCTCGCCACGCTGTACCGTGCTGAGCCAGATGGTGTCCCGCTCCACGGTGGGAGCCGCCGGATCCAGGGTGGCGAGCACCGCGGAAACGCCGATGAACAGAATGCCGCCCACGATGGCCAGCGTGATTTTTTGCCGCTTCTTGCGATCCTTGGTGTCGGTTCGTTGTCGGTCCATTCCCGACACTGAGCAAAGGCCGTGCCAAAAAGGTTAAGATGTTAAAAAACAGAGAGATACGTATGCTCAGCGCTGGCTGCCTCATAATGATTGTCCGATTTCGAAACGCTGGAATCCCGATCCTGGAACGGGCTGCCGGGTGGCTGCGGTGAGCGCAATAGCCGGCAGCATCCTGGTGGCGGACGATCACCCGGACGTCATCGCAGCGCTCAAGCTGCTGTTCAAGGGAGAGGGCTACCGGGTCACCGAGAGCGCCAGCCCGGCGCAGGCGGTGGAGCGAGTCAAGGCTGAAGACTTCGACGTGGCGCTGATCGACCTGAACTATCGCGAGGACACCACCTCGGGCAAGGAAGGTCTGCGGCTGCTGGCAGACCTGCGAACGATCAATCCCGATCTGCCGGTGATTGTCATGACCGCCTGGGGCAGCGTGCCGGTGGCCGTTCAGGCCATGCAGGATGGCGCCGGAGATTTCCTCGAGAAACCCTGGGACAACCAGCGCCTGCTGAGCATCGTGCGCAACCAGATTGCCCTGGGAGCCTCCCGCCGCAGCGAGAAGCGGCTGGCAGCGGAAAATGCCCTGCTGCGCGGCCAGGCCGGTGCCGATTTCATTGCCGAATCGGCCGCCATGGGGCCGGTGATGGAAATGGTGGAACGCATCGCGCCATCGGCGGCCAACGTGCTGGTCACTGGAGAGCACGGCACTGGCAAGAGCCTGATCGCCCGGCATATCCATCGATTGTCTGATCGGGCCGACAAGCCCCTGGTGACGGTCAATGTCGGCGGATTGGCAGAGACAGTATTCGAAAGCGAGATGTTCGGGCACGTAAAAGGCGCCTTTACCGATGCCGGGAAAGACCGGGTGGGGCGATTTGAAATGGCCAGCGGCGGCACCCTGTTCCTGGACGAGATCGCCAATATCCCCGTGGTACAGCAGGCCAAGCTGCTGCGGGTGCTGGAAGAGGGGGAATTCGAGCGAGTGGGGTCATCCCGCACCCAGAAGGTGGACGTGCGGGTGATATCGGCCACCAACGCGGACCCGGCGGAGCTGGCGAAGGAGGACCGCTTTCGCCAGGACCTGTTGTTTCGATTGAACACGGTCGAGATCACCATGCCTCCTCTGCGCAACCGCCGGGAAGACATCCAGCCGCTCAGCGAGATGTTCCTGCGGCAGCTATCCGACAAGTACGGTCGGGAAAACCTGACCCTGTCCGAGGCTGCGCTGGCGGCGCTGCAGTCCCACAGCTGGCCGGGCAATGTGCGTGAACTGGGCCACGTCGTGGAGCGGGCCCTGTTGATGTGCAGCGGGGACGAGATTGAGCCCGGGCACCTTCACCTGGCCGCCGGCGACGCGCCACTGCAGGGTCTCGAAGGCCTGCCCCTGGAAGAGGCCGAACGCATGTTGGTACAGGCCGCCCTGGAGCGCGCCGGCGGCAACATCATGGAGGCAGCCGGTCAGCTGGGATTGAGCCGCTCGGCCATGTATCGCCGCCTGGAAAAGTATGGCCTCAAGGGTGAAGGCGGGGAATGACCGAGCCCGTCAGCGACAACGACGTCAAAGTCAGCATCGCCCGAGGGACCCGGCGCTGGCCCTACGAGCGCCGCATGCTGGCCTGGACCCTGCTGCTGACCGCGCCCGGGCTGCTGCTGGCGGCGGTGACCATGCTGGCGGTGGGTGCCCCGTTGAGTGTCTGGGTCTTCGGCTGGCTGCCGGCTGCGGGTCTTTGCGTGCTGCTCGCTGTGGTCGTGCGCAACAAGGCGGGATATCCCCTGCGTACCCTGGCCAACCTGGTGGAATCTATCCGCAGCGAGGACTATTCCCTGAAGGGCGTTACCGGTCCGCCCCCCGGCGCGCTGCATGAACTGATCTCCGAGATCAATGCACTGAGCGACGACTTGAGGGCCCGGCGGTTTTCCGGTGTTGAAGCGGAACTGCTGATCGCAAAAATCGTGGAGGAGCTGGACGCCGCGGTACTGGCCTTCGACGACGACATGGATCTGAGCATGGTCAATCCATCCGGATGCGCCCTGTTCGCCGCCTCTCCCGGAGACCTGCTGGGGCGGTCTGCTGAATCCCTGGGTGTGCTGGCCCTGCTGGAGCTCCACCAGCCCCAGGTGGAACAGCACACCTTTCCCGGCCGCCAGGGCCGGTTCCGCATTCAGGCCAGCACCTACCGCCAGTCCGGCAAACCCCAGCACCTGCTGGTGCTGACGGACCTCAGTCTGACCCTGCGCCAGGAGGAGCGATTGGCCTGGCAGCGCCTGATCCGGGTCATCGGTCATGAGCTGAACAACTCCCTGGCGCCGATCCGGTCCATGGCGGAATCCCTGGCCAGCCTGTTGGAACGGGATCCCCGGCCGGACGACTGGGACGTGGACGCCAGGGCCGGGCTGGCCGTGATCAAGGACCGGGCCCAGGCGCTCAGCAGCTTCATGAGTCGCTACGCCGAGCTGGCCCGGCTGCCGCCCCCCAGCAAGCAGCCCATGAACCTGCGGGATCTGCTGGGCCGGGTGGCGGCGCTGGAGTCCGGCTGGTCGGTGCAGCTGGACGACTGCCCGGACCTGAGCATCGAGGCGGACGCGGCCCAGCTTGAGCAACTGCTGATCAACCTGGTCAAGAACGCCGGCGAAGCCAACCAGGCCACCAGCAGTGATGCGCCGGTGGTAGTGAGCTGGCGTCCCACCCTGGGCGGTGGCGTGGAGATCAAAGTGACCGACAGCGGCCGCGGAATCCCGGAATCCGACAACCTGTTTACCCCGTTTTTCACGACCAAGGCCGGCGGCAGCGGTGTCGGGCTGCTGCTGGGCCGGCAGATTGCCGAGGCCCACGGAGGCCACCTCAGCCTGGCCAACCGCACGGACGGCGCCCGGGGTTGCGTGGCCCGGGTGACCCTCCCGGCCTGAAAAATCATGGGGCCCTTCATTTCACTGTTTGGCATGGCTGCGCTGGTTGGCGTTGGCGTGCTGCTTTCCACCGACCGGCGGGCCATCCAGGTGCGCACCGTGGCCTCGGCCTTCGGCCTGCTGGTATTCGTGGCCGGCCTGGTGCTGTTCCTGCCATTCGGCAAGACCCTGCTGTCTACTTTTGGCGCCGGCGTTCAGTGGGTAATCAACTATTCCTACGAGGGTATTTCCTTCCTGTTCGGTGACCTGGCCACGGACAAGGTGGGATTTATTTTTGCGTTGCGCATCCTGCCCATCATCATTTTCTTCTCGGCTCTGATGGCGGTGCTTTATCACTTAGGGATCATGCAGTGGGTGGTGCGCATCATCGGCGGAATTTTCCAGCGGGTGATCGGTACCCGCCGGGTGGAGTCATTCTGTGCCGCGGCCAATATTTTTGTCAGCCAGGCCGAGGCGCCGCTGGTGGTGAGACCCTACATCGCCACCATCAGCAACGCCCAGCTGTTCACCATCATGGTCACCGGCATGTCCACGGTGGCGGGTTCCATGCTGGCGGGTTACGCCGCCATGGGTATTCGCATCGAGTACCTGATCGCCGCCAGCGTGATGGCGGCGCCGTCGGGGTTGATGATGGCCAAGCTGCTGTATCCCGAGTCGCCCGGGGCCGGGGGTCCGGGGGAGGAAGACGACTTCGTGGAAGACGACGAAGAGCGCGCCGCCAACGTCGTGGCCGCGGTGGCCGACGGGGCCATGAAAGGCACCCGCATCGCCGTCAACGTGGGCGCCATGCTGATTGCGTTCATCGCGCTGCTGTCCCTGCTCAACGGGCTGTTCGGATTGGTGGGCTCATTGTTCGGATTCGACGGCCTGACCTTTGAGGGTGTACTGGGCTGGGTGTTTTCGCCCATTGCCTGGCTTATGGGGGTGCCCTGGTCGGAAGCCCAGGTGGTGGGAAACCTGGTGGGCAAGAAGACCATCCTCAACGAGTTCGTGGCCTACGTGGACTTTGTCCAGATCAAGGACACCCTCAGCGAACACTCCCAGGCGGTGGTGACCTTCGCCCTGTGCGGTTTCGCCAATATCGCGTCCATCGCCGTGCTGGTGGGCAGCCTGGGAGCCATCGCCCCCAACCGCCGCAGCGACGCCGCCCGGGTCGGGATGCGGGCCGTGGCCGCGGCAACCCTTGCCAACCTGATGAACGCCACCCTGGCCAGTTTTTTCCTGGCCCTGGGCCAGTCGGTGGGCCAGTCGGTGGGGTAGCTGTCCCGGTCGTTTTTGCCGGGGCTGTGGTACTTTGGAGAAGTTCGTGACCCTTTGCATGCTGTGGAGATCGTGATGCGAATACACTACCTCGAGATCGTAGCAACCGATGTCGATGCGACCTGCTCGGCGTATGCGGCGGCAAACAATCTGCAGTTCGGCGAACCGCAGGCGGATCTCGGCAACGCCCGGACTGCCACGGCTCAGCAGGGCCACATCGTGGGGGTGCGGGCGCCAATGCATGAGGCCGAGGAACCCGTGGTGCGGCCATACTGGCTTGTTGACGACATCGAATCGGCTGTCGATTCGGCGGTGGCGGCGGGCGGAGAGCTGGCCCATCCGCCTTTGGAAATCCCCGGCCGCGGCAAGTTCGCTATCTACATTCTAGGTGGCGTTCACCATGGCCTCTGGCAGCTCTGACCCGCGAGGCATCAAAACGTCGAATGCTGCAAGCCGGTAATATTACAACCGCCGGCTGAGCTGCCCGCCTCCAGACGTTCTCGGCAGGTCTGTCTTAGAGACGCCTGCCATTTTTTTACGCAAAACTCCCTGTGACTGTCGCACCTGACGACCCGAGGCGGTCGCCAAAGCTGTGGTATGGTTTCGTGGCTGATGGCCTGAACAGCCATTGTGGTGAGGCGCCCAAAACATCCTTGGATTGGAACGAGTCACGGGATCGTCAATGCCGTATCGCTACGCTCACTACTTCTACTTGATGCTGATACCGGCCTCAGCTGTGGCGTTTTCCGGTTATCTATCAGACCTGCCAGACGCGGGTATCTCGAAGCACTTACATGCGGTCAGTGCAACATTGTGGATTCTGCTTCTTGCCGGACAAAGCGCGTCAATACACAACGGTCTGAAAGGACTACATCGCGGACTGGGCCTCGCCAGCCTGATCCTGTTTCCGATTTATCTATGCGGTTTTCTTTTGGTCTATCGCAGTGAGGCTCGACGCATCATCGATGGCGATCCGTGGGCCGCGGTCTTTGGGCCTGGGATTGGTGCCATTACGCTTATCGCCGTCGCAGCTACGGCGTATATGTACTACTCAGGGTTGCGGGAGCGCAGAAACGTTCAGTTGCATGCTCGCTGGATGCTCGTAACGGTCTTCCTTTTCTCGGAATCCGTACTTGGCCGTATTCTCAACACCTTTGTACCCTGGCTGTACGTCAATCAACTTGAGGATGTGCGCCGAATTTACGACGCATTCCATTTGTCTCAGCTGATAGCAATCCTGCTGGCACTTGGGCTTTTCCTGCTCAATCGTCGGCACGGAAAGCCGTTCACTTTTCTGATCGCCGTGTTGATCGCGCAGAGTATCGCCTTGGAGCTGTTTGACGACTTCGAATCTTGGCGAGCCTTCTTCGTGAATTCGGGGTCCTGGCCATTGATGACCTTTGCATCGGCAGGTCTGCTAGCCGGGTGTTTGCTCGTGTTCTATGGGTGGAACAACGGTCGGCGTCAAAAGGCCGGTAGGTTAGCTTAAATGGTTCAAATGTTGCGCTGGCAGCCTAGGCCGGAAGCCGACTCCAGAGTGATCCAGCGAAAAGTTACCGCGGAAACTTTTTAAGCGAGCTGCCGCGGCTGCAGCCCTCTAATCCCGGCCCAAATCCGTCGAGGCGGGCCATCGTGGGTTCCGGGCAGGATGCAGATCAGGTTGGTGCAGCATGCTTTCTGCTGTGGAAGAAAAAGAATCGGCACCAATGGTATTGCCACTGCCGTGAAACAGCACAGTCAAGCGCCGGCCCTCGCCGGGTATGTAGAGACCGTGAGCCAATCTCTGGTTCGAGGGGACCTGGTTAAGCTCGCCGAGCGCGTTCAGGTCGATCGCCTCTTCTGTCGGGCCGCTGTAGATCGCCTCCCGCAGGTAGTGGCCAAGATAGAAATGGCCGGCCACCACTGCGATGATCACCAGGACGGCGAACAGTTTGACAAACAGCTTCATGGCGAATCCCGGTCGAGCAATGACCCAGTATAAACGCTGCAACACCCGTGGCCTGGCGAGCAGGTTAGAATGCAGCATCGTGTGAACGCAGTGGAGTGATCTCCGTGAAATGCCTGTCAGTAGCGCTGGCCCTGCCGCTTCTCCTGGCCTGCGCCGAAAAAGAAGACAATGCCGGGCCGACTGCCGCGGTACCGCAACGCCAGGTGACCATTACGGTGGAGGTGCCAGAGCACACCGGTACCGTTTACCTCACCGGGAACCTGGACATCTTCGGACCCTGGGAACCCGACGGCATGGCTATGCAGGGTCAGGGAGGCGAGCGGGTTGCGGTGTTCTCAGCGCCTGAGGGAATGCTGCTGGAGTACAAGTTCACCCTGGGCAGCTGGGAGCGGGAAGCCCTGGGCGAGTCCGGTAACGTGGAAGGCAATCTACAGCTTCGCATCGAGGGCGACACCCAGGTCCGGCATCGGGTGGAGAAATTTCGTCGTGCCCGGTTTGTCCAGGCTGACTGCTGTTCACGGCTTGCTGTGTTGGAATCAGCGTCATGAGATTGTTAACGCATATCCCCTTTCGACCAGCCGCATTGTTGGCGGCCTGCCTGATCCTGGCGTCAGCCTCCGTCGGTGCGGCCGGGCGTGGAGCCATTTTCGAGCCGTCTGCGGACGTCATGGCTGAGATTGACCTGGCCCTGGCCCGGGCGCTGGAAAACGATCAGCTCGGCCTGATCATCCTGGGGGCCAACTGGTGCCACGACAGTCGCGCCCTGGCCGCGCGGACCCAGCGCGGTGCGCTGAAAAAGCTGCTGGACCAGCGCTACCAGACCGTGCTGGTGGACGTGGGCTTTTACGAGGCCGGCAGCGATGTGGTGCAGCGATTCGGATCACCGACCTATTACGCCACGCCCACCGTGCTGATCGTTGATCCCGAAACCGGCGTCCTGGTCAACGACCATGACCGCCACCAGTGGGGCCATGCCGACAGCATCAGCAACCGGGAGACTCTGCGCTATTTTGAGGCCATGGCGGACCAGCGTCCGCCGCCAGGCGTTGAGCAGTCGGGCGCGCTGCAGGAATTGCTGGAGCAGATCGATGGGTGGGAACGCAACATGGCCCGCCGGGTCGATGCCGCCTACCAGGTCACGGGCCCCCTGCTGCGCCAGCACAAAGCCGGCGACACGCCCCGGGGGTTTTACGACCGCTGGGACGAGGTCGCGGAATTTCGAAACGCGGTTCCCCATGACAAACAGGCACTGATTGCAGAGGCAAGACGCCGGGTTGCCGCGGGCGAAACCGGGATCACCCTGGATTACCCCAGCTATCCGGCGTTTTCCTGGGAGTAGCCCTTACTCTTCGAAGGCTGAGGAAACTTCGCAGCCCGCCACCGGCTCAATCTCGCCAAACCCGCCCTGGTAGGTGGTGGTCCAGCACTCGTCAAACACCGAACAATAGCAGGCCTGGAAATCGAGGCGGTCCAGTTCAGCAACGATGGCCGCGGTGTGCTGGGTGTCCGCGAGGTCGAACATGGTAACCGAGCGGTCTGCCGGGATGGTGCGGCCGTTGATAGTGGACTGGCCATAGTTGACGTCAATGGGTTCGCCGACCAGGGCATTGACGGCCCCGCGCCAGGTAGCATGGGGCTGACCGTCCACTGTTACCTGGAAATCCAGGATGCGAGCGGGGCCAATGCCGACGTTTTCCGCCTGGAACAACAGCCGCCAGCGGTCGCTGGAATCTCCATCGCGCAGGAAATAGGATCGGCTCAGCTCCAGCAGCGGCAGTACCCCGGCCCGCTGTTCCTGGCGCATCAGATGCGCTTCATACAGGGACACGCCAAGGGCACAGATACCGACGAAGACCGCTGACACGGCGACCAGCATTTCGGCCTGGATCGGGGACTTTTTTCGTTCGCCTTCGCTCATGCAAGGGCATTGTACTGGATACCGGGCAGCAGCCTCCTCCAGCGCCTTCGGGTGCTGGAAAATCTCCCGACAGCGAAGTGGCGCCCATGCGGTTACCATGCTGCTGGGGTTGTATTCAGTATCTGTCGGTTTTGGGGGGTAAACAATGACCAGCACCCTGCGTGCGGGTCATGCTGTCACTCTGGATCATGCTGCTGCCGGTGGTCATGGTCTGTGTGATTGCCCTGGCCATGGCCATCTGCTCCAGCTCCCTGTCGGCTACCCAATTCG
This sequence comes from Lysobacterales bacterium, assembly GCA_030065125.1. Lineage (GTDB taxonomy): Bacteria > Pseudomonadota > Gammaproteobacteria > Xanthomonadales > SZUA-38 > JASJDM01. Next base: position 88,779 of record JASJDM010000005.1, on the reverse strand, counting down.
CCATTTACATGTCGGTGGCCAACCTGGGCTACTCGGCCGGCAGCAAGCTGTATGGCCTGGTGGCAGAGCAGTCCAGCTACGTGGAGAACTACACCCTGCTGAGCCTGCTGGTGGCGGCCATGATTCTGGTACTTTTTTTCCATCGCCACGCCCCGGACCACGGTGACGGCGAAAAGCGTCGATCTTCCCGCTACACGGTGAGCCTGGCCGGCGGTGAAGGCGGGATGTTCTGGTCCGGCGCCATGCGCTGTCCGAAATGCCGCTGCGACATGGACAGGGTGCGCTACCAGGGCGTCGAGATTGATCGCTGCACCCGCTGCCAGGGCCTGTGGTTTGACGCTGGTGAAGTGGAGCTGCTCAGGAACGCCGAGGCCGCGGCGGCGCTGGACGTGGGGGACGCGACCGCGGGGCGTGCACACAACACCATCGATCGTTACCCCTGTCCCCGCTGCCATGGCGCCATGATCCGTATGGTGGATCCACAGCAGCGTCACATCTGGTTCGAGCAGTGCAGCGCCTGCAGCGGGTCTTTTTTTGACGCGGGCGAATTCCGTGACCTGGCCCAGTTGACCCTGTCCGACTTTTTCAAGGGGATTTTCGCCCCGGAGAGGAAGTGATCCGTCAGGTTGCTGCCGGATCAGCCCGGTAGACCTCAAAGTTCAGGTCCTCCAGCCGGATGCTGCGCAGCATGTGGCCCACGGACAGCCAGATGATGGCCTGGAAATACAGGCTGAGCATTGTGGCGTCCAGGTAATCCAGGTCGAACATCTGGTCCAGCGCGGTCATGATGTAGAACACGCTGAGCGCCATGCTGACATAGATCACGGAATGCAGGGCGGCCGAGATATGGCGCGACCGATCCTCGGTGCTCTGGTGCGGGTCTTTCTTCTGGCCGTACAGGTTGAATGCGCCCACGCCCGCCATAAACAGCATGCCTGCCGTCAGCCAAATCGCCGCGCCCCACTCGTCTGCATGGAGTAACAGCAGCACTGCCCCGAGGTACAGGAAGACAGCGGCAATGAACAGGGTCGGCGACACGTAGACCAGCAGGGTGCGTCGCCGAAGGTCCGCGGTTCGCCTGGATGTGGTATTGGCCTGGCGCATCTGTTTGAACTGATGAAACTCGCCAATCTCGAGCACCAGCAGGGGTATGAACTGGACGAAGCCATAAAGCGCCGGCCAGAATTCGGAAATGTAGCCATCGTCGGCGAAGCTACCGTGATCCACCAGGAACAACAGGGCCAGCAGGATGAGCAGTCCCAGACCCAGGACCAGGCGGTTGATCAAGCGGTACACCCAGTGACCAATCCGGTAATGCTCCACCGGCCGGGGATACAGCTTGGGATACGCATCCGGCGGATAGGTGGCCAGGACATATTTCATCCGGGCATGGATCTTTTCCGGGAAGTACCAGGACAGCAGGAAGATCTGTCCAAGGAATACAGCGTAAAACAGGGAATCATTCCACGGCATCTCAGCGTTCTCCTCCGATGCGCTCGTTCATGACCTTGCCGAAGGCGATGCGGATTTCTGAATCCGTCGCACCGGCCTCGCGAAACGCCGCAACCGTATCCGTCAATTTATCCATCACCCAGGCGTTGAGGTCTACCGTGCTGTTGGCCCTGGCGTCCGGGTGTACGAAGGTTCCTCGGTACCCTCGAGTCTGAATGACCGAATCCCGTTCCAGCAGGCGGTAGGCCTTGGCGACGGTTTTGGCATTCAGCTCCAGGTCAATGGCCAGCTGCCGGATAGACGGCAGGGGATCGCCCGGGCTCAGCTTGCCGTTTTGGATTGCATCCTTGACCTGGGTGACCAGCTGGGAAAACAGCGGAACCGGGTCTTCGATGTCGATGACAATTTCCACGCCTGGCTACCGTTGATGTTCCATATGTACCATGTGTTGTAATGGTACATATGGATAATATGCTTGTCAATGAGGACAGCTGCCCGCTGATTCTGTAATGATGTGCCGGTAAAAACTGCTGGAGCCTTTCCCATGTGCCGGTTTGTCTATTACCTCGGTCCCGAAACCACCCTGAGTTCCCTGCTGACCGAGCCCGAGCACTCCCTGATCAACCAGAGTTTCCACGCCCGGGAGCGTGCTGAGCCCCTCAACGGTGATGGCTTTGGCATCGGCTGGTACAAACCCAGGGTCCGCGAGGAGCCGGTACTGTTCAAGGAAGTCAATCCGGCCTGGAACAGCATTAACCTCAGGAGCCTGGCGCCGGTGGCCCACAGCCACTGCATCATGGCTCACGTGCGGGCGGCATCCCCCGGGCTTGCGGTCACCCAGCTGAACTGCCATCCCTTTGCCCGCGGGCAATTGGGCTTCATGCACAACGGCGAGGTGGCAGGGTTCTACAGAATCCGCCGCCGGCTGCTGACCGGACTGTCGGACGAGCAGTTTGCCCTGATCCAGAGCAGCGGCGATTCCGAGGTAGTGTTTTCCATGGCGGTGGATCACCTGCAATCCGAACCGGCAGCCCATGACGCCGGCGCCATGGCCCGGGCTCTGGTCAACGCCATTACAGACGTGGAGACTGCCGCCAGCGAGGCTGACAGCGACGAACCCTCATTCCTGAACCTGGTTCTCACGGACGGCCGCCAGGCCGCCATAACCCGTTACGTGACACCCGGCGGGTACACTGCCCAGTCGCTGTACGTGCACCAGGAGGGCAGCCGGTTTCTGGCAGGCGGGCATCTCTCCCAGCCTGGCTCGGAGTCGGAGAACGCCATTATCGTGTCCTCTGAGCCGCTGAGCGATGAGTCCGGCTGGTCGCCGGTTCCCGAGAACCATGTACTGCTGGTTCATTCGGACCGTACGGTGGACACGCGTCCCATCGTGGCGGTTCGCGAACTTCACTGAAGGGGTAGACCATGAGCTGGAAGTCTTTTCCTGTTGCGCTGGCCCTGTTTATCGCGGCACCCGGTCTGGCTGAACAGGCCGAGCCGCCCGATCCTGCCGCTGAACCCCGCCAGAAACTGGAGGCCCTGGGACCCCTGGCGGGGACCTGGCGACTGGCCATGGAGCGCAATGCCGCGGACGGCTGGCAGCCCGTGGGTGAGGCCCACCTGACTATCGAACCCGCCTTCAACGCCCTGAAATGGGTCGCCACCGTACGCCCCGGGCCCGACGTGGACCAGGAGGTAGTGATCATGTCCTTTTACTATCACCAGCACTGGGACCGGTACATGGTGACCACCATCGACCAGACCTACGGCGCCCTGGCGGTAGAGGTGGGGGACCTGGTCGACGGAGACCTGGTGGTGGACAACACTGGTGGGCCGCCGACCTTTCCGACGCCGGACGGAAGGCGCCTGCATTTCCGGACCACCTTTTTTGATGTCACCACCGAACCCCGTGGATGGCTGATTGAAACCTCCGCCGACGGCGGAAGCAACTGGTCCGAGAGCTTCCGCATCAGCATTACCCGGCTGTAGCCCGGCTCATCCCGGGATCAGGCTTCCGCCTTGTCGATTCGCGCCGGCACCCACTTGTGCCAAGGCGTGCCGGCCAGCCAGTCCCGATCTTCCAGGGACGTCAGTTCGTTGAGCGCGGCACCCACGCGCCGGGGCTGCTCATCCTCCATGGCCACGTCCAGGCCCTGGCCGTTGGGCAGCGACACATGGCCGGCCTGCATGCGGTCATTGAACTCCACCGCCACCAGGGCGGATCCGCGCCGGGTGGTGATCCGGGCCCGGCCGCCGTCAGCCAGCCCCAGGCGGTCAGCGTCGCTGGGGTTGATGCGCATGGCGCCGTCGTAGTCTTTGCGACGCCATTGGGGATCCCGGTAGATGGTGTTGGCGGTGAATGACCGGCGCTCCCCGGCCGACAGCACGAATGGGTACTCCTCGCTGGTCCCTGCCGCTGTGGATTCCAGCCCGGCCAGCTCTTCCAGCAGGGGTGGGATGGCCGCATTGATTTTCCTGTCCCGGGTGCGAATGCGCTGCCAGGATGACTCCGGATCGTCCACGGAAAACACCACGCCGGACGGGTTGCCCAGCATGGCCTGGAACAGCTGCTCGCCCAGCACGGGCCCGGTACCCTCGAATCCGGCCCGATTCATGGAGTCTGGATGGCGCTGGGCGAACTGGTGGGCGGCTGCCCACAGCACGGCCGCAGGGGCGGCCCCGTCGGGCAGCGCCGGGCCCAGGGTGCGGTACAGGATGACCGGCAGCATGGCCATCAAATCGGGGTTTTCCTTCAGCACGCCCTGGACTGCCATGCCAAACCCGGCCGGTCCCTGGGACCGCAGCGTCTCCCGCAGTTGATCCGTCAAGCCGGTCGGGACCCCACCCAGCGCTTCCACCAGCCGCGCGTGGATTTCCGGTTCACCCAGAACGCCCTCTGGCGGTTCCATCACCGGCTGGCGCAGGTGAAAAGCGTTGTGTTCCGGTTCCAGGTTGAAAAAGCTGCACTCCCATTTTTCGTACTGGGTGGCCGTGGGCAGGACGTAATCGGAATGCCGCGCGGTCTCGGTCATGGCCACGTCGATGGTGACGGTCAAATCCAGCCGAGCCAGGGCCCGCTGCCAGGCCGGCGTGTCTGCCAGGGAATGCACCGGGTTGGCGCTCTCGATGATCATGGCCCGGTAGCGGTCCGGATGATCGGTCAGGATTTCCTCGGGAATCACGTTGCAGGGCACCAGGCCGGTAATGACCTTGGCCTTGTTGACCGGTGAAAAAGCCGGCCGGTTCGGCGTCTGGACGCCCAGCGGCGCCAGCGGATTGAACACGTTCATGGCGCCGGCTTTGCCGAAGCTCCCGGTGAGCACCCACATCAGGCGGTTGAGGTAGCTGACCAGGGTGGAGTGGCGGTTCATCTGGATTCCCAGGTCTTCCATGAACGAGACACTGGACGCGTCGCGCAGCAGTTCGGCGGTTTGCCTGAGCTGCTCCGGCGAGACACCGGCGACCCTGCAGTTCTGGTCTACCGGTACCGATTGCAGAACCTTCGCCACCTCCTCGAAGTCGTTGACGTGCCGGCCCACCCAGTCCAGGTCAACCCAGCCCTGCTGTACAAACGTAGCGGCCAGGGCGGACATCAGCCAGGCGTCGGTGCCCGGTTTAACCTGGAGGTGAATGTCCGCCTTGTCAGCGGTCTCGGTTCGCACCGGGTCCACCACCACCATTTTCCTGTTGGGGTCCTTGGCAATTTCATTGATGACGTTGCGGGTGCGCGGAAAGCCGTGGGACTGCCAGGGGTTCTTGCCCAGGAAAAAAGCCACCTCGGCGTCGTGAAAGCAGGCATGAACGGGCGCGCCAAACATTTTACCCTGGACCCAGAACTCGCCAGTCTTTTCCTGAGCCAGTGCGCTGGACCGGTAGATGGATCCAAGGGCGGTCAGGGTCGAACCCGCGTAAGCGCCGGGGAGATGATTGGCCTGGCCGCCGCCACCGTAATAGAAGATCTTTTCGCCGCCGTGACGATCGCGAACGGCGGCCAGTTTTTCCGCGATCTTCGAGATCGCCGTATCCCAGTCGATAGCTTCGAACGATCCGTCAGGCTGGCGCCGCATGGGGCTGGTGATCCGGTCTTTGCCATTCTGGTAGTGGTTCAGCCGCGACGCCTTCTGGCAGAGATAGCCCCTGGAAGAGGGATGCGCCTTGTCCCCGCGGATCTTGATCAGCTGCCGGCCGTCATCGCCGCCGGTCAACACCTCGATACCGCAGTTGATGCTGCACAGAATGCAGGCGGTGGGTTTCCATTCGGACATGGCTGTCTCTCACGCTGGCCGGGGTGGATACCCTATCACTTTCGCTGATCGAGTTTTTGCTGCGCCACCGGGTGTGTCACACGTGGCGGACAAGCAGCCTATAATCAATAGACCATGTTGAATCTGATTGACGAGATCAGCTGACCGTGGCCGGAGGATGGTCACGGGACGGTGCCGTACAGGACCAGATTGACGCCAGCGTCGAGGATGCGGTCAAACATGCCCGCAGTCAGCTGGGCACGGGTGAAAGCCGGCGGGACTGTGTGGACTGTGGCGAAGATATCCCCGAGGCTCGCCGCAATGCCATCCCGGGCGTGCAGCGATGCATCAGCTGCCAGGAGGCAACGGACGAGGATCAGCGGCTGACCAGCACCATCAACCGCCGCGGCAGCAAGGACAGCCAGCTCCGCTGACGCGGAGCCAGCCGCCCAGGGGGGTCAGCCTCGTCGCTGACGGTCGTGCTTCTGCCGGTAGATATTGTGGCTGGCCACATCCTGTTTGTGCTCCAGGCGGATCTTCTCACCCCGGGTCAGCACGCCGTCGCTCCTGAAACGTCGCTCCGTTTTGCGGATGTGCGCCTGCTGGTGGATAAGCTGGTGTGCCTCGTAACCCGTGAGCTGGCCACTTTGCACGCCGTTGGCGATGCGCTGGGCCTGGTTGGCCTGCCTCTGGTCCACCCGCAGGGGATCGGCGGCGGCGGCCCCGCTGAACAACAGTCCTGCCAGCAGCAGGCTTGCGGTAATCGTCAGTTCCTTCATGTCTCGCTCCATGTTAGTGCGGTCTGCACTGGTTAAAACGCAGGCCGGCAACTTCGGTGTACCGGTTGTTCTGTAAAGTCCGGTAAAGAACCCGCTGAGATCAGGGTATAAACTGTGGCGTTTTCCGCCTTGGGACAAATTATTGAAACTGGACCCCGCCCTGGCGCGAGACCACCAAAAGGCGCAGCAGTTGCTCAATCGGGGCGACCTGCGCGGCGCCCACCAGCTGTGCGCGAACATTGCCCGCCGGGCACCAGCTTTCGCCGACTCCTGGTTCCTGCTGGGCATCATCGCGGCGGCGGCCGGCCAGCTGGGCAAAGCCATCGAGCTGATGCGCCAGGCCCTGGAAAGGGACAACGGGCCGGCCGAGTACCACTGTCACCTGGCGCGCTGCCTGACCCAGGCCAGCCAGTTCCCCCAGGCCCATGCCGCGGCGGACCAGGCCCTGTCCCGGGAGATCAAGGACCCGCTCACGGCCGATACCCTTGGCGTCGTGCTGAGCCGGCTGAACCGGCACCCCGAGGCGCTGCCGCTGTTTGACCTGGCCGTGGCGCACAAACCCGACCGGCCGGATTTCCTGTTCAACCGGGCGGCCTCCCGCAAGTTTGTGGGGCGGGTAGAGGAGTCCAATGACGACCTGAAGCGGGCCATCGGGCTGGCGCCCCGGATGTGGCGCGCTCACTCGGCGCTGGCACAGCAGATGGACGATTCGGAAGAATACGGGCACCTGGCTGCCCTGGAATCCCTGCGTGCTTCCCTGGACCCGGCGGACCTGGACGGTGCCCTGCACCTGGGCCACGCCCTGGCCCGGCGCTACGAATCGCTGGAGCGTTTTGATGAGGCGATACAGGCATTGATTGAGCCGAAATCACGCAAGCGGCAGGCCCTGGGGTATTCCTTCGACCGTGACCAGGCCCTGTTCGATCAGCTGCGAAGCACCTTTTCTTCAGAGCTTCCGCGGGCCGCCGGATACGACACCCCGGAACCCGTGTTCATCGTGGGGATGCCGCGCTCGGGAACAACCCTGGTAGAACGCATCCTGACCTCCCACCCGGCGGTGCAGTCGGCCGGTGAGCTGCAGCAGTTCCCTCTGGCCCTGAAACGGGCTGCCGCGACCCGGAGCCGCGGGGTCATCGACGTGGAAACCATCCAGGCGGGCCTCCGGACTGACCCGGCCCAGGTCGGCCGGGCTTACCTGGAATCCACGCGACCCATGACCGGCTCCACGGATCACTTCATCGACAAGAATCCGCTTAACTTCCTGCTGGTGGGTTTTATCCTGCGGTCGCTGCCCCAGGCCCGAGTGATCATTCTGCGCCGGCACCCCCTGGATACCGTGATCGGCAACTTCCGGCAGCTGTTTGCGGTGGATTACTCCTACTACAACTATGCTCTGGACCTGGAAGACACCGCGCGCTTCTGCCGCGGGTTCCTCGACCTGAGGGCACTCTGGGCCGAGCGTTTTCCCGGCCGGGTGACCCTGGTGGACTACGAATCGGTGGTGGATGACCTGGAAGGCGAGGCTCGGCGACTGGTGGATTTCCTGGGCCTGCCCTGGGACCCGGCCTGCGTGGACTTTGCGTCTAACCCGTCGGCGGTGGCCACTGCCAGTGCGGTGCAGGTCCGTCGGGGCTTGTACCGGGATGCGCTGGAGCGGTGGCGCCGCTACGAGTCTCACCTGGCCGGCGCCAGGCGGATTTTGGGGCTGGAGGCGTGACCGAAATGAGCCAGATGGATATCCAAGTTATTGATATGTAAAAAGTTCAGAAGCCAGGGGTAAATATGGCAGTGCGCTTCCCGTTAACTTTGTGTTAAAACCTCCCCTGTTCCCCGACCCTAGCCTTCATTTCAATTCATTAACGGACTTTTCTGATGCGAAAATTCAAAACCATGAAACGAAATCCGCTATCCCGAGCGGTATCGCTGGCGCTGCTGCCTACCCTGGGTATCTCCGCTGTGCCGGCTGTACTGGCCCAGGACGCAGTGTTGGAAGAAATCATCGTGACCTCTTCGCGACGCGAGGAGAGCGTGCAGGATATCCCCATCAACATTGCCGCGGTCAGCAACGAAAAAATCGAAGACCTGCGCCTGTTCGGCGTGGCTGAGATCGCCAATTACGTGCCCGGCCTGACCGTCATTGACCGGGGTCCCCGGGACGAAATTCCCGATATCCTGGTGCGTGGTCTGAATACGTCTGGCCTTGGCCCGGGATTCAGCAGCGACACCGTGGCCACCTACCTGGGTGAAATCCCGCTGCAGGTTGACCTCAAGCCCATTGACCTGGAGCGGGTCGAAGTGCTGATTGGACCCCAGGGCACACTGTATGGCCAGGGCACCATGGGCGGTGCCATCCGCTACATCCCCAAGCGGGCGGATTACTCTGATGGCTTTACCGTGGACCTGCGCGGCGGTATGAGCCAGAACGAGGAAAGCGACGGCATCACGACCGAGGCGGGGCTGACCATGAACATCCCGCTGGTGGAGGACACCCTGGCCATGCGCCTGAACGTGGACCGCCTGGATGACGAGGGTTTCATCGACTACAACTTCGTGGTTCGCGAGGCTGGTGTTTCCAATCCGGAGCCCAGCCCATCTGACCGGGATGCAAACCTGCGCCGGGTGGAGGACGCCAACGGCGAGGAGACCATCTCGGCCCGCCTCAACCTGCGCTGGACGCCCACCGACTGGCTGGACGCCAGCTTGTGGTATTACTATCAGGACACCGAGGCCGAGGGCCGGCAGATCAACAACCGGCTGTCGTTTGGAACCGGCCGCTATGAATCCGGCCTGCGTTACGAGGAGCCCAACGACTACCAGAACGAACTGCTCAGCATCGAAGCCGCAGCCGACCTGGGCTGGGCCGAACTGACTTTCGTCTACGGTGAGTCTGAATACGAAGAACTGGGTCAGCGCGACCAGACCGACCTGCTGCTCAACTTCGAATATGGCTACGAGGCCTTCCCGACCTTTTCCTCCTTCACCCGTGAAGCAGGCATCGAAGAGGTGGATACCCTGGAAGTCCGCCTGACCTCACAGCACGATGGCCCCATCTCATGGGTGGCCGGTTACTTCAACAACGACGTGTTCTCCGACTTCATCAGTGAAGAATTCACCCCGGGCTTTGACCAGTTCGCGGTTGACAACTTCGGCGGTGTCCAGCTGCGGCCGGACTCGTTGGAATACATCCAGTTGACCTTCACCGATGAAACCGAGGAGGCCTTCTACGGTGAGGTTACCTATGACATCAACGAAAAGTGGGAAGCCACCATCGGCTACCGTCGTTATGATTTCGAGGTCAATAACCGCGGCGGCTTCGGTTTGCCCCTGTTTGAGACTGTGTTCCTGGGTGCGCCCCAGGATGTGCGCCTGGAGACGGTTTCGTTCGGTGAGAACGCCGGGGACGACTCGGGTGATCTGTTCAAGTTCAACGTGGCGTACGACGTGGACGAGGACAACATGGTGTACTTCACTTACTCCGAGGGCTACCGCAACGGCGGGGTCAACTCGGTTCCGGAATGTACTCCGGAACAGCTGGCCAGCCCCAACCAGCAGCTGTGTGCCCAGGAAGATGAGGTGTTCATCGACCCCGACACCATCGATAACTACGAGATCGGCTACAAGGGGTTGTTGGCTGACGGAACCTTCAACGCCAACGTGGCGCTGTTCTTTATCGATTGGAAGGACCTGCAGGTGGACACCGTGACCGACCTCGGCAACCTGCCCATTACCGGTAACGGCAGTGCGGCCGAAAGCAAGGGCCTGGAGTTCCAGGGCCGCTGGCTGATCAACGACAACTGGGAGGCCTCGGCCACCTATGCGTACACCAACGCGAAACTGACTGAGAATGCACCAGGATTGGTTGGGCCGTTTGACGCGCTGTCTGGAACCCGACTGCCGGGTCACGCCGAGCACCAGGGTACCTTCAACATCACCTATGACACCACGGTCTGGGATGATGTGGACCTGACTGTGAACTACGGCTTTATTTACTCCGGTGATATTTTCAACATCCCGGGCGGGGACGAGGACACCCTGGTGGACAGTGACGGCAACCCGGGTGACCGGGGTGGTGAAGCCGTTCCGAGTTACGACGTCCACCACTTGTCGGCCACCTTCGCCAAGGACAACTGGACGGTGCAGGCCTACGTAGACAACCTGTTCGACGAGTACTACGTCGTCGGCACCCGGACCAGCCGCCGTTTTCTGCAGGACGAGCAAACCGGTCCCGGCAACATCATCGGTGGGTTTACGCTGCGGTCTTACGGCCAGTTCGTGGGTGCTCCCAGAAACCTGGGTGTGAGGCTGACCTACAGCTTCTGATCCGCAGTTGATCCAGACTTCAGGGCCCGGCACTCGCCGGGCCTTTTTTTTACCACATTAATTGGGTAAATCCGCTTGATCCCGGGTTTCAAGATAAACATCGCGGCTTGCGCGCGAGCCCCTCGCCCGAATGAGCCGTCTCGGCAGCATGGTGCTATCGTAGGGGCTTCGGTGATACAGGAGGTAGAGATGGCACTTCGAGTTTTATTCCTGGTCATGGCGCTGGTGGCAATGGCACCGGCCGACGCCCAGAACCGGTCAGCGCTGGAATCCAACATTATTGGCTGGTCCCAGGAAAAGCTGCAGCAGCACGAGCAGTTCAACCGGGTCGGTCCGGCCGCTGAATGGCGCAAGAAGATCCAGGAGCAGGACCATGAATGGCTGGCGGTGAGCCTGGCCGTGGCCTACTCCGTTGAGAAACGGGTCAACGAGGGTCTGAAGGGCAATCGTCCCGACACCCCGATCCTGGATGACAATATTGCCCGCCTGCGTGGCCGGCTGGCGCAGCTGGGTCAATACGTGGTCATCGTGAACCGTTGACGGCGCCCGGCAACGGCGGAGCTGCCTTGATGCTCGGCGGGACAATTGGGAGATTCACGTATGCCGGCGTGTGATGAGGTGGATATCCTGATTCGAAACGCCGTGAAAATGCGCGTCCCATTGGGGACAACACATGCAAAGAGGAGCTTGAATCCATGACTCAACTTCGGGTTTTACTGGGAATTCTGTTGTTGACCACGCCATTGGCCGCACTGGTGGCCGCAGACAAAGCGCCGTTTGGGCCGGCGGGCAAGCTGGATCATGATTTGAAGGCCATTGCCCGGTGGCTGCCAGAACCCCTGACCGATGCGGACTTTTTCGGCTACCCGGAGCGGGTCGAACTGGGTCGGCTGCTGTTTTTCGACAAGATTCTCAGCGGCAATATGAATATCTCCTGTGCCACCTGCCATCATGGCCTGACCGGCACCGGTGATGCACTTTCACTGCCGGTGGGTGAGGGCGGCCTGGGACTGGGGCCCGCCCGGGACGCCGGCAAGGGCGCCACCCTGATCCACGAGCGGGTTCCCCGCAACGCGCCGCCAGTGTTCAATCTGGGTGCCCTCTCTATCGATACGATGTTCCACGATGGTCGGATCCAGCGGGATGTGACCCAGCCCAGTGGTTTTCTCAACCCGGCAGGCGACGATCTGCCCCTGGGATTCGAGCACGTCATCGAAGTCCAGGCCATGTTTCCCGTGACCTCGGGGACGGAAATGGCGGGCCAGGCCGGTGAAAACCCCGTCGCTGATGCGGCGGCGGACGGCCATCTGGCAGGCCCGGGTGGCGTCTGGGACCAGCTGGCACAGCGTTTGCGGGCTATCCCTGAGTATGTCGATCTGTTTATTGACGCCTTTGACGATATCAACCGCGCGGCTGACATCACCTACGCGCATGCCGCCAGGGCCATTGGCTCCTTCGAAGCCGTTGCCTGGCGTTTCGACGACAGCCCGTTCGACCGCTGGCTGAAGGGTGACTGGCGCGCGCTGTCAGCCTCCACCGGGCGAGGCCTGATTCTGTTCTATGGCCGGGCCGGCTGCAGCGGCTGCCACGCCGGTGTCCTGCAGACGGATCAGAAATTTTATGCCATTGGTGTTCCCCAGATTGGGCCGGGCAAGGGGGACGACCAGCCGGGATTTGCCGACGGTCATGATGATTTCGGCCGGGAACGGGTGACGGGTGATCCGGCTGACCGGTTCCGTTTCCGGGTGCCCACCCTGCGCAACGTGGCCCTGTCCGGTCCATGGGGACACGACGGCGCCTTTAACTCTCTCGAATCCGTCGTCCGCCACCACGCCAGTCCGCGCAGCAGCCTGGCCAGTTACGACACCGCTGAAGGGGTATTGCCGCCCGCAGGCCATCTGTCCGGGGATTTTGTAGTACAGAACGACCCGGCAAGACGCCAGGCCATAGCTGAAGCCGTTGAAATAGCGCCAGTGGCCTTGTCCGATGGTGACATACGGGACCTGATCAGTTTTTTGCACGCCCTGACCGATACCAGGGCAATCACCCAGCTTCGCACGGACGTACCCAATCGGGTGCCCAGCGGCCTGCCAGTGGCTGATTAGCCCGCATGATTCACCAGTTTCGCTTTCGGAATGCCTTTTATCATTTCAATTTGACGGATTTAGAAAAGAAACGGTTTCGATACGAAAAATACAGATTGTTCCGCTGGCGGTGTGTCGCCTGATTTCGCGGCACATCTTGCCCGATCCCGCTTTCGCCATAGCTGGGCTATGGCTTCAATCGCGATCAAACAAGCTGCACTCGCGATATCAACCGACACTAAGCCGCAGGAGCGGCTTGAACTGCAAAAGGTGGGCCCGAAGGGCGGAGGGCAGGATGCCCGGAGTAAATCCGCCAACTGGTGAAATATGCGGGTTAGTGGCGCATCACCGGCGGCCGGACCGGCCGCCGGCATGCCCGTTTGCAGCCGCCCCCGAAAGCGGGTTTTTCAGGCGCCCAATGCTGGGGCTGACCAGGCTGCCAAGGTACAGGTACTCCTCGGTCTCCAGCACGCTGGTGTTCAGTGGGTAGGTCCCTGCGGGATCCTGCAGATCCAGCACCACCTTACCGTCAGCGTCGAACGCCACGATGTGACCATAGGGTACCGCTTCGGGCCGGAGCCAGCCGGGCAGCCTCTGGACTACGGAGCGCAGCCAGGGCTTGTCGGACAGGCGGTCCAGCAGGGCATTGCGGGGTGATACCAGGGCTACCCAGAATCGCCCCTGGTGGCCGGTGGAGATATTGTCAGGGAAACCGGGCAATTGATCCACAAAAACCTCGTGCTGCCCTTTGCGGTTACCTTGCAGCCAGTAGCGAATGACCCGGTAAGTTCCGGTCTCGTTGACCAGCAGGAAGGCGCCGTCCGGGCTGACCGCAACGCCGTTGGCGAAACTGAGCTGGCTCAGCACGGTTCGGGTTTGATCCCGGGCCGGGTCGTACACCAGCAATCGGCCGGACAGCCGGTGCTCCATGATATCCAGCAGGCTGGCCGGGTAGGTGCCGCCGCTGGCCTCCGCGCCAAACCGCGTTGTCGCATCGGTGAAGTAGACCAGCCCGTCCGGCGCCGCGTCCACGTCGTCAGCGTAGCGAATCGGGATGCCGTCGGCTTCGGTGGAGCGCAGTTCGACCTTTCCCCCGGGAGTCACCGACATCAGTCCGCGATAGGCGTCGGCTACCCACAGCACCCCACGGGGATCAAAGGCGATGCCCAGGGGGCGGCCGCCGGTATCAGCCCAGGGTTCAGGGTTTGCGCCGTCCGGATCCAGGCGGACGATGGCCCCTTCCAGCGTGGACACGTACAGTCGCCCGTGCCTGTCACGGGTGACGTCCTCGGGACCGTGCAGGTGGTCTCCAATGGACAGCAGCTCGATGGCGCTGAGGCCGTTGTTGCGGACATGGTCGCCGGTGTAGCCCGGATTCTCCGGCGCGATCCACGATACCGGTTCAATGGGTACGGGCCAGAAGGCCAGGTAAGCCAGCAGCAACAGCACTGCTGCGCCGGACCATCTGGCAATCCCGCCCATGGCTACCGGGTCTGGGACAGGACTGCCCGAAGGATGTCGTGCCAGGTGACGATGCCAATGGGCTGGTCCTGGTCGTCGACCACGGGCAGGCAGGAAAAGTCACTCTGCAGCAGGACTTTGCCGGCTTCGGTGATGTCCAGATCGCTGCTGATGGTCCGGGGGTGCCGGGTCATGATCTGGTGAGCCCGCCGTGCCAAGGTATCGTTGTCGTGAGGTGTAGCCCCAAGAGTGTCCACGTACGGACTGAGATTGCGAAGGATGTCACGGTCGGAGATGACGCCCATGATCTCGTTGTCCTCGACCACCAGCACGTGGTGGATATTCAGGTTATCGAATATCTTGCGAATCTGCGCCAGCGTATCGTCTGGGGTCACCGAAACCAATCGATGGGACATGATGTCCCGAACCTTTCCGATCATGCGCTATAGGCTCCAGAAACCACGACGTCACAATAGTGATACGATCCCGGTCAAGGCACAAGACATGGCAGCCGCATGGCTCGCAGTACCTCTGAATTCAGACAGGCATTCCGCCAGGAAGTCATTCCTTCCTGGTACCGTGGATGGGTCCATTTTGGGTTTACCAGCCTCAGTTGCCTGTTGATCGTCGGGTTTTGCCTGAGCCGGCTGGAGGAGGTTTCGCTGCTGGAATGGATGACGGTCCCGGTCACCTTTCTGTACGCCAATCTCGCGGAGTACCTGGGGCACCGGTTTCCCATGCATCACCGGTTTCGGGGCCTGGGGATCCTGCATCGCCGGCATGTCGGGCAGCATCACCGGTTTTTTGTTCCGGCAACAATGGCCTTCGACAGCCCTCGGGATTTCAAGGCTGTGTTGTTCCCGTCCATCATGATCGTGTTTTTTTTCGGAGTGTTCGGCCTGCCCGTGGGGTTGCTGCTGTCCTGGCTGGTTTCGGCCAACACCGGCTACCTGTACGTGGCCACTGCCATTGCCTACTTTCTCAATTACGAGTGGCTGCATTTTGCCTACCACTGCCCGGATCAGTCATGGATCAGGCGCATTCCCGGTGTTGACATGCTGCGTCGCCTGCACCTGGATCACCACGATCCCGAATTGATGCAGAAGTACAACTTCAACATCACTTACCCCATTTGCGATAGCCTGTTCGGGACCAGGTTCCGGCGCTAGGGCTTGCGCTGTTCCATCAGGCTGCGCGCCTGGTCAACCCAGTTGTGACGGCGCATACGGTCCTGGAACCCCTTCACCTTGGCGGTGATGGTGTCCATTTGCGCGGGCGACAGGTTGACCAGTTGGCGATACTGGAAAATGCCCAGGCCATTGAGCGTTCTCTCAATAGCCGGGCCGATGCCGGAAATCTGCTGCAGGTCGTCCACGTCACCCCCTTGAGGTGCCCGGGCCTCCTCGGATACTTCGGGTCGGCCTTGCGCAGGCGCTGCTGCTTCCCGGGCCATTTCCATTTTGTGGATCTGCTGCTGGTAGCGGGACAGATGCTCTCGGGCCTGGTCCAGTTCGCCGCGCAGCTCTGCCACCGCCTGGCTTCGCTCTTCGATGCGTCGCTCCAGTTCGGCGATGAGGCTGCCACCCTCGGCGCCACTGACTGCCTCATGTACGGGTTCAGCACTGCGCAGCTCGGTCAGATCTGATTGCAGGTTTTCGATAAGCTTGCTGGATTCGCGCAGGGTTTGCTGCAGCTGTGCGTTGTCCTCGACCAGGCTCGCGTTGTCACCCTCCAGTTGAGTGGCACGCTGGCTAAGGGTCTCCAATTCCGACTTCATGGAGTCCATCTCGGACAGGTGCAGCGCGCGTCGGAACATTTCAGACCGGATCTTGTTCAGTTCGGCCAGCTTCTTATCCTGTTCCGCGACCCTGGCGCGAAGCTGGTCATCTTCCTGGATTTTGGCCTTGGCGTCGTAGAGCTCCACCCGCAGGTTGTTGATGGACCGTTCCCGCTGCTTCATTGTCTTGCGGATCAGGTCAAATTCGGATTCGACCTTTTCGAAGGCCTCTTCCATCTCGCTGCATTTTGACCGCAACTGACGGACTTTGCGTCCCGCGGAATCCCGGGCGTCCTTGCACGCGTCGAGCTGCTGCTGCCAGACCCGGTCGGCCTTGCGCAGGCGAACGCCCGCAAAGACGGTCTTGATCAACCAACCCGCCAGAAAACCGACAACGGCGGCCGCGACCACCCGCAATAACATGTCTGAGTCCATGAAGACTTCCGTTGTTACCGGGAGTCGGGCCTATCCACGACCCCGGATTGCTTCCCCGTCATTACTTTATCACGTAGAAGCTAACCGTCACCGAGCACCCGCTTGGGGCATACCTCACCCGGGTGACCTCACCCGTCGTCTTTTTTGACCTTGCTCTGCTCGTCCAGTTCTTTCAGCCGCTGTTCCACCTGGGCATTCATTTCGTCCTGCAGCTTTTTGGCGTCATCAAGTGCTTTGTACTGGTCCGCGAGGACGTGGTCCCGGCTGGGCTGCTGGTCCGCTGACGTGTCCGATGCGGTATCCGATTCAGGCTCGGGTTCCGAAGAACAGCCCAGCAGCGCCGCCAGCACGGCGGTGATCATCAGTTTTCGCATTTCGCTCTCCAACAGTGCCCTGTTCAGCGTTTCATCATCTCGTCACAGCTGGTTCCGGCAATGCCGGCCAGCTTAATGACGTTTGAGGTTTTGCTGCCGTCCGTGCCGCTCAGTACGAACCGGCCCTCGGTACAGCTGCTCATGGTGACCTCCAGTGTGCCCCATGGGCTCAATTCCGTGGACGGGGAGGGTGCATCAAAAGTGCCATCCCCACCGCCTTCTGCTAGCTGGAAAATCACCGTGTTGCCCACGCCAATGGGCTCGTCCGGTACGCTGGTTGTCACCAGCCAGAGCCGGTTACCCTCGCTGTCGTAGCCGTAAAAGAAAATGGTTGTAGCGCCTTCCGACTGAATCACGTTGTAACCTTCGCCATCCAGGGCCGGATCGAACCAGAGGCCGGAAATGGCTATGGGCGTGACCGAGGTGGGCTGTTCATATGACACGATCAGCTGGGGGCGGGCACTGGCATTGGGATTTTCTCTGGACTCCAGGCGCTTGGCCTGGCGGGTGGTGGTGCTGTTGACCCGGAGGATGACCCCGCGATTGGGTGCGGTGCCATCGACCCAGCCCTGTACCGCGTTGACGAGTTCGGGCGTGCTGGGAAACACCATGAAGCCGCTGTTCCCGACCGGGGTGCTGGTCAACTCAGTGGCAGCCAGGTCACCGCCCGGCGTATTCCAGGGGGTGCCGGGCACCACGGCTGTGGTCCAGGTGGCATCACCGTCCTCGGCGGTCGCACCCATGCCACCGGCTCCCGGCGCATTGGAGGTGGACTCTCCCCAGTCCTGGGTCAGTTCGAACACCGATGTCGATACCGCGCCACCAACCGCGCGGTTGATCCGGATCTGCAACTCCACCGAGGTGATGATCGCGCCTGAGGGGATCTGGGAAAGATCATCGAACGCGATCAGTGGTCGTCGGTCATCACCCAGTCGGGTAATCCCCAGAAAAAGGTTGGGCCCGGCCCCGTTTGACAGGTTGCCGCTCTCGGAATACAGGGTGGTATCCCGGGTGGCTGTGATTTCGACGGTGGTCTGGGCCACAGCGGCCTGGGTCATCAGAAAAAAAACAATCAGGTACCGCATATTCGGTCACTCCGGGGCAGCAATGGCCCGATGTTAGCCTATTGAGGTGATTGGTGCGTGATTGATCACCAGGGGTCCAAGTCAACGATGTCCAGAACCCGGGCATTGGTGGCGTCAATTATGACGGTCCGAAACTCCGGGAGAAGGGACAACGGCACGTAGCGGGCCTGCTGGACCTCCAGGCGTGCGTCTGACAGCACCTCCTCAACGGTTTCCCGGTGCGCGGGGAATTTCGCGATCAGATCCGAAACCGGGAAAGCGTTTCGCAACACCCTGGGGTACTGCTGGTCATAGGGCTCGTAGGTTTCCGGGAAAAAATTCAGGTCATTGCCCGCCACAATGGACATCATCAGTTCTTCCTGTCGCTGGACATCAGCAGGCATGACGGCCACCGCCAGCTTCGGACCGGTCCACGACAGGGTCTTGAATTCCGCGTAGCGCACGTTGATGAGCTGGGCGGGCTCAATCTGATTGGCCCTGACCAGGTGGAATCGGTCACCCACGTGAACCAGGAAGACCGGACGCGCGTCGGCGATGACTAAACAGCCGTAGAGCAGGGCCGCCAGCTGGACCAGAGCGATAAAGGTCAGGTCAAACTTAAGACCCGGTTTACCCGATTTGAACACGATCAGGGTCAATGTAGGGCCTATGACCACGTCCACAGCCAGCAGGATGAGCAGCAACTGGTTGCCGCCGCCCGCGGAAAAGTACTGGGGTGGATAGATGGTCAGGAGCATGGCATTAAATGCGCAGGCGACGATCAGCATGCTGAATGCAAGGTGGATTCCCGCCGCTTTCCATCGACTCATGGCTGGCCTTCCTGTTCCAGAGGTTCTGCCGCGGCCAGTGCGGTGTAGCGGGAATGGAGGGCTTCGACCTGGGGTTCAAGCGCATCCAGCGGGCCATTGTTGTCGATGACGTCGTCTGCCGCCTGCAGCCGGGTTTCCCGGCTGGCCTGGGCCGCCAGGGTTGCCTCGACCTCTACCTCGGTCACGCCGTCTCTTGCCCGCAGGCGGGCGCGCTGGGTGTCCACGCTGACGTCGATCACCAGCACCCGGTCAACCTGCCGGTGCAGGCCGCCCTCAACCAGCAGTGGAATGGCAAGGATGCAGTAATCTCCGTTGGCCTGGTCAGCCCGGTGCCACATGAGGTCTCTGATGCGCGGGTGCAGGATATCCTCGAGGTCCTTTCGGCGATCGGGTTGACTGAAAACGATGGTGCGCAGGGCACGTCGATCCAGGTTGCCCTCCCGATCCAGAATCTCGGGACCGAATTGCTCAACAATTTCCTCCAGTGCCTGCTGACCCGGCCCAACGACCTCGCGAGCAATGTCGTCGGCGTCGATAATCTCAATGCCGCGAGCGGCGAAAAGTCCGCAGACCGTGGATTTTCCCGAGGCGATGCCGCCTGTCAGGCCAATTCGCAGCATCAGCCCAGCCCGGAGACCCGCAGATAGGTACCGATGATCTGCTCCCCCCAGATCATGGAAATCCAACCCGCCGCGGCGATGTAGGGTCCGAACGGTATGGGTATGTTGCGGTCCTTCCCGCCCAGCAGAATCATGCCCACGCCCACAACGCCGCCAACCAGTGAAGAAAGGAGAATAATCAGCGGCAGGCTTTGCCACCCCAGCCAGGCACCGAAGGCCGCCAGGAGCTTGAAATCACCGTAGCCCATGCCTTCTTTGCCGGTCAGGAGCTTAAACCCGTGGTACACCAGCCACAGGCTGAGGTAGCCGAGCGCCGCGCCAATGACTGCGCTGGAGAGTTCGGTGTAGACGGCGCCGACGTTGAGCAAAAGGCCGATCCAAAGCAGCGGCAGGGTGATGGCGTCCGGCAGCAACTGTTCGCGTATGTCGATGACGCTGAGGGCCACCAGGCTCCAGGTCATGACCAGGGCGCCGGCCGCGGCCAGGGTGAACCCAAAGTGGTAAGCCACAATGGCTGATAGGACGGCTGTGACGAATTCAACCAGCGGGTATTGAAAAGAGATTCGTCTCCCGCAGCCCGAACACTTGCCACCCAGCCAAAGGTAGCTGAACAGAGGAATGTTCTCGAAGGCCGTGATCTGATGGCCACACTGAGGGCAGCAGGAACGGGAAAAAACAAGGTCCGGTGGAGGATCGAGCGGCAACTGACCCTGACCCGAGAATTCCGCAGCCTGCTGTCGCCATTCGTGTTCCATCAGCCGGGGCAGGCGCAGGATGACGACATTGAGAAAGCTGCCGATCATCAATCCGAACACAAATGCCGTCGCTACCCACAGGCTGGGGTAGGCCTGTAGGGCCTCAATCACTACGCTAAAACTCCGCCCTTGTCAGCGCTTGCCCGCGGGCCGGCACCGCACGTTCGGCCTTCCGTACTCAGACTGTTGCGGCAAGTTTGAAGATGGGCAGGTACATTCCGACCACCAGGCTTCCAACCAGACCGCCGATGACCACCATGATCAAGGGCTCGAGCAGACTGCTCAATGCGTCCACAGCCTGGTTGACTTCGTTCTCGTAAAACTCGGCGACTTTTTTCAGCATGGTGTCCAGCGCACCGGATTCCTCGCCGATGGCGGTCATCTGGATCACCATGTGCGGAAACAGATTAACCTGGCGCATGGCCAGCTGCAGCTGGTGTCCCACGGAAACGTCTTCCTTGATCTGCTTCACGGCGTCGCCGTAGACCTGGTTGCCGGTGGCGCCGGATACGGTCTCCAGGGCGTCCACCAGAGGCACGCCCGCAGCAAAAGTAGTCGCCAGAGTGCGGGAGAACCGGGCTATGGCCGAATTGTGCATGATCTGGCCAATGACCGGGATCTTCAGAACCACCCTGTCGAGGAAGTGGTTGAATGGCTTTGATCGTTTCTTGACGAAAATAAAGGCCGCGATTCCTGCACCGATGCCGCCAAATACGATGGCGCCGTTGTTTTGCAGCCACTCAGAGATGTTGATGATCAGCTGGGTGAATGCCGGCAGGTCGGTGCCCGCGTCTTCGAAAATCACCTGGAACTGAGGCACCACGTAGATCAAGAGGATGAGTGACACGATGATGGCGACGCCAATCACCGCGATGGGATAGAACATGGCCTTCTTGATCTTCGACTTGATTTCCTCGATACGTTCCTTGTAGGTGGCGATCTCGTCAAGCAGCGTATCAAGCACACCGGCCTGCTCTCCGGCCTGTACCAGGTTGACGTAGAGCTCATCAAAGTGCACGGGGTGTCTGGCCAGGGATTCGCTCAGGGACGATCCCGCTTCGATGTTCTGCTTGATGTCGATGAGCATGTCGCGCATACGCGGGTTCTCCTGGCCGCCGGCGACGATTTCGAAGCCCTGAACCAGCGGGACACCCGCCTGCATCATGGTCGCCAGCTGGCGGCTGAAAACCGCGATATCCTGGGACTTGATGGCCTTGCCCGTTGCGCCAAACAGTGGTTTGGCTTTCTTCTTGACCTTTGTGGGATTGATGCCCTGGCGGCGCAACTCGGCTTTGACCAGGTTGACATTTTTTGCCACCTGTTCGCCTTTGATCTTGGTCCCGCGCTTGTCAGTGCCTTCCCACGTGAAAATCGGAAGTTCCGCTGCCTTGGTCGCCATGGCTTAGTCCTTTGTCACTCGGTTGATTTCCGCCAGGCCGGTTACGCCCTCGCGGACCTTGTTCATCGCCGAGGCCCGAAGGTCGTTGATTCCGTCCTTCAAGGCCTGGTCCCCGATCTGGAGCGCGTTGCCGCCTTCCAGGATGATTCTCTGGATTGATTCAGTTACGGGCATCACCTGGTAGATGCCCACTCGGCCCTTGTATCCCTCATTACAGACGTTGCAGCCCGCCGGCTCAAAAACCGCCAGGTCCTCCAGTTCGTCTTCCAGGAAGCCTTCGGCAATGAGCGCTTCCGACGGGATGTCCGCGGGCTGTTTGCAATCGTGCAGCCGCCGCGCCAGGCGCTGGGCAATGACCAGGGTCACCGACGAAGTGATGTTGTAGGGGGCAATGCCCATGTTCATCAGTCGCGCAATGGTCTGTGGCGCGTCGTTGGTGTGCAGGGTCGACAGCACCATGTGGCCGGTCTGGGCGGCCTTGATGGCAATTTCGGCGGTTTCCAGGTCGCGGATCTCACCCACCATGATGACGTCGGGATCCTGTCGCAGGAACGAACGCAGGGCAGCAGCAAAGGTCATGCCGGCCTTGACGTTCTGCTGCACCTGGTTGATGCCCGGTACCCGGATTTCCACCGGATCCTCTGCGGTGGAGATGTTGCGTCCCTCAGTGTTGAGGATGTTAAGCGCCGTGTACAGCGACACCGTCTTGCCGCTTCCCGTGGGCCCGGTCACCAGCACCATGCCGTAGGGCTTTTCAATGGCGTCCAGGAACAGCTGTTTCTGGTTTTCCTCGTAGCCCAGCTTGTCGATACCCATCTTCGCCGCTGACGCGTCCAGGATCCGCAGGACGATCTTTTCACCGAACAGGGTGGGGCAGGTGGACACCCGGAAGTCGATGGACTTGGTCTTGGAAATGTTCAGCTTGATGCGGCCGTCCTGGGGAATCCGTTTTTCCGCGATGTCCAGGGCGGACATGACTTTCAGGCGCGCGGCCAGTCGCGGGGTCATTTTGACCGGTGGACTGGCCATCTGCTTCAGCACGCCGTCCATGCGGAAGCGCACCCGGTACTTTTTCTCGTAGGGTTCGAAATGGATGTCGGAAGCGCCGCGCTTGATGGCATCGAGCAAAACCTTGTTGACGAACCGCACCACCGGCGTGTCATCGGTGCCGGCGGCGTCCACCGCGCCGCCGTCGTCGTGCTCCAACAGTTCGTCCGCGTCAGCGAAATCGACGTCATCCAGGCCTTCTTCGTCGTCCAGGCCTTCCATCATCTGGTCGGCTACGCTGAAGGCGTTGTCGATGGCCCGACCGAGATCGTCGTCGCGTATCAGGATGGCTTCCACGCCCATGTTGGCGTGGAACTTGATTTCGTCAAGCCCCCGCAGGTTGGTGGGGTCTGATACCCCCAGGAACATGCGGTTTCCGCGTTTGTACAGGGGCAGTGCCCGGTGACGGTTGATCAGGTTCTCGGAAACCAGCTTGATCGGCGCCTGGGACAGGTCCAGGGCTTCAACGTCAAACAGGGGAATGCCGAACTCCTCGGAGGCCAGCCGCGCCAGTTCGCCGGCATCGACCAGTCCGTTCTCCACCAGGTAGGTCACCAGCGGAATTTTCTGCTTGAGGGATTTTTCCTGGGCGTCAGCCGCCTCGTTGCCCTCGATCAGGGACTCAGCGACAAGCCGTCTGGCAAGCCCGCTAAGGGCGACAGTGCTAGCGCCAGGAGTAGCCATAGGTAGTCCCCTCAAATTCCATGCAAATTCTCACAGAGTGTAGGGTACTACTTGAAAGCAAAGAAATTAAGTGTGTTGGCAGGTGCCGTGTGGGGCAGACTCGGATATTGCCGAATCAGCCCTGGCAGGAGCCCGGCCGGTATCTGGACGCCAGGTCCGTGCCGTCCCCGGGGTCCCCGCATATCCATCCAACGATTTCATTGCCGGGGCTGATGACGGGCCGCATGGTAATGTTTTCGCCACCGATGGTGGCTCCGCCAAGGTTCTGGCTGGATGCGTTGATGGTGCCATCGGGCGCTATGGTCACGCCGTCCTGGGGGATATGTTGGGTTTCGTCGCTGTCGCACATGCCGAGGGTGTCGATGGTCGCGCCGTCACTGTTTCTGGCCCAGCCACCGTTGGCAGAGTAAAACTCAACCGCGTTCAATTTGCAGGCAGACATGGCCGCAAGAACTTCTGAAACCCTGGCCCTGACTGTGAAATCCTGGTAGGCCGGTATTGCGACGGCGGCGAGGATGCCGATGATCGCGACGGTGATCATCAGTTCGATAAGGGTGAAGCCTTTCTGCGTCATTGTTGTTCCCCCGGAATTTGGTGCCGGTTGCCGATCAGCGCCCCTCTCCCCCTGGGGCAAGAAACAAAGCCCCCGGGGCGGGGGCTTTGTTAAGATGTTGCCTGTTAGCCTTGGCAGGAACCCGGGCGATACTTAGGCAGTACGGTGGAAGCTGCACCGCAAACCCAGCCGGTGATCGTGTTATTGGCGCTTTCGGTCGGAACCATATCAATGACCTGCCCGTCAGCAGTCTGTCCACCCAGGGCGAAGATCTTGGCGGTAATGGTACCAGCCGCGGCGACCGTTACTTCGTCAACGTAGTCAGTCGAATCCTGGTCGCAGATGCCGCCACCAGGCAGCGCAGCGATGTTAACGCCCTTGCCGTTGCGGCTGACCCAGCCGTTGTTGGCATCGTAGAAGTCCGTCACCTTGGTCTTGCAGGCGCCCATGGCGGCCAGCACTTCAGAAACCTTGGAGCGGATCTGGAAATCCTGATAGGCCGGGATAGCGATAGCGGCCAGGATGCCGATGATTGCTACCACAATCATCAGTTCGATAAGTGTAAAACCAGATTGCTTGCGCATGATGTTAGTCCTTTCTTTTGCCTTTCAAATAAGTGATTTGTCGTGAGTTGCCGACGTTACCCCCTGGCAAACCGCCAGCGAACTCGACGAAACTCGACGCTAATCTAAGCACATTTCATGCCACCCGTTTGTGGACAAGTGTTAACTGGCTGGTTTTGCTGGCTTTATCGGGTTTTCGGTCGCCAAAAGTGTGATGAGGTTCACACTCCGCCTGTGACGAGCCCCTGCGCGGCGTCAATGGCCTGGCGCGCAGATGTGACGCTGAGCGTCACTTTTGGTCACTCAAGGTTCAATTTCTTCAGTCGGTAGCGCAGCGCGCGGAAGGTGATTCCCAGTTTTTTTGCCGCCGCGGTCTTGTTGTAGCGGGTTTCCTCCAGCGCCTGGACTATGGCGTCCCGCTCAATATTGCCCATGTATTCCTCCAGCGACAGATTACCGCGTTCATAATCGCCGGGTGCCGGCAGTTCATGTTCTGACGGCAGCTGCAGGTCAGTGGCCCGAATCAGGTCGTCTTCACACAGGGTCACTGCCCGCTCCAGGATATTGTGCAGTTCGCGGACGTTGCCTGGGAACGAGTAGTCCTGCAGGGCGGCAATGGCGTCTTCGCTCAGTCCCGCCGGTTCCATCTGCCAGTCCCGGGCTATCTGCCGAAGAAAATGGTCGGCCAGGGGCGCAATGTCCGCAGGCCGCTCCCGCAGACCGGGCATGTGCAGTTCGATGACATTGATCCGGTAGTAGAGATCCTGGCGGAAGTCGCCGTCGTGCACCAGGTCCAGAAGGTTTTTGTGGGTTGCGCTGAGGATACGAACGTCCACCGACTGTTCGCGGGTGGCGCCGATGGGCCGAACTGATTTTTCCTGGATCACCCGCAGCAGTTTGACCTGCATGTGCAGCGGCAGATCGGCCACTTCGTCCAGGAAAATAGTGCCGCCGGTGGCGGCCTCGAACAGCCCGTGTTTGTCAGCCGTGGCGCCGGTAAACGAGCCTTTCTTGTGGCCAAAAAACTCGCTTTCCATTAACTCGGTGGGTATGGCGCCACAATTGACCGCCACAAATGGACCGTCGCTGCGCGGGCCCCGCTCGTGGATCATGCGCGCGGCCAGTTCTTTGCCGACCCCCGATTCGCCGCTGATGTGGATGGGTGCCTGGCTGCGAGCCAGCTTTTCGATCTGTCGGCGGACGGCGTTGATTTCCCGTGAGGTGCCCAGCAGGTCGTGGCTTGGGGCCGGCCCTTCCTCGCCCGGGCGGTTGACCTTGAGCGCGGTATTGACCATGGCTCGCAATGCGGTGAGATCGACGGGTTTTGAGACAAAATCAAACGCCCCCGACTTCAGCGCCTCCACCGCTGCCTCGGTATTGCCGTGGGCGGTAATGACCGCCACCGGCAGGCCACTGTAGTTGCGCGAGATGTGCTTGACCAGGTCAATGCCGTTGCCGTCAGGCAGGCGCATGTCGGTGAAGCATAGATCGAAGGCATGCTGCTCCAGCAGGGCACGGGCCTGGGCACAGTCCGCCGCGGCTTCCACCTCCAGGTCCATGCGGGACAGGGTGATCTCCAGCAGCTCACGAATATCCGGCTCATCGTCAATGACGAGGGCGAGGGGTCGGGTCATGTTCCGTGTACTTCGATTCTGATCGGTCAATTGCCAAGCAATTATCGGGCCAGATCCGGCTTAGCCGGCCGGTTGCAGGCCCTGGCCCTCCTGCTGGCGCCGGCGACTGTCGCCGGGCGCGCCTGGCGCCGCGGGCAGCGACAGGCGGAAAATACTGCCGCCGTCGGGGTTTCGCATGTATTCCAGGTCTCCCTGGTTTAACGCACAAAGCTGTCGGCACAGGTACAGCCCCAGGCCGGTGCCGTCGGCGCTGGAGGTGTAAAACGGCTGAAAAATCCGGTCCGCGTCCTCCTCCGGCACGCCGGGGCCCTGGTCAATCACGTCAATGACGGGCCCTTTTCGTCCGTCCAGCAGGGACGGGCGGATGGTCACCTGGGCGGCCCTGCCGTCCCTGCGGCCGTACTTCAGCGCGTTCTGGCACAGGTTCCACAAGACTTGCTGGAGCTGCACGGGATCAACCAGCGCGACCACGTCCAGGTCGCTGTCCGGCCGGGCCATGACGATCCGGCTGTCACCCAGCTCCTGGTGGCGCGGGAGTTCCTCGACGAAATGCTCCAGCCAGTCCCGCAGCTGAAGTACCTCCGGCTTGGGTGGTTCCTGGCGGGCCAGCTGCAGCACGTTCTCGATGATTTCGTTCATCCGGGTGCAGTGTCGATTGATGATCTGGGACAGGCGCAGGTCGGCTGAACTGAGGGATTCGGATTCGGCCAGCAGCTGGGCCGAATGGCTGATGGCGGCCAGGGGGTTGCGGATTTCATGGGCGATGGTTGCGGAAAGCCTGCCCAGTGAAGCCAGGGTCAATTCCTGGGCCCGGCGCGACACCATGCTGGTATCTTCCAGGAAGATCAGGGTTTCCGACAGTTCATCCGCGCTCAACCTGGCGAAACGGGGCACCACCTCAGGAACGCCATGGGCCAGGCGCAGGGGTTGGTTCTGATGCCGGCCTGTGGTTCGCCAGTGCGACAGCCCTTCCAGCAGATCCGGTGACAGGCGGGCCAGCTCGCCGGCCCGCTGGGGAGGCATGCCCATCAGGTACCAGGCGGCGTCGTTCATGACGTGGGTCTGGTCGTTCTGGTCCACGATCAGGATGCCGGTGCGCATGCGCGCCACGATCAACTCGTTCAGCCTGGACAGGTGTGCAAGGTCTATGGACTGGCGCTGGGCAAGGGTATGACTTTCCCGGGTGCGTCGAGCCAGATAGTGGCCCAGCAGGGACGTGGCGAAATAGGCGCCACCCAGCATGCCTGCGGGGGCCAGTACCGCCATGGACTCCAGGCCGTGGAAGACATCCAGCACGGTCTGCCACAGCAGCGCCATGGAGGCCGCCGCGGCTGCCGTCAGGGCGAAGCGCAGGGTCAGCATGGCTCCAGCCGCGCCCATGGTGCCTACCAGCAGGGTTCCTACACCACTGCCCAGCCCGCCCAGGAACCGAAGCATCAGGACTATGCCGACGATATCGAATACCAGTCCGGCGATCCCATGCAGCCGGAATGCCCGGCGGCGGTAGCGGCCCAGCAGCAGCTGCACCGGTGCGAATACCAGGTAGGCTGCGGTTACGCTGCGGGCCCAGCGCAGATCCGCGCCGGACATGGCTTCGCTCATGATGGGCGTAAAAAACAGCCCGGCAAACAGCACCGCGACAAAACAGCGGTAAAGATTCAGGTACTCGAGCACCTGCCAGGCCACCTGGTCACCGGCGGGGATCGAATCAGCCCGCCAGAGCCGGGCCCAGCGCGCCATGGGTGTAGATGAAGGTTCGTTCATCACGGCGTATCTTAGCAGGCCGCGAAGCCGTTCCAGACGTGCCGCCAGGATGTGTCAAGGTGAAAGTCCGGCGCCCGCACCATGGATTAAAGTCGAATACGCAATCCTTTGATTCGGCCCCCGGTTTGCTCCAAAATACCGACCTCATTTTTTTCGCCGGACGCCATCCGAAAAAGTAACCCGTTGCCACCGCTTTCAGTGCTCCGGTCGAGTCCAGCCGATGTGCGGTACACACGCAGTCAACAGCAAAAGAGGCTCCAATGAATTTTCACGAATATCAAGCCAAGGACCTGTTTGAACAGTACGGAGTGCCCGTGCCCAGGGGGCGCGTTGCCTCGACCATCGACGAGGCGGTGGATGCCGCCAAGGCCATTGGCGGAGAAGCCTGGGTGGTCAAGGCTCAGGTGCACGCCGGTGGGCGTGGCAAGGCGGGTGGCGTCAAGCTGGCCGGCAGCCTGAACGACCTGCGTTCGGTGGCTGACAAGATGCTGGGCATGACCATCGAGACCTACCAGACCGGCGGGGTTGCCATGCCGGTGCACCGGGTGCTGATTGGTGAAGCCATCGACATCGACCAGGAGTTGTACCTCAGCGGCCTGGTGGACCGCACCAACAAGTGCGTGACCTACATGGCGTCGGCGGCCGGCGGCGTGGACATCGAAACGGTGGCCGCCGAGACGCCGGACCAGATCATCACGGTGGAGGTCGACAATACCGAAGGACTGCAGGCCTACCAGTGCCGCAAGATGGGATTTGCTCTGGGACTCAATTCCCGCCAGGTGGGCCAGCTCACGAAGATCATGCTGGGTCTGCACCGCCTGTTCGTGGAAAAGGATCTTTCCCTGATCGAGGTCAATCCTCTGGTCATTACCGGCTCCGGCGACCTGCTGGCCCTGGATGCCAAGATCAATGCGGACAGTAACGCCCTGTTCCGCCACCCCGAGCTGGCCGAGATGCGGGACGAATCCCAGGAAGACCCGACCGAGGCAGCGGCCGCCCGGCACGGCCTCAACTACGTCACCCTGGATGGCAACATTGGCTGCATGGTGAACGGCGCCGGTCTGGCCATGGCCACCATGGATGTGATCAAACTCAACGGCGGTGAGCCCGCAAACTTCCTGGATGTAGGCGGCAACGCCACCGCTGAGCGGGTGGCCGAGGCCTTCAAGTTGATTACCTCCAGCGACACGGTCAAAGCCATCCTCGTCAACATATTTGGCGGCATCGTACGCTGTGACACCATTGCCGAGGGGGTGATTTCTGCCTTCCAGGAAGTGGGGGTATCGGTTCCGGTGATCGTTCGCCTGGAAGGTACCAACCAGGAAAAGGGCCGCAAGATGCTGGACGAAACGGACCTGGAGATCACTTCAGCAGAAGACCTGAATGACGGCGCCCAGAAAGCCGTGGCGGCTGCGGGTTGAGGACAAGACAATGAGCGTACTGATTAACAAGGACACAAAGGTCATCTGCCAGGGCTTCACCGGGAAAGAGGGCACCTACCATTCCGAGCAGGCTATCGAGTACGGCACCCAGCTGGTTGGTGGAGTGACCCCCGGCAAGGGCGGCCAGACCCACCTGGACCTGCCGGTGTTCAATACCATGGAGCAGGCGGTCGAAACCACTGGCGCTGACGCGTCGGTAATTTATGTGCCGCCACCGTTCGCTGCTGACGCGATCCTGGAGGCAGCGGACGCCGGCATTCGTGTCATTGTCTGCATCACCGAGGGTATCCCGGTGCTGGACATGATGCGGGTCAAGGCGGTGCTGGCAGACATGGATGATGTCTACCTGATCGGACCCAACTGTCCGGGCATCATTACACCCGGGGCCTGCAAGATCGGAATCATGCCGGGCAGCATCCATTCGCCCGGTAAGGTAGGCGTTGTATCGCGGTCCGGCACCCTGACCTATGAAGCCGTGTATCAGACCACCCTGGCCGGTCTGGGACAGACGACCTGCATCGGCATCGGCGGCGATCCCATCCAGGGCATGAATTTCATCGACTGCCTGCGTCAGTTCCAGGACGACCCGGAAACCGAAGGCATTATCATGGTGGGCGAGATTGGCGGCAGCGCCGAAGAAGATGCCGCAGAATTCATCAGCCAGTACGTGACGAAACCCGTAGTGGCCTACATTGCCGGTGTCACCGCGCCCAAGGGCAAGCGCATGGGCCACGCCGGTGCCATCATCGCTGGCGGCAAGGGCACGGCGGAAGCCAAGTTCGAAGCGCTGCAGGCTGCGGGTGTCACCACCGTACGGTCTCCGGCCGACCTTGGTGCAGCCATTGCCGACAAGCTCTGACCCGCAGCACGGGACGTGACCCTCAGAATTGCCGTGGTCCAGCGGGATTTTCCCGTTGGCGACGTAGACGGTAACGCAGAGCGCGTCATCCAGGCAGCGGCCGAGGCGCGGGCCCTGGGTTCCGATTTGGTGGTGCTGCCGGAGCTGTGCCTGACCGGCTACCCGCCGGAGGATCTGCTTTACCGTCGCGGCTTTGTTGAACACACCCTGCTGGCGCTGCAGCGGATCGCGGAATCCATCACCGGTATCGACACCCTGGTGGGGCATCCCATGCCGGTGTCCGATCGACTCTACAATGCGGTCAGCTGGATCCGCGACGGTGAAATCATCGCGCGCTATTTCAAGCAGGCGCTGCCCAATTACGCAGTATTTGACGAGAAGCGTTATTTTGATGCCGGCCGCGATCCGGTCACCGTCACACTCAACGGTGTGCGGGTTGGCCTGCTGATCTGTGAGGACATCTGGGAACAGGAGCCCGCCCGTAAGGCGGCGGCCCACGGCTGTGACGTACTGGTCATTCCCAACGCTTCCCCGTTCCATGAAAACAAACGCCTGAACCGAGAGCAGGCCCTGGCACACCGGGCCACGGAAACCGGTTTGCCCATTGTCTACGCCAACCTGGTCGGCGGACAGGACGAGCTGGTTTTTGATGGACGCTCGTTCGCGATTCACCCAGACGGGGAGGTCATCGGGCCGACGTCGATGTACTCCGACGGCCTGTTCCAGTTCGGGTTTTACGGCGGCAGGATTCACGCCGTGGACTGGGAACCCGACGGCCCGGAGGACCAGCTCACCGCCATCTACCAGACCCTGGTACGCGGCACCCGGGACTATGTGCGCAAGAACGGGTTCCAGCGGGTGCTGCTGGGCCTTTCCGGGGGTATCGACTCCGGGTTGACCGCCGCCATCGCGGTGGATGCCCTGGGGGCAGACAACGTCCAGGCGGTCATGCTGCCGTCGCGACATACCTCCCAGCTGAGCCTGGACCTGGCCCGGGAACAGGCGGAAATCCTGGGGATCGATTACCAGGTGGTGTCCATCGAGTCGGCCTTCGAGGTCTACCTGGACGAATTGGCCCCGGTGTTTGCCGGTGCCGAACCCGACATCACCGAGGAAAACATCCAGGCGCGGATCCGTGGCAACATGCTGATGGCCATCTCCAATAAGTCCGGTGCGATGCTGCTGACCACGGGCAATAAGAGCGAGGTGGCTGTGGGCTACTGCACCATCTACGGGGATATGTGCGGCGGCTACAACCCCATCAAAGACTGCGTGAAAACCCGCGTGTATGCCCTGGCCGAGTATCGCAACCAACTGTCACCTGCCGTTCCCCAGGGCATCATCGATCGCCCGCCGTCAGCGGAACTGGCGCCGGACCAGAAGGACGAAGACTCGCTGCCGCCGTACCCCGTGCTGGACGAGATCCTGGCCCGCTATGTGGAACAGGACGAGTCGGTGGAGTCCATCGCCGCGGATTTTGACCACGAGACTGTTCGTAAGGTGGCCCGGCTGGTCCTGATCAACGAATACAAACGCCGCCAGTCCGCCCCCGGATGCCGCGTAACCCCCCGGGCCTTCGGCCGCGACCGCCGCTATCCCATCACTAACGCCTGGCATGATAAAAACTAGAGGCGCGCAAAGCGCGCACCATTAAACCGTCATCCTGAACTTGATTCAGGATCCATCTGAAACTCCGAAGGCGGATCGCATTCCGTCGCCAGTCCGCTTAATCGAAGACATCGTCCGTGACGCCTTGACGGTAAGTCGTGGTAAAGCGGAGGCAGATAAATCCCGTCCAACCCGCCAATGTTGGGAGCGAAGCCCTTGAATGGGCTCGTTTGTCCGTAATGTTGTGGGCCCCTGGTCCGACTTCGATCATCACCGCGGCATTGTCCAACGAACCCAGCTTCGGAACTTCAGATGGATCCTGAATCGAGTTCAGGACGACGGACAGAATGGGGCTTGATTCAGGATCCATCTGAAATGCCGAGGCTGCTTCGTTCCTGGTTTGAGTGGTGATGACCGGAGCCGTCGTTAGTCGCTCAGTACCAGGCGCAGGTACGTGTGACCCCGCTCGCTGATGGATCCCGGATCAAGTCCAGGATGACGTTTTAAGGTGGCGCCCTTTGGGCGCGGGTCGTGTTGACCCACCGCTCCATACTCGCCTCGGGCCAGACCTCCTCCCGCCGGTAGTAACGCTGGCGCACGGGGATTGTGTCCGGCAGCCTCACCCAGGGCTGCCTGGATTCCGTGAAGATGTGAATGTCCGGCGGGAACAGGTCCGGGTTGTCCAGGGTGCCCACCCGAACGAAGGCAACCCCTTGTCCCATTCCGGCGTAGTGGCTCCACAGAGCGACCCGGCAGGAAGGGCAGCGGATGATGTGCTGACCCTTGCCGCTTTCGCTGGGGGTTTCGACGGAATCGGGCTGTCCGGATAACAGGGCAATGCGACTGGTTTCGATCAGCGCATTGATCACGAAGGCCGAGCCGGTCTCGCGCTGGCACCAGCGGCAGTGGCAGCAGTGTACGATCAGGGGTGGCGGCTGAAACTGGTAGGCAACCTCGGCGCAGGTACAGCGGCCCGAGACCATTTCGGTGATCATAGGGTAACCTCCTCGCCCACATCCCGTGCGAGCGCTTTTTCCAATACCAGCTGTGCCGCAAACAGATCCTGTGCAGTGATCCCAAGGGATTTGTATACGGTGATTTCGTCCGGGTTTTGCCGTCCAGGAATATCTCCCGCCGCCAGGCTGCCGATTTCGCCGCGGATCTGGCTTCGGTCCATTCTGCCCTCGTTCAGGGGAATCAGGACGTCGCCGGATTCGTTGAAAAGGGATTCTGTCAGATCACAGTAAACAAAAGCCGTGGCCATCAGCTCGCTGTCGGCTTCCCGGGAGTCCGGTGAGTGGGCGCCGACCAGGTTGACGTGGGTCCCCTGGTGAATCCAGGCGCCCATCAGGATAGGCTCTGCTGCGGCAGTCACGGTGGTCACGATGTCACAGCCGGCGGCCAGTTCCGGTGAGTCCACCGCGCGGTATTTCCGCCCCGTGCGTTCCGCCTGTTGATGAGCCAGTGACCGGGCCTTGGAAAAATCACGGCCCCAGATCAGCGTTTCCTCGATATCCCGGCTTGCGGCGATGGCGTCAATGTGGGTGACGGCCTGCACCCCGGTGCCCAGGATGCCGTGGCTGCGGGCGTCGGACCTGGCCAACAGCCGGGTGGCCAGCCCGGACGCCGCGGCGGTGCGAATACCGGTGATCTCCGCGCCGTCCACCAGTGCCCGGGGTGTTCCATTGTCCGGGTCAAACAGCGCAACAAAACCCTGGATGGCGGGCAGCCCCCGGGCCGGATTGCCGGCATGCTGGCTGATCAACTTGGCACCATCGATTCTCGGGCTTCCCGCGCTGCCGGGCATGGCGCCCAGGAATCCCGCGGTGCCGTGAAGCGGCATGATGATTCGCGGTGGTATGCTGACTTCGCCGGCGCTGACAGCGCGCATGGCCTGGTCCATGGCGTCAATACACTCGTCCATGGGCAGCAATTCCCGGACCTGGCTGGCATTGATGATTCGCATATTGTTTCCGAAAGAGTGTGGTCTTGAGGCGGGTTCCCACTGTGCATCAGCTGCCCCGTCGCATCAACGTGCGGGGTATGATGACGTTCCGCCTAAGTAATCCGGGAAGGGCTAATCCATGAATTCAGTCAGCCGCTGTTGCGTTGCAGCTTGCATCTGGATGGTCTGTGCCGTGCTGCATGCCGCCAGCTACGACGTGATCATCCGCGGTGGCACCGTGTATGACGGTACGGGGTTCCCGGGGATTGTCACCGACGTCGCCGTCAGCGACGACCGGATTGCCGCCATCGGAGACCTGGGTGACGCCGAGGCGGTCCTGGTGGTGGACGCCTCGGGTCTGGCCATTGCGCCGGGATTCATCAACATGCTGAGCTGGGCCGTGGGCAGCCTGATCCAGGACGGCCGCGGACTCAGTGACATCAAACAGGGGGTCACCCTGGAGGTGTTTGGTGAGGGCTGGTCCATGGGGCCGCTGCCCGAGGGCGACCAGGGCAAAGCGCTGCTGCAGGACGCCATGGGCGAGGACGCCCCCCCGGTGGAATGGCAGACCCTGGGTGAGTATCTGGAGTACCTGGAGCAAAAGGGCGTCTCGCCCAACGTGGCGTCTTTTGTCGGTGCGACCACCCTGCGAATCCACGAGATCGGCTTCGATGACCGGCCGCCCAGCGCCGAGGAACTGGAGCGGATGAAAGCCCTCACCCGGCAGGCCATGGAGGAGGGTGCCATGGGCCTGGGCAGCTCCCTGATCTATCCGCCGGCGTTTTTCGCCAGCACCGAAGAACTGATCGAACTGGCCAGCGTGGTGGGGGAATACGGTGGGCGCTACATTTCCCACATGCGCAGCGAAGGCAACCGCATCGAGGATTCGGTGGCGGAGTTGATCCGCATTGCCAGGGAGGGGGGCGTGGGCGCCGAGATCTACCATCTGAAAATGGCCGGCCAGCAGAACTGGGGCAAGTTGCCCGCCATCACCCGGATGATCGAAGACGCCCGGGCCGAAGGCCTGGACATCACCACCGACATGTATACCTACGTGGCGGGCGGTACTTCCCTCACCGCCTGTTTCCCGCCCTGGGCCAGCGAGGGGGGCGCGGAGGAACTGCTGAAGCGGCTGCGGCAGCCGGATTCACGGGCACGCATCGTTGCCGCCATGGGCGAGAACGCCGATGACTGGGAGAATCTCTACTACGGCGCGGGCCCCGGAGGCGTACTGCTCTCCTCGGTTGCCAACGACGACCTGCGTGACCTGATGGGTAGAACCATCGCCGATGTGGCCTCCGAACGCGGCACCGACCCTGCCCAGACCGTGGTTGATCTGGTGCTGGAGGCCGAAGGGGAAATCGGGGCCATCTATTTCCTGATGTCCGAGGACAACGTCAAGCGGCAGATCAGGCTGCCGTGGATGAGTTTTGGCTCCGATGCGGCGGCCATGGCGCCGGAGGGCAGGTTCCTGGAACGGGGCACCCACCCCCGGGCCTACGGCAATTTTGCCCGCCTGCTGGGCAAGTATGTGCGGGAAGAGAAGGTGATCTCCCTGCAGGAAGCTGTTCACCGTCTGACCCTGCTGCCGGCAACCAACCTGAAGATTCCTGACCGGGGCCGGTTGGCGCCGGGTTTTTACGCCGACATCGCCATTTTCGACCCCGCTGTCGTCCGTGACCGGGCCACCTTCAAGCAGCCGCACCAGCTGGCCGAAGGTATGGTCCACGTCTTCGTCAACGGTCAGCAGGTGCTGCGGGATGGCGAACACACCGGCGCATTGCCGGGCCGGGTCGTGCGTGGGCCGGGATACCGACCGTGACCACCGGCATTGTTAATCCCTGGCCAGAGGCATAAAATTGGTCCTACCAAATTGGTCGGACCATATTAGTGCTAGATAATATAAAGCCCGCTCCTTCCCGGAGCGAGGAAATCGCGGCCACCCTGCGGGATGAAATCCTGCGCGGTCAGTACCGGGTCGGTGAACGCCTGCCGTCGGAGCGGGACCTTTGCAGCCGCTTCGAGGCCAGCCGGGGCGCCGTGCGGGAGGCCTTCAAGAAACTGGAACAATTGGGCATTACCTCGATTCAGCCAGGAGGCTCC
Organism: Lysobacterales bacterium; assembly: GCA_030065125.1. Lineage (GTDB taxonomy): Bacteria > Pseudomonadota > Gammaproteobacteria > Xanthomonadales > SZUA-38 > JASJDM01. The sequence continues at coordinate 52,983 of JASJDM010000005.1, read as the reverse complement.
CGGGTTGCTGCCATCGAGGACTGTACCCTGGACGTTCTGGGGCCGCTGCTGGACGTCAGCGACGTACCCGACGCCAAGCTGGTGGACGAGGTCATGCACATGTTCGGCATCCTGCTGGACACCGCCGCCCGCAAGGCCATGGAATCCGCCACCGAGTCGGAACTGACCCGGGCCCAGGAACTGGTAGACGAAATCCTGCGTGACGACATCGATGCTGTGGAGCAGCACATGGCCATGCGCCGGCTGTGCATGTACTTCGTGGAACTCGCCGATCACCTGGTGCTACGCCTGACCATCAACGGACTGCGGACTCCGGTGCTGTCGAGAATGCCCCTCCAGCAGATGCGATCGAAAATGAACGAACCCGAGGCCCGGGAGATTCGCCGGGCATTTGCCGGCGAGATCAGGCAGGCGCTGCGACAACGGGACGGCGCGGCGGTGGGCGAAGCCATGCTGCGGCTCAACCGCATGATGCGGCAACGCGTCGCCACCATGCTGGCCGCTGCAGCCGATGGTCCACGGAGGGCACAGCTATGAATGCCAAGGTCATCGCACCCATTGGAGTGCTGCTGGCGGCATTGGCCCTGGTCGCGCTGCTGATCGGCACGGCCAGTACCGTGGAGCCGTCGCTGCCGCAGCCGCTGCCGACGACGGTCCGGGTGCTGACCGTCCAGCCCGAGCGTGTGCAGCTCAAAGTACATGCCCAGGGCACGGTGGTCCCGCGCAGCGAGTCAGCACTGGTGCCCGAAGTCTCCGGCCGGGTGGACTGGGTCTCACCCAACCTGGTTCCGGGCGGGTACTTCGAGCTGGATGAAACGCTTTTGCGCATCAACCAGAGCGATTACATCGCCGCGGTGGAAAGGGCCGAGGCGGCCCTGGCCCGGGCGGATGCCGAGAACGAACTGGCCCAGTTCGACTATGGAAGAGTCCAGGATCTGCATGGGCGTAGCCTGGTCAGCCAGGCCGACCTGGAATCTGCCCGACGCGGTGCCAGGGTGGCTGCTGCTGCACTGCAGGATGCCCGACTGGTGCTGGAGACCGCCCGGCGGGACCTGGCCAGAACCGAGCTGAAGGCACCCTTCGCCGGCCTGGTCAGGAGTGAGAAGGTCGATCGCGGACAGTTCATCAGTCGCGGTGCCGCCGTGGCAGAAATTTATGCGGTGGATTTTGTCGAGGTCCGCCTGCCCATTGCCGACCGGCAGCTGGCTTATCTGAACCTGCCCGAAAATCGGCGCGGCGAGCTTCCCGTGGATCTGTCGCCGCAAATTTCCTTCCGCACGGATTTTGCCGGCCAGAGCCAGTCCTGGAATGGCCGGCTGGTCAGGACTGAGGCCGAAATTGATCCCGGCAGCCGCATGGTCTACGCCATCGGCCGAATCAGTGCTGACCCGGAAAGTCAGCTGCTGCCGCCGCCGGTCGGGTTGTTCGTGGAGGCTGAAATCGCCGGTGTCGCCCGGGAGGACGTGGTGGTGCTGCCCCGGGTGGCCCTGAGAGAGGGTACCCGGGTCCTGGTCGTCAACGACGAGGAGCGGCTCAGCATTCGGGATGTTGAAATCCTGCGGGTTTACCGCGACGAGGTGTACGTGACCGCCGGATTGAATGCCGGTGAGCGCGTGGTGGTATCACCCCTGCAAACCGTGGTGGATGGCATGCGGGTCAAGCCAGTTGCCACCGCTGACCGCGGCCAGGCGGGATAACAACCATGAGAGGCATCATCGCGTGGTTTGTGGACAACCCGGTGGCGGCCAATCTGCTGATGGCGCTGCTGGTGGTTGGCGGACTGGTCTCACTGGCCAATACCCGCCAGGAAGAGTTCCCCCAGGTCGAGTTTGAGATCGTCAACGTCAATGTGCCGTACCTCGGTGCCACACCGGAAGAAACGGAGCAGGGTGTTTGCATCCGTATCGAGGAGGCCCTGGAAGGTACGGAAAACGTCCAGAAAATGACCTCCGCCTCAGCCGAGGGCAACTGCAGCGTCTCGCTGGAGTTTGATCCCGGTACAGACATGATCCGCGCCCTGAACGACATCAAGGGCAAGGTGGACGCCATCAATACCTTTCCCGCGGAAACAGAAAAGCCCATCGTGTCCCAGGCCACCATCGTCAGCGAGGTCGCCGACATCGTCATTGCCGGCAACACCGACGAACGAACCCTGAAAACCCTGGCCCAGGAAATGCGGGATGAACTGGCCGCATTGCCGGGAGTCTCCCAGGTGGGCATGGAATACGTCCGGCCGGACGAAATCTCCATCGAAGTATCGGAACTGACCCTGCGCCGCTACGGCCTGACCCTGGCCGATGTGGCCAGCATCGTCCGGCGCTCCTCGCTGGACCTTCCCGGCGGCAGCATCCGGACCGGCGGCGGAGAGGTGCTGGTCCGCACCCAGGGGCAGAATTACCGCGGAAGTGATTTCGAAGACATTGTGGTGGTGACGGCAAACGACGGCACCGCTGTCACCCTGGGCGAAATCGGCCGGGTGGTGGATGGGTTCGAAGAAGGAGACCTGCGCGTGCGCTTCGACGGCATGCCCGCCGCCATGGTTCGGGTGTTCCGCAGCGGCAACGAAGACGCCCTGGAGATCGCTGATACGGTTGCCGATTACCTGGACCAGGCCCGTTCCAGGCTGCCGGCGGAACTCCAGCTGGTGCTGTGGCGGGACACGGCTGAAGAGCTGCGGGCGCGACTGGCGATCCTGCAAAACCTGGCGGTGGGTGGTCTGATCCTGGTGCTGCTGGCGCTGACGCTGCCGCTCAGGTTCCGGCTGGCCATGTGGGTGTCAGCCGGGATCCCAATTTCCCTGCTTGGCGCCATCATGGTTTTTGGTCCGCTGGATATCACGCTGAGCACGCTGACGGTGATGGGATTCATCCTGGTACTGGGTATCGTGGTGGACGACGCCATCGTGGTCGGCGAGCGGATCTATGCCCACGAACGCGACGCCGAGGACCAGCGCACGGCGGCTATCAACGGCGCCCACGAGGTGGCGGTGCCGGTCATCTTCGGGGTGCTGACCACAGTCACGGCTTTCCTGCCTATTATCTTCGTGCCAGGCCGTATGGGCGCATTTTTCTCGGTGGTGGGGGTCGTGGTGATCCTGTGCCTGGTCTTCAGCATCGTGGAATGCATGCTGATTCTCCCCAGCCACCTGTCCCACCGCAGCCGCGCCCGGGATCACCAGCACAACGCCCTGGTGGCGCGCTGGTTGAACTTTCAAAATTCCCTGTCCCAGGGCCTGGAGGATTTCGCCAAACAGCGCTACGGAAGGTGGCTGGCTGCTGCCGTGGAGTGGCGCTACACGGTGCTTGCCGGTGGCGTGGCGGTGATCCTGCTGACCCTGGGGCTTTTCCTCAGCGGCCGTATCGGATTCCAGTTCTTTCCTCCCATCGAAGGCAACCTTGTAACCGCATCGCTGACCATGCCCGAAGGCATCACCGCCAGCGAGACGGCCCGGGCGGCGGAAAAGATCGAGGCGGCTGGTGCCGAGCTCATGGCTCAGCTGGACCGGGAGTTCCCCGATAATCCCGGCATTATTCAAAGTGTGCTGACAAGCATTGGCAAGACGTCGCTGGGAGACGGTCGTCCTCGCCCGCGAGGCGTCAGCGGACCCCAAAGCCACCGGGCGGAAATCATTATCTCGCTGCTGCCCAATTCCGAACGGCCCGGGGTTACCGCGCCGGATATCGAACGCCGCTGGCGAGACCTGGCTGGACCCATTCCCGGCGCCGTGGAACTGAGATTCTCGGCGGACCTGTTCAGCGCCGGCTCGCCCATATCCATCGAGCTGCGCGGACGCAGCGTGGAACAGTTGCGTGAGGTGGCTGCACGTATTCGTGGAGAGCTGGCCCGCTTTGACGGTGTCATCGACATTACTGATTCCTTCCGCTCCGGCAAAGAAGAAGTGAAGCTGTCCCTGCGTCCCGAAGCGCGCGTCCTGGGACTGACGCTGAATGACCTGGCCCGGCAGGTGCGCCAGGCGTTCTACGGTGAAGAGGCCCAGCGGGTCCAGCGCGGGTCAGAGGACGTTCGGGTAATGGTCCGTTATCCCGAGTTTGAGCGCCGCTCCCTCGGAGACCTGGAAGAAATGCGGATTCGAACGGCCAACGGCACCGAAGTACCGTTCGCATCGGTTGCCGAGGTGGAATACGGGCGCGGTTTTTCCACCATCCGACGGGTGGACAACCAGCGCGTGGTGACCGTGACGGCGCGCACCGACCGGTCCGTCACGCCGCCGGAAAATGTGCTGGCCGCCATGCAGGCTGACGTCCTGCCCGGGCTGCTGGCCGGATACCCCAGCGTCAGCTACCGGTTGACCGGCGAGCAGGAGGACCGCAACAAGGCGCTGATGGGGCTGCTGAGTCTGTTTCCCATGGCCTTGCTGGCCATCTATGCCATCCTCGCCATTCCGCTGAAATCCTACCTGCAGCCCGCCGTCATCATGAGCGTGATTCCGTTTGGGGTTATCGGTGCGGTGATCGGCCACATGATCATGGGTTTTCCCATCGTGTTTCCCTCGCTGCTGGGCGTCATTGCGCTGTCCGGCGTGGTGGTGAACGCCAGCCTGGTGATGGTGGATTACGTCAATCGCCAGCGGCGTCAGGGGACCGAGGTGATTGCTGCGGTGCTGACGGCGGGCATCGTGCGCTTCCGCCCCATACTGCTGACCTCCATCACCACCTTTGTCGGCCTGCTGCCCTTCATGCTGAACACCAGGCCGGAAACCATGTTCCTGGTGCCCATGGGGATCTCCCTGGCCTGGGGTGTGCTGTTCGCCACGGTCATCACCCTGTTCCTGGTGCCGTGCCTGTACCTGATCCTGGAGGATTTGCATGGGTATCGGGCGCGGTCGGCTCCGGCCAAAGCGATGGGGGAGCCGGTGGGGGTGGAGTAGATTGGGTCCGGAAGGGTTCGATTCCATGCACTGAGGGGTTCCGGAGTGGGTCCTCTGCTCACCCACTTTGGCACAGGGAAGTGCCCACGGCCGAAGGCCGCGAGTGAATCGCAAACTGCGTTTTCGATTCGCGACCGCTAGCGAGTCACGGATGACCCATCTTGCGGATAAACCAACCTGAATCCTGAATCGAGTCCCACTCGCCCGTCATCCTGAACTTGATTCAGGATCCATCTGAGAGGCGGGTCTGTATGGCCTTCGATCCGGGCAATGGCTTGATCGGAGGCTTCGTTCAATTACGCAAGCCCTTGATGGTGTCACGGACGATGGTTGCGCTCGTGTGGGGTATGCAGGCCTAAACGAAGGCACCTTCGTGTAATCAGATGGATCCCGGATCGGGGTCCGGGATGACGTTTTTAAGGAGAGGTCATCGAAGGCACTCTGGACGAGTGCCTTCATCAGACCTCCTCAATTTCGACCAACGTGCCGCAGAAGTCTTTAGGGTGCAGAAACAGCACCGGCTTGCCGTGGGCGCCGGTGCGGGGTTCACCGTTACCCAGCACTCGGGCGCCCTGGGCTTTGAGGTGGTCCCGGGCCGCGATGATGTCTTCCACTTCGTAGCACACGTGGTGCATGCCGCCGCTGGTGTTTTTCTCCAGGAACTTCGCGATCGGCGAGTTCTCACCCAGCGGGTGCAGCAGCTCGATCTTGGTATTGGGCAGTTCCACGAACACGGTGGTCACGCCGTGGTCCGGCAGGTCCTGGGGGTTGGATACCGTGGCACCCAGGGTATCGCGATACACCGCGGAGGCCTGCTCCAGGTCGGGGACCACGATCGCTACGTGGTTGAGCTTTCCAATCATTCTTTACCCTCTCGCGCATTCGTGAACAGGTTCAGCACTTCCCGGGCCGCGACCCGCGGTGGCGACTTGCCCTGGGCGACGGCCTGTTCCAGTTCCTGGACCCTGCTGTTCATATGGGGATCTTCGCGCAGCAGTTCCATCAGGTTTTCCGAGATTTCGTCCCACAACCATCGCTGGGCGTGGACTGACCGGGCCCGCTCCAGGGTGCCGCTGGCGGTCATCTGGTCCCGGAATTCGGTCATGGCCGACCAGATTCCGTTGATGCCCTGTTGCTGCGTGGCCGAGCAGGTCAGCACCTGGACCTGCCAGTCCCGGTGCCTGGGATGGAGGAATCCCAGGGCGTTGCGATACTCCGCGGCGGCCCGCCCGGCAGCCGCAGTCAGGTCGCCGTCAGCCTTGTTCACCACCACCAGGTCGGCCAGTTCAATGATGCCCCGCTTGATACCCTGCAGTTCGTCGCCGCCGCCCGGCAGCAGCATGAGCATGAAGAAATCGGTCATTTCCGCCACCGCGGTCTCCGACTGACCCACCCCCACGGTCTCCACCAGCACCACGTCAAATCCAGCCGCTTCCACCAGGATCATGGTTTCCCGGGTGTTCCGCGCAACGCCGCCGAGGGTGCCGCCGGCGGGGGAGGGGCGGATAAATGCATCCAGGCTGGCGGAAAGGGTGGACATGCGGGTCTTGTCGCCCAGGATCGAGCCGCCGCTCAGGGCGGACGACGGATCCACCGCCAGCACAGCGACCCGATGCCCCTGGTTGATGGCGTGAATGCCAAAGCTCTCGATAAAGGTAGACTTACCGACCCCGGGGACGCCGGAAATACCAACCCGGATGGACCGGCCGGAATGCGGCACCAGCCGCTCCAGCAGCTGGTCACCGGGTTCGCGGTCGGCATCCCGGGAGGATTCCAGCAGGGTAATGCCCCGGGCCAGGGCGCGGCGGTCGCCGGCGAGGATGCCCCGGGCCAGTTGTTCCGGGTCGGCGCTCACTCGAATTCGAGGATGGGCTGATCCACCACCAGGCTCTGGCCTTCCTCGGCCAGCACCTTGGCAATCTTCACGTCTTCAGAGGCGCGCAGGCTGTTTTCCATTTTCATGGCTTCCACCACCGCCAGTTCTTCTCCGGCCTTGACCTCGTCACCGGTACCGGCGGACAGGCGCACCAGCAGCCCCGGCATGGGGGAAAGCAGGAACCGGGACAGGTCGGGCGCTACCTTTTCCGGCATCAGCGAGGCCAGTTCCGCCGTGCGCGGCGATACCACCAACGCGTCGATCTGGCTGCCCCGCCGGGACAGGCGGTAGTGAACGCCGGCGCGGTCGAACTGGAAACACACCGGTTCGCCATTCACCTCGGCGAAGATGAGCGGCTCACCCAGACGCCAGCCGGTGCTGATCCGGTACTCGTGTCCATCCAGGCTCACCTCGTAGCCATCGTCAGCCGGGGTCACCTCAACGGCATGGTTTTCGCCGCCGGCCAGCACCACGAAAGACCTGCCCACCTTGCGCTCGTGGCCGGCCAGCTGGCCGCTGATGCGGGCAGCCCGGTCGATCAGCGCCCGGTGCGCCATGGCGGCCATGGCAATGGGGAGACCCGGGTCGTCGGGCACCACGTCTTCGGCGTGAAAGCCGTCGGGGTACTCTTCGGCAATGAAGTTGGTGGTAATACGACCCTCGTCGAAGCGCGGGTGGGCCAGCACGGCGTTGAGAAAGCTGATGTTGTGGGCCACGCCGCGAATGTAATAACGGTCCAGGGCCTCCTGCATGTTGGCGATGGCCTCGGCCCGGTCGGCGCCCCAGGTCACCAGTTTGGCGATCATGGGGTCGTAGAACATGGAGACTTCCGAGCCTTCTTCAATGCCGGTGTCCACGCGAACCCTGTCGGTCTCCTCGGGAGGAATGTAGTGAGCCAGCCGCCCGATGGAGGGCATGAAATTGCGGAACGGGTCTTCCGCGTAAACCCGGGCCTCCACCGCCCAGCCGTTGATCGGGACGTCGGCCTGGCTCAGGGGCAGTTCTTCGCCGGCCGCCACCCGAATCATCAGCTCCACCAGGTCCTGGCCGGTGATGTATTCGGTGATGGGGTGCTCAACCTGCAGGCGGGTGTTCATTTCCAGGAAGTAAAAGTTCTTGCTGGAGTCCACGATGAACTCCACGGTTCCTGCTGAGCGGTAGTCCACCGCCTTGGCCAGGGCCACCGCCTGATCGCCCATGGCTGTGCGGGTTTCCGGATCCAGGAACGGGGAGGGCGCTTCCTCGATGACCTTCTGGTGGCGCCGCTGAATGGAGCATTCGCGCTCGTTCAGGTAAATCGCATTGCCGTGGGCGTCAGCCATGACCTGGATCTCGATGTGGCGGGGCTCCTCGATAAACTTTTCCGCCAGTACCCGGTCGTCGCCGAAGCTGGATTTGGCTTCGTTGCTGGCACGGACAAAGCCGTCACGGCATTCCTCTTCGTTCCAGACCACCCGCATGCCCTTGCCGCCGCCCCCGGCGCTGGCCTTGAGCATGACCGGGTAACCGATCTCGCTGGCGATCTCTGCCGCGTGGTCAGCGCTTTCAATAATGCCCTGGTATCCCGGGATGGTATTGACGCCGGCGTCGGCGGCCAGCTTCTTGGAGGTGATCTTGTCTCCCATCATGGTGATGGCGTGGGCCTCGGGGCCAATGAAGGTGATGCCCGCCTTGGCCAGGGCCTCGGTGAAGGCCGCGTTTTCCGACAGGAACCCGTAGCCCGGGTGAACAGCGTCGGCCCCGGTTTCCCGGCAGGCATTGATGATGTTGTCGATGACCAGGTAGCTTTCTGCCGATGGCGCGGGGCCGATGTACACCGCCTCGTCGGCCATCTTCACGTGCAGCGCCTGGCGATCGGCTTCGGAGTACACCGCCACCGTCGGGATGCCCATTTTGCGGGCGGTCTTGATGACCCGGCAGGCGATTTCGCCGCGATTTGCAATCAGGATTTTTTTGAACATGTTGTGCCTGTGTTCGTTTTGCCTGCTGGGAGATCAGAGCGGGATGTTGCCGTGCTTGCGCCAGGGGTTTTCCAGTTCCTTGTCCCGCAGCATGGCAAACGACCGGCAGATTCGAACCCGGGTGGAGCGGGGCGTAACCACGTCGTCCACGTAGCCCCGGTTGCTGGCGATGAACGGGTTGGCGAACTTCTCCTGGTACTGGTCGGTGCGCTGCTGGATCTTGTCGGCGTCGCCGATGTCCTTGCGGAAAATGATTTCCACCGCTCCCTTGGACCCCATGACCGCGATCTCAGCGCTGGGCCACGCGAAGTTCACATCGCCCCGCAGGTGCTTGGAGGACATCACGTCATACGCGCCACCGTAGGCCTTGCGGGTGATCAGAGTGACCTTGGGTACGGTGGCTTCAGCATAGGCATACAACAGCTTGGCACCCTGCTTGATGATGCCGCCGTACTCCTGGGCGGTTCCGGGCATGAATCCGGGCACGTCGACCAGAGTCAGGATAGGGATATTGAAGGCGTCGCAGAAGCGGACAAATCGTCCACCCTTTCGCGACGAGTCGATGTCCAGGCAACCCGCCAGCACCATGGGCTGGTTGGCCACCACGCCGACGCTGTGACCTTCCAATCGGATGAACCCGATCACGATATTCTGGGCGTAGTCCGGCTGCAGTTCGAAAAAGTCGCCTTCGTCGGCCACTTTCACGATCAGCTCCTTGATGTCGTAGGGCTTGGTGGCATCCTCGGGAACCAGGCTGTCCAGGGACGGAATGATCCGGCTGGCCGGATCGTCGGTGGGTCGGTGCGGCGGCTTTTCCCGATTGTTGGCGGGCAGGAAGCTGAAAAACCGGCGGGTGTTGAGCAGGGCCTCCAGGTCGTTTTCCAGGGCCAGGTCGGCTACGCCGGATCGCGAGGTGTGGGTCACCGCGCCGCCCAGGTCCTCGGCGGTCACTACCTCGTGGGTGACGGTTTTGACCACGTCCGGACCGGTGACGAACATGTATGACGTGTCCTTGACCATGAAGATGAAGTCGGTCATGGCCGGGGAGTACACCGCGCCGCCGGCGCAGGGCCCCATGATCAGGGAAATCTGCGGGATCACGCCCGAGGCCATGACGTTGCGCTGGAAGACCTCGGCGTAGCCCCCCAGGGAGGCCACGCCCTCCTGGATGCGCGCACCACCGGAGTCGTTCAGACCGATCACTGGCGCGCCTACTTTCATGGCCTGGTCCATGATCTTGCAGATCTTCTCCGCGTGGGCCTCGGACAGAGAGCCGCCGAACACAGTGAAATCCTGGCTGAACACAAACACCAGCCGCCCGTTGATGGTGCCGTAGCCGATCACGACGCCGTCGCCGGGCACCTTCTGCTCGGCCATGCCGAAATCGGTGCAGCGGTGCTCCTTGAACATGTCCCATTCTTCGAAGCTGCCCGGGTCCAGCAGAAGCTCGATGCGCTCCCTGGCGGTGAGTTTGCCTTTGGCGTGCTGGGAGTCGATGCGGCGCTGACCGCCGCCCAGTTTGGCCGCGGCCCGCTTGTCAGCAAGCTGCTGGATGATGTCCTTCATAGGCTTGTTTCTTTTGCTGTTGTCGTTTTTGGCTCAGGCGGCTTTCTGGCGCTGCTGGATCAGCCGGATGACGTCCCGCGCGGCAGCCGGGATGTTGGTGCCCGGGCCGAACACGGCGGCTACACCTCCCGCTCTCAGCGTCGCGTGATCTTTTGGCGGGATGACCCCGCCGCATACCACCAGGATATCTTCAGCGTTGTTGGCTTTCAGTGCCTCGATCAGCTGGGGAACGAGAGTTTTGTGGCCGGCTGCCTGGGAGGACACGCCCACCACGTGAACGTCGTTTTCCACCGCGTGCCGTGCGGCCTCCTCCGGGGTCTGGAACAGCGGCCCGATATCCACGTCAAAGCCCAGGTCGGCAAATGCCGTGGCAATCACCTTGGCGCCCCGGTCATGGCCATCCTGTCCCAGCTTTACCACCAGCATCCTGGGACGACGGCCTTCGCCGCGGGCAAACTCGTCGATTTCCGCCTGGATACTGGCGAAATCCGCGTCGTCTTCGTAGGCGGATCCATACACTCCGCTGATGGACTGGGTCACGGCGGTGTGCCTCCCGTAAATTTTTTCCAGGGCGCCGGAGATCTCTCCCACGCTGGCCCGAGTCCGGGCCGCATCAAGGGCCAGATCCAGCAGGTTGCCGGTTTCGTTTTCAGCGGCGGCAGTCAGGGCGTCCAGGGCCACCTGGCAGGCGGTCTCGTCGCGCTCGGCGCGGACTCGGGTCAGCCGCTCGATCTGAGACTCGCGCACCGCGGTGTTGTCGATGTCCAGCACGTCGATATCGGGTTCATCGTCCCGCTGAAACTTGTTAACTCCGACGATGACTTCTTCACCGCGGTCGATGCGGGCCTGGCGCAGTGCGGCGGCCTGCTCGATGCGCAGCTTGGGCATGCCGGATTCCACCGCCTTGGTCATGCCCCCCAGTTCCTCCACCTCGTCGAAGAGCTTGCGGGCTTCGGCGACCAGGGACGCGGTCAGGCTTTCCACGTAGTAGGACCCGGCCAGGGGATCAACCACCCGGGTGACGCCCGTTTCCTCCTGCAGCACCAGTTGCGTATTGCGGGCAATCTGGGCGGAAAACGGGGTCGGCAGCGCCAGGGCTTCGTCGAAGGAATTGGTGTGCAGGGACTGGGTTCCGCCCAGGGCCGCGGCCAGCGCCTCCACCGTCGTGCGGATGATGTTGTTGTAGGGATCCTGGCTGGTCAGACTGACTCCTGAGGTCTGGCAGTGGGTCCGCAGCATCAGCGATTTGGGGTTCTCCGGCTGAAACAGCTCTTCCATCAGCTGGGCCCACAGCAGGCGGGCCGCACGCAGCTTGGCCGCCTCCATGAAGAAGTTCATGCCGATGCCGAAGAAGAACGACAGCCGCGGCGCAAACTCATCCACCTTCAACCCGCTGGCCAGGGCCGCGCGTACGTATTCAATGCCGTCGGCGATGGTAAAGCCCAGCTCCTGTACCGCCGTGGCTCCGGCCTCCTGCATGTGGTAGCCGGAGATGGATACCGAGTTGTAGCGCGGCATGTGGTGGGCAGTGAAGCCGATGATGTCGGCCACGATGCGCATGGAGGGCTGGGGCGGGTAGATATAGGTGTTGCGCACCATGAATTCTTTGAGAATGTCGTTCTGCAGTGTGCCGGCCAGCTGCTGCTGGCTGACGCCCTGCTCCTCGGCGGCAATGATGTACATGGCCATGATCGGGATCACCGCGCCGTTCATGGTCATGGAGACAGACATCTTGTCCAGCGGGATACCGTCGAACAGGATCTTCATGTCCTCGACGGTGTCGATGGCCACTCCCGCTTTACCCACGTCGCCCACCACCCGGGGGTGGTCCGAGTCGTAGCCCCGGTGGGTGGCCAGGTCGAAGGCTACCGACAGGCCGGTTTGTCCCGCCGCCAGGTTATTGCGGTAGAAGGCGTTGGATTCCTCCGCCGTTGAAAATCCGGCGTACTGCCGCACTGTCCAGGGTCTTCCCGTGTACATGGTGGCCCTGGGGCCGCGTATGAATGGCTTGAATCCGGGCAGGCTGTCCAGGTGCTGCATGCCGGCCAGGTCGTCAGCGGTGTATACCGGCTGCACCGGAATGCCTTCCGGGGTTTGCCAGACCAGATCGTCGGGTGAGCGCCCCTTGCGCTCCCGGGTTGCCAGCTCATCCCATCGCTGGCGTGGGGTGTTGTTCTCAGCCATTCTCCATCTCCCGGATGGCCTCTGCCAGGGCCAGTGTTCGCTGCGCTGATTCGGCGTGCAGTTGCTCGATCATACGCCCATTGAGAACGGCAACACCCCGACCTTTGTCGAAGGCGGCCTGCCACGCATCACAAACGGCTGTGGCGGACTCGATGGCCTGGTCCGACACGCCAAAAACGTCATTGGCGGCGTCTATCTGCCGGGGGTGAATCAGCGTCTTTCCATCGAAGCCCAGCGACCGTCCCTGTTCGCAGGAAGCGCGAAACGCCGTCATGTCGCTGAAGTCTTCTGAAACGCCGTCCAGTATATCAAGTCCATGGGCCCGGGCCGACAGCACACAGTGGCTCATGGGGCCAATCAGGCCCTCCCGGTTCGGGCCTGGATCGATCCTCAGTTCGCTGGCCAGGTCAGCATTGCCCATGACGATGACCTGCAGGGCTGGATGGCTGCCGGCAATGGTGTCCATGTCCAGGATTCCGGCGGCGGTTTCCGCCATCACCCAAAGCCCCAGGTCGCTGGGAGCGCCGTGGCTGGCCAGGCTCTCGGCCGCCTGGCCCACCTGTTCGGCGGTGCTGACCTTGGGCAGCAGGACTGCGTCGGCACCGCTGCGGGCGGCGGCCTCCAGGTCTTCTGCGTGCCATGGCGTGTCGTGGCCATTGATGCGAAACACCCGTTCGCGCCGGCCATAGCCGCCCCGTTCCAGGGCACGAAGGACATTGTCCCGTGCCTGTTCCTTGGCATCGGGTGCCACGGAGTCTTCCAGGTCCATGATCACGCAGTCAGCGGCCAGGGTCCTGGCCTTTTCAAGGGCACGCGTGTTGGAGCCCGGCATGTACAGGACGGATCGCCGCGGACGGATGCTCATTTCGGGTTTGAACCTCTGGGGCCGGTGTGACTTACTCGGGGCTGGCGGCCACGCCATTGGTCAGCAGGGCCATCAACTCCTGTGCAATTTCCTCGATACTAAGTCCACCGTCCTCCCGGTACCAGCGCGCCGGGGAATTGAACAGGCCGATCAGGCTGAGCGCCATGACGGCGGGACTGCAGCGGCGTACCGAGCCGTCCTCGATTCCCCGCTGAATGATGGACTCCACCGAGCGCAGCAGCTGCCGCTGGGCCTTGCGGTGTTCCCGGCGGCTGGCGTCGCTGAGGGTGCGCAGATCCACCAGCACAATGCTGCGGCCGAAATCCGACACCACACCCTGCACCCAGCGCTCGAAGATGTAGATGAGCTGCTCCAGTCCCGTTCCGCCGCGCTGCCCGGCCTCCTCGAGCAGACGCTGGTTGTCCTCCATGGCCTGGGCCAGGCAGAGCGAAACGAATTCATCTTTGCTGGACACGTAGTGATACAGCGCCGGCTTGGTGACGTTGAGCCGGGCAGCGATGTCGTCCAGGGAGGTGTTCTCCACCCCTTTTTCGTTAAAGGCCCGGGCCGCTTCCCGCAGGATAATCCGGCGCCGCTGTTCGAAATCGGCGCCCTGATCCACGCCGATACGCCGGGCTGCTCGTCGACCGCTGGTGCTGGGATTTGACATCTAAGTTACCCGTGGGTAAGTTATTGGCATATTACCTTACTCATGAGTAAACTCAACTATTGGTGTAGATCGATGGCACGGGCCGCTCGGCCGGGAGCCGGCCGTCTCGTACTCAATCCATGACGATCTTCAATCGGGAATACCTGGGACACGTATCCGAACCCGCCTCGGTGCAGGTGGAGCTGGGCCAGCTGCGGCTGTTCGCCAAGGCGATCGGAGAAACCCGGGACATCTACCTGGACGAGGCAGCGGCCCGGCAGGCCGGCTACCGTTCGGTCCTGGCGCCGCCATCCTTCGGCACCTGCCTGTGGTCCCTGGCACCCCGCACCGGTCCCGACGCCGAAGAGCTTGGAATTGACTATCGATACCTGCTGCACGGCGAAGAAAGCTTCAGCTACCAGGGCCTGATTTTCGCCGGTGACACCATTACGCTGCAGGACCGCATCGACAAGATGTACGAGAAAAAGGGCGGCGCCATGGACTTCATGGAACTGGTGGCCACCGCAACCAACCAGCTGGGCGAACAGGTACAGCAGCGCCGGACCACTCTCATCATGCGCAGGCCCCAGGCGTGAGCGGCCAGGCACCTGATTTTGGCCAGCTGCAGGTCGGCGACGAACTGCCGACCCTGACTTTTGGTCCCGTCACCCGCCATGTGCTGGCCCTTTACTGTGGCGGCTCCGGTGACCATAACCCGATTCACGTGGACTCGGACTTCGCTCAACAGGCTGGACTGGACGACGTCATCGCCCACGGCATGCTGTCCATGGCGGTGCTGGGACGAATGGTGACCGAATGGATCCCCCAGCAGCAGCTGCGGGCCTATTCAGCCCGCTTTATGGCGATTACGCCGGTGCATGCGACGGTGACCTGCAGTGGCCGTGTTTCCAGGATTTTTGAGGAAGACGGGGAACGGCGGCTGCGTCTGAAGCTCAGAACCCGGATCGATGACGGAAAAACAACACTAAGCGCAACGGCGACGGTGGCCCTTCCCTGAGCTGGAATGGAGCTGACCCGCCCAGGCCGGATCAAATAAGCAATCAGGAGAATCACCTCATGGCAACAGCAGCCAACCAAATGGAATTTAACGCCGGGCATCGCGTGGCGCCCTGGATGAGCGAAGAACATGCTCAGCTGGCGGATATGGTGGAGCGATTTTTCGCCGCCGAACTGGTTCCCAATATGGACCGCTGGCGCAGGCAGGGCTACGTGGACCGGGAGTTCTGGAACCAGTGCGGTGAACTCGGACTGCTCGGCGCTTCAATGCCGGAAGAGTATGGCGGTTCCGGTGGTGACTACGGACACGATATGGTGATTTTCCTGGAACAGGCCAGGGTTGGGGATGCCGGTTGGGGCTTTGGCGTCCATAACATCGTTGCCCGATACATCCTGAATTTCGGCACGGATGAGCAGAAGCAGCGCTGGCTTCCGAAACTCATCAGCGGCGAGCTCGTCGGCGCCATCGCCATGACGGAACCTTCTGCGGGTTCGGACCTTCAGAGCATACGCACCACGGCCCTGGCCGATGGCGACGACTATGTCATCAACGGCTCCAAGATCTTCATCACCAACGGCCAGGTCGCAGACCTGATCGTCGTGGTGACCAAAACCGATCCAAACCAGGGTGCCAAGGGAATTTCCCTGATGGTGCTGGAAACCGAGGGCGCCGAGGGATTCAGCCGGGGCAGGAACCTGGAAAAGATCGGGCTGAAAGCCCAGGACACCTCCGAGTTGTTTTTCGAAAACGTCCGGGTGCCCAGGGAAAACCTCCTGGGCGGTGCCGAGGGTATGGGCTTCGTCAATCTGATGCAGGAACTGCCCTACGAGCGACTCATCATCGCCATGGCGGCCCTGGGCGCCACCGAGATGGCGGTGCGCGAGACCATCCAGTACGTGCGCGAGCGCAAGGCCTTCGGCCAGCCGGTCATGGGCTTCCAGAACACCCGCTTCAAGCTGGCCGAGTGCAAGACCAGACTCGAGGTCATGCGGGCTTTCGTGGACAGCTGCGTGCAGAAGCTGCTGGACGGCCGGCTGGACAACGCCACCGGCGCCATGGCCAAGCTGTGGTGCACCGAGACCCAGTGCGAAATCATCGACGAATGCCTGCAGCTGCACGGTGGCTACGGCTACATGCTGGAGTACCCCATTGCCCAGCTCTACGCTGACGCGAGGGTCCAGCGCATCTACGGCGGTACCAGCGAAATCATGAAAGAAATCATCGGGCGGGCGCTGGACGCGGACTGATCTGGTGGGTCCCCTGGCCGGCATCAAGGTCCTTGAAATCAAGGGACTCGGACCCGGACCCTATGCCGGAATGCTGCTGGCTGACCTGGGCGCCGAAGTGGTCGTAGTGGAGCGATCCTCTTCTACCCCGGGCATTGCGCTGCCGTCCGCCATGGACGTCCACAGCCGCGGCAAGAAATCCATCGCCCTGGATCTGAAAACCGCCGAGGGCCTGGAAACCCTGATGACCCTGGTGGAGAAGGCCGACATGCTGTTCGAGGGCTTCCGGCCCGGCGTGGCCGAGCGGGTGGGCTTCGGGCCCGACGCCTGCCTGGCGCGCAATCCCCGCCTGGTCTATGGCCGGATGACCGGCTGGGGCCAGGACGGTCCGCTGTCCACCGTGGCGGGTCACGATATCAACTACATCGCCATTTCGGGCGCCCTGGCCGCCATTGGCAGTCGGGAAAAACCCGCCGTTCCGCTCAATCTGGTGGGGGACTACGCCGGCGGCAGCCTGTTCCTGGTGATGGGCATGCTGGCGGCTCTGGTGGAGTCCAAAACCTCGGGTCAGGGACAGGTGGTGGATGCCGCCATAACCGACGGCGCGGCCAGCCTGATGTCCATGTTTCACGGCATGCAGCGGCTCGGCGTATGGTCCAGTCAGCGCTCGGCCAACCTGCTGGACGGCGCCGCCCACTATTACGACGTCTACGAGACGGCAGACGGCAAGTTTGTCTCGGTGGGGCCGCTGGAGCCGCAGTTCTATGCGCTGCTGCTGGAGAAACTGGAGCTTGATCCCGAGACCTTCGGCAAGCAGCTGGATCCGTCGCGCTGGCCGGAGCTCAAGCAGCGCCTGGAGCAGGTGTTCAGGACCCGGACCCGGCAGGAGTGGTGCGAACTGCTGGAGGGTACCGATGCCTGCTTTGCGCCGGTGTTGGATTTCACCGAAGCCCCGGACCACCCCCACAACCGGGCTCGCCAGACCTTTATCGACATCAACGGCCTGACCCAGCCGGCGCCGGCGCCGCGATTCAGTCGCAGCCAGTGTGATGTGCCGGAGCCAGGTAGTCCTGAAGGTGCTGATACTGAATCGGTGCTGGCGGACTGGGGGTTTGAGGCGGAGGAGATTGAGGCCCTGCGCCAGTCCGGCGCATTGACCTGAGGATCATTCCACGAATTCAACTGCCCGGTTCAGTTCGTCCCGGGGCATCCTCACGGTATTGATCAGGGCCTCCTCATCGGCGTAGCCAAACGAGATGCCGCAGACGATACCCATGCCCTCGGGGATACCGCCGATCTCTCGCACCGGATCGGGAAAAAAGGCCAGGGCGCCCTGGGGGCAGCTGTCGATGCCGTGCTCCACGAACAGCAGCATCAGGGTCTGCAGGTAGATGCCGATGTCGATGGCGTTGACCGGTCCCATGTCCAGGGGCATGCACAGGAAGCCGGCGTGGGGCGCCCCGAAAAACTGCCAGTTTTTCGCCATCAGTTCGTTGCGGGCCTGCTTGTCCTCGCGCCCGATGCCCATGACGCCGTAGTAGCGAACCGCGCAGTCCACCTGCCGTTCGCGGTAGATGCCCTGCAGATTGTGGTCTCCCGGTGTGAATGCCGGGGAGGGGGGCTTGCCGGACATGATTTCCTGCATCAGGCTCTGCTCCAGCTGCTGCCGCGCCTGGCCGGACACCACGGTCATGTGCCAGGGCTGGGTGTTGCAGTTGGACGGCGCCTGCTGCGCACGGGAAAAGATCTGCCGGATCAGCTTGGGGTCTACCGGGTCAGGGCGAAAACCGCGAATGGTGCGGCGCTGGGCGACGGCTTCGGATACGTTCATCAAGGTCCTTGAAACGGGTGCAAAAAGCGAATTCTGCACTGGCGCCAGCCCCGGGAGAAGCCCCGGCCGCCGTGTACGTAGAATTGCGGGGTCACATTCGACCATCGGAGGGGCCTTTCCGGGCCCAGGATGTGGTAAACTTCCGCGCCAATCTCCCCGAGGCCTAAGGGCTTGGCGGGTTTTTCGGAATAGCTGAATACTCACATTTTTGCGCGAATCCTCTGCTCGGTCGCGGGAGCTTCATCGGCTTTCGCCTGGGCGAAACGCGGGTCGAAAAAGCAAAACCAATCGAATTCCTCACTAAAAATCTGGAGTAACTCTGGAAATGTCTGTAGCAATCATTCTGGCGCTGTCCCTGCTGGGGCTTCTGGTCGCCTTCTATTACTCATCGTCGGTGAAAAAAGTACCCATCGACATGGGTGTCGAAGATGAAGACATCAAAGCGCGCCTCAAAAAAATCCACGCGGCCATCGCGTCCGGAGCCATGGCGTTCCTCAAGCAGGAATACAAGTTCATGGCCATCTTCATGGTGGTGTTCGCCGCCATCATTGCCCTGCTGATCGACGATCACCACACCGACTACGTCAACGAAGGTGTCTACACCGCCGTAGCGTTCCTGGTGGGTGCGGTCATTTCCATTGCATCCGGTTACATCGGCATGAAAATCGCCACCAGCGGCAACGCTCGCACCACGGTGTCTGCCAACCAGTCGCTGTCGGATGCCTTTAACCTGGCGCTGCATTCCGGGTCGGTGATGGGTTTTGCTCTGGTCAGCCTGGCCTCGCTTGGCCTGCTGCTGATTTACCTGGCCCTGAAATACGTCATGCCGGAACAGCTGCCGAACCACATCCTGATGGAAGTCATCGCCGGCTTTGGCCTGGGCGGCTCCTCCATCGCGCTGTTCGCACGTGTGGGCGGCGGCATCTTCACCAAGGCTGCCGACGTGGGCGCTGACCTGGTGGGCAAAGTGGAAGCCGGTATCCCGGAAGACGATCCCCGCAACCCGGCGGTCATCGCCGACAACGTGGGTGACAACGTGGGTGACGTGGCCGGCATGGGTGCTGACCTGTTCGGTTCCTGCGCAGAGAGTACCTGCGCCGCCATGGTGATCTCCGCCATCGCATTTGCCGGCAACGTGGACGCGCTGCTGTATCCCATTGTCATATCCGCCATCGGAATTCCGGTGAGCCTGATCACGATCCTGCTGGTGCGGGTGACTACCGAGGAGCAGGTCGGCCCTGCGCTGAAGCGCATGCTGATTATCTCCAGCGTGCTCATGGCCATTGTCATGTACTTCGTGACCGTGCAGCTGGTACCGGCGGACTTCCAGATCCTGGGAGAAACCTATACCAATACCGGGGTGTATTTCTGCTTCCTGGCCGGCCTGATTGCCGGGCTGGTGGTGGGTCTGCTGACCGAGTACTACACCTCCGACGCTTACGGGCCGGTGCGTGAAGTGGCCGAGTCCTGCAAGACAGGTACCGCGACCAACATCATTTTTGGCCTGGCCCTGGGCAACAAGTCCGCCGTTGGTCCCTACCTGGCCATCGGCCTGGCCATCTATATCCCCTGGATGCTGGCCGGCATGTACGGCGTGGCCATCGCCTCCCTGGGTATGCTGGGCACCCTGGTTATTGCCCTGACCATCGACGCTTACGGACCGGTAGCGGATAATGCCGGCGGTATCGCCGAAATGGCCGGTATGGAAGAGCACGTGCGCAAGCGCACCGACGTGCTGGACGCTGCCGGCAACACCACCGCCGCCATGGGTAAAGGCTTCGCCATCGGCGCCGCTATCCTGACCTCCCTGGCGCTGTTTGCCGCCTTCCTCACCCGGGCCGATATCCTGCTGAAGGAAGACGATCCCACTTCTGACCTGCTGGGCAGCATCAACCTGCTGGATCCCATGGTCTTCACCGGCCTGTTCATCGGTGCGGTTCTGCCGGCCCTGTTCACCGCCATGACCATGAAGTCCGTGGGCTCGGCGGCTTACAAGATGATTGAAGAGGTGCGTCGCCAGTTTCGCGAGATCCCGGGCATCATGGAAGGCAAGGGTGATCCTGACTACGAGCAGTGTGTGGCCATTTCCACCTCGGCTGCGGTCAAGGAAATGATCCCGCCGGGCATCCTGATCATGGGTGCGCCTCTGGTCACCGGCTTCCTGTTCGGCATCCAGGCCCTGGCCGGCCTGCTGGCCGGATCGCTGGTCGCCGGCGGTGTGCTGGCCATCGCCTCGTCCAACTCGGGCGGCGCCTGGGACAACGCCAAGAAGTACATCGAAGCCGGCAACCTGGGCGGCAAGGGCACCGAAAACCACAAGGCTGCGGTTGTCGGTGACACCGTGGGTGATCCGCTGAAGGACACCTCGGGCCCCTCGCTGAACATCCTGATCAAACTGTCAGCGATCCTGTCGCTGGTGTTTGTGCCGTTCTTCGTCCAGTACGGTGGCATCCTGGTCGGCTGATTATTGCCAGGTGCAGCAAAAAAGCCCGCTTCGCGCGGGCTTTTTTTTAGGGTGAACGCTTGCTGCGCAAGCTGGTGAACGAACGCTGCGCGTTCACCAGCTTGCGCAGCAAGCGTTCACCGATAAACATACAGGTAGGGGATAGATTCCCGGAGAGTGCAATGTCCGAAACCTATCGTGTCTACTGGCAGCCCGGCTGCTCCAGCTGCCTTCGCACCAAAGAATTCCTGATCGATCAGGGTATCCACTTCGAGTCTATCAACGTGGTGGAATCGCCGGGCGCGATGTCGGATCTGGCGGCCTTGGGTTTTCGCTCGGTACCTGTCGTGGCCCGGGGAGAGCTGGGCACCTACTGCCAGGACCTGCGGGACGTGGCCGATTTTGTCGGGGTCAGCCTGGCCGGTCCGCAGTTGACAGCGGAGCAGTACGTGGAAAAGTGCCAACGCATCATCGCGGCGGCCCAGCGCTTTGCCTGCCAGCTCAGTGGGCAGCAGTTGCGGGAACATTTTCCGGGCCGCGACCGCCCCTACAGTGACCTGGTCTACCACATATTCATGGTGGTGCAGGCCTTCGTGGCGGCGGCTGAGGGAGGCACCCTGGAATACGAGTGGTTCGAGCGAGTGACGCCCGAGGGCCTGTCGGATGGCCCGACCCTGGCCCACACGGGGGAGCAGGTCAAAACCGGGCTGCAGAACTGGTGGCGCCGCATGGACCGGGGGCTGCCGGCTGAGATGGACACTTACTACGGCCGCCGTGACGCGTTAGGCGTGCTGGAGCGCACCACCTGGCACGCGGCCCACCATTGCCGGCAGCTGCAGGCCGTGTTGGAAATGCATGGCGTGACGCCCGACGGCCCCCTGGGTGATGCCGAACTGGCCGGTTTGCCGCTGCCAGAGGGTGTCTACGACAACGAAATCCGGATGCAGCCGGACCCAAACTAGCACTCCGAGTCACGTTTCTCTGCAGCCGCTGTCGCTGATTGGCGCCGATTCTCGCATGAGTGGTGGAAGCTGCCTGGAGACACGCCATGAATGGCCATTCCGTCCTGTTGATCTGCCTGCTGGCGTTTGCCGGCGGCGCATTGGCCCAGCCCTGGTCCACCGAGCCTGTCAATGCTACCGAAACCCTGGTGGGATTCAGTGCGCCCAGTGAGGATTTCGCCATCGGCGTGGGCAATGCCGGCCAGATCGTGCACTTCAACCAGGGGGATGCCGGGACCATCGTGCCCTCGGGCACCAGCAAGGACCTGCTGGATGTGCTGGCGGTGGACGAGACGTTTGCCGTGGCTTCTGGACAGGACCTGGTTCTGATCTGGAACAATGGCAGCTGGAGCCCATTGTTCCCGGAGAATACCGGTGATCCACGCTTTTTCACCCCGGTCTGGGCGCCGCCGGAAAAGGACCTGGTGATCTACCAGGAACTGGCCAGCGGCGGTGGCTTTGGCTTCAACACGGTATGTCCCTATGTCATTGCTGATCCCGACGCCAGCGCATTCTGTCGGCTAAGCTCCAGGCCCGTGTTGACCCTGTGCGGCAGCAGTAACGATGTGAAGGCCCTGTACACCGACGGGACCATCCGCCGATTCACCGACGGCGCATTGTCCAATGCCGATGACCCGATGGATCTGGCGCTGTATGAGCAGCCGGGCGGCAGCCCCCTGAACCTGATTGCGGCGTATATCCCCGAGGACAGCTGCGTCCCGGGAGATTTTGCTCCCTCGGAGATATTCGCGGTCAATCAGGCGTTCAACAATGAATTCTGGAAATTCGATGGCCAGGGCTGGACCAAGCAAGCCGATGCGGGTCCAAATGATACGCTGACCGGGATGGCCGGGTATGGGCCCAACCTGGTGTTTGCCGTGGGCCGGCGCCCGGGTGCGATGAAGGGTCCGTCTCCCAATGAGGGTGTGGCCTGGGGCTTTGATGGCACGACCTGGATCGAAGAGGCGCTGCCGCCGGGGGCGCCGGGCATGGCCGACGTGGCCGCTGGGGGTGAGGCCGAACTGGAAATATTCACTGATGGATTTGAAGCGGTGGCGCTGAAAAACTACGGGACTTTGTTTCCTCGGACCCGGGGCGTGGGAGAAGGACGCTTCCGCTTTCGGCGCTGGAACAGAGGACCTGGTTCCAGTTCACCGACGCCGGCTGCCGTGTTGCGCATGCTGACTCGACTCCGGCAAGGACCCACGCCAACAAATCCCCTATTGCCGGGAGGCCGCTTTACCGTACTGACCACTATCGACTCCAACACGCCGGGCCGAGCCAGGTTTTACTACCGCAACAGCCGGGTCAGGTACGTGTCCTCCACCTGCGGTGCAACGGAAACCATCATCAATCAAAGCGCGTCCGATCGACGTTGGGGAGAGTATTCTTCACCGGGATCCGCGTCCACTTGTGAAGTAACCTTCGAGGTTCCGACGGAAAACACCAGTGGGGATCTGGAGTTCACGTTTCAGTTCACGCCGGCCCTGGGTGTCACGCCGTTGCCGAGGCAAAGCTATCAGTACTGTGGCGTTCGGAACCAGGGAACCGCGTGGAAGTGCGATTTCCAGTCGTTCAGGACTATTGCCCCCGAGTAATCGGTGGTGATGGTCTAACTGGGGCAGGCAGCTACTTCCGCTGGAACCCGGGCGGGCGCTTTTCCCGCTGTGCCCGGATGCCTTCGCGGATATCCTCGGACTGCAGGACGTCCTGGAAGCGTTCCTCCATGGTCGCCAGTTCGGCGCTGGACCGGGCGAACCCATTGATGCACTGCTTCATTCCTTCCAGCGCCAGCGGCCCGAATCCGGCCAGGCGGGCGGCTAAGGACCTGGCGGCCGCGGCCAGTCTGTCCACCGGGTGAATTTCGTCCAGGAATCCCAGGTCCAGCAGGTCCTGCCCTCCAACAGTCTCCGATCGGAGCAGCAGGCGTCGTGCGCCTTTTCCGCCCAGCCGTGCGACATAGCGGCGGATGCCGCTGGGATAGTAATGTAGCCCGAGCCGGACGGCCGGCATCATGAGTTCCATGCCTTCCACGCCCAGCCGGAAGTCACACGCCAGGGCCAGGTCAATGCCGCCACCGTAAACGCTGCCGTTCAGGGCGCAGATGGTGGGACAGCGCAGATCCTCGATGGATTGGGCCAGTTTGTCGAAGTCAGGCAGCCGCTGATCCTCGGTGACGCGGCTGAGTTCATTCAGGTCAAAACCGGCGCAGAAGCAGTCACCTTCTCCGGTGAAAGTGACAACCCGAACCGTGGTGTCCTGGTGGAGCCGGTTCACCAGGTTCAGCAGATCGGCCAGATCTTCGCTGTTGAGCCGGTTTTTCAGGCGCGGATTTGCCAGAGTAACGGTGACCCGCTGCTGGTGGCGCTCTACCTTGATGGTTTCGGTTCCTTGAAGACTCACCTTTTCACTCCGTCGTTTTCGCAGGCCGTTTGCCGTCGCCCTGCCGGGCAAAATATTCCACGAAGCGGCTGCGCCGCACCGATTTGTCGGCCGGGAATGCCGGACCGGGGCCGGCGTAGAGTTGCCTGGCGTCAATGGCTCGCATGCTGCGGGCGTCCACCAGGGCCGGCATGACCCGGGCCCCGGAGGTACGGTCGAAGATGCGGATAGGCTCGTTGCCATTCTCGAAGTGCCACTTTTCTCCATAGGCCATTAGTGCCAGCAGCACGCCGGCGGCGTCATATCCCTTGTCGGTCAGGTGATACTCAAAGCGGGGCGGGTTGTCCTGGTAGGGGCGCTTTTCCAGCAGGCCCTCGTCCACCAGCTGCTTCAAGCGGCGGGTAAGAATGTTGCGGCCGATGTCCAGCCATTTTTGAAACTCGTCAAATCGGTGAACGCCATAGAGGCACTCCCGAATGATCAGCGGATTCCACCAATCCCCCAGCACGTCCAGGGACCTGGCAATGGAGCAGGGTGCCGTGTCAAAAGTTTTTCTTTCCATAACCCAAGGATAGTAAGTTGCATCATGAAACGCAAAAGTCTATTATTAGTTCCATCATGAAACTAACTGGAGCGAAACATGCAGCAGAACGCCGCGTTGACTTCTACTGATCAGCTTACGAGCCAGGTCCCATCGGCCGGACACCCTGAACGGGAGCGAGGCAGCACGGATGTGGCGGCTGCCCCCGAACGATGGCACCACTGGCGCGCGCACTACGGACCGTGGGCTGTGGTCACCGGCGCATCCAGCGGTATCGGCCTGGAAATCGCCCGGAAAATTGCCCGGCGCGGCGTCAACGTGGTGCTGGCCGCCCGTCGCGTCCGGCAGCTGGAATCCCTGGGGGAGGAACTGCAGCGGGACTGCGGCGTCGATGTTCGGATTGTCGCCGTCGACCTTTCCACAGAGTCCGGCGTCAACAGGCTGAAAGAGCAGACCGGGGACCTGGAAATCGGGTTGCTGGTCGCCAATGCAGGATTTGGCAGTTCGGGTCCGTTCCTTGATCAGCAGGCAGACGGCGAACTGAACCTGGTGGACCTCAACGTCCGATCCGTCACTGCCCAGGCGCATCATTTTCTGCAGCCCATGCGGCAGCGACGTTCGGGCGGCCTGGTGCTGCTGAGCTCGATCCTGGCGTGGCAGGGCGTACCGGGTGCCGCCAGCTACGCGGCCAGCAAGGCTTATGTTCAGTCCCTGGCCGAGGCCCTTCGCCTGGAGCTGAAGCCCTTCAACGTCGACGTGCTGTCGGCGGCCCCGGCCCAGGTCGATACCGGGTTCAATGACAGGGCGAACCTGCGTTCTCCAGGTTCCGAACCGGCCGCGGTGGCGCGGAACATACTGGATCACCTGGGCCGCCGGACCACGGTGTACCCCCATTTCCGGGGATGGTTCCTGACCCGGGCCCTGTCCATGCTGCCGCGCTTTGCCCGGGTACGGGTTCTGGGTGGCGTGATGGCCGGCATGACCCGCCACCAGAGAGGCGGGTCAGGTTGAGTTACCGGCAGGGATGCCTGCTGCAAATTCAGGCAGCACCGGTGGTTGCGGGCTGCACGGCGTCGGGTCGGCCGAGGGGCTGTCGCGTCCTGGGGCGATGGGTCATGGACATGACGAAGGCACCTACCAGGCACACCACCCCGGCGATGATGAACGGAGTCATCCAGACGCTGGGATCGGCGGCACCCTGGGCCGCGTCCTTGAAGTGTCCGGCCAGCAGGGGTCCGGCAAGTCCGGCTACACCGTAGGCGGTGAAGATCCAGCCGTAGTTGCTGCCCACCTTGCGGTTACCGAAATAGTCCGCGGTAATGGCCGGGAACAGCGCAAAACTGCCGCCGTAGTTGAAGCCGATCAGCGCCGCGGCAACAACGAAGCCGCTGGTCAGGCCGAAGTAAATGAACACGTGGTAGGTCATCAGCATGGTGATGCCCTGCAGGGCCGTCATCAGCGTGATGGCGGCTTTGCGTCCAATGCGGTCGGAGATGCTGCCCCAGGCGATCCGGCCGAAGCCGTTGAAAATGGCGTACCAGGCCATGGCGGTGCCGGTAATGGCGCCAGCGCCGGTGATGCCGTGATGCTCCAGCGCGTCGATACCGAACAGCTTGATGCAATAGATCACCATCAGTCCGGCCACGCCGGCTGCGAAAAACACCGACCACAGCATGTAGAACTGTGGCGTACGCAGCATTTCCCTGGCGCCGAAGTCCAACGCACCCTCGTGGTCGCCGTGCTCCGATACGGGCGGCGTCCAGCCCTGGGGCTGGTAACCCTCGGGGGGGTTGACCATGACCATACTGCCCAACAGCACCAGCAGGGCAAAGGTGATGCCGTAGATCACGAAAACGCTTTGTACGCCCGGGAGGTCAAATACCGCGGTGGTATTCAGCAGACCGCCAAACCAGGAACCCGCCAGCTTGACCCAGATGGTCGCGCCGAATCCAAACCCGGCCACGGCCAGCCCGGTGATGAGGCCTTTTTTATCGGGGAACCACTTGACGCAGACCGCGATGGGCACCACGTAGGCCAGGCCAATTCCCGCACCGCTGACCAGGCCTATGCCCAGCAGCTGAGCCCAGAAACTGGTGCCGAAAAACCCGCTGAAAAGGTAGCCAGCGCCGAGCAGCAGACCGCCAGCCATGGCCAGCCGGCGCGGGCCCACAAGTGGCAATACCCGGCCCGCCAGCACCATGACCAGAGCGAACGTGGCCAGCCCTGCTGAAAAAACCCAGGCGGTCTCGCTGGCAGTGAACGCATAAGCGCCGCCTGCATCGGTCAATCGAGCAGTGAAAACCGACCAGGCGTAGATAGCGCCAAGGGCCAGTTGGATCATGATGGCCCCAACAACGACGAGCCAACGGTTCAGGGGGGTGTCCGGGTGATTCATGATAGGGCCTCCAATGCCACTCCGGTCTGCGCGGGTGGGGCTTGGCGGCGTAGTCAGTGCAGGCGTGAAAGCCCGTCAGTGCGCAGGAGCCGGGATTCTCTCAGCGAAATCTTTACGTGATCGACTCAGCAGAATGTTCGTCCGACAGGTAGTGCTATTTTACGGCGCAGGCGGTCTGGGTGCGTATGGGTACATGCCACGATACGCCAGATTCCCGGTTGGCCGACCACTTCGGTCCAATGGCCTACGGATTCGTGGACACGGGACGATGTTCGCGCCAGCTGACCCTGATGAGCTCGGCGTGTTGGCCAAGGGGAGCCTGGGTGAAATACAGCGTGACACCGTCAGGATGCATTCGTGTCAGCAGGTCGCTGTGGGTTGTGTTGAGGGAGGTCAGCGGAACGGCGGGATGCCAGCCCCCGTTGTTCTGACGGCTGTAGTAGAGGTCCCCGGGAACCGAAAGGTTGGTGGGCCGGGAGGACGCCTCGAAGATCATCTCGGATTCATCGGGTGAAACCCAGAGATTCCACTCTCCCGTTGCGGTATTGACCGCCGGCCCGAGGTTCTCCGGCTGCTGGAATCCATCACCTTCAGGGGCAGCCCGATACAGGTCTCCCTGGCCAAGGCCGCCGGGACGTGCCGAGGCGAAGTAGAGGACGCCCGATGCCACCACAACCGGCGAGTACTCAGCCGCCGCCGAGTTAATGGCCAGCTTTTCCAGTGCCCCTTCGGAATGAAGGTCGGAGTGAAGGCGGTAGCGCCAGATATTGCCATCGCCAGCGTCTTCACCTGCAGTTTCCGGCCGGTCGGAGACGAAGTACAGCCAGTGTCCATCCGGGGAGACGAACGGGGCACCGTCAGAGTAAGATCCCGAGAAGGCCGCCGGACGCGGGGGGCTCCAGCCGGATGCAGTTCTTTGTGCCGTGTAGATGGTGCGAGGACCGGCGGCCCTGCTGCCCCATTTACCGTCCCAGGCGACCCAGTATGCGGACTGTCCATCGGGAGAGAACGTAAGGCCGGCGTGGTTGTCGCGACCGGTGTCGAATGCCTGGGGGTCGGGCTGTGCCCAGGCCGTCCCCGCCAGCCACGCTGCCGCCAGCAGGAGTTTCACCTGGACCAACTCGCCACCGGGTCGCCCAGGACGCCGGGTCTGGGCTGAACGCCGAGGCCGGGCAGTTCGGAAGCGGCCATGCGGCCGTTATCTCGCTGGGGCGCGCCCTCCGCCGTGCTGACAGTGACATAGCTGTTGAAATCGGTGGCGGTGAACAGCAGTTCGGCCGGCGTGCTGTGGGCCAGGTGGGCGATGGCCGCGGTGGTGATGTCGCCGCCCCAGCTGTCTTCGATGGTCATGGCGACACCTAATGATATGCACAGGTCCCGGGCCTGCCTTGCCCGGGTCAGCCCACCCAGCTTGCTGATCTTGAGGTTGACCACGTCCATGGCGTTGTCGGCCTGGGCGGTCAGCAGCATGTCCAGGCCATCGACGGATTCGTCCAGCACGAAGGGATGCCGGCAATGCTGCCGCACGCTCAGGCATTCCCGGTAGCTGGCGCAGGGCTGTTCGATATACACGTCGACATCGGCAACCGCCTGGATGACCCGCATGGCTTCGTGGCTGAGCCAGCCGGTATTGGCATCAGCGATGAGGATATCCCCGGTTTGCAGCTCGGCGGACACCGCCCGGATGCGCGCAATATCGGTTTCGGGATCGCCGCCCACCTTGAGCTGGAACCGCCGGTAGCCTTCCTCCCGGTACCCGGCGACGCGCCCGGCCATGGTCTCAGGGGACTCCTGGGAAATGGCGCGATACAGTACAAAGTCATCACCGTAGCGTCCGCCCAGCAGGCTGCAGACCGGCTGGCCGGTGGCCTGGCCGAGGATGTCCCAGCAGGCCATGTCGACGGCGGATTTGACGTAGGGGTGCCCCTTCAGGCACCAATCCATGTGCCGATTGAGCTGCTCCAGGTGCAGAGGGTTGCGGCCCAGCAGCTGTGGTGCCAGTTCCGCCAGTCCGGCCCGCGCGCCGCCGGCGTAGGCGGGCAGGTAAAAAGGCCCCAGCGGACAGACTTCGCCGTAGCCGGTGATGCCCGCATCCGTATCAATCCTGACGATGGTGCTGTCGAACACCTCCACCGATTTTCCGCCGGACCATTTGTAGCTGCCCTCGTGCAGCGGCAAGTCGACCTGGAAAGCTGAAATCTGCTGAATCTGCATGCCTGCCACCATACCACCGGTTCAATGCAGCTCAACGATATCGCCATCTGCAACCTGGTGGTCGGGCCCGACCTGCTGGCCGTCGAAGACCTCGCTGCCCCAGATGCGCGCAAAGCGCAATTCCCGGGCGATGTCCTGATGCACCAGACGGGCAACGTCCAGCACGGTTTCACCCCGGCGTACGGTGAAAGGCTTGTCCGCGTCGGGCGGCTTCCCGGGTGACTTGGTGTAGACCCGGACGGTCTGCAGGGCCCGGAACAGGAACGGCCCCAGCTGGTCCAGGTTATGCCCGGTCTCCGCGGAAGTGGCGAGGGCTGGAAACCGCAGGCCCAGGAGCTCTTCCAGGACCTGGACTTCTTCCGGGTCCGGGTCCAGGTCCGACTTGTTGGCTACCAGCAGGGTGGGCAGCTCCAGTCGGAACGGGTCCTCCAGTTCGTCGACATTGGACGGGATTTCGCTGGGCTGGCCTGGCCAGCCGGAGCGCAGGAAGACCTTTTTCTCTGCCAGGCGCCCAAGAATGGCCGGTATCTGGTCCAGGCACTCCGGATCGCTCAGGTCGATCACCAGCAGCACACCGTCAGCAGGCTGCAGTGCGTTCACCATCCAGGGCTCCATGAATTCGGCAGACACCGGCGGCAGATCCACCAGCTGATAGTGAATGTCTTCGAACGGCAGCATGCCGGGGACCGGCAGATGCGTGGTGAAGGGGTAGGGGCCAATGTCGGTCCTGGAACCGGTCAGCGCGGCATGCAGGCTGGACTTGCCGGCGTTGGGCGGCCCCACCAGGCAAAGCTGCCCGGCGCCCTCGGGCCGCACCACGTGGGAGGGGCCACTTCGGTGCGCTCCCTTGCGGGGTCCGGCCAGCTCCTCGGAGAGCTGTTTGATGCGGGTCTTGATGTCGGCCTGCAGGTGCTCGGTGCCCTTGTGCTTGGGGATGGTGCGCAGCAGTTCCCGCAGGCACTCCAGCCGCTCCCGCGGTTCCCGGGCCTGGCGATAGGCCTCCTCGGCTTTCTTGTACTCCGGCGTGACGTTGGTGGGCATGAGACAACATCATAGTACAGCCGTCAGCCTGTGCGGTGGCCGTTGATGGCAACGCGGTCGGCGGTCACAATGAGGCCATGACTGTTCGTCCATCGTTCATGGGTCTGCTGCTGCTCGCGGCTGCGTTCGCTAACAGCCGCGCGGAGCCCGTGATGCCAGTGCAATTCGAGCCTCTGGCCCTGGGGGTCTGGATGCATACCAGCTACCTGGACACCGAGCAGTGGGGCCCGGTGGCCTCCAATGGTCTGCTGGTGACGACCCCGTGGGGGCTGCTGCTGGTGGATACCGCCTGGACCGAGAAGGACACCCGGGCCATCCTCGACTGGACGGAGAGCCGCCTGGGACAGTCAGTGACCGCGGCCGTGTTGACCCATGCGCACCAGGACAAGATGGGGGGCGTTCGGGCACTGCGCGAGCGCGGAATTCCCAGCTGGGCGCACCGGCTGTCCAACGAGGCAGCCCCTGGCGAGTCCCTGCTGCCGGCCGATCATGACCTGGTCCTGCGCGATGGCATGCAGCCCCTCGCTGGTACGATGGTCTACTACCCGGGGCCGGCGCACACCCGCGACAACGTGGTGGTGTATGTACCCCAGGCCAGGCTGCTGTTCGGCGGCTGCACGGTGCGTCCGGCCAGGGCCCGCACCCTGGGCAACACGGCGGATGCCGACGTCGGATACTGGGACCGTGCGGTGAACAATATTCTGACCCGGTTTCCCGAAGCCGAGACTGTCGTGCCCAGTCACGGCCCGCCGGGCGGACTTGGACTTCTGGAGGGGACCATCGCCCTGGTAGATGCCCACCGGCAGCAGGAGTAACCTGCCTTCGGCTCACTCTTTCCAATCACTCAGGCAACGAGAAAACCATGTATCAACTGTTCGGATTCAAGCGCTCACGCTCTGACCGCCCCATGTGGCTGCTGGAGGAATTGGGGCAGCCCTACGAGTACTACCAGATCGATTTTTCCAGGGGGGACAACCGCAGTGACTACTTCCTGGGCATCAATCCCGCGGGTAAGGTTCCGGCCCTGCGCCATGATGATCTTACCCTGACGGAATCGGGAGCCATCTGCACCTACCTGGCGGACCGGCATCCGGAGGCGGGCCTGATTCCGGCGGCGGGGAGCCCGGACCGGGGGTTGAACGACCAGTGGGTGTTTTTCGCGCTGACCGAACTGGAGCAGCCCCTGTGGACCGCCGGCAAGCATCGCTTTGCACTGCCCAAGGAACACCGGATACCGGAAATTGAATCCACCGCCCACTATGAATTCGAAAAGGCGGCCGCGCTGCTGAGCCAGGGCATGGGCGGTCGGGAATTCATGGTGGCCGACCGGTTCACCGTGGCAGACATATTTATCACCCACACCCTGAACTGGGCGGTATCGTTCAAATTCTCCATTGACCATCCGCATCTGCAGGACTACCTGGAGCGAATGAACGCCCGCCCGGCCCGTCACAAAGCCATGGACGCACCGGTGCTGGAGATTCCCAGGCCCGGAGAGCGGGCCGGGGGCGCGTAGAGGCCCTGGATTGAACGCCGGGGCGCCGATCCGGCGTCGCCCTCAGGTCAGGAGTCGTCCTCGCCGGACGTATCGTCTTTGGGCTTGCGCATCTTGCCGGCCCCGTGGCCATAACCTTTGCCGTGGCCGCGGCCGGCGCCGCCGGGGCGGTTGGAGCGCATCTCCCGGAAGCGCTCCATCTGCGGTTCGGTCAGTACCTCGGCCAGGCGGGCATCCAGTGCGGTGCGGTGGGCCTGGCGTTCTTCCTCGCTGGGTCTCCTGCCACCGGCGTGGGCCGCCTCCATCACCTTGCGCTGCTGTTCAAACACCTCGCGTACGGCCACTGCCTGCTGCTCCGTAAGGTTCAGCTGCTGGATCATACGGTCAACGCCGTGGCCGGGCCCGTGACGACCGCCGTGGCCGCTGGCCTGGGCGGTAGACAGAGTGGTCAGTCCACCGACGAGCAGTATCATCAGCGTGAGAGCTTTGGTCAGATTCATGGGAATCGCTCCGTTGGGGGATAATTCCTACTTGGGTCCTAAAGTGAGTCGATCAATGCTTCCTGGCGCTGACGCAGCTCCGGAGAGGGCAGCCGGCCGGTCGCCGCCCGCATGTTGTCCACGGCGTGCCTGACTTTCCGGGTGCCAGGTATCGGGCTGGTCACCGCCGGATGGCTGATGATGTACTTCAGGAAAAAGTTGCCCCAGGACCGGCAGTCAAATTCTGCGGCCCAGTCCGGCAGCGGCCGGTCACCGACCTTTTCAAACAGCCGGCCCCGGGCGAAAGGAATGTTGACCAGAACGGCGGCGCCGTGCTCCTGGGCGGCCGGCAGCAGCCGGTCGGCGGCGGAACGGTCGGCCAGGGAATAATTCACCTGGATGAAGTCCAGCTTTTCCGTCTTCAGCAGCTGTTCAATATCCTGGTGCTGGGTCGGGCGATGGGTGGTGACGCCAATATAGCGCAGCAGCCCCTCTTCGCGAGCCTCGCGCAGGAAAGGCAGCTGCGCGGCGGTTTCCCGCAGGTTGTGCACCTGGATCAGATCGGCCTGGTCAACGCCCAACTTGCGCAGCGAGGCTTCCAGCTGTTCCGGCCCGGGCACCCGGGCATCAACCTTGGTAGCCCAGAACAGCTGCCGGCTCAAACCGGCTGCGCCGGCAATTTCTCCCAGAACGACCTCTGACAGGCCGCGACCGTAGGACGGTGCGGTGTCGATGATGGACCCGCCCAGCTCGGCAAAGCGGGCCAGGGTGTCCTGCAGCACGGCCTTGTCTTCATCGCTGGTCACACCGTAGCGGTTGGTGCCGATGCCCATGGCGGTGACCTGCTCGCCGCTGGACGGGATGGTCTTCCTGATCAGGCTGCCGGTGGACCAGGCGTTGGCTGTGGCCAGGCTGGCCGCCAGCGCGGCATTGAGTTTCACGAACTGGCGTCGGGTTAAGCCCATCAGGAGTTCTCTTTTCAGTCTGTGGCTGGAGTCTGCCGGCCATCGCAAAAGGTGGCGACCACCTGGCCCTGGAACTCCCAGCCGGAAAACGGGGAATTGTGGCCATCGGAGATGAATTCGTCCGGGTCACAGCGCCAGACCGCGGCGGGGTCATAGATTACAAGGTCGGCGGGCGCACCGGCACTCAATCCAGCCGGCGTTCGGCCCAGCACCCGCGTTGGATTGTCCACCAGCGCGGCGAGCAGTGTGCTCAGGTCCAGCCGGTCGTCTTCCACCAGGCGCATGCCCAGCCCCAGGACCGTCTCCGCCGCGGAGATGCCGGGTTCGGTGTCGGCAAACGGCGCCAGCTTGGCGTCCACGCCCAGCGGTGTGTGGTCGCTGCAGATGGCGTCTATCACGCCGTGGCGAACCGCGTCGATCAGCGCCTCCCGGTCCGACGTGGCGCGCAGGGGCGGGCGAGTATGGCAGTTGGCGTCAAAGCCGCTGATGTCGTGTTCGGTCAGGAAAAGCTGGTGCATGGCCACGTCCGCAGTGACCGGCAGGCCCCGGGACCTCGCCTGCTCCAGCAACTGCACGCCCACGGCACTGGACAGGCGGCAGAAATGGGCACGTACCCCGGTCTCTTCGATCAATGCCAGATCCCGGGCCATTCCGGCGGCTTCTGCGGAGGCGGGAATACCCTGCAATCCGAGCCGGGTGGCAATGGGGCCGTCGTGGGCACAGCCGCCAGCCAATGATGGATCCTCGGGCCGAATGAACACCGTGGCACCCAGAGACCGGGCGGTTTGCATGGCGCTGCGCATCACGTGACTGTCGCCGATGCCGTTTGAGCCGTTACCCAGACCCACACAGCCATTGCGCAGCAGGGTGTCATGATCCGCCAGCCCGGTGCCCTGCAGCCCCGAGGTCAACGCGCCAATGGTCAGGATCCGGGCAGAGCTGGAATCCGCGGTCTGTGCCAGCAGATGCTTGAGGACGGCCACGGAGTCCAGCACCGGTCCGGTGTCGGGTGGACAGCAGACCGTTGTAAAGCCGCCGCGGGCGGCGGCCCGGGTTTCCTGGTCGGGACTGGCACCCAGCCTGGCGCACAGGTCCACCAGCCCGGGCATCACCCACAGGCTGCTGGCGTCGAATTCGCTGTCCGGCTCGAACGAACCCGGCGGCTCTCCCATCGCGGTAATGGCGCCGGCGCTGATCCAGAGGTCACCGACCTGGTCCACGCCGCGGGCGGGGTCCAGCAGCCGGCCGTTGCGGATGACCTGGTTCACGCCTTCCCCTCGCCGGGGTCGCGCGACCCCAGGGCCATCGCCATGACCGCCATGCGAATGGCCAGGCCATTGGACACCTGCTCCAGGATGACCGACTGCGCGCCGTCGGCTATGCTGGATTCGATCTCGACGCCCCGGTTCATGGGGCCCGGGTGCATCACCAGGCAATTCGGCCGGGCGCGGGCCAGGCGCTTTTCGGTCAGTCCGAAGCGGCGGAAGTATTCATCTTTGCTGGACAGCAGCGGTCCGTGCATGCGCTCCCGCTGCAGACGCAGCATGATCACAACATCGGCACCATCAATGGCGGCGTCAAAGTCGTTGTAGATGTGGACTCCCATGGTTTCCACGTCCACGGGCAGCAGCGTTGCCGGTGCCACCACTCGGATCTCCGGTACACCAAACAGATTCAGCGCGTGAATCTGGGAGCGGGCGACCCGGGAGTGAAGGATGTCGCCGACAATCACCACCTTGAGCCGGTCCAGGTCCGGGCGGTGCCGACGGATGGTGAACAGGTCGAGCATGGCCTGGGTGGGGTGGGAGTGCCGGCCGTCGCCGGCATTCAGCACCGATACCCCCTCCGGCGCATGCTGGGCAAAAAAGTGGGCAGCACCACTGAGCCCGTGGCGTACCACGAACAGATCACAATGCATGGCTTCCAGGGTGCGCAGGGTATCCAGCAGGGTTTCACCCTTGGTGGTGGATGATGCCGCCACGTCGATATTGACCACATCGGCCGACAGGCGCCGGGCAGCCAGCTCAAATGTTGTTCGGGTCCGGGTGCTGGGCTCGAAAAACAGGTTAATGACGGTTTTGCCGCGCAGCAGAGGCAGCTTCCTGACCTGCTGGAATGCCGCTTTGCGAAAAGACTCCGCTGTATCCAGCACCTCGCTCAGCAGGGGCTGGTTCAGGCCTTCGATGGACAGGAAATGGCGCAGCCGGCCGTCCGGACGAAGCTGGAGTTCAGCCATTCGGTCCTCCGGTAACCCGCAGCGCCAGCGGATCCGGGCCGCTGAGCCGGATATGGCAATGTTCCGGCAGCTCCAGGTCGATGGCTGACGCGTCTGGCTGGATCGGCAACTCCCGGCCGGAGCGGTCCACCAGCACCGCCAGCAGGATCCGGCCCGGCCGGCCGAAATCATACAGAGAATTGATGGCGGCCCGGGTGGTCCGGCCGGTATGGATGACGTCATCCACCAGCAGCACCGTCTGCCCTTCCAGGGTGCCGTCGATGCGGGAGGGGCGGATGGGTTTGGTCAGTCCCCTGGCGTCGAAGTCGTCCCGGTGGAAGCCGATGTCCAGTTCGCCCACGCTGCCCCCGTCGCCGCGCTTCCGGGCCAGGTACTGGGCCAGCCACAGCCCGCCGGTGTGGATGCCCACGATGACGGGTTGCTCTATCCCCTCCAGCAGGTTCTCGACCTGCTCGACAAAAGTCTCCAGCAGCGAGGCCATATCCGGCAGGTAAACTTGTTCAGTCGGGTTGGCTGGCAAACCAGGCCTCCAGAATGATTTGTGCGGCTACCGCGTCCTCCCTGGCGGCTTCCCGCCGCCGGGCGTTTCCGGCGGAACGTGCGCGCCGATGCCGGTCCTGGGCTTCGCGGGAGGAGTAGCGTTCCTCGGCTTCATGCACCGGCAGCCCGAACCGGCCTTCCAGCTGGCGGGCAAAACGCCGGGCCTTCTCCGTCATGGGCTGTTCCTGGCCGCTTCCGGTCAGCGGGACGCCCACAACCAGCGCGTCAGGTTGCCATTCTTCCAGGAGTTGTTCAATCACCTCCCAGCCCTGCCGGCGGGTTGGGCTGGTGAATACCTTGAGCGGCGTTGCCGTTCCGGTGAGCTGCTGACCAACGGCGGCCCCGGTTCGGCGCAGGCCGTAGTCGAAGCAGAGGACTGTGGGCGAGTCAGACAGCCGGCTCATCCGTTCGCCGTTGGCGCGAACCCGGTCGGCCGATCAGGATCAGGCGTGTCCTGCCGCGCCGGTCAGCATGTCGATGTCCACGCCCAGTGCCGCGGCGGCTTCGTGCCAGCGCTCGGTCAGGGGTGAATCGAACAGGATCTGGGTGTCCAGGGAGGTATGCAGCCAGGCGTTCTGCAGGATCTCGGACTCCAGCTGACCGGCAGA
This sequence comes from Lysobacterales bacterium, assembly GCA_030065125.1. Taxonomy (GTDB): domain Bacteria; phylum Pseudomonadota; class Gammaproteobacteria; order Xanthomonadales; family SZUA-38; genus JASJDM01. The sequence goes on along the minus strand of JASJDM010000005.1, from coordinate 16,579 downwards.
CCAGCCGGCGTAGCCCAGTGCCAGGATGGCCTGGTCGGGACCACTGCCCTGGGCCATGGCTTCGAGGATGTCCTTGGACGTGGTCAGGGCAATCTCGGGAGTGACGGTGAAGCTTGAGCTCCATTCGTCGCTGGAGCGGTTGTGCAGCACGAACCCCCGGTCCTGGTGGACGGGGCCGCCGATCAGTACCGGCTCATCCGCCCAGCGGGGGGATTCAATCTTGATCTCCAGCTGCTCCAGTACGTCACCCACGGTCAGGTCCGACGAGCGGTTGATAGTGATACCCAGGGCACCGGAGGCGTTGTGCTGGCAGACGTAAGTGACCGAGCGTGAGAAATTGGGGTCCTCCATGCCCGGCATGGCAATCAGGAACTGGTTGTTCATGTAATCACTGGCTGCCATGGTTTCATCATACCCCAGGGGTGAGGCCCAAATGTCAACATCCTGTTGCGTCGTTTTGCGGTGTTTGCTGGTCATAATGACTTCGACTGGTGCACTGCGCGTTAAGTTCGTACCAGTTACGCTAATTGTGTCGCAATACGTTCCCGGGCAGAAACTGCCAGGTCCGGGTGATATGAAGAATATCGACCGATTCGCGCATTGTTGCAGGCAAAGGCGCATAGGGCGCGCCCAGACGGACTATGCGGATGGCCGCGTCGTCCAGGACCGGGAAGCCCGAGGGCTGAATAATGTCGATGCTTTCGACGCTGCCGTCGCGGCTGATGGCCACGGTCAATACCAGGCTGCCTTCCAGGTCCCGGCGCCGGGCTTCGCTGGGGTAGTTGAGGTTGCCAATCCGCTCCACCTTGGCCACCCAGGCCTGCATGTAGCTGGCAAATTCAAATTCCCGGGTGTTGGCAGAAATAAACTTGCGCCGCGGACGTCTTGCGTAGGCCTGCAGCTCCCGGCCGATCTCGGCTTCCAGCCGGGCGATTTCCACGCTGCGATCGATCAGTTCCCTGGCCGTGGGGGTTTCAGTGTCCGGGATGGGTTTCTGCTCCTCGGTCTTGACGACGCGAGTGGTGGAGTCTTGCCGGGTCAGCAGGTCCGCTGGTGATGGTTTTTGTGGGTTCGGTGTGGATGGCTGGGTCGGTGCCGGCGCGATACCCGGATCAGGTTTGGGCAATTGACCGGTGATCGGGCTTTGGGGCCTGACTTTTTCCACCTCGGTGCCGCCGCCGACCTGGGAAGCCTGGGCCAGGTAATCCGCCTCGTCGGGAGGCGTTTCGCTCTTGCGTTGGACCAGGATGACGTCCAGCGATGGCAGATTATCGGGTGTATCGGGTTCCTCGTAGGTGAAGCTCACCCCAAGCACGACCACCGCGTGCAGCATCAGGGCGAACACCACCGTGACGCTGAGGCGATCGTCCGTGGTTATGGGATCGGCTTCACTCACTGTCGCCGGATGTCCTCGATGACCTCGAACAGCTGCCCGGCGATATTCAGATCGTGGGCCGCGTCAAGTTCTCGAATGCAGGTGGGAGAAGTCACGTTGATTTCCGTCAGGCGGTCTCCAATTACGTCGATGCCGGCAAACAGCACGCCCTTTTCCTTGAGCACCGGCCCGACCCGGCTGGCAATGGCCAGGTCAGCCTCGCTCAGGGGCACGGCTTTGCCCGTACCGCCCTTGGCCAGGTTGCCCCGGAAATCATCCGCGGCGGGAATTCGGGCCAGGGCGTATGGGATCGGCTCGCCGTTCACTATAAGGACGCGCTTGTCGCCTTCTGTGATCTCCTGCACATAACCCTGGGCCATGATCAGCTTGCGCCCGTCGTGACTGACGGTTTCCAGGATTACGTTCAAATTGGAATCGGCGCTGGATACCTTGAATATGGATTCTCCGCCCATGCCGCCCAGCGGCTTGATCACGGCGTCGCCCTGGGCATGTACGAAATCCTTCAGTACCTGCCGGTCTCTGGCGATCAGGGTCTGAGGCGTCAGGTCGGGGAACCACGCAATATAGGCCTTTTCGTTGATGTCGCGCAGGGCGGCCGGTCGGTTGACAACCAGCACGCCGGCCTGTTCCGCCCGCTCCAGCACGTAGGTGTCAAACACGTACTCGATGTCAAAGGGTGGATCCTTGCGCATCAGTATGACGTCCAGTTCCGCCAGCGGCGTGGCCACGGCATCGCCCAGCTGGAACCAGCCCGCCGGGTTGTCCTCTACCGTCAGGGGGCGCTGATGACCCCACGGGTCGCCCTGGTCCACCCACAGGTTGCCCGGTTCCATATAGGCAAGGGTATGCCCCCGCCGCTGGGCTTCCAGCAACATGGCAAAGGTGGAGTCTTTCTTGATATTGATGGATTGGATGGGGTCCATCACCACCCCGATTTTGAGCGGATCGCCCACGGGTTCCCCGTCAGTCACCCCTGATTCTCCGTAACAATTGTTTTAGTCGGCCGCGGCGCGGAAATAGACGCCGGTGCTATAGTAACACGCACTTCCACGCCATCGTTTCCGAATCGTTGCCGGCGTCCCGTTTGAACTGACTTCTCAGGACGTGACGAGCATCACAGATGCGGACCAAAAACTCCGCTACGAGGCATGAAAAAAGTGCAATATGTTGAGTTACTTAGGCAAATAACTTGACATGGCTACTGAAGATTCGGTAAACAGGCTTGGATAATCGCGCCTAATAGACTTGGTTACTCACGGGGGACGTCGTGGACGCAGCACCGGAAAGAAGCGGGCTGGAAGGGCTGAAAGTGATGGTCATTGACGACAGCAAGACCATCCGCAGAACAGCCGAAACCCTTCTCAAGAAGGAAGGATGTGATGTGGTGACGGCCACGGACGGGTTTGAAGCGCTGTCCAAGATTTCCGATCACCAGCCCAACATTATATTCGTGGACATCATGATGCCGCGGCTGGACGGTTATCAGACCTGCGCCCTGATCAAGAACAACCGAGTATTCAAGTCGACCCCGGTCATCATGCTGTCCAGCAAAGATGGTCTGTTCGACAAGGCCCGCGGGCGCATTGTCGGGTCAGAGCAATACCTGACTAAACCCTTCACACGGGACGAATTGCTCGGTGCCATTCGTGCCCACGTGGATGATGGGTCCGAGGTGTCGCCGGAGGGAGAAGGCTAAGCTTCTGTAGGGGGAGGTTCATGGCCCGCATACTGATCATCGACGACTCGCCGACCGACGTCCACATTTTCACCAAGATGCTGGAGCGCAACGGCTTTGAGGTGGAGTCAGCCGCCAATGCCGAGGAAGGCATTGAGAAGGCCCGTTCCAGTCAGCCCGAGCTGATCCTGATGGACGTCATCATGCCCGGAATGAACGGTTTCCAGGCAACGCGAACCCTGAGCCGGGATCCCCAGACGTCGGACATCCCGGTCATTATTGTCAGCACCAAGACCATGGAAACAGACCGGGTATGGGGCCTGCGCCAGGGCGCCAAGGATTACCTGACCAAGCCGGTCAAGGACTCGGTGCTGTTGCGCAAGATCAAAGTCGCGCTGGAGAGCTGAGCGGGGGACGACTATGGCAGAAGCGGCATTTGACACCCTGAGAGATTTTGAGAAGCGATCCCTGGTGCATGCCGTGGGTCTGCCGGAACAGGCCATGGCCCAGGGTTCATGGTCCGGCATTGCCTTCAAGGTGGTGGATATCAACCTGGTGATCGAGATTGCCGACGTGGTGGAGATTCTGACCATCCCGTCCTACACGCTGGTGCCAGGTTCCAAGGCCTGGGTCCTGGGCGTGGCAAACATCCGCGGCACCCTGGTGCCCATCGTGGACATGCGCCAGTTCCTGGGAGGTGACCGCACGTCGGTCACAAAGTACTCCAGGGTGCTGGTGGTGCAGCAGCAGGGCGGCGTTGTCGGGCTGCTGATCGACGAGGTCCAGGGGCAGCGGCATTTTCTTGAGGAAGAAGAAACGGACGGTTCGTATTTCGAAGAGCAGGATGTTGGCCGGTATGTCACCCGTGAGTACCACAAGAGTGAAGATTTCTGGGGGGCGTTCAACGTTGCCAAGCTGGTCAACAACCCGGAATTTATGCAGGCCGCGGCCTGAAGCAGGCGACATGTACACAGATAAAAACAGAGCGACAGAGACAAAGCGGGGAGTTGATCCATGAGTGCAGCAGCGGGAACTTTGCAGGCGCGCGAAACCAACACATTTCTGTACGTCCTGGCTGCATTGCTGGTGGCGGTGTTTCTGGGTCTGATCCTGAACTTTGTCTTCCTGAACGACGCGGCTGAGCAACAGCGCCGGCATCTCGGCCTGATCACCGAGACTCAGGTGCTGTCCCAGCAGATCGCCAAGTTCGCTAACGAGGCGGCGGGTGGAACATTTGACGCCTTCGACCAGCTGCGGGAGACCCGCGACAAGATCCAGCGGAACCTGGACCAGCTGACCGAGGGACAGCCCGAATCAGGATTGAGCCCGCTCCCATCGGAGCAGGGGGTCGCGGACGCCCGCAACCGGCTGGTTGAAGAGACCTGGACCGGCATCAGTGGCGAGGTCCGTACTATCCTGGCCGCGTCCACGGTGGTCACCGACCTGTCCCAGACGGTGGAGCAGTTTTCCGGCGACATCCCGGTGCTTCAGGGCCGTCTGGACGAGGTGGCAAAAGTTCTCCGGGACATCAATGCCCGCCCGCAGCAGATTTACATGTCCGCGGCAACACTGGCGCTGGCGGACAAGATGCTGCGCCGGGTTAACGTCATTCTGAGCGGCGGTATCGATGCGGGCACCACGGCGGAAGGGCTCGGAGACGACATCAACTTCCTGCGCAATGTGCTGGACGGGTTGCTCAACGGCAATAACGACATGGGTATTCGACCCATCCAGAACCCCGAAGCGCTGGAGCTGCTGGGCAGCGTATTCCAGGTCTACAACGATATCGAGTCCAACGCCCAGCGTATTCTCGGCGCTTCCGACCAGCTGGTGCAGGTCAAGCGGGCGTCCGACGCCATCTTCTTCGACTCGGAGACGCTGCTGAATGATGCGGCCGCGTTGCAGGAGGTCTATACCGATCTGACCGAAGGTGAGCGCCTGTGGCCATCGGTCCGTTTCGGCGTCATCCTTGGCCTGGCCGCTATATTCCTGGTGGTGGTGCTGCTGTGGTTGCTGTACCGGGATCAGCGGGCACGCTTCAAGGTGACGGAAGATCTGAACCAGCGGAACCAGGAGGCTATTCTGCGGCTGCTGGATGAAATGGGATCTCTCGCTGAGGGTGACCTGACGGTGAAAGCCACGGTGACCGAAGACATCACCGGTGCCATCGCGGACTCCATCAACTTTGCCATCGAAGCCCTGCGCTCCCTGGTAACCACCATTAACGAAACCGCAGTGCAGGTGGCCTCGGCGGCCCAGGAAACCCAGGCCACGGCCATGCACCTGGCGGAGGCCTCGGAGCACCAGGCCCAGCAGATCACATCAGCGTCAGCGGCCATCAACGAGATCGCCGTCTCCATTGACGAGGTCTCCAAGAACTCTGCCGAATCCGCGGACGTAGCGCAGCGCTCGGTGGCCATCGCCGCCAAGGGCGCGGAAGTGGTGCGACAGACCATCGACGGCATGGACAACATCCGCGACCAGATCCAGGAAACGTCCAAGCGGATCAAGCGGCTGGGTGAAAGCTCCCAGGAAATTGGCGACATCGTTGAACTGATTAATGACATCGCCGAACAAACCAACATTCTCGCGCTGAACGCCGCTATCCAGGCGGCCTCGGCGGGTGAAGCCGGTCGTGGTTTTGCGGTGGTTGCTGACGAAGTGCAGCGACTGGCGGAACGCGCGTCCAACGCGACCAAGCGAATTGAAACCCTGGTGCAGACGATTCAGGCCGACACCAACGAGGCGGTGATCTCCATGGAGCAGACCACCTCAGAAGTGGTCAGCGGTGCTCGACTGGCCGAGGACGCCGGCGAAGCGCTGGGCGAGATCGAGAAGGTATCTCATGACCTCGCGGACCTGATTCAAAACATCTCGGAGGCGGCCCGCCAGCAGTCGGCGGCAGCCACCAACATCTCGGGAACCATGAACGTGATTCAGGAAATCACCACCCAGACCTCAGCGGGTACCAGCCAGACGGCCGAAAGCATTGGCCACCTGGCGGACCTGGCGGCAGAGCTGCGGCGTTCGGTAGCGGACTTCAAGCTGCCGGCCTGAGTTCCCGAATCCATGACGGGTTGATGGTCTGGATTGAGTTTATGCCCAGCGGTGCCGGGCAAAGCAGGGCACCGAACAGGAAAACGCTTTCGCCGTTCATCCATTAACGGGGTAAGGCAGGACGGAGGCCATGGGCGGTGATGAAGCCAAAGCGTTGAATTCGTCAGTCCCACCTGCGGGTGGTGGCGTCGTCATGGACGAGCACGAATTTCAGCGCTGGGTGGACCTGCTGGAAAAGCGAACCGGCGTAGTGGTTCCGCCAAGCCGGCGGCTGTTCCTGGAGACCAACCTGCGGATGCGACTGCAGGAGCTGGGCTACAGGAACCTGGCCCGCTACCGGGACGAATGCCTGGTCGGGCCCAAGGGTGCGAAAGAGTGGGCGGTCCTGGTGGATCGGCTGACGGTCCACGAAACCCGGTTTTTTCGCCACCCGCCGTCGCTGGACCTGGTTCGGGACCAGCTGCTGCCGGCGTACCTGGAGCAGGGCGCCAGCGAGGCATTCCATGCCTGGAGCATCGGATGCGCGACGGGCGAAGAGGTGTACAGCCTGGCGATGGTGATCGATGAGTTCACCAGCCGCCAGGAGCAGTCGTTCTACTTCGGAATCACCGGATCGGACGTGAGTCCACCGGCGCTGGCGGTAGGCAGGCAGGGAATTTATGCCAGCAGCCGTCTTAAGGAGATTCCGGAGAAGTATCGACAGGAATATTGCGAACGATTCGACGATAACCATTTCAGGGTCGCGGATCGGTTGAAGCGACGGGTGGGATTCGCCGTGCTGAACCTGCTGGATGTGCAGCGGCAGCCGATGACCCGCCTGGACCTGATTTATTGCCAGAACGTGCTGATTTACTTTCCGCGCGTTCGCAGACACGAGCTGTTGAATCATCTGGTGACGTGTCTGAAGCCGGGAGGCTGTCTGATCCTGGGGGCCGGCGAGGTCACCCTCTGGAGCAATCCGCTGGTACAGCGGGTATCCAGTCAGCGCACCCTGGCGTTTCGGCGCAAGGCGCAAGGAGAAGAGTTGGGTGGACAGGAATGAACAAAGAGGCCAGGTCGTGAGCCGCGCGGTGCTCGCTGACGGGTTTCAACGGGTAAGGAGCGACGCCGCATCGGTGTTGCAACTGCCTATGTCAGCCCTGGTTGCAGGAGGCAGCCGGTCCACCGGGGGCGTACCAATCAGCGTGAGCAGGCCGTAGTTATGAAACTGCATGACGACATTGATTTCACCACCCTGAGCTGGGTGAAGCAGGAACTGGACGAGACGCTGAAGCAGGCGCGTCAGGCCCTGGAGGCCTACGTCGAGGACACCAGTGACACCAGTCAGATGCGGTTCTGCGCGACCTATCTGCACCAGGTACAGGGCACCCTGCGCATGGTGGAGCTGTATGGCGCGGCATTGGTCGTGGAAGAGATGGAACACGTGGCGCTCGGCCTGCTGGAGGATGAAGTGGCCGACACTGATGAAGCCTACGCCATGCTTATGCGGGGCATCGTGCAGCTGCCCGATTACCTGGAGCGTCTGCAGGGCGGGCACCGGGACATCCCGGTGGTGCTGCTGCCGCTGCTGAATGACCTGCGCTCGGTGCGGGGCCAGAAGCTGCTGTCCGAAACGGCTTTGTTCTCACCGCGCCTGGAAGCACCGCTGCCGGAAATCGCGGATGGGCCCGCAGCACCGCTGGACGATCGCACCCTGCGGGTTGCGGCGGCCAAGATCAGGAAGGTATTCGAATCCAGCCTGTTGCACTGGTTCAAGGCAGAGGCCGACGTGGCCATGATCAACCGGCTGCACAAGCTGTGCGACAAGCTGCGGCAGATCACCTTCGAAGAGAACCTGCGCCGGGTATTCTGGGTCGCTGAAGGGGTGCTCGACGGTATTCGCAATGACGCACTGGATCCCGGCAGCGCCCTGAAGGTGCTGTTCGGCAAGCTGGACCGCGTGATCAAGCAGATGGCGCTGCACGGTGAAGGTTACTTTGCCGAGCGCCTGCCGGAGGATCTGCTGAAGGGCCTGCTGTATTACGCCGCCCATGCCGACAGTGGCTCGGAACACCTGGATGCGGTCAAGGCCACCTTCAACCTTGACGAGTTGATGCCTGACGCTGACGAACTGGAGCATGCCAAGGGCGCCATCGCGGGGCACAACCGGGAATTGCTCAGTACCGTATCCGGCGCCATCAAGGAAGACCTGATGCGCGTGAAGGACGCACTGGACCTGAAGGTGCGCCAGAACGACATGACCACGGAGGGATTCGACGAGCAGTCCGAAACCCTGCACCGGGTGGGCGATACCCTCGGTATGCTGGGCCTGGGTATTCCGCGAAAGGTGGTACAGGAGCAGAGAGACAAGCTGGAGGAGCTGATCGGCAGCGGCGAAGTCAACGAGAATGCCATGCTGGACATCGCCGGCTCGTTGCTCATCGTGGAATCCTCGCTGGATGACCACATCGAACAGCTGGGATCGCCGACTCGACCGGCGGAAGAGGCCGCTGAACCCGATCCGATGCCGGATCTGCCCAAGTCGGAAATTCGGCGCATCCTCGATGCGCTGATGAAGGAAGCCAGTGGCAACCTGCAGGTCATCAAACAGAACATCGTGGAGTTCATCGAGGCACCCTGGGACCATGAAAAGGTGGGCCAGACGCCGGCGCTGCTGGAAGAAATCGTCGGTGCGCTGAAGATGCTGGACCTGGACGAGGCGGCCTCCCTGCTGAACGGTATAGTGGCCTACACCCAGGTAGAACTGCTGAAGAAGCGTAATGTCCCCGATGCCGAGGAACTGGATACGGTGGCTGACGCCGTGGCCAGTCTCGAATACTACCTGGAAGCGGTGCGCGAACACCGTCCTGGCCGGGACAAGATACTGGAAGTGGCACGGCAGAGCCTGCGCAAGCTGGGCTACTACGGCGAAGACTCGATCCGCTCCATGATGGAGGCTGCGGAGCAGGAACTGGCTGAATCCGGCGAAGCGGCTGAAGTAGCGCCAGAGACAATTCCGGAAGCCGGCAGCGAGACTGAAGCGCCCGCCGACGCGATGGAGACACAATCGCTCGATTCCTTCGAGGCGGAGCCCGCTGAGACGGAACCTTCCGTAGAAGCGGCAGCCGAAGAATCCCTTGAGGCCGACATCTCCGAAGAGATCGATGACGAGATCAAGGAGGTGTTCATCGAAGAGGTCGAGGAAGAGCTGGTCAATCTGTCGGAGCTGTTTCCCCAGTGGAAGTCCAATCCTGATGACCAGGAGGCCCTCACCACCATTCGCCGGACATTCCACACACTCAAGGGCAGTGGACGCCTGGTGGGCGCATACACCATCGGCGAGTTCAGCTGGGAAATCGAAAACATGCTGAACCGGGTCCTCGACCAATCTATCGCTGCCGGGCCGGAGCTGGTGGATCTTATGGGTCATGCCGTCGAGGCGTTGCCCGGCCTGCTGGCCAACGTCAAAGGTGAAGGTCGTCCGACCGCCGACATCGAGGGTATCAAGAGCGTCGCCAACAAGCTGGCGAACGGCGAAACGGTTCGGTTTGAACCAACGGCCGCTCCGGCCGAGGAAGTCGCCGAGGCCGAGCCCGAAGCGGTTGAATCGGAGGAGCCCGTTCTGGCTGACGTTGAGACTGAGCCACAGGAAGTAACCGAAACAATCGATGCCGTCGAGGAAGCACCGGCTGAAGAGGCGGAGGCAGACCTGGCTCTGGCTGACGATCTTTCGCTTGACGATGAGCCGCTTGAGCTGGCGGATGATTTTTCCCTTGAGGAAGAACCGCTGGAACTGGCGGAGGAGGCCGCCGAGGATCTACTGGCGGCAGATTCCGGCGAAGCGCTGCCCGATGCGACCACCGAAATGCCGTCGGTTGATGATGATGAAGCAGCCACCGACGTATTCGAAAGCCTTCAGTTTGACGGCGAACTGCTGGACGCCGACCTGGATCTGCCGGCCCTGGAAGAGGGCGAGTCAGCCGAGGCCGAAACGGTCAGCGACGACCTGTCTCTTTTGCCTCTGGAGGACGAGGAGGGCCAGGTCGCGGAGACCGAGGGTGGGGAGGACACCCCCGAAGGCGAGGAAGAGGCTGCGGTTGAAAGCACGGACTTTGACTTCGATCTGGGCGACCTGGAGCTGGAACCCCTGGAAGGCGAGCCGGAGCCGGCGGCCGGCAGTGCTGAAATCAGCGGTCTGGCTGAATTCGCCATCGACGACCCGGCAATGAGCGCCGAGAGCGAACACGCCGAGGCCGAAGAAGCGCCTGAGGAAATCGGTTCCGCACACGCCGAGGAGCCGGCCGCGGAAGCCGGACTGGAACTGGAACCGCTGGATGAACTGTCGGCGGAGACGGACGAGGGCGCCGCTGTTGAACTGTCCGAAGATGATTCGGCTGAACCCGTGGAAACGGCCGAACTCGACGACCTGGACGATCTCGACGATTTGTCGCTGGACGACCTGGACGATCTGTCGCTGGAAGGTCCCGAAGCCGAGGCCGAAGAGGGTGAGGCGGCCGACGCGGCAGTGGAAGCCGACGGGCTTGCGCTGTCCCCCGATCTGGAACTGGACGATCTGTCTCTCGAACCACTGGAAGACGAGGCAGCCGGGGCAGGCGCCGACGAGATCGCCGCTGCCGACGAAATGGATGACCTGCTGGGTGATCTGGGCATTGATGATTCCGACCAGGAACAGGAGTTGATGGGTGTGGAGGGCGACTCGTCCGAAGCTGACGCCTTCGACGCCGACCTGGAAGCATTCATCAATAACCTGGATGAGCCGGAGACCGAAGAGGCGGAAGCGCCTGCCGAAGAAGCCGCGGTTGGGGGCATGGACCCGGTTCTGCGGGAAATCCTGCGCACCGAGGTGACCACCCACCTGGGCACGATCAAAGAATACATGGGCGCCTGCGACGATGCCGGGCACCCGGTGTCGGTGGGCGAACCCATGGTGCGTTCGGTGCACACGCTGAACGGCGCCATCGCCATGGTGGACCTGCCGGAAATCACCGCGCTGACCGGACCCCTGGAAGGTTACGTCAAACGCCTGAACGTGAGTGACCAGGCACCCGACAACTCGGGGCTGGACGCCATTCGGCAAACGGTGAGCACCATCGAGACGGTGCTGGATCAGCTGGAAGCACCGGAGCTTCAGTTGCCCGATACCGAGGCGCTGAGCCAGCAGCTGGGGAATCTGCGCGACGCGCTGCCCGAATCGGAAAGCTTCACCGGCGCGTTCGCTGATGAACTGAGCGGCCCAGAGATGGCTGATCGGCCGGAGGAATTCGACGAGTCCGACCTGGTAGATGACGCAGCGGCTGCTGCCGCCACCATACCCGTTGCCGGAGACGAGGAAGCGCAACCCTTTGACCTCGACTTCGATATGGACTTTGCCGAGTCCGAGGCCGACGCTGAGGAAACCACCGCTGAAGACGCGGGTGAGGCGCTGCCGGACCTGGGCCTGGACGATGACGCCGTCGCTACTGCCATCGATGCCGACGACATCGCACTGGATGACCTGGAGCTGGTGTCCAGCGAAGACCTGGAAGGACTGGAGCTGGTCGATCTGGTCGACGAAGAGTCCATTTCTGACGCTGGATCCGACGCAGGTGAAGGCCCGGACGAAACGGTTGCTGAAGAAGAGCCGGCCGTTGAGCCGGCGGCGGAAGCAGACGAAGGCGCCGAGGAGCCAGTGGCAGAGGTCGGCGAAGATGAAGCCGAATTGGCCGGCGAGACCGAGGACGAAGCCGAAGCCATGGCCGACGACCAGGCAGCAGGGGACGAGCAGGCGGAAGCCGAACCGGAACCTGAGCCTGAGCTCGAGGCCGAACTGGAGGTTCCTGAGGAAATGCCCGAGCCGGCGGCGGAGACGGAAGTCGACGCGGAAGCCGAAGCGGAAGCCGAAGCGGAGCCGGGCGAGACCGTTGACGAAAGCGACGAGGCAGCGGTGCCCGTGGACGAGGCAGGCGAGGCCGCGGGAGAAGCCATTGCCGAGCTGGCCTCGGACCTGGAGGCCTGGGAGCGCAGCGGCGAAGAGCTGGCCGGAATCGATGCCGATGATGAAACCGTCGACATGTCCGAGTTCGGAGACATCGATGATGAACTGCTGGACATCTTCCTGCAGGAGGGGTCCGAGATTCTCGACGCAGCCGACCACAAGATGGCCGAGTGGCGGGACAACCAGTCATCCCACGAGCCGGTGGTGGAACTGCAGCGTGAACTGCACACCCTCAAGGGCGGTGCGCGCATGGCCGGACTGTCGCCCATCGGTGACCTCAGTCACGCCATGGAATCGCTGTTCGAAGGCGTGGTGGAAGAGCGAGTCGCTACGACCGATCAGACGGTGGAAATCCTGGAACTGGCCTTTGACCGGTTGCATCTGATGCTGGACAAGGTCCAGGCCCGTGATGCCATCCCAACCGGGCGCGCGGCCATCAACCAGATCGAGGCACTGATTGCCGGCAAACCGCTGGAGGCACCCGAGGCTGAGGCCGAGCAGGAAGCGCCGGCGGACGAAAAAGCGGAAAAGGCCGACAAGAAGGCGGAAAAGAAGGCGAGCAAGGCCGAGAAAGAGGAAAAACCCCAGGAACCGGATCAGCCCGAGGCAGAGCCTTCCGAGCCAGAGCCGGAGGAACCGGCGGCTGAAGAGGCCAAACCCAAGCCGAAGCCCAAGCCCAAGCCCAAGAAAAAGGCTCCGAAACCAGCGCCCACAGCGCTGGACGAGGAGGTCCAGCAACGCGGCGCTGTGACGGCCCGGCCACAGCAGGAATTGATCCGGGTTCGCGCCGACCTTCTGGACAACCTGGTGAACTATGCCGGTGAGGTCAGTATCTACCGCTCCCGCCTGGAACAGCAGATTGGAACCTTCCGCTTCAACCTGGTGGAATTTGACCAGACGGTAAACCGCTTGCGCGAGCAGCTTCGCAAGCTGGAAATCGAAACCGAGGCCCAGATCCTGTCGCGCTACCAGCGCGAAGCAGAGGAAATGGATGAAGCCTTCGATCCGCTGGAACTCGATCGCTTCTCGACCCTGCAGCAACTGTCCCGGGGCCTGGCCGAATCGGTATCCGACCTGGTCAGTATCCAGGGCATGCTGGACGATCTGACCCGCCAGTCCGAAACCCTGCTGCTGCAGCAGTCCCGGGTGAATTCGGACCTGCAGGAAGGCCTGATGCGCACCCGCATGGTGCCCTTCGACAGTCTGGTACCCCGGCTGCGACGCATTCTTCGCCAGACCAGCAAAGAACTGGAAAAGAAAGCGCACCTGCGGGTTGAAGGTGCCCAGGGTGAAATGGACCGGACCGTGCTGGAACGCATTACCGCGCCGCTGGAGCACATGTTGCGGAACGCCGTGGCCCATGGCCTGGAGTCACCGGAGCAGCGCGAGCAGTCAGGTAAGGACCCGGAGGGCGAGATCAAGCTGGGCGTGACCCGTGAGGCCACCGAGGTGGTGATCACGGTGGAAGACGACGGCAGCGGCATCGACCACGAGCGGGTGCGGGCCAAGGCCCTGGAACGCGGACTGCTCAAGGAAGATTCGGAGCTGACCGATCGCGACCTGTTCGGTTTCATCCTGGAGACGGGATTCACCACCGCCCAGCAGGTCACCAAGGTGGCTGGCCGGGGCGTGGGCCTGGACGTGGTGAACAGCGAGATCAAGCAGCTGGGTGGCTCACTGGATATTACGTCCGATCGAGGCCAGGGCACCCGCTTCACCATTCGCCTGCCGTTCACCCTGGCGGTGACCCACGCCATTATGGTGCGAGTCGGCGACAGCACCTTTGCGATTCCCCTCACCAGTATCCAGGGCGTGGTGCGGATGAACCGGCATGATTTCGACCGGCGCATGGACGAGGGTGAGACCGTCTACGAGTACACCGGCGAGGAATACCAGCTGAAGGAGCTGGCTGTCCTGCTGGGGCTGGAGCGGAAAGACCATGGCGAAGACGACATGGTACCGGTGCTGATGTCCCGCATCGGCGACCAGCGCGCCGCCATCCGCGTAGATGCCGTCATGGGCAGCCGCGAAATCGTTGTGAAGTCCGTAGGTCCCCAGATCAGCAGTATCCCGGGCATTTTCGGCGCTACCATCCTGGGTGACGGCAGCGTGATCATGATTCTCGACCTGGGTCCGCTGATTCGCCGCGGTGCGGCGCTGCAGCTCACCACCGAGGCCAAGGGCGCCGACGAAGAGGCGGTCGAGGTGGTGCAGGAAGAGGAGCAGGTTCCGCTGATCATGGTGGTGGACGATTCCATCACCATGCGCAAAGTCACCAGCCGGGTACTGCAGCGCCACGACATGGAGGTAATCACCGCCAAGGACGGTGTGGACGCCGTTGAGCAGCTGCAGGACCGCATTCCCGACCTGATGCTGCTGGACATCGAGATGCCGCGCATGGACGGTTTCGAAGTGGCCACCCACATGAAGAGTGACGATCGGCTCAAGGGTATTCCCATCATCATGATCACCTCCAGGACGGGTGAAAAACACCGGGAGCGGGCGCTGGATATCGGCGTCAACCGTTACCTCGGCAAGCCCTACCAGGAGGCGGAGCTGCTGACCAACGTGCAGGAGCTGCTGGACGAGGCGGTAGAAACCGGCTGATGGTAGTGGCGGTGGACTGTAATGGCCAAGGGAAAGAACGAAGACGCCTGGCACAGGGACGTGCCAGTGCGGCAAGCGCGTGAGCGCAGCAAAAACCGCGAATTTCGCGGGGCGACCGCGAGTCGGCGTAAGCAACTATCGGCAGGGCCTCGGGGAGTCCCGAAATCGTGGGATCACCCACTTCGGATCGCCGGTCTTGCGGTCAACTGACATGGACGCCTCCTTTTCGCGCTCTACCGATGCTGATCACCTGCGCGCAGCGCTGCTGTTCGAAAAGGATCGCTTTCGCGACGCCCTGCTCGAAGCCGTTGGCGAAGCGGGCGCGGAACTGGTGGCTGAGATCAAGCTGAGCGAGCTGCAGGAGGGCATGATCGAATCCCTCCACGCTGACGCCCTGGTGGTCAATCTGGAGCCCGTGCTGGATCGCAAGCCGGAGCTGCTGAACCTGATCCTGAACGAACAATCCGGGCGGCAGCTGGTCTTCAATGACGCCGCCGCCAGCGAGCGACTGGACGGTCTGGACCGGGTACGCTGGGCCCGGCACCTGGCCGGGAAAATCTCGGGTGCGGACGGCGACCTTCCGCCCCGGCCCGAACCGGCACAGCCGGAGCCCGCTTCGCGTGACCTCAGCAGCGTCTGGATCCTGGGCGCTTCCATCGGCGGTCCCGAAGCCGTACGAAGCTTTTTGTCCGAGCTGCCTGGAGACCTGTCTGCGGCCTTCATCCTGGCCCAGCACATCGGCTCGGAATTTCTCGACCTGATGGCGTCCCAGCTGGACCAGGCCAGCGAGCTCAGCGTTCGCTGTGCCCGGGAGGGCGATCGGCTGGAGCCCGGAACGGTGCTGATTGTGCCGGTGGACCGGCGCTTCAACCTGGATGAGAACCACCGGGTCGTATTGGGCGAATCCCTGGAATCCCTGACCTATTCACCCTGTATTGACCACGTGATGACCGACATGAGTAACCGTTTCAATGGACAGGTTAGAGTGATCATCTTCTCCGGCATGGCCAGCGACGGCATCGCCGGGGCGGAATACGTGATCAATCACGGTGGAGAAGTGTGGGTGCAGAATCCGGATACCTGCGTGGTCAGTTCCATGGTCGATGGTGCCCTGGCAAACGGTGGCGTTTCCTTTACCGGCAACCCGGCGGAGTTGGCGACCCGGCTGACCGAATTCTGCCGCAACGAACAAACCCAGTAATCCGGAGAGGTTACCTATGGCTCAACTAGCTTCCGACATCCGCGGCGTCATGATCCCCCTCACCGACGCCAAGATCCTGCTTCCCAACGCCTCCGTATCCGAGGTCATCACCTTCGGCAACCCACAGGAAATCGACGATGCCCCGGAGTGGATTTACGGTTTCATTACCTGGCGCGGATGGCGCATTCCGCTGTTCTCGTTCTCCCTGCTGGCCGGTCAGGCGCAGGAGGAAACCACCTCGGGCGCAAAAGTGGCCATCCTCAAGGCCCTGGGTGGCGATGCCCAGATGCCTTACATGGCGCTGCTGGCACAGGGGTTCCCCCGGCTGACTACCATCACCGAGGAAAACCTGCTGCTGGACGGCGACCAGGACAACCTCCCGGACGGCGTCAAGCACACCGTGCGGGTGAATGACGACGTGGCGTTTGTGCCGGATATGGATGGTATCGAGGCCAAGCTGGTAGAAATCATTTCATAGTTGATCCGCGATATCGTCCATCCATGGACGAATCGCGGACGCTACGCAAAACGCGGTTTTGCTACGCTTTCGGCCTTCGGCCGTTGGCACATCCTGGTGCCAAATGTCTCCGTTCTTGCCCCATTGGCGCTGCAACTCCTTAGCCCTGGGGTCAGAGTAAAGGGACAGAGTAAAACCGGTTTTACTCTGTC
>JASJDM010000044.1 GCA_030065125.1 Lysobacterales bacterium | reverse complement strand
AAACGGCAGAGCTGACCCGGGCCCAGATCCTGCAGCAGGCCGGTCTGTCTGTCCTCAGCCAGGCTAACCTGAACCCGCAGAGCGTACTGTCTCTGCTGCAGTAAGCCTCAAGTGTCAGCGGGTCCTCCGGGACCCCTGAGGCAGGTGGCTGGCCCGGGCCTGGATCGCCTTCACCGTAACGTCACAACTGCTTGATCTGCCTGTCACGTTGGCTGGGTAAACTCGTCCGCGAAATTAGCGGAGATGCGCTCATGATTTATGTCTTAATTGCAGGATTTTCTTTGCTGCTGGCCGTGGCAGCGTCGGTGCTGGTCAGGTCTCAGGCGCCGGCGGTGGAATCGCGCCCGTCTTCAACCCGGTTGCATCTGTCCACCATGGAACGGACTTACGGGGTTCCCGAGGATCGGTGCTGAGCCATGAACATCGGCCATCCGGCAAGGACCCTCATCAGCGCACGCCTGGCTCGAGCCCGGCTGCTCGGCGGCGTTCCTGGCCGATTCCAAACCCCGGGTGATTCCTGCGTCGTTTTGCCTTTCCGCCCCCCCAGCCCGTCAGGCAACGGCTCACCGCGGCAGCGCCCGCCATCGAGAAAAGCGGCCTGACCGCTCACCCGTTGATAATCGACATGCCCCGCTCGTCGTAGCGGTTGCCTTTGACCTGGTCCGCCAGACGATCAAGGACCCGCAATTGCTGGTTATCCAGAACCACATCGGCCGCCGCGAGATTGCTTTGCAGGTTGGACAGCCGGGTGGTTCCCGGTATCGCCAGCACGTGCTCCCCCTGGGCGAGCAACCAGGCCAGTGCCACCTGGGAGGAGGGAACACTCAGGGCTGCGGCCACCGACTCGATCTCCTGCACCAGGGCCAGGTTGGCCTCAAAGGCTTCGCCCTGGAAGCGCGGTGACGTCGAGCGGTAGTCCTGGTCGTCCGGAGGGGCATCCAGTTTGAACTTGCCGGACAGCATGCCGCGCCCCAGGGGCGAGTAGGCCACCAGGCTGGCGCCCACGTCGCGGCACGCAGGAATCACCTGGTCCTCGATGTCACGGGTGAAAATGGAGTATTCCGACTGGACCGCTGAGATGGGATGAATGGCCGCGGCCCGGCGAATGGTATCCCCGCTTGCCTCTGACAGGCCGAGGTGCCGTACCTTGCCCTCGGCCACCAACTCCGCCATGGCCGTCATGGTTTCCTCTATTGGGGTGGCGGGATCTACCCGGTGCAGGTAATACAGGTCAACGACGTCAGTTTGCAGGCGCTTGAGCGAGCCTTCAATGGCACGCCGGCAGTTCTTTCTTGACCCATCCAGTCCCAGCATTTCACCGGTCTCGGGGTCCCGGACCGGGCCAAACTTCGTGGCAACAAAAACCTCGTCCCGGCGCCCATGGAAGGCCTCGCCCAGGAGAACTTCGTTGGCGGTGTTGCCGTAGAGTTCAGCCGTGTCGAAATGCCGCACCCCCAGGTCGATGGCCCGATGCAGCAGGTCAATGGCTGCGGATTTTTCGGTGGCTGGACCGTAGAACTCCGACAGGCCCATGCAACCCAGGCCGATTGCGGGCAATTCGATTCCGGTTTTTCCAAGGAGCCTGTTCAAACTCATCATCGATCTCCGTTTATCGCCTGAGCAGCAGATTGACAAGAAGCTGGATGCTACCACCGAACTGGACCGACCCGCGGCTTTCGCGGTACAAACCTCCCGTTACCGGGAGATCCGACATGAGCCATGCCGAAGCGTCACCATCTGAACCCCTGGTCCTGGAAGAAAAGGCCGAGGGAGCGCTCTGGCTGACCCTTAATCGTCCCAAACGCCGTAACCCGCTGTCAGGGGCCATGATCACCGCCCTGGCGGCGTCCCTGGATCAGGCCTATGCGGACGATTCGGTTCGGGTCATCGTCATCGCTGCCGCGGGCCCGGTGTTTTCTGCCGGACATGACCTGAAGGAAATGTCGCGAAGCCCTGAGGAAAGCAAGCCTGATCAGGTCAGCCGGGTCCGGGGAATCCTGCAGGCCTGTTCGTCCATGATGCTGGGAATGGTGCAATCCCCCAAGGCCATCATCGCCTGCATCGAGGGCACCGCCACCGCCGCCGGATGCCAGCTGGTGTCCGCTTGTGACCTGGCCATTGCCAGCGAAGAAGCCCGGTTTGCCACCCCGGGCGTCAACATCGGTTCCTTCTGCACCACGCCCCTGGTCGGCATCGGCCGCAACATGCACCGCAAGCATGCCATGGAACTGGCCCTGACCGGCGAGATGTTCAGCGCCGCGGACGCCGTGCGCATGGGCCTGGTCAATCGGGCCGTACCGCGGGACCAGGTGCGGCCGGAAACCGGGAAACTGGCCGAGTCCATCGCCAGCCGCTCGGCCCGGGGCATCGCCGCAGGCAAAGCCGCCTTCTACCACCAGATCGACCTGCCCATCGAGCAGGCTTTCGAGTTTGCCAACCAGGCCATGCTGGAGGTGATGACCTCCGACGACGCCGAGGAAGGCACCCGGGCGTTCCTGGAAAAACGCAAACCGGTATGGAAGTAAGCCCCCAGTCCGGACGCGAATCAGCAATTTCTGCAACGGCCTGACATCTGCCGGGGCCCCGATCGCGGTATAACTACAGCTGTCGAGCCCGGTGACTCTTTTTGCTGGGCCTTGCGCACGGGAAAAAGGGTAGAAGCCCCGGGAGGAAGGCCCATGAGAGGTCTATGCCTGGCGGCGCTGGTGATTTTCTGCAACGGCTGTGTAACGGGATACCAGCCCACCAGCGCCATCAATAACAATGGATTCAGCGAAATCCAGTTGTCGAAAAACAGCTGGGAAGTCCAGTACGCCGGTAATGCCGGTACCACCCAGAAACGCCGCCGTGACTTTGTCATGCTGCGTGCCGCCGAACTGACGCTGGACGCCGGCTTCGATTACTTCACCCTGGTGGTCAGCCACGGCCACGACATCGCATCCGCCTACGCTACCCGGTTGGACCATTCAGTGACCCCGCCGGTGGGACTGTGGCAAAAGGCCGGTTGGGTCAAGCCGGTGCCGCGCAATATCGTGATGGGCTACCGGGAGCCGCCGAACGGCATCGAGAGCTATCCGGCCGCAGACGTTGCCGCGGCGATCAAGGAGCGTTATCGCCTGTCACCCTGACGCCGGATTCCATTTGTCGCGGGCTGGGTCCAACCATCGCCCCGGACTTGATGATCAGTCCGCCAGCAGACGGTACGCGCAGGACGCCATCGCCTGCGTCATTTCCGGGACCGAAGCATCCATTTCCCCGTTGAGCCATGCCCGCACAAGCCCGATTACGGCCTCTGACAGTGCCCGCAGACGATGCCCGTCCCACTGCTCACCGTGACGCTGCCTGAGCAGGGACAGCAGCAGGTGGGTGATGCGTTCCCGGGTACGGCCACGAAAGGTACGGCGGCCGCGTGCACGGTTTTCCCAAAGGTGCAGCAAAATGGACTCCAGTGCGGATTCGTCGCCTCGCCCGGTCAGCCCATCAGCCAGGATGGAAAGCGGATAGGAAAATGCCTGCATGAACAGATCATCGGCATTGGAAAAGTGCTCGTAAAACGTGGAACGCCCCACGTTGGCCCGCTGGACGATATCGGACACTCGGATGTCGTCCAGGTCTCCTTCAATGATCAGCTCATTGAAGGCACCCAGAATGGCCCGCCGCGTGCGTTCTTTCCTGCGATCTGGCCCGTCGTTCACCGCTGAGCCTCCGGACAAAGTGCCGGAAATGTCCGGAAGCGGACAGGAATGCTCAAGTGACCGTGTGTTTGGGTAACCATCGGCGGCATGCTTTCGGATAACAGAAACACCAGAGGAATCCGCCTATGACCGCCAGCGAATCCAGCCGTAAGTTTGGCATCCTGATGATTGCAGCATCCGCCAGCGTGGTGTTTTTCATGGCCCACCATCCTACCAGTCCTCATCAGACCAGCGGAATTCCCGGCATGGTTCACGGCGCCATGCAAATGGTGCTGCTGGCCCTGGCCATCGGCTTCTGTCATTTCGCGCAGCGCCGTCACCTTACCCGGCTGCTGGTGTTGTCCGGCCTGGTTTGCTACCTGCTAAGCGTGGTCTGCAACTTCGGCGCTGCCACCATCAATGGGTTTGTAGTCCCGGCGCTGGCCGCATCGGACGCAGAAATCCAGCACGCGGTATTCCTGCTGGCCTGGGAGAGCAACCAGGCCCTGGCCGAACTGGCGGTCATGCTGACCGGCATGGCTTACCTCGCCTGGTCCATCGACCTGATCCGCGACCCTGTACCGGTGAATCGGCTGATCGGAGCAACGGGCTTCCTTGCGGGTCTGCTGCCTGCTGCCGCCCTGCTGCTGGGCCCCTTCAGCATGGACGTGCACACGGCACTGTGGATCTACTCGGCCCACGCCTTGTGGGCCGCCGTTGTTGGCGTATGGCTTGTGAGGGTCCGACAGCCCGAGTCTGCCTGACTCCCGGGACGGGAATGAAAGGTGGGGGGTTGCGGCGCAGCCCCGTCGGCCTACCAGGCCACCTGATCCAGCACTTCCGCCAGGTCGCGCATCAGCAGCTTGGCCTGGCCTGGGGTGATCGTGTATTCGGGGGCGCGAGCCTCCTGTTCATCGTCGTCAGAATGCGGTCGGAACAGGATCCGATTTCCCGTGGTCCCCGCCGACAGATCCCAGTTGTGGATTTCGAATACCGGTCGTGCATTCATAATCCGACTCCTCCTCTAGTGCAGGCCCATGATCCCACAAGGAAAAATTCCTGTCAGTTCGGAGTTTCCACTAGTCCGATCCGGGCGGGTCTGGCATGGTGACCCACCCTGAATTCGGGAAAAAGTGTGATGGCAGTCTTGTTTTTCGATGAAATCGAAGTTGGTCAATCGGTCACGGTCGGGGACTACGAAGTGTCCCGGGACGAAGTCGTGGACTTTGCCAGACGGTGGGATCCGCAGCCGTTTCATATCGACGAGCAGGCGGCGGACCAGTCCATCTACGGCGGGCTGATCGCCGCGGGCAGCCACACCATGGCCATCCGCACTGCCCTGCTTTGCCGGCAGCCCAGACCACCGGCGGTGATGGCTGCCCTGGGATGGGATGAAGTGCGTTTCCCCAACCCGGTTCGGGTAGGAGACCGGCTGTCTCTCGAGGTGACTTTCGTGGACAAGAAATTGTCCGCATCCAAACCGGACCGCGGGATCGTGCATACCCGCATTACCGTATCAAACCAGGACGGCATACCGGTGCTGACTCAGAAAGATACGATCCTGGTCGCCCGAAAGAAGGGGTGACGCGCAGCCGCGTCACTCCATCCCGAATCAGGCCCTTGCCGCCTGCTGGATCGCAGGCTCGGCCGCGGCTTGCGACTTGCGTCGCCGGCCGTTCAACATCCAGCCAATGGGGGTCCAGCGCACCAGGACCGCGTAGCTCACAATTCCCACTGCCAGGGTGCCCAGAGAGGATACGGCAAACTCCACCCACAGGTTCCACTGGGTATCCAGCAGCAGGTACTGGATGAACCACAGCACCGGCAGGTGAATGATGTAGACCCAGTAGGAGGAGTCGGCAATGAACCGGATTACCGGGTTTGCCTTGTCCAGGAAGCGCTTGCCGGCCACCAGGCAGACCAGGGTCATGTGGACAGCGATAGTCGCTTCTACCAGGCTCACGGCGCCCTTTATCAGTGAGAAGGGCTGACCACCCTCGGCCGAGGCCATGGCCTGCTGCAGGGTTACGCTCTCCGGAAACTGCGTGAACAGCCAGGCGTACAGGGCCAGACTGCTGAGCAGCAGCCAGGGCGCATAGGGCGCCAGGCGTTCCAGCAGATCCTGCTGCCTGAAGAACTGAGCACCCACCAGGAAGAACAGGCCGAAGAAGCCAAAAGACCACAGCGCAGGGACAAACTGCTCCGGCGCCGGGTGCGGCGCCGCCTGGGTGGCCAAGGCAGGCGCAATCAACAGCGGCAGAACAAACACCAGGAATTTCGGCGACGCCAGCAGGCCCATCCAGCCCTGGCGCATCAGCCCGACCTTCTCCAGCACCACGTACACCAGGTAAAACTGGACCAGGTTGTACAGGAACCACAGGTGAGTAGTGGTGACCGGCGGAGGCGGCGCGTCGGGCATGTTGGCCATCATGGCGAACAGTCCCAGCATAGGTGACGGGTTTTCGACATTTGCCACAGCCCAGCCGATGCCCATGCCAAACGCCGCCCACAACGCGGGCAGGAATATCA
The DNA here is from genome assembly GCA_030065125.1 of Lysobacterales bacterium. Classification (GTDB taxonomy): domain Bacteria; phylum Pseudomonadota; class Gammaproteobacteria; order Xanthomonadales; family SZUA-38; genus JASJDM01. The sequence continues at coordinate 44,268 of JASJDM010000044.1, read as the reverse complement.
TGAACGGCACCAGGATGCGCAGCGCACGGTTCTTGAGCAGGCCGCCGACGCCTCGCTTGCCCACCAGGTAGCAGGTAAAAAAGCCGGCGATCAGGAAAAACAGCGGCATCCGGAACAGGTGGGTAAACCAGGCCCAGACGTCCATGACAACGGTCGTCTCGGAGTTGGCTGGTATCCAGATTCCCTGCAGCATGGGGCCATAGGCAATGGCGGCGTGGAAAAAGATTCCAAGCAGCATGGCCAGGGCCCGCAGGTTGTCCATGTAGTGGTAGCGGACTGCCGGGTTCACCGCGGCAGCCAGCGTGGGATCGTGAGTATTCTGTGTCATGGATTGCTTACCTCCAGCAGTGCCCTACCCGTGGGTGGGGCATGAGTTTCAAAGAAAATCGGTTTTGCGTGACTGGACCCACAGCGTCACCGCGACGGCCCCGGCGACAATCAGCCACTCAACGGCGATGATGCCCAGGGCCGTGGCGTTCCAAACCGGAACCGGACCCTCCATGTGGCTGCCAATTTCCGAGAGCCTTCCCATCAGGTTCATGAAAATGGATATGGAAATATTGAAGGCGGAAAAGACGACGATGGTCCACAGCTCAGACTCGCTGATGAGGGCCACCGCCACCGTGATGGCGTAGGCCACATACAATTGGCCGAGCACAATGACTGCAAAGGGAATCAACCCGTCGGGCAGGTTGTCGCGGGTCAGGATTGCCACCACCGTTGATCCCAGCAGCACCAGCCACGCCAGGGTAAAGACCCCTACGTTGGAAACCAGTTTGGCCGCGGTGTACTGCACTGCGGTGATGGGGAGACTCATGACCAGGGCCAGGGTTTTTTGCGACCGCTCGTTGACCACCGATCCAAACACCAGCACCACGCCAATCAACACCACCACCGATATCAGCAGGATGGAACCCACCAGAAAGGTCATCCAGTGATTGATGCTCAGGACGACGATGGAGGCCAGGCCGGCCAGCAGCAATGCCACCAGGGGCCAGGCCACCAGATACCAGTCCTTGCGAACGAGTTGCCAGAACACGGGACGGGCGGAAACCTGTTTATTCATCGTGATTCTCCGGTTGAATCGCTGCTCGATGCCGTCCCACGGCTGGACATCACCTCGGCCACGAAAATCTCTTCCAGCGTCATGTTGTCCACGGCAAGAATGGTGGCACCGGCCGCCTGGAGTTTTTCCCGGACCTCTGTCCCGAAATTCCCCGTAGTGAGGGTCCCCAGGGAGCCGTCCAGCCGGTGCTCGGTCATACCGGGCAATTCCGGCAGCACAAACCCGGCCGACGTTTCGAAACGCACCCTGCGCCAACGGTCCAGGAAAGACTCCTTGTCCTGGGCCTCGATAATCCGGCCGCGATCGATAAACGTGATCTTGTCCGAGATCTGTTCCACGTCGTTGGTGTTATGGGACGAAAAGAGTACGGACCGATCCTCGTCTACCAACACTTCCATCAGCTCGTTCAACACCTCGGTACGCGCCACCGGATCAAGCCCCGTGGTGGGTTCGTCCAGGACCAGCAGCCGCGGACGCCGCGCCAGGGCCAGCAGCAGGCCTGACTTGACTTTCTGGCCGTGGGACATGCCTTTCATGCGTTGCTCTGGACGCAGATCGAAGCGGTCAACCAGCTGCCTGGCGTAGTCCTTGTCCCAGTCTGCATAGATGGATTGCATGAATCCCATGTGCCACTCCAGGGTGGCCGCCTTGTATAGATTCATATCCTCGGACGCGAAGCCGATGCCCCACTTGGCGGCAACCTGCTCCACAGGCATGGCATGGCCCAGCACCCGGATGTCGCCGCTGTCGGCGTGCACCAGGCCCATGATCAGGCGGATGGTGGTGGACTTGCCTGCACCGTTGGGCCCGATAAATCCCATGATATGGCCGGGCTCCAGCTGCAGGCTGATGTCGCTCAACGCGAAATACCTGTAGCTCTTATTGACGTTGTTTAGCTCAATTGCTGCTGTACTCATCATTCCGGCTCGTCTGCTAACAGTGCTTTCAGCCTGGCCAGGAGTTCTTCCTGGTCGATTCCCAGCCCCCGGGCCACCGCAATGGCCTCTTGCAGGTGCTGGTCCAGTTCCTCCCGGCGCAGCTTCAGGTCCAGGCCGTCGATCTCGGCGACGTAAGAACCCTTGCCCTGCCGGGTGATGATGACCCCATCTTTTTCCAGTTCCTGGTAGGCCCGCTTGACGGTGATCACGCTGACCCGCGTGGCGACTGCAAGCTCGCGAATGGATGGCAGCTTGAAGCCCGGCTGCCAGTCACCAACGGTGATGCGCAGCCGGATCTGCTCGATGATCTGTAGGTACATCGGCCTGCCGTCGCTTTGCGAAAGGACAAATGGGGACGTCATGTCCTGCCTATCTGTATATAGTCAATATACACAGTATACTCATGTATACACAGTTGTCAATTTGCAGCTGTCAAATGATTCGAAATAAACGACAATGCGGGTCGACGCAGGGGTCAGAAGTCAATGAGCTTCTTTGAAGAATTAAAAAGAAGAAACGTCTTTCGCGTGGGCATCGCCTACATCGTGACGGGGTGGGTGGTGCTGCAGGCAGCCGATTTTGCGCTGGACCTGATCGCCGCGCCCAATTGGGTCATCCAGGTGTTTGTGCTGGCCGTGGCCATTGGCCTGCCTATCGCGCTGTTTTTTGCCTGGGCCTACGAGCTGACGCCGGAGGGCCTTAAGAAGGAATCGGAGGTCGACCGGGAACAATCCATCACCCCCCAGACCGGACGCAAACTGGACCGGTGGATAATCGGCGTGCTCGCTGTTCTAATCGTGATCCTGGGCGTGGAGCGGTTCTTCTTTGCCGGCCAGCAGGCGCCAACGGAGGCCACTCCCGTTGTCGCCTCAGTCACCGAAAAATCTATCGCCGTCCTCCCTTTTGCCGATCTCAGCCAGAACCAGGACCAGGGCTGGTTCGCTGACGGCCTGGCCGAGGAAATACTCAACGCCCTGGTACGAGTGCCCGACCTGTCAGTGGCCGCGCGAACCTCATCGTTCCAGTTCAAAGGCGTGAACGAGGACATCCCGAGTATTGCCGAAAAGCTGGGCGTTGCCCACGTGCTGGAAGGTTCGGTTCGCAGCGCCGGCAACCGAATACGGGTCACCGCCCAGCTGATACGCGCCAGCGACGGTTTTCACCTCTGGTCCGAGAACTACGACCGCGACGTGTCGGACATGATCAGTATCCAGGAGGATCTGGCACAAAACATTGCCAGGGCCCTGGAAACTTCCCTGGATCCCGCCGCACTGGCCGAGATGGCGCGGGTGGGTACGGACTCCATCGAGGCCTACCAGGAATACCTCAAGGGCCTGCAGGTCATGATGGAAACCTTCAGGAACGTCGGCGATGCCTCCAACCTGGCGCGCTCCTACGAACACTTCGAAAAGGCGCGGGCCATAGACCCGGGTTTCGCCCAGGCCCATATCTATGCGGCCAACTTCTGGAAGGTACAGCTGGCGCCAACCCGGACCGACACCGGAGGCCTGGACCTGTCGGCCGAAGACAAACTGCGCGAATACCACGAGCGCATCGGCCTGGCCATCAACAACGCCCGAACGGACACTGACCGGCTGCGCAGCCTGGCCGACCGCGCCAGCGTGGACCTGCGATGGAACGAAGCCCGGCGGCTTTTCCAGCAATATCTTGCCCTGCGACCCAATGACGAAGATGCGCGATTCCAGTACACGGGCATCCTGGGGATGGTGTCCGATGTTGAAGGCTGGCTGGCAGAAGCCGAGCACATGAAGGTGAAAGCGCTCACCGACGAGTACGTCGCGGGCATCCTTGTCAACGATGGCTACCGCTACCTGAATCCATCAGAGGCTGCCGAGATCGCCCTCAAGGCAGTGTCCCGCTGGCCCAACTCAGGCGGCATGCTGTACCAGGCCCATCGAACCCTGCTGTGGGCTGAACAGTACGAAAAAGCCGCTGAGATCCGGGAAATGTTCAAATCACTGGTTCCCGAGCCGGATCCCCTGGTGGAAACCCGCCATGCCTGCGCCAACGGCGATCGCGCCGCGGCGGAAGCCATCCTGGCCGAAATTTCACCGGACCGAAACAACTACGTATCCATGGTCTGGTTGATCCACAACATGCTGGGGAACACGGAACAGGAAGTCGAAACCCTGCGTCCTTTTGCCGAGTCCGGCGTCCCTTACCAGCTGGCCGATTTTCTGACCTACCACAAGTTTGATCCGACGCCATTTCCCAGCCTGATGGCCATCCTGGAGCGAGAAGGGGTCACTCGGAAGGCACCGGTCAAACCACCGTTTCAGTGCCCGCCGGCGCAGTGATATTTCCTGCCCCGGACCATGACTATGGAAATGTTAAATTTTCGTTAGGAATCTGGTAACCTTGCCCTTGGGGGAGGTGACAAAAAGGCAGATACGTCCCATCCCCCGTGACTGAAAAGGGCTCATCGCTGTGTTCTGCAGCGACACCGTCCTTTGTTTCCAATCAACCGGAGGAACGCAACATGTACTCACGCCGTTTGTTGGTACCGGCACTGATCTCATCGGTGCTGGCCGGCGGGCCCTTGTTTGCCCAGGACACCGGCGACGAACCCATCGAGGAAATCGTCATCACCGGTTCCCGCATCAAGCAGGACCCACTGGAAGCAAGAACACCCGTTCAAATCCTGACCGAGGTGGATATCGATCGCAGTGGCCAGGTTTCCCTGGCGGACTTCGTACAGAAACTCCCAATTTCCGGATCAGCCATCAACAAGACCAATAATTCCTCCGGCAACCTGGGCTTCCCACCGGACGGTGCCGGCATTGGCGCCGGCGCAGCCGAAATTGATCTGCGCTACCTGCAGTCCAAGCGGGTGCTGGTGCTGGTGGACGGCCGGCGCTGGGTGCGCGGTTCCTCCGCCTCCGGCGTCTCGGGCGCGGTAGACCTCAACACCATTCCGTCCAACGCCATCAAGTCCATCGAAATTCTCCAGGATGGCGCTTCGGCGGTGTACGGCACTGACGCCATCGGCGGAGTGGTTAACGTGATCACCCAGGACAACTGGGACATGTTCAAGGTCAGCGCCTACATGGGCCAGTATGCCAGCGAGGGCGACCACGAGACGGAAGAGTTCGATATCGCCTGGGGTGCCTCCACCGACAACGCTCGGGCCTTCCTGGATATCAGCTACACGGACCAGGGGGCCGTCGAAGCCGGGGACCGCGCCATCTCGCGCAATCCCATTCCAAACGGCCCGTTCCCGGGAGCCAGCTCCGGCGTGCCCGCGGGTCGGTTTGTGTTCGTGGATCCGCGTACCGGAGGAACCGTCAATGTAGCCCCCAACCGGGTCAACCCGGCGTTTGACTTCAACAACCCGGGCAGCGGCGACTTCCGTAACTTCACCAACGCGGACCGGTTCAACTACCAGCCGTTCAACTACATCGTGACCCCCAACACCCGGACCAGCGTGTTCGCCAAGTCGGAGTATGACGTCACCGATGACATCACCTTCCGACTGCTGGCCTCTTACAACAACCGGGAATCCCAGAGCCGCGCGGCACCTGAGCCCCTGTTCCTGGGACCTGACGGTGGCGGTGGCACCTTCCTCGAGCAGATTGTCTGGCCCGCCAACCATCCGTTCAACCCGTTTGGGGTAGACCTGGGTCCGGACAACATCGCCTTTTTCGGCCGGCGTCCCATCGAGGCAGGCCCGCGCCTGTTCGACCAGAACGTGGACACCTTCTACATCTCGGCCGGTGCTGACGGCAGCTTCATGGTCGGTGACCGGCCCATCGGCTGGGACATCAACTTCATCTGGGCCCAGAACCAGGCCAACCAGGTCAAGCGCGGTGCGTTCAATGCCCGCAACATCGCCACGGCCCTTGGGGACCCCTCCGTCTGCGCAGCCACCCCAGGCTGTACGCCGCTTAATATCGTGGGTGAGGGATCCATTACCCAGGAAATGCTCAACTACGTCACCTTTATCCAGAAGGACGAAAGCGAGCAGGACCTGCGCGATATCTCCATCAACCTGACCGGCGAATTCGGCGGACTGGAAGCTGGCGACATCGGCTGGGCCCTGGGTTACGAGTTCCGTGAAGAAGAAGGCTTCTTCATCCCGGATTCCGTGGTGACCCGCGGCGAAACGGCGGGCGTTCCCGCCAGCCCAACCGCCGGTGGCTTCGAAGTGGACGAACTCTACGGTGAAGTCGTGGTTCCCCTGCTGGCCGACGTCGGCGGCGCCGACCGCCTGGACATCAGCGCAGCCTTCCGCTGGTCTGATTATGACCTGTTCGGCAGCGACACCGTTGGGAAAATCGGTCTGAACTGGGCACCAGTAGAGGACTTCGTGGTCCGTGCCAACTTCTCCGAGGGCCTGCGGGCGCCCAACATCGGTGAGCTGTTCAACACCGGTTCACGCTTCGACTCCAGCATCATTGATCCCTGCTCCAGCGTATCGGCAGCCGATGCAGCCAACTGTGCTGCACTGGGTGTTCCGGCGGATCTCGAGCAGATCAATCCCCAGATCAGCGTCTCCACCGGCGGCAACGAAAACCTGACGCCGGAAACCTCGGATACCTTCACGGTGGGATTCGCCTGGGACGTGGCCGCGGTGGACAACTGGGACGGCATCGATCGCCTGACCATTGAAGCCAACTACTACGACATCGAGATCGAGGACGCCATCCAGGCGCCCAACGCCCAGGACGTGGTCAACAACTGTGTGCGCACATTGGACGACGTGTTCTGCAACGCGGTTTCCCGCAGTGCCAACGGCCAGATCCTTCGGGTCGATGGCGTACTGGCCAACATCGGCGGAATTGAAACCAGCGGCTGGGATTTCACGGTTCGCATGGACACGGCCGAGTATGACTGGGGCCGGTTGAGCTTCGAATGGGTCAACACCATCCTGGACGAGTACACCGAGATCACCACCGGCCCTGACGGCCCCATCTCCACGGATCGTGCCGGCACCGAACTGGGTTCGCCGGAGCGGGGTTACGTGGAAACCAAGTCCACCCTGAATGCCGACTGGTACTACGGTGACTGGGACGTTCGCCTGTCACTGCGCTACCTGAGCTCCCTGGACGAGCCCTGCGGTGGCGTGGTTGGCGCCTTTGAGCTGTTCGAGTTCTGCAGCCGCGGAGCCGCCGGGAATGAAATCGACAGCCGGGTGTACGTGGACGCGCAGGTTTCCTGGGCCCCCGCAGGACTGGGTGACGGCAACTGGGCCTTCCAGCTCGGCGCCGACAACCTGTTCGACGAAGACGTACCCACCTGTTACTCATGTGACCTCAACAGCTGGGACGGCACCCTGTACCCCACCCCGGGGACCATGGTGTATGCCCGGGTGTCCTACACGCGCTAGGAGCAGCGATACATCAACTGCCTGACGGCAGACTCACGGAAACGGCTCCGCAAGGGGCCGTTTCTTTTTGACGGATACGGTTCAGAACGAGCTTGATGGGCCCGCACCTCCCCGGGAAACAATACTGACTACACCAGTTGTCCCTGCGTTCCTCAATGCAAATAGGGCAGGACGTCAACCTGGACCTGTGGTTCCGCTATGTGGATGAGCTGCCTACCCTGACCAGTTCACTGGTTTCCGGGGCGCTGCCGCTGCCCAGCTACACCACACTGGATATCAACCTGGAGTGGCGACCCACCCGGCAGATGACCTTGTCGCTGGTGGCTCAGGATCTGCTGGGCAGTCACGGAGAGTTCGCGTCGGAGTTCCTGGGCAGCGTGCCCCAGGAGATTGACGCCTCGGTGTTAGGAAAACTGGAGTGGCGTTTTTAGCAGTCTATTGCGCCACCGCCCCCCCACTACTCCCACATCACGTAAGACTCGGCCTCGATGGCCGCCTGCAGCATTTCGATCAGCGGCAGGGCGCGCTGGGACAGGGTGACCACAGGCCCATCGTCGTCATCGTCTGCGTCCGCGCTGCCTTGGGCGGCCACTGCCGCCAGTTTTGCACGCAGGCGCTCGAGGGCAGGTTTCAGGTTGTCACCGCGAATGGCGCCAGGCACCGTGCCGCTGTGGCCCATCATGCCAATCAGCTCCAGGGCTACGTCGCCGAACATGGTGATGCGCGAGGTTTCGGGACAGGAAAAATGAACCAGCATGGGGAGATTGTAGCGCTGCAGCCACCGCTTCAGGAAAACTCCGACACCGACAGCCGCCGCAGGGTTGCCCTGCGCTTGGACCGGTGAGAATCCATGCGGGTCAAAACGTCGCCGAGAAAGCGAACCGTTTCGGCGATGTAAGGCCCCTTGCTGAGCATGGTGCATTCAGCCCGACTGCTCATGGCCGCGTCAGACACTTCCGCCCGGGAGGGCACACCCTTTTTGGACATTCTTTCCAGTACCTGGGTGGCCAGGATCACCGGAGCATGGGCTGCTTCACAGACGCAAAGGATGTCTTCCTGGACCTCCGACAGCCGCTCGAATCCCATTTCCACCGCCAGGTCGCCCCGGGCGATCAGCACGCCTACCGGGGGTGAGCGCATCCCCGCCAGGATTATTTTCGCCAGATTGTCGTAGGCCTCGCGGTTTTCGATCTTCAGCACAATGCCCAGGTGTTCGGCCTGCCGGGCTCGCAGTTGGTCAATCAGCTGCAATACGTCTTCCGGCCTGCGCAGGAACGATAGTGCCACCATATCTGCCCAGGCCACGGCTTCGCTCAGACAATCCAGGTCGAATTGAGTCAGCGACGGGGTATCCAGAGTGGTGTCGGGGAAGTTAATCCCTCTCTCGGCTCGGAGGCGGCCGCCTTTTTTGCGCGTGTGGGTGATGCGAACCACGATTTCAGAGCCGGAGTTGGACTCAACCACGCCGCCGATCTTTCCGTCGTCGAACCAGACGCCCTCCCCGGCTTTGACCTGTTCAAAGGCTGCATCCAATGTGCAATGAATCCTGGCCGCTTCGAGCACGCTGCCGCTGGAGTCCCGCAGCGCCCCCTGGCCAGGCAGGTTCTCTCGCGTCAGGATCAATTTTTCGTTGGGAAACAGGGTGATGGGCGGACACAGTTCCGGCAGTGGTCCCACCGGGCCTTTTCCCACAATGGCCCCGTTCCGGATCAGCATCGCCTGACCATCGTCCACGGCATAAATCACCCGGTCCGACCGGGCCACCCAGCCGCCACTGGCCGGGCAGTCTGCCACCAGTCGACGTCGCTTTTTTCGCGCGTCAGGGATTTCAATCAAATCGCCTGCCTGTACCTGCCCCAGCAGCGTCGGATCCAACGGGATGGTCAGATTGATGTTGTCGGGGCGTTCCAGAGACTCACCAGCCGGCGCCAGCCAGACCTTGCTCGGCCTTGCCACCTGGCCCAGGTGGTCCCTTGCCACGCGGACCTTGAGCATACGACCTCCGGAACGCAGGGCTCCGGTGCGGACCTTCGGTCCTGGCAGGTCTGCCTGAATCGTGCAGTTGCGCCCCAGCTCCTGCTCAGCCCGGCGCAGGTTCGCCACCATGGCGGCCCAGTCACGGGGCGTGTCGCGAGCACAATTGATGCGCATCACGTCCATGCCACCGGCCAGCAGCCTGCGCACCAGCCCCGGATCCGTGGCCGCTTCGCTGGGCATGGTGACCATGATCCGGGTGCTGCGTTCCGCCGGCCGATCACCGAGCAACTGCGCGGTGTTTCTTTTCAGCAGGCCCGGACCGCCGCGAAAATCCACAGGGGCATCAAGGGCTGTGCCGGACTGCGAACCCGATACCTTTTCCAGCAGGTACAGTACGGCGGCCAGGTTGGCCATGACGTGGGGTTCAAGCAGCGTCAGCGAGGACAAGCCAAGGGAACGGAGATCCTGCTGCAGGCGGCGGATATCCCGACGCCGGATCGCCATGTAGTGCAACAGGTTGCGGGCGCTATCACGACAGGACTCGTCCACGCCCGACAACTCCCGGGCAAATTCCTGCTCCAACTCCACGGCGCTCCGGCAAAGTGCCTTCACACTCGTAATGAGTTGTTCAATCTGTAGCGCTTGTTCCCGGCTATCCATGGCGCTCCATTGCCAATAACGACAAAAGCGGGGACGCGGCCGCCAACCGCTCGGAGATTCCAGTACTGGACGATCTGATCATTATGCGCCAACCACGGGACGCACGGATTACTGGCATTCCGAGGGTTGCACCTCACGTTGCCGGTTCTGCCAGCCTGGCCTACCGTCTCCTCAATGCCTCAGCACAACGCCAGCGCGGATTTTCGGTGGCCCGTTTCGGTGGAACAGATCATCCCGGCCGGTGCCGAGAGGGTATGGGAGGCCATCTCCAGTCCCGGCAACCTGGAACTCTGTCATCCGTTTTGCGCCAGCAACCCGGTGCAGGTGTGGCCGGGGCCCGATTCCAAAGACGAGGTGCACTACCTCAGCGGCTGGGTCTACCAGCGCGAGTTCCGACAGTGGATCGAAGGCGTAGGGTACGACTTGAGCATTGGCCGGCACGGCGGCGGAAAATCCTCGGTGTCCTGGCGAATCAGGTCCATCGACCCGCGACACAGCGCGCTGAGAATTACGGTATGCCCGGGCGGGCTGCAGCACATCCCTGTGGTGATCCGTTGGGTGCCTCACCTGCTCCGGCTTCGACCCCTGATGCGGAGTTACCTCGAGTCCGTGGTCAAAGGGTTTGAATGGTACATCACTCGCCACGAGCCCGTGCCTCGCAATGCCTTCGGAACACACCCCTGGTTCTCTGCCTGAGCATCATTAATCGCACAACCGGGAATAGAGATTCCCTGCGGGTTTGGAACCGTTGCACCCTGCCCCGCAGCGGCTATATTTGGAGTCTAGGGATAGTTTGGGGGTTGCCATGAAAGCTCCATGCGTTGCGTTTTTTGCCTGTATCTTCCTGGCCGGCGGTGTGCAGGCCTCTTCATCCATTCCGCTGGAGGTTTTTGCCAAGAAGCCCAGCTTCAACCAGGTTAGGATTTCTCCCAAGGGCGAGTACCTGGCCTTCACCTACGAGGAAGGAACCCAGGTCAAGCTGGCCGTAATGAAGTACTCAAACCGGAAGATCATTTCTTCCTTCGAGTTTGGCGAAAATCGAAGGGTCAATAATTTCCAGTGGCTGAATGATGACCGGGTGGGCATGTCCGTCGAGACGTTCACAGGATGGCTGGACGGCACCAACCCGAACCGAATCTGGGCGGCAGCCAACGCTGATGGCTCGGACCGCCGCCAGATCTGGGACTACCAGCGATCCAATATCAACATGATCTCAACCCTGGATGATGACCCTGAGCACGTGCTGGTCACCAAGGGCCACTGGCAGGATGAAGGCCGGGTTAAGGCCCACAAGCTCAACATCTATACCGGCCGCGAGAAATTCCTCAATATCGCCCCGCCGGCGGCTGCTCATTCCAAACCCGGCGTCACCGCCATGGGCGCCGATCTGGACGGTGAAATCCGAGTCGCCTACGAATACGACCGAGGCAAAGACCGGATCAACGACGAAGACGACCGGGCATTCCTGCATTATCGGAATGACGACGGCAGTTGGAGAAAACTGGATCTGGAACCCAAGCGGGCACAACCCGAGATCAACCCGCTGGGTTTTTCCCTGGACCAGACCCGTTTTTACTTCACGTCCGACCATGACGGTGACGGCCACAACACCCAGGGTTTGTTTGAGTTCAATACCGAAACCGATGCCTTGACCCTGGTGTTCCGCCACGATGATGTGGATATTGGCGGCGGCATGTATGGCATGGAAGGCCAATTGATCGGGGTCACCTATGAACCCGGCTACCCCCAGACCTATTTCATCGACGACAACGCCAACGCACACGACCGGGCGGTGCGGCAGTCCCTGCTGGCTTCGTTCCAGGGGCAACACGCGTCCATCACCAGCAACACCGACGACGGTCGCTACTGCGTGGTTTGGGTCTACAGTGACCGCAACCCCGGTGAGTTCCTGATCTATGACAACGAACAACGCCAGCTCAAGTACTTCGCCAGCAGCAAACCTGAGGTGAAGCCTGAATTGATGGCCCGGGTCGAACCATTCACCATCCAGGCCCGGGATGGCCTCAAGATGTACGGTCAGCTCACCATTCCCAACAACGTGGAAGAAACAAACCTCCCGATGGTGGTCTATCCTCACGGCGGCCCCTACGGAGCCGCTGACGATTGGCGCTGGGACCGCCGGGCGCAGATGCTGGCCAGCCGGGGTTACCTGGTGATGCAGCTCAACTTCCGTGGATCCGGCGGCTACGGTGCCGAATTCCGCAAGGCCGGCTACGGCGAGTGGGGAGCGAAAATGCAGGATGATCTGACTGACGCCACCCGGTGGGCCATCAACACCGGCCTGGCTGACGGTGAGCGGGTGTGTATCCACGGCGTGTCCTACGGCGGCTATGCTTCCATGAATGCCGTGGTCAGGGAACCTGATCTGTACAAATGCTCCATTCCCGATGCCGGCCCCTATGAACTCAATCTGCAGTGGAACCGCGCGGACTCCTTCCGCGGCTATCCGGATGCCGGCAGACAGAAAAAATCCTATGTCAAACGATCCATCGGTGGCTTCGACAACAACGAAGAACGGTCCCCGGTCTACCACCTGGACAGGCTCAAGGCGGGGCTTTTTATCGTGCACGGCAAAAACGACGTGCGCGTGCCCATCGAGAATGCTTACCTGCTGGAGAAAAAGCTCAAGGAAAAAGACATTCCCTACCGAAAGATGTACAAGAAAGACGGCCACGGTTTCCAGAAGGAGGACTACCGGGTTGAACTCTACGAAGAAATGCTCGAGTTCCTGGAACTGCATATTGGACCGGGCGCCAGGCCTGGCGCATAACACTTGCCGGCGCCTGGCCGGCACCACTCGAGATTAAAGCGTTGCTAATACGTATGGCGAAAGCGCTGATTGATTGCCTATGATCTGAGAGCAAGCCGCTTTAGGAGTAGGCTGATGAAAATCACAGAAGTCGTAGCAAATTCGCCCCTGGGTGCGGAACTGACAGAACAAGAAATTGACGTCCTGACGGGCGTACTGAAGCTTCGCAGCCTGGAAGACGGCGCTTACCTGATGACCGAGGGGTCCACCGACAATACGCTGTTCGTATTGCTGTATGGCAGGCTGGAAGTAGTCAAACAGGCCGGTGGAGAGGAACTGGTATCCCTGGCCGTTTTACGCGAGGGCGACCTGGCCGGAGAGTTGAGCTTCATCGACGGTCTTCAGCACACCGCGGGCATCCGGGCGCTTGGCGACTGCGAGGTCATGCTGCTGTCCCGGGACGACTTTGAGAAGATCATCGACGAATATCCGCGGCTGACGTTCAAGGTCATGAGCGCCATTGCCCGGGCCACGCACCGGATCATCCACCGGATGAATTTCGAGTTCATGGAACTCAACAACTACATCTTCAAACAGCACGGTCGTTACTGAGTCCCGGCGCCGGCAATCTGGGCGGTTCTCAATCCGCTTGTTCCCGCTCTGGGATCGGGTGCTCGAACTCAGGTGGTGTTCCCAGGCCGCCGAAGCCACCGCGCAGAATGTAAATCGCCAGGATCCAGTAGAGCACAGCCACTCCCAGATAGGGCCCCATCAGGCCATCCGGTAACCACACCATGGTGATCAGGTCCGGGGAGATCGGGACCGCACTTTCGCTGGGCAAAAACGCCGTGTAGCTGAGGGTCGCCCCCATGGTGGCGTGGAAGAAGATACTGACCAGGATGCTGCCCCCCGACCGGTTATACGCCCAGGTAAACAGGATCGTCCACGGCAGCAGAAACAAGACCACCCAGATCGCCGGCACGTTGTGTATGCCTTGGCCCAGCCAGTAGGTAGGCAGGTGCCAAAGCAGGTGAATGAGGGCGATGACCAGCGTGGCCTGCAGAGGCGACATGATGTACTGCAGACGCTGCAGCGCAAAGCCGCGCCAGCCGAACTCCTCGCCCAGCCCGGGAATCAGCAGTTGCATCAGCATCACCTGGGCAACCCAGGCCCATCCCCAGAATCGGGGATCGAATTCGATGCCCGCGGCGACAGAGCCGATGTATCGCCCGGCGAGCCCGATTACCAGGAAGAAACCAAGCAACGGTAAAAACCATTTCAATCCTTCCCTGACTCTGATCCGGCCAAGGAACCGTTTCAGGCCTCCGGTTCCGTAAAACGCGGCGGTGACGATGATTGCGGACAGCGAGGGCCCCCAGACACCCAGAATCACGACGGGTGACTGGGCAAAGCCGAAGGCCAGGGCGCTTCCAAAAATGCCCCATGACAGCACGAACGTCACGATCAGAAAAACGGTCAGTTGGCGCCGCAGTTGCCCCTGGGCTTCCGGTGAAAGCGTCAGTTCCAAAACACCCTCGCGTTGTGGACATAAAAAAGCAGACCGGAGCCTGCTTCAGTCGAACGTCGTTTAAAGCCATATTTTGACGAACCCCGCACTGCCCCAGCCAGTGCCGGAAGCTCACCCGCCGAAAACGGATCTGTGGCGAGTGGCATTACCCCTGACCTCCCCGGAGCATCAGGATATTTTCCATCCACGCAGGTCGCTCTGGCCCGGCCCGGGCAAGTTGGATTACATTGGTGGCACGGTAATGAGGTAAATGATCATGCATAGAGCCTGGGTGATTAGCGACTACGACGGTTTCGAGGGATTGAGCCTGGAACAGTTTCCCGACCAGCAACCCGGCCCGGGGGAGGTCCGACTCCGCGTCGAAGCGTTTGCTTTGAACTGGGGAGACATGGACCTGATGGAAAACCGGTACTCCTACAGTTTCTCCAGCTTTCCTGCCCGGATCGGCATGGAGGCTGCCGGCATCGTCGATGAGGTTGGACCCGATGTCGACGGCATTGAAGTGGGCCAGCGTTACAGCACCCTGCCGCATTTCTACGACAATCGCGGCGCAAGCGGCGAGTCCCTGATCGTCAAAGCCCGTTATCTGACCAGGGCGCCCGCCGGGCTCAGTGCTGTGGAAAGCGCGTCCATCTGGATGCAGTACCTGACCGCCTACTACCCGGTCGTGGAACTGGCCAGGGCGGCGCCTGGTCGCGTGATCCTGGTCACCGCGGCAACCAGCACTGCCGGAACCGCGGCGCTCGAAATCGGGCGGCTGTTCGGCGCCACCATGATCGGCACCACCCGCTTCGACTACAACCGGGACTACCTCAAGGAGGCCGGCGCTGATCACGTCATCGTGACCGCATCTCCGTACGAAGGGCTGGAAACCCGACTGAAAGAGCTGACGAACGGCCGCGGCATCGATGCGGCATACGACCCCATCGGCGGCGGCATGATGGACAATTACGTCGGCGCGCTGGCAAAAAACGCCCGGATCTTCTTCTACGGCATGCTGGACAAGACCTTTCCCCAGATCCCGTACGCGGCACTGTTTCAATCCAATGCCCTGTTCCAGGCCTATTCCATGTTCAACTACATCGAGGACGACGACATGTGCGCCAAAGGGATCGAATGGGTCAACAAAGCCCTGGCTGCGGGAGATATTTCACCCACCATCGACCGCGTCTACCCGATGGAGGATTACATCGAGGCCTGCCGGTACCTGAAAGAGCCGCGGCGGGAACACGGCAAGGTGGTGATTGAAACCGGAATCGCCTGATCCGCAAGTCATCCGACCGCGTCAGGATTCTCAGAAGGCCTCAAATCCTTCCTGGAAGATGACATCGGGATCGGCGTACTCAAACGCCCCCAGGTCGCAGGTAACGGACCGCCGTTCTTCTCCACGCTGATCTCGATCCGGGCAGGTGGCGGGATCGGCCCGGTCGATGGCGGGGCTTCCCGGGGACAGCGACTGGGTCTGAGTCGGGCCGCCGTTCCACGCCAGCGGCTGCAGCAGCGGGTCTCCGGTGACTTCTGCGCCACAGCTGCCGTCTTCGACCAGGTTGATACCGTTGATCAGCGTCCCCTCGTTGAGACACTCCTCTGGTCCGGAATTGTCGGCAATGATTGAGCCGGTGATCTCCAACTCCCCGTAATTTTCCAGTCCCGGGCGGAACTGGGCGCTGTCTGAAAAGGTGGTGTGCAACACCGTGGCCTCGCCAAAGTTGGCCAGGGCGCTGCCAAAATTGTCGGTGACCGTTGAGTTGGAGAGCCACAGCGTCCCCCGATTCTCGATGCCGCCACCGATGGCGGACCTCGCGCTGTTTGAAAAGATCGCGGAGCCCCGAATCACCATGAAGCCATCATTGGTAATTCCCCCGCCCGACCCGACCTGGGTGCCGGTTCCCCCCCGGCTGATGGTGCTTTCAAGGATGGTCACGAATCCATCCGGGGAGTTGTAAAGGTTGCCGGTCCCGCCAAATCCCGTCACAAAGTTCTGGGAGATGTTGCTGCGGATCAGGGTCAAGGTGCCGCCGAGGTTGGTGATTCCACCGCTACCCCCGACAGTACTGTTGCGAACCACCTCGGTATTGGTCAGCACCATGGTTCCCAGATTGGCCAAGGGGCCCGATGACCGGGTTCCGGTCACCATGCAGTCGGTCATTTCGAGGTAGCCCGATGCCTCATTGACGATACTCAGGTCACCTCCAAACTCGGCAAGCCGCAGGGTTAATTCGGTCGCGGTCAACTCCGCTTCGACGGTGAAGTAGAGCGCATCAAACTCCGCCGATGAGGCCTCTGGACCGACCACCAGTGTCGAGCCATTGCCGACAAGGAACAGGGGATCGGTAATCACAATGTCCTGTTGCCCGAGAAGCCGAAACTCGCTGTCCGCCGGCAGGACAATGCGGTCGGCCTGATCGCCCGCCACACACTCACCTGGGCTGGAAAGACCCTGGCTGTTCAGGTTGGCGTTGTTGATGGCTTCCAGAAGAGAACACTGCCCATCGTCAGCGATCTCCACGACCCCAGGGTCCACCAATATGGTTACGCCTGATGCCGCCCCGACACCAAACAGGCTCGCCACAACCAGCATTTCAGCAAAAACTTTCATCTTTCACCTCGGCAGAAAAAAAGGGGTCAGGTTCATTTTTGATCCCGGCCAACCCGGGCCAGGTGGATCACAGAGTGGCTTCAAAACCATCAATGAACACAAAGTCGTGATCCACCGTCCACATCGGGTCGTCCGTTTCTTCCTGAATCGTAAAGCCCAGGGATCCGTGGTTCTGCTGGGACGAATAGCCCATGACAACCTGACCGCTCGCCTCATCGAACGGCCAGTAGCCGATCAGTCCGGCCTCTGTTCCCGTCAGGGGCTCCCGCATGAATTGCTGAATCTCGTTCTGGCCCCTGACGATATCCCAGATGCG
Organism: Lysobacterales bacterium; assembly: GCA_030065125.1. GTDB lineage: Bacteria > Pseudomonadota > Gammaproteobacteria > Xanthomonadales > SZUA-38 > JASJDM01. Next base: position 27,067 of record JASJDM010000044.1, on the reverse strand, counting down.
CACTTCATCGATGACGCCCTCGAACGCATCAGCCCTGATCCATCTTCCAATATGAACCGGCCCGTCGATGTAAACCTCGCGACCAGGTGCCGCGTTCAGATGATCCGCTTCTGCCAGGAAAACCCCGTCCTGGAACAACCGCATGGTCGTACCGTCAAATGTGGCAGCCAGATGGGTCCAGCAGTTGGCTACCAGGCTGCCGGTGGGAGAGGATGCCGCATCCGTGGGACCGCCAAGGACAATGGAAAGGCCCCAGGCGCTGTTGTCCGTGAATCGCTGGAAGAGTACGAATCCGCTGCCGTCGACGATGCCAATGGTGTCGCCCCGGTCGACCTGGGCCGGTTTGACCCAGGCCTCCACGGTCAGCGCGGAGGTAAAACCGAACCCGCCGGGTTCGTCGATAAATACCAGGTCGTCGACACCGTCAAATTCCAGCGCAGCAGGCTGACTGTGTCCCGGCGAAAGAATCAGCATCAGTACCAGGCTCACCAGCACCTGCCGCGTCGCGCAAGGAGCCTGACGGGACATACGGGTAGAACTGACAGCACACGGAGTCACGACCATACCTGCGGATTTCCCTATGTATCTGCATGGGGTCACCCGTCATAGATCATTAGTCGGGATTTCCGAAGGTCCAGCCTCCCGGTGTGTCGTTTCAAAAGCAGTTCGGTGCAGAGGCACCAACGAGGCAGGTCCAGCACGCTGCAGCCGCCTCGTACTCCCGACGATTCATCAGGTGTCTCAATGACGGCACACTCAGCGTACGCGTGCCTTGCTCACCTGTTTCGCCAGCTTCCTGATTTTCTTGTAACTCTTACTGCCCTTTGGCACGGCTTGCCCAACCACGATCTGAAACATCTTGTCACCGCCGAACCAGGTGAACTCAGACTGGGATTTGCCGCTGGGAGCCATCATCACAATATGGATACCCGGCATCTCGTTGACCTCAAAGTTGACCGAACTTTCGCCAATGATTGTGCGGCCACCCTGGAGAACCAGGTCTGATTCGCTGAACAAGAGGTATCCCATGGGCCCTGCGTCAAAGAACCTGGTGGAAGCAGTCCTCTTTCCATTGATGAATCCGCCTTCCAGCGAAACCCCAATGAGCTCGGCATCGTCCAGCCAGGTGCCCTGCAGGTTGACCATGGGAGAAGCCAGGTTTTCTACCGCATGGCCCATACTCTTGAACATGTGGCTGTTTTTGAGGGCAAAATCGATGACTTCGACTTCGCGCTCATCGGTGGCAATGAATCCAGCATTCTTCATCTGTAGCGAGCTGTCCAACGCTTCAGCTTTCAAATGCGCAGGTGCCGAAGTGACATCATCCGGAACGACTTGAATTCGGTCTGCGATGCCGCTGGTGGAGTTCGTTTGCTGTTTGACCGTGGGGTAGCCTGCGGCAATCCCCTTGTGTGTAGGGCCTTCGACGCCCGTAGGCGGCGGTGGCGCCTGAGCCACCGCCAGTTGTGTGAGAACGGCGAATGACATGACCACGGGAAAAAATCGAATTTTCATATTCTGCTCCTCATTCACCAGTCAAAAATTTTGCAGTTCGTAGCAGTCGTTGGGCCAAGATACACTTCCTGATTCGCCCTGATTGCAAAATTGTAGTGATCCCCATTGACCCTATCGACGGTTCCAGGGAAGTGTGGGCGATCCCCGTTACCGATGATTCCAGGCGATGCCCCCCAGATGTCGCCGGCGTAGGCCCGCCAGTCGAATGCCCATTCATGACCATGAGGCCACGTCGGTTCCGAGTCATGGTAAGTGCCATCGTGGATCATGAAATGATTGGGATGCTGGTCCGCTCCTCTGCTGACGTTCTCGAAGTGATAGCTGTAAACCCAGAGCTTCCAGTTCCGCCATACCTGAGGGGACCAGGTTATGCTTTCATTAAACACATAGTCTGGCAGGAATCCCGGGATGAGGTCTGGCATCATGATGCCGCAATTGGCACGGCTCACGATACTCAGGCCGAAAAAGGCCTCGGCTCTGAACGGGGCCGAAAGCAGCAACAGCGTGATTCCCGCCATAAGGGTGAAGTATCGCTTCATACACTGACTCCTTCATTACATTCTGGAACAAGAAGAAAGTACCGAGCTGCGAGACTGCTCCAAGACGCTCCACCCGCAATCCCCGTTCCTTCGCCTGCAGACGCGCAATTCGGGCCTGAAACCGATCATCGGTCCAGTCTGTGGATGGCCATGAATCGACTGCTGATACAACAGGTCGTTGAAAAATATAGGTTTCCGGGTGGTCCTGGACAGGCAGGAAGCTGCCGGGTTCTGAATGAACTCGGGCGATTTTTACAGAGAAGACGAGGGCCGGGAACAAACCGGGATTTGATCAGATTGGGAACGGAAACGGGCTGCCTGGTCTGCTTCGGACACCCCCATTGCGGACACTCGTCACCAGTCGTGCTCGGTACATCCCAGCATTGACTGGCACTCCGGTCCAGAAACAGTATGGAGGCACAGGCAAATCTAGCCGCGCGTGAGGATCATGCTGTGCAGGAGCCGTGCTTAAGCGACAAGACTGAATATCCGGACGACAAGGTACTGAAACGCCACCTCGGCGACGCGAAGGATGCATGGGACAGTTTTGCCCTGTTTCTGGAAGACAACTATCCCAGTTACTCCGGCGAATGGCGGTACTACAACGACGGAAAAAGCTGGCTGTACAAGATTGCCAGGAAAACCAAAACGATCTGCTGGATCAGTGTGTATCGCGGGAAATTCACAACAACTTTCTATTTTCCGGATCGGGCAGAGAACCTGATAATCAATAGCTCATTGAGAAAGAAGTACATCGAACAATTCGTCAATGCCAGGCGCTACGGCAAGACTCGGGGATTGACGGTCGATATACGGAAGGCCGCAGATCTGAGCACCACGAAGAAGCTGCTCGCAATCAAGGAGGATTTCAAATAGCACCTGTTGTCAGCTACTGGCCGGAAGGGGTAGTCGGTTAACGACGCGGAGCAGACTTTTCTTTGGAGACACCCTCGGTGCAAAATTGGGGCGATTGTTCGACAACGACGAAAACCACTGAAACTGCAGGGTCCCAGCCTCGGTTCTGGTCGCCACCAACTCGCAGCTGTCGACAGGAAAGCAGGTAAGTTCAGCCACGCCATATTCGGAGCTAAACGCGAAGTGATCAACTTGGATTGGAGGAAAAGCGTAGAAATCATCGGGGTCCTGGCTTTGGTCATTTCGTTGCTATTTGTTGGGCTACAAATGAAGCAGACCAACGAAGTTGCCTTCCTGGAACTTGACACTGCGATGGTAGGAACAGCGGTTGATATAGCAGAACTCATTTCCTCGAATCCCGATGTGTGGGTAAAGGGAAATGCGGGTGAGGAGTTAACCGCCTCCGAGCAAGCCGTCTACATTGAATTACTGTCTGCCATGAATACTCGCCTCGTCGTTATGGAGTCGCATGCCTATCAATTGGGACGAGATGAAATTTCCCACCTGATAAGGCGCGACTGGGCTGCTTTCTTACACCAGAATCCGGGTGCTCGTCGCGCCTGGCTTTCTCGAGAAGACAAGCTGATCCAGTATCGCCGGTTGGCAGCTCCTGATGCCGAGGATTTTTCGGGGTGGCGAGATTCAGTGCTGTCCGAGCTGGAGGCTCTTGACTCGGCAGTCGAGTGATTTACCGGTCCACTTCTGGCCCGTAAGCGTAGATTTACTGGTCTCGTTAATGGGCTATGAATTTCGCCCGCAACAAGCCCGAGTCCAAAGTTCCGTCAGAGTTCCGAAATTTCGTCACATCCAGTGATTGTTTCCAGTCACAGCCGAAAAGACTAAGTCACTGAGAAACCGAGTGGTTTTCGGGTGTTGAGATGGTGCCCAGGAGAGGACTTGAACCCGATCGCGGCCACACCCTAAACAGACACGCCCACGACCAATCCGCGATCGAACACGCAGGCGACAACAAATATGAGGAAGTGCAATTGGAGGGGGTCTTTTCGTGATCTCCATCTAATGGTCCCGTCAGGGATCATTAGATGGTGCCCAGGAGAGGACTTGAATCCGATCGCGGCCAAACCCCGAAAAACACCACCACGACCAACCCGCGATCGAACACGCAAGCAGCAAAAGGCATGAGGAAATTCAACTGGAGGGGGTCTTCTCGTGAGTTCCACTAACTGGTCCCGGAGGGATCAATTAGTGGTGCCCAGGAGAGGACTTGAACCCGATCGCGGCCACACCCTAAAACAGACACACCCACGACCAATCCGCGATCGAACACGCAGGCGACAACAAATATGAGGTGAACCACCCCGGGTTTCCCGGAGACTCCAAATGTTGAGAAACTGGAGTCATGAACACGAACAATCGATATTCCCCGGAAGTCCGGGAGCGAGCGGTCCGTCTTTTCGAACAAGCCTTACCTGAACATTCATCTCGCTGGGCAGCGATCAAGTCGGTAGCCGACAAGATCGGCTGTACCCACGAGACGCTGAGGCGCTGGATCAAGCAGACGGAAATTGACCAGGGCAAGCGCGACGGCCTGAGTACCAGTGAGCGCGATGAGATGAAGGCCCTGCGCCGGGAAGTGAAAGAACTGCGCCGGGCCAACGAGATCCTGAAGACGGCGTCGGCTTTTTTCGCCCAGGCGGAGCTCGACCGCCGACTGAAGAAATGATCGCGTATATCGATCAGCACAAGGACCGGTTTGGGGTCGAGCCGCTGTGCGCCCTGCTGCCGATCTCTTCATCGACGTATTACGAGCACAAGGCGCGCCAGGAAAGTCCGTGGCGCCGTCCTGACCGCTGGCACCGGGATCAATGGCTGAAGCGGGAGATCCTTCGGGTATGGACCGAGAACTTCCGGACCTACGGCGTGCGCAAGGTCTGGAAGCAGCTGAACCGGGAATCGATCCGCGTAGCGCGCTGCACCGTGGCCCGCCTGATGAAAGAGCTGGGGATCCACGGCGTGGTGCGGGGCAAGCGCTGCAGGACCACGATCCCGGACCACCAGGCAGAGCGTCCGCTGGACCGGGTGGACCGGCAGTTCGTGGCGGATCGACCGAACCAGCTGTGGGTAGCCGACCTGACGTATATCAACACCTGGAGAGGCTACGTCTACGCGGCCTTCGTGGTGGATGTGTTCTCCCGCATGATCGTGGGCTGGCGCGTCTCCCGTTCACTGAGAACAGACCTGGCGCTGGATGCCCTGGAACAGGCACTGCATACAAGAAGAGATCGAGACGACAGCTTGGTCCACCACAGCGACCGCGGCAGTCAATATCTGTCCATTCGCTACACCGAACGGCTGGCCGAGGCGGGCCTGGAGGCTTCTGTGGGCAGCGTGGGAGACTCTTATGACAATGCCCTGGCTGAGACCATCATCGGTCTGTACAAGACCGAGCTGATCGAGAAGGAAGGCCCTTGGAAAAACCTGGAGCGGGTCGAATATCGCACCTTCCAGTGGGTAGACTGGTACAACCATCGGCGCATCATGCAGCCGCTGGGCGATGTGCCTCCCAAGGAATATGAGCAGGCATACTATGCTCAGGAAAACGGTCAGGCCCAGGCGGCCTGACTCACACGAAACAGTCTCCGGATTACCCGGGGTGGTTCAGACCAGTTAGTGGTGAACGGGAGCGCCACATTCGAGGCTGGAACTGAGATTGCTGTCACCCTTATCGACCCCAACCCGAGTGACTGTTTAGAGCAGTTATTTGTTCCTCAGGCCGGTGACACGTTTGACTTTCTATCAGCGGAGCAACTGATTTTTGACGGAGAGTTTTCTGATCTGGTTCGATTCACCAACGTACCGCTGGGATTAAACTTAGGGTTTGAGCTGAGCTTCCCCGGCAATATGGTGGCCTTGGAGGTGACCGAGGTTACGGGTACCCCAACATTGGTTTTCGGCAATGGGTTTGAGGGTGATGGGTGTGTGCCCTAAGACATTACCCCCTTGCCCTCACCCTGAGCATCCAGCTACCAGACTCAACCCAGATTCAGCCGATCCAAGCCCAGGATGCTTGCCGATCCGACCCGCTCATGCGGGTTTTCGGACCCATCAAATCCGCCAGTACTCGCCCATTCAGGCAAAAAGGGCGTTTGAATTTCCTATACTCCGGCCCACGTGCACTTCGAACTGTTTGGCACCAAGGACATGGCCGCACGCAAGGACACCGGCAACGTCGACGCTGGCCCCATGCGCAAAGTCTCCATCATCTCCGACAGAAAGAAGATCGAACTGGAAGTCCCCAGCGCCGGTGCCTCCATCCTAGACGCCGCCCTGGCCGCTGGCGCCGACCTGCCGTTTGCCTGCAAGGGCGGCGTCTGCTGCACCTGCCGCGCCAAACTGGTGGAAGGGGAAGTCTCCATGGACGTCAACTACGCGCTGGAAGACCAGGAGGTGGAAGCGGGATTCATCCTGACCTGCCAGGCGCACCCGACTTCGGATTACGTTCAAGTCGATTACGACGTGAGCTGAAACACTCTGCGCGCGCGCTCCTTCCCTGCGGCACCGCAGCGACCGCGATCAGGCAACGTAGCTTGATACCCGCTCAAAGGTCCAGAACATTGCGAGCGTACCCACGACATAGGCGCTCGGCTGCTGGATCATCGACAGCATGTCCACGAAGCTCTTCTGCCGAAGCCTTGGCAGCAACGCGCGAAACGCCAGGAATAGCCCCACTGCCGCCAACACGAAACCTATCTGCCCGACCTCTACGCCGATATTGAAGAACAGCAGCGCAGCCGGGACTTCGGTCTGGGGCAAACCGATTTCTGACAATACCGCGGCAAACCCGAACCCGTGCAGCAGGCCGAACGATGAGGAGACGGCGATGGGGTAGCGCCAGGTCAGTGTATGTCGCCGATCGCGGGCGAGCTCTGTCGCGACAAAAACAATGGATAGCGCGATGCTCGCCTCGACGGCTGCAACTGGCACGGTCACCAGTTCCAATGCCGCTGCTCCGAGCGTGATCGAGTGCGAGATGGTAAAGCCCGTAATCGTTATCAACACCCGCCGGAAGGTCTGCGACAGCAGCACCAGGCAAACGATGAACAGGAGGTGGTCAAAACCCTTGAGAATGTGCTCGATACCGAGACCCGTGTAGTCCCTGGCCACTTGCCATGTCCGCTCACTGGCGGGAACGATCCAGTCCGTCTGATCGGGGGAAAGCACTTCGGAGTGCGATTCGCCTGACAGCCGCGTCAGATGCATCAGGGTCGACGCCGACGGATTGTAGCGGGGATAGGAAATACGCACTGCTTCATCCGACAGGTCCGTCGTGCAGGCGTACCTGCGGCTGCGCAGGGTCGCTCCATCGACCATCAACCCCAGCGAACGGCAGGTCTCCGGCAGCGCGATGTCCGGAACATTCGTCGCCGCGACCGTGATCGGAACCTTCCACGACACCGTATAGACGCCAGGCGCAGATTCCTGGATTTCCACGTAGAGCGGCCGCGAATCGTGCGCCAAGCCCGAACCGGACGGCACAAGCCACAACGCCAGGATTACAACAAGCAGCACAACCAGGCCGGGCCGCAGCAGCAGGGAGGCCATCAGTTGAGCGCCTCCTCCCGGTAGCGCAAAACGACGTCATAGCGCTGCACAATCTGCTCCGTGGCTTCCTCTGCCTGCCGTTCCACCAGGGCGCGGGTCGCCTGCTGGGTGACCTGGGGCCGGACCTCGTCCAGCACCGGCTCCCTGCCGGGCTTCAGATTCGCCACCAGCACGATGTGTGCGCCGTGATCACTTTCAAACGGGCCAGCCCACTGTCCGACGGGCAGGTCCCCGGAAAACAGGCTCTCCGTCATGGTGGTTCCGAATTGACTCTCTATCAGCGAACGTGAGCGATCGGCAAAATTGAGTCCATAGAGAAATCTCTCGCCGTAGTTGCGGGCATCGGAAAACTCCGCGGCGTCTTGCCGGACGCGGAGCAGCGCCGCCGCCGCCCGCTCCACCGCACTCTCGACCGCGCTCCCGGTCGCCTGGGCGCCCCCGGACTCATCGCCGCGGAAGAAAACGTGGGTGAACGTGATCCGTGGCTCGATGTAGAAATCGCTTTTGTTCTCGTCGAAATAACGTTGCAGGTCCTGCTCGGAAACCTCCAAGGCCGTGTCCGCGAAGCCCCTGGCGATGAAATCGAGCTTCTGAACCAGGCGTCGCTTGATCACGTAGTCATTGCGATCGAGACCGAGCGCGCGGGCCTCCCGCGCCAGCGCTTCCTCACGCACCAGGTCCTCGACAAGGTATTGAATCTCCGTATCAGAGAAGCCCTCGAGCTGCAGCTCCGCGGTCTCAAGGTCGAAGGACCGGGTACGGTACTGAATGAAGTTGAGTAATGCTGCCCGGTCGACAATGATGCGGCGGTTGTCATCCTCTTCATTAGAGTGAACCAGAAGTTCGTGCAAGAAGAACAGGCCCGCCGCCAGCACGAGAAAATGCAACAGGGGATCGCGGATGATAGACCTGAGTGACATATGGCTGCTCCAAAAACACACAGGCCGGCATCACCGCCGGCCTGTGCGCCTCAACATTTGTAACTACCGCATCCGCACCTCGTAGAGAATGCGGCCGTTATCAACATCGCGCGCGGCGAGGATGCGATCGCCTTCGCTGTAAAGCGTCGTTGTGATTCTGCGCACGCCGTCTGACGTAACGATCGTATTGCCGACAACCTCGTAACCGATAGAGCCCATGATCAGCGGCTGGCCGCCATGCAACAGGCCCCAGGCCGCATCGGCAGCGGTGCCGTCAGGCGACCCGAGGGTTCTGGTGCCCGAAGCCAGGAGCTCGCCTTCATACTCCCGCCCTGATACGAGATTGACCAGCGTGAATGATCGACGATCCACCAGCGCTGATATTGCGGCCTCGTCCATTTCCACAAACCCCTGCTCGAGAACTTCCGCCACGGTGAGGACATCGAGCTCTTCAAACGGCACGTCGTCAACAGGTGTCAACACCGAATCACTCGGCGTGTACCAGATCGGTGACGAATAGGCGCGTTCCTGGATAATCGTCGGCTTGTTGGTTTCTTCGGGGTCGATCTGCATGGCGAGGGCGTCATACACCGAGTGCCGCGGCGTAGGAATCTGCAGCACCCGAACGTAATAGAACGAGCGCAGGCCAGGCTCGAAATCCGGATCGGTCCAGACGGCAACCAGCTCCGGGTCACCGATGTCGTTGGTGTAGGAGGCCGTTTCGAGGTTGACCGTGTTACCCACCGGCACCGAGCCATCCTTCCTGCCATCTGACAGCGCCACGTCGTAGATCCGTTCCTCCACGGACCCGTCCGCGTTGAGCCAGCCCTTGATGACCTGCAGGCGGTCAAGATTAGCCTCCAGCGGATCTTTCGCCGCATGGACCAGGAAGCTGGGCGCCTTGCCGCGCTTATCGGTCATGAGATCGCCGCCCATGGGCACGCCCTTGCGGTAGCCGACCTCGGCGATATCCGCCGCCCGGGCGTCGCGCCGCCGGAAGCCGTAGCCCCCGAAAACCCGCAGCTGGATACGCGGGCCCGAAGTCGCATAGACCTCTTTTCGCTTGAAGGCCGCGGTGATCGCCTGGCGCGTGTTCTCCGTCGCCCAGACGCCAGCGAGACCCTGTGCTGCCGCATCCCAACCCACAGCGCCGGGCACGGTGCGTTTGCTCTTGTTCTCGGGAATGCTGTCGACTGCGTACTTGCCGAGGAAGTTGTTCTCCTCCGCCGACGAGAACGCGGTATGGGAATCGGTAGCACCCACCATCCCGAACTTGTAGGGATTCTTTCCAATCTTCGCTTCGAACTGCAGGCCGCGCATCAGCGCCGTACGCGCATAGTCTCCGGCGTCCGGCTCGGGCGCGTCGGTGGCCGTGGGGTCAAGCAGGTGCTCGTAGGTCTCGAAATCCGCGAAAGGGTCGTTCGGCGACAGCTTCTGGTGCGTCTCGCTGTCACCCTTGTACTGGGTGACCTCGTCAACGGGTTCCCAGCGTTCACGCATCTCGGCGTATTCGAGGTCAATCGGATTGCCATACTCGTCGACCAGCGGGAACATGGACCCGGCGGACAGGTTCATGTTGTGAGCAATCGCCACGAAATCAGTATCGGCGGCGGCGGCGGTCTTTTCGAGCCAGTTGTACAGGTCCCGCGGCTTGGAGCTGTCCATCATGCTGTACGGCAGGTACCGCATGGCGCTGTCCTTGCCGTCGGGCGTAAAGACGATGCGATGCAGGTTTCGACCTTCGGGCAGCGAACTCCATTCCCAACCAATGAAGGCCGTGAATACACCTGGCTCGTTATGGGTTTCGGCGGTATCGACAATGCTCCCCCAGACCGACTTTCGAATTTCCGGGGAATTGAGCGAAACCAGGGCTGCCGGATTGGTGTTCGCCATACCGACGAGCTCGAAAAACACCTCTCCGCCCCGCCCGGAGTTCAACATGTCGCGCCAGCGCTCGCCGCCCTCGATCTTCATCAGTTGCTCGTTGCCGGCGGCGATCTCCGGGATGATACCCATGTACTCCGCATGGTCGGTGACAACCAGGAAATCCAGCGGGGTGCGGATCTGCACCCTGGAACGGCTTAGATCGGCAATCACGGGCAGGCCCCTGGCAAAGCGGTAAGACGCGTCCGGATCGGCGGTCTCGGTCATCAATGCATAGGCGTCGGGTGAGTAGTTCGTGTGAAGGTGGGTGTCACCCCAGTACAGCTGCGTTTCCTGGGCGTTGGCGATCTGGGCGCCGACTACCATCAAACTGACTATGAACATCCTGCCGATCAGTGGCTGCATCGTTATTTCTCCGTCGGCTCCGCTATGGCGAACCGGGCAGAGCGTACCTCAGGCGGGCTTTCGAAGGGAACAGTATTGACGCCCAGCATGGTTTCGACCCTGACGCAGTGAGGGTTCAATTCCTGCTCCCAGTCGGCGAGCTCGGACCACCGGGGATTCTGGAAGTATTCCGCTTTTGCGCGATAAAGCGTGTTTGCGTAGTCAATGCTTCCGCCGTCGACCCCGGCGCCGCTGGCAATGAAGACGTGCTTGAAGGGCGTCAGACGCAGAACTCTTTTGAGTCCGACCAGCGGTGCCCAGATAAATCGACCGAGTTGCCAGGAAGACTCCGCAAAATTCTCGTCCATTGTGCTTCGACCTTTGCCTGCGTTTGCTGCTGTTTCAATTACGGGCGCGCGAACTTTTGCGTGCCTTTTGTCTTAACCTTCGGGTTAACTGGTTTAGCCCGTTCTCCATCTGCTCAGCCAGAAATGCCGAATCCGAAATGGCCTCTCGCCCGGCCACGATTCCGGCGTAAACGGTGCCGGCCGTCGTAAAAAACGTAATGTTCAGCGATACACCCGGTGGCATCGTGGAGATCGGGTACATGCCAACGAGTTTCGCGCCGTCCAGGTATAATGCCTCCTTGGGCCCAAGCACATTGGAGACCACCACGTTTCCCAGTGGCGGTAACCTGCGGTTGAGACCGGTTACGTCTGCCAGTTGTGCCAGGCTTTGTACCAGAACCGTATAATTCGTGGCGGCGAACTCAGACAGGCGACCATATTGGTTTTTGACATTCGCCGTTCGCTGGCTGATCTGCTTCAATCGCTCAACCGGGTCCCGGCTGCCGAACGACAACTCCACTTGCGCAACTGTTATCTGGTTGCCGCCGCTATCTGCATCTTTTCTCCTTACTGAAATGGGCATCTGGGCAATCAGGGGCTCTTGCGGCTTCTCGCCGAAATGATCGAGATAAGCGAGAAGTGCGCCGTCGCTGAGTGACAGAAGCACGTCGTTGACAGTGGTGCCGGTTGCCTTGGCAACACGTTTCATGCGCGCCAGGGAAAGGCTGGCCAGTGCCGTGCTGCGGGCCGGGGTCAGCGGTTCATTGAGCCTGGTCCGCGGCGCCGTGAATGGAATCGGAATCGCGTGTTTCTTCCCACCAAGGGCCTTCAGCCAAGGGCTCACTGCCAGGCCACCCATCATGGGGATGCTCTTTGCAATCGTCCCCGCACTTCTCAGGCGGCCCAGGAGCTGCTGCAGCAGATCAGTTTCATGCGGCCTGACCTTGGGGCGCTGTAATTTCAGACCCCAAAAGGGCATCAGCCTCAGGTCTTTGGCGGACGAGTTCAGCGTTCCGGTTAATCGCCGGGCCATCGACATGCCATCCATGTAGGCGTGGTGCACTTTAATGTAGATCGCGAAATTGCCGTCTTCGAGGCCCTCGATCAGGTAACACTCCCACAGCGGGCGAGAACGATCGAGGGTTGTGGCGTGCAGTTGGGACACCAGCAGCATGAGGTCGTGGCCATCGGACGCCTGCGGCAGTGCTAGGTGCCGAACGTGCCAGTCGAGGTCGGTATCGGGATCCTCGACCCATCGCGGCATGGATAGCAGGGACGTGTCCAGCTTCTGATTGAACGGCGGTGCGGCAGGCACCTGTTTCATCTGTTGGAGAAGTTCGCGTGGTCTGCTTCTCGGGCCGGACCTGCCCGGCTTGAATACGGCCAGTCCTGCCACGTGCTTGGGATTTGCGGCGGTTTCCAGAGCCAAAAAGGCGAGGTCCAGTACAGACAGTTTGCTCATGATTCCAAATGGCTATGCGAAGAAACGCCTTGCCCATAGCGCCATGCGCTCGACGGCCGGTGCATACGGGGGAAACAGCCGATCGACCAGCCCAACGTGATTGGTCACCACCGAGCGCTCATGAGAGAAGGCGAGAAAGCCGTGATAGCCATGTGACTTGCCGATTCCGCTGTTTCCGATACCGCCGAAAGGCAGACGCTTGTGCAGGAAATGGATGAGGTTGTGGTTGACCACGGCATCGCCGGACGGTATTTCCCGCAGCAGGCGCGCGGTGGTCTCGCGGTTTTTCGAGTAGATATACAGCGCCAGCGGTTTCGGCCTCGTGTTGACATCGGTTACTACATCGGCCAGGTCCGTGAATCGGATCAGGGGCAGGACCGGCCCGAAGATCTCCTCCTGCATCAGGCCACAGTCGCGCGGAATGTTTTCCAGCAAGGTGGGCGCCATGAACAGCTCGTCCTCATCCCGCCTGTCCAGGGTCAACCGCCTCGCGCCGGCATTGACGGCTTCGTCGACCAGGGACGAAAGACGCTGGAAATGTTTCCGGTTGACGATTCGGCAATAGTGTCTGGACGAGGCACGAGCGTCGATAGACTGGCCGTAGAACTCGTCGATACACTTTTGAAACTCGCTAACGAAATCGCCAAAGACCGCATCGTCCACGTAAGCATGGTCTGGCGCAATGCAGGTTTGTCCGTTGTTAATGAATTTGCCCCATGCAATCCGCCTGGCAGCTTTCGTGACATCGGCTGTTCGGTCGATAATCGTCGGCGACTTGCCGCCGAGCTCCAACGTGATCGAAGCGAGATGCCTGGACGCCGCTGCAGCGACGATTCGGCCGACCTGGGGACTGCCGGTAAAAAAGACATGGTCAAAAGGCAGGTCCAGCAGCACCTGCGATGCTTCGATACCTCCCTCGATCACGGCGACTTCGCTGTCGTCGAAGACGCTACCCACCAGCCCGGAAATGTATTCAGCGACATTTGGTGTGAACTCGGAGGGTTTTAGCATGACCGAATTCCCAGCCGCCACGGCGGACACCAGCGGCCCCATTGACAGGTTGAAGGCGTAGTTCCATGGAGAAATGACCAGCGCCACACCCTTGGGCTCGTAGCGAATCTCTCCTCTGTTCCCGAGCATCATGAGCGTTGGACGGACGCGTCGAGGTTTCATCCACCGCTTCAGATTTTTGCGCGCAAACCGCAACTCGCCGATCACGGGCGCGATTTCCGACAGCTCTATTTCAGTCTTCGGCTTCCTGAAATCGGCGGCACAGGCGTCATGCAGCGCGTCGACACTGGAGAGGATGGCAGCCTCGAGGCGTTCGAGTCGCTGCAGGCGTGTTTTTGCGCCGTCGCCGCGGGTAGCTCCCGCGCGGGCCACCTGGGCGTCAAAACTGGCCCGCACCGCCTCCCTGTTGATGACCGGGGCCGAAGTGGCCTCGATGGCCGCGTTGGAACTCATGCATCACCTCACGAGTATGGTTTTCAGTGAATGGTCAGCAGCAGCTCGCCGACCAGGCCAGGATTTCCACTGTCAACCTACGGCGGACCGGACCATGGCTCAAGGTCGCATCAGGCCATCTTGTGTGATCAGCGGCCAACCAGGCGTGCTTTGGATTGGACCCGGAAGAACGTGAGATTATGCGCGATTTGCGGAGATCAGAACGTCCGAAGCGTCCACACTATGTGCTGTGGCCTTGGCCCGGTACTCTGTGGGCGTCAGTTTCCTCCAGCGCTTGAACGCACTGCGAAAGTTGGCGGAATCGCTGAAGCCGATGCGTTCAGCGATCTCTGCGGTGGTCAGGTCAGTATTCTTGAGATACTCGGTGGCGAGGGCCTCGCGAACCTGGCACCGAAGCTCGCGGAACGACGTGCCTTCCGCGGCCAGCTTGCGTCTGAACGTCCTGCTCGTCACGTTGAATGCGCGGGCTGCTGCTTCGATTTTCGGCGACCGGTCCGGCGACAGCATCATCCAGCGGCGGACCTTGTAGGCCAGGCTTTCGTGGCTCTCAAATTCGGCCAGCAGACGCTCGCAGACCGGCGTGCACAGCTTCAGAGTCAGCTCGCTCGTCTGTCTTATCCTGCTGTCCAGCAGGCTCGCTGAAAATTCCAGCCGCGAACGAGAGGTCTCGAACTGCGCCTCACAGCCCCACGCAGCAGCGTAGCGATCCGCGTGTGGGGGCGGGGCAAAAGAGAACTCGACGCGATCAGGTACGAAAGAAGCACCTAGGTTGTCTCGCAGGATCGAAACCGTCGAACCAAAACAGATGTCGATGGCCAAGGGCAGATCGTCGCCCAGGTGCAGGGCGTCGCGGGCTTCGAAGTAGGCCAGCGGTCCACGCCGTACGAAAACCTTTTCCAACAAGGGTCCGGCCAGCTTCAGGTACTTGAAGGCGAAATCAAACATATCGCCCAACGTGGGGCAGCTGAGCATTGCCAGGCCGTACATGCCGTAACTGCTGATATGCAGGCGCGTGCCGACCGTCAGGCCAAAGCCCGAATCCGGGCTGAGACGCCTGGCATTTCGATATAGGGCCAGTCGCTGTCGCGCCGAAATGCGTGCATAAGGATCGTGCAGGGCGCGGCGCGAGATCCCGGTTCCCTCCAATGCTGCCCTGAAGTCGACACCTTGCTCCGCAAGCACGTCGGTGATCACAAGCGCTTCGGATGTGGTGTACACGGGCTCGTCGAAATCTTCGAGGAAAGGCGTCTCAGATAGGAATTTTTCCGGCTTTTTGGCGAGCATTTAAATGCCTCTACGAGCACTTTGACCCCTCATGACCGATATATATAGCACAAATGCCGGCAGCGACACCCCCTGCGTCCCGACCTCCTTCACGGATGCCCTGGGAGCCCTCGTGCTCTGATGCTTGTCCCAATTCAACCCCTTCCGGGTCGCTTGCAACCTGTCAGGGCGACAATTCCAGCAATACATTGATCCCATCAAACTGATGCCATAAGCGCCATGCCCGGCTGGGGCACGGGAGCTGCGGGAATGGACAAAGCAAGACAAAACAGGAAAGGGGGATGGCAATGAGGCCCAAGACGATTTTGGCGGCCGCCGCGCTCGTCGCGCTCAGTACGGGTGCAGTCGGTTTCGAGCTGGATACGGGCGATGACTGGAGCGTCCGCTGGGACAACCAGTTCCGATTCAATGCGGCTTCGCGAGTGTCGGATATCGACGACGACGTGCGATTTGGCGTGTTCGAATTGCTGTCCGCCGATCCAACCCTGTCGTTCGGACGCAACAAGCTGGTGAGCACGCGGGTCGACCTACTGTCCGAGCTCGATGTCGTATTCAAGGACACCATCGGATTCCGCATCAGCGGGGCGGCCTGGTACGACTTCGTCTACGCCAACGGCATGGATCAGCCCGACACGATCTCCGCCCACTGGTCCAATCCTTCCGTGCCGGTCGGCGCCCTGAACGACGCAGCAAAAGATCTGCACGAGAGAGGTGGAGAACTGCTCGACGCGTTTGCGTTCTTCAGCTTCGATGCGGGTGATGCGGCGGCGAGCGTGCGGGCAGGGCGCCATACGATCTACTGGGGGCAGAGCCTGTTGCTTACCGGCGCGGTGCACAGCGTTGGCGGATCGATGAACGCCATCGACGCACTCAAGGGGTTTTCCGTGCCGGGCAGCGAAGCGAAAGAGCTGTTTCGACCGACTAACAAGCTGTCCACCGTGGTGCAGATGACCGATAACCTGACGGTCAGTGCTTACTACGGCCTGGAGTGGGAAAACTATCGCCTGCCAATTGGCACCACCTATTTCAGCCCGGGTGACGGTTTAACAGAAGACACGGAAATCGTCCATCTGGCGGCTCCCGACCTGACCGGCAACGGTATCCCCGACCTGGGCATCGGCCTCGAAATGAGGCCGGACGAACATCCCGACGAAGGCGAGTTCGGCATCAATTTTGAGTACTACTTCGAAAACTCCGGACTGGAAGCCAGCTTCTACTATCTGAACTACCATTCAAAGGTCCAGGACGGGCTCATCGGCGCCATCCACGCTGACCAGGCCCTGGCGGTCGGACTGTTCGACGCGCAGCTCGCGGCGGCCGGTTTCAGCCAGGCCCAGATCAACGGCCTAAGAACGGCCTTTGGCGCACCGCCAACACCCGTTGCGTCAAACCAGATCGCCATCGGTGACGTCAAGTGGGCGTACAAGGAAGATATCGACCTGTTTGGCCTGTCCCTGTCGAAGCAGGTCGGCGACATCAGTATCGGCATGGACCTGACCCATCGACGGGACGCACCGATCCGGCTGGCGCTGGGGTCTGCGCTGCAGCGCTTCGACCGGATCCCGCCCCCGTTTGCACCCCTGCTGGGTTCAGGAACCGACTTCGCCGCGGCCAATGAGGCCACCTACGACGACTATTTCACGACCGGCGATACCTGGCATCTGGTCGTCAACGGGCTGGGACTGCTCACCGACAACGGCATCTGGGAGGGGGGGTCTTTCGTTGTCGAGGCCACCATCTCGATGCTGGACAACGTCAACTCGCGGCCGGACCTGATCAATGTGACCGACCGCATCGACGTCAATGAAAACGAGGTCATCACCCATCTCGCCGTCAACTTCAACCCAACCTGGTACCAGGTCCTTCCAGGCGTGGACCTGACCGTCCGGGCATCGGTGGGTATGGGTATTTCCGGCAACTCGCCCATTGCGTTTGGCGGCGACGACGGCGTTGGCAGTGGCGCGCTGGGCTTTGAGTTCCTGGTCGACCAGTCGTGGACGGCAGACATCCGTTACAACTTCTTCTTCGGCGACTACAACAATGGTCTGGCTGGACTTTGGAAAGACCGGGACAACATCTCCCTGACCTTCAAGCGCACTTTCTAGGCGTGATGCCACGATACCGAGGAATGAAAAGGAAAAAGAGGGTAGCAAGAATGAATTACATCAAGTTTCCAGCAACGTTTTGCACCGTCGCACTGCTCGCGACCAGCGCCTTTGCCGCCGTGTCAGAGCAAGAAGCCGCGCGGCTCGGAAAGGACCTGACGCCCATGGGCGCGGAGGCCGCGGGCAACGCGGACGGCACGATCCCGCCGTGGAACCCGGAAGGCCCGGCCGTTCCGGCCAGCTTTGTTGCCGGTTCGGACAACTACGTCAATCCGTATCCGGACGACCAGCCCATACTCACCATCAATGCCGGCAACTGGCAGCAACACGCCGACAAGCTGACCGAGGGCACCAAGGGCGTGTTTGAAAAACTGGGATCGGCCGGGTTCGAGATGAAGGTCTACCCGTCGCGCCGCGACTCGATTTCTCCCGATTGGCTTTACAAGAACAGCCGCGCCAACGCAACCGGCGCAACCCTGGTGGCGGATGGGCTGAAGATCGAGGGCAACTACCCGGGCACGCCGTTCCCGATTCCTGCCTCGGGAGCGGAAGTCCTGTGGAACCACCTGGTGCGCTACGGTTCCGATCACACGCTCGACTACGCCACCTACTACGTTGGCTCCAATGGTAAGCCCGTGCTGTCCACCATTGGTGACCTGACAAATGTCTTTCCCATATTCAAAACACCGGACGAGCCGGTGCAGGACTCCTGGGTGAAGCTGCGTATCAATTACTCGGCTCCCGCACGGCGAGCCGGCGAAATCCTGTTGGTCCACGAGCCGGGTTCCGACTTCACCGAAGGTAAAGGGCGCAGAGCCTGGCAGTACCTGACCGGTCAGCGGCGGGTGCGACTGGCGCCGGCCGTCTCGTTCGACACGCCCAATCCCGGTGTTGCGGGCACCTCGACTTACGACGATTCCTTCGTTTTCAACGGGTCACCGGAGCGCTACAACTGGAAGCTCATCGGCAAGCAGGAAATCTATATTCCTTACAACAGTTACGACTTCGTGTTTCAAACCAAGGTCGAAGATGCACTGGGTGAAAAATTCCTGAAACCCGAGTTTATCCGCTGGGAGCTGCATCGCGTCTGGGTTATAGAGGGCGACCTGAAAGACGGCGCGCGCCACCTGTATGGCAAGCGCCGTTACTACGTCGACGAAGACACCTGGTCCGCCATTGCCGGCGAAACCTACGACGGCCGCGGCAATCTGTGGCGGGTTCACTATGTCTATCCCGTCAATCTCTACGACATCAAGTCCCGCTACGACTTCGCCTACGGCACCTACGACCTGCTGCAGGGCATTTACAACATCAACACCAAACCCATACCCGGCAAGTTCAAGAACGGGGTGGACCGGGGCGACAAGTACTTCACTGCCAAGGGCATGGCCCGGGGCGGTATTCGATAACCACGACCAGGCCGGGCGCCGCGAAGTTGGCGCCCCGCCAGTCGACCCACTGGGGGGACCAAACATGGTCGTGTTCATGACGCGCATTCGCCATCTGTTGCTGGCCGGCACCCTGGCCTGGCCCACCGCATATGCCAGCTACGACGTGCTTGACCTGCCGGCGGTACCCAGCGATCTGGCACCCAAATCCCTGCTGTACTCGGTCAGCCGAGTCGGGGATCGCCTGTTGGCCACCGGACACCACGGTCACATCATTTACTCAGACGATAACGGTGAGACCTGGACCCAGGCAGAAGTGCCGGTTCGCAGCAGCATCCTGGACCTGCACTTCCCCCGGCCAGAGCTGGGCTGGGCGGTCGGGCACGACGGCGTCATCCTGCACTCGTCAGACGGTGGTGCAAGTTGGGTCAAGCAGTACGACGGCAGGCAATACGGAAAAGACGGCCTCGCTTTGTACCAGGAACTTCTGCAGCAGGATCCCGCGGACGAAATGCTGCAGATGCTGGTGGAAGAAATGCAATTCGCCATCGAGCAGGGTGCCGACAAGCCGTTTTTCGGCGTCCATTTCCACAGCGATACCTTTGGCCACGTGGCCGGCGCCTACGGCATGTTCCTGTGGACCCTCGACGGGGGCAAAACCTGGGAACACCGCATGCATATCATCGAAAACTACGGCTTCAATCACCTGTTCGACTTTACCGAGCTCGACGACGGCCGTTTTTTCATCGCCGGCGAAATCGGGCTGGCACTGGTTGGCGACCTGGGCAAGCAGTCGGCTGTCGCGCTGTCTACACCCTGGGAAGGCAGCTTCTTCACCTGCATCACGGCCAACGATGGATCCGTCATCATGGCCGGCCTGCGGGGCAGGGCGTATCGCACCGTGGATGTGGGCGAGACCTGGACCGCTGTAGAAAAGCCGCCCAGCAGCTCGCTGGTCGATTCGATCGTGCTGTCCGATGGCCGCGTGCTTCTGGCGGGGCAGGCCGGCGACATCCTGCTGAGCGATGACGACGGAATCAGCTTCAATAAAATCCAGCTGCCAGGCGTCGAGAGGATCTACGCGGTCGCAGAGATCGACCCCAACACGCTGCTGATTGCCGGGCCCAACGGTATCCAGCGGGTGCGCTTCGAGCACTAGCCCAACACGAATCAGTCGGAGGCAAACCATGGCCCACGCGGAACAAAGCGATCTGCCGATTATCAGCGACCTCAAGAACTTCGATCCCGATTCCGGCCCGTTCCTGGAACGGCTCGTGTTCAACAATCGAAGCATCGTTGTTGTGCTGTGCACGCTGGTGACGCTGTTCCTTGGCTACCAGGCGATACAGATCAACCTGCAGGCAGGTTTTGACAAGACCCTGCCGAAAAATCACCCCTACATCGTCAATTACCAGGAAAACCGGACAGACCTGAAAGGCCTTGGCAATAGCCTCCGAATCGTCGTTTCAACCAGCGAAGGTCAGATCTACACGAAGGAATTCCTCGACCTGATGGAAAAGGTCAACGAGGAGATCTTCTATATCCCGGGTGTCAACCGCATCGGCATGAAATCCCTGTGGACGCCGAGCACCCGCTGGAAGGTGGTGACCGAGCAGGGTTTCGAGGGTGGCCCGGTCGTGCCCGACGACTACGACGGCTCGCCCGAGTCCCTGACCGAGCTGCGGCGAAACATTCTCAGGGCGGGAATCATCGGCGACCTCATATCCAACGATGAATCCTCGGCAGCGATGATTGTCCCGCTGCTGGATATCAACCCTGAAACGGGAGATCGGCTCGATTACTCCGAGCTGGGCGATCGGCTGGAGCAGATCCGCTCCTATTTCCGGGGCAATACCAATGCCGCCACCGAGAATGACGAAAAAATCATCGCTGCCGTGCAGGCTGCGGGCAACGTCGACCTGCATATCACCGGATTTGCCAAGCTCGTGGGTGACCTGATCGAAGGCATGACCGCCGTCATGCTTTTCTTCCTCATTGCGGTGGTCATTGCGACGATTCTGCTGCATTGGTACACCCGCTGTTTCCAGTCGACACTGATTGTCATCCTCTGTACCGTGGTGGCCGTTGTCTGGCAGCTGGGGCTGCTGGTGGTGTTCGGCTACGACCTGGATCCCTTCTCCATTCTGGTTCCGTTCCTGGTATTCGCCATCGGGGTCAGTCACGGTGCACAGAAATTGAATGGGGTCCTCCAAGACATGGGACGTGGCACCCACGCCTATATTGCGGCGCGCTATACCTTCCGGAGGCTGTTCCTGGCGGGCGTGACGGCACTGTTGTCCGATGGCGTCGGCTTCGCGGTGCTGATGATCATCATGATCCCGGTGATCCAGGATCTCGCGATTACCGCCAGCATCGGTGTGCTGGTACTGATCTTCACCAATCTCATCCTGGTACCCGTGGTCCTGTCCTATACCGGCGTCCACGAGCACGCCGTGCAGCGAGCATCGGCGCCGCCCAAGCCCATCGACGAAATGCACGGCCTGTGGCGTTTCCTGCTGATGTTCACCCATCGCAAGCCGGCCGCGGCAGCCATTGCCGTAGGCGTGGCCCTGGCTGTTGGCGGGTTGATCGTTGCCCAGGACCTGCAGATCGGCGACCTGGATCCCGGCGCACCGGAACTGCGACCGGATTCGCGCTACAATCTCGACGTTGCGTACATGAGTGCCAACTACTCTGTCAGCAGCGATATCTTCGCGGTCATCGTGAGGACGCCGCCGGATTCCTGCAGCAGATACGAGGTGATGAGCCTGGCGAATGAACTGGAATGGCGCACGCGACAGCTCGAGGGCGTCGAGGACGTGCGCGGCCTCAACGTGCAGACCCGGAAGATCCTGGCCGGCATCAACGAGGGTTTTCCCAAGTGGGAGGCATTGTTCCGCAACCAGGGCTCCATCAACTACGCCGTTACAGAACTGGTGACGCTCGGCATGGTCGATGCGGGTTGCTCAATCTGGCCGATGCTGGTTTATCTTGCAGACCACAAGGCGGCAACCCTGACGCGCGTCGTCGATACCCTCGAAGCGTTTAACGCGGAATGGGGCGGTGAGGCCGAGGTGGAGTTTCTCGGCGCGGTCGATAACCCGAATATCGACGCCGCCATCGAGCGTGCCGAAACGCTCGAAGCGTTCGCCGAGCCGGGCACGGAAGCCGCCACAGTCGAGTTCCTGGGCGCCGCTGGCAGCTCCGGCATCGAGGCGGCAACCAACATCGTGGTCAAGAAAGCCAATCGCGAGATGCTGTTCTACGTCTACGGTGCAGTGATCCTGCTGTGCCTGCTGACATTCCGCTCGGTAACCGGGGTGGTCTGTGCCGTGGTGCCGCTGATGCTGACCTCGATACTGTGCGAGGCGCTGATGGTCTTTCTCGGCATTGGTGTCAAGGTGGCGACCTTGCCGGTCATTGCGCTGGGAGTGGGCATCGGCGTCGATTACGCGCTGTACGTCCTGACCGTTATCCTCGCAAAGGAAAGGGAAGGGAAGAACCTGACCCAGGCCTACTATGAAACCATTAATTTCACCGGCCGGGTTGTTGCCCTGATCGGCGTCACGCTCGCTGCCGGCGTCATCACCTGGGCCATGTCGCCGATCAAGTTCCAGGCCGACATGGGTATCCTGCTGACCTTCATGTTCATCTGGAACATGTTCGGCGCCCTGATCCTGATGCCGGCGCTGGCGACATTCCTGATCAAGCCCAGGCCGGAAGCAGAAGCGGGTAAAGGCAAAACAGCGTCGCCCGGCGAACCCGCACTTCAAACCTGAATCCTTTGGTCGTTTGGTGATGAATAGAGAAGGTATACCGATGGATACGATGGTCAAAACGCCGCTGGAGATGTTTTATCGATGGGAGCAGGAAACGCCCGAGCAGGTGTATCTGCGCCAGCCCAAGAACCTGGAGTGGCGGGAGTACACGTGGCGGGAGGTAGCGGACCAGGTTCGCCGGATCGCTGCGTTCCTGATCAGCAAGGACTATCCGCCGGGAAGTCGCATCGCCATTTGGTCGGCCAATTCAAAGGACTGGCCGATCGTCGACCTGGCGATCATGCTCAGCGGTCACATCAGTGTGCCGATCTATCCCGGCCAGGACATCGAATCGGCAAACTATATCTTTAAACACAGCGAATCCCAGCTGGTGTTCATGGGTTCTTTCGACCAGTCGGCTCGCGCACACGAAGCGCTGGTGGGCGGAATGGGTACCGTGGCGATGCTGGGTTGCAGCATTGACTGCGACCACAGCCTCGATACGATCGTACAGGAACTAGCGCCGTACAAAGACTCCCCTGTCCCCGATCCGGAAAGCATCTTCACGATCATCTACACGTCGGGCACCACCGGCAATCCGAAAGGCGTGATGCATATGCACCAGACTCCCGGCCACGTGGTGCCCGGGCTGGCCCGCTCGTTTCGGATGAACGGGCAGGAGAACCGGCTGTTTTCGTTTCTCCCCATGTCCCACGCCGCCGAGCGGATCATTGTGGAACTGGTGAGTCTCTATACCAACGCCAGCCTGTCCTTCTCGGAAGGCCTGGCAACCTTCGGCGACGAGATTCGATCTGTTCAACCGACGTTTTTTTTCGCCGTGCCGCGGCTGTGGGTGAAATTCAAGCAGGGCGTCGACGCAAAGATACCGCCAGAAGCCCAGGGTGCTCTCAGCGACGACCAGAAGGCCGGGATCGCAACGATGCTGGGTCTGGGCAAGGCTCGAATGATCATCACCGGCTCCGCTCCATGTCCCCGCGACGTGCAGGACTGGTTCCTGGATATGGGTATTGCGCTGAGAGACGGATACGGCATGACCGAGAACTTCGTACATGGTTGCGCCTGGATCAACGACGACCAACCGATTTCCGGCTGCGTCGGGCAGCCCATGGACGACAGCGTCCAGGTACGTCTTTCGGACCAGGATGAAATCCAGTTCAACAGCAAGGGATTGATGAAGGGCTACTACCTGGAACCCGAAAAGACGAGCGAAGTCTTCCATGACGGCTGGTACTGCAGTGGCGACTCCGGCAGGTTCGACGAGGACGGCAACCTGTGGGTGACGGGGCGGGTCAGCGAAGTGTTCAAGACCTCGAAAGGAAAGTTCGTCGTACCGACGCGGGTGGAAGACTACTTTGGCCGCTGTCCGCACCTCGCGCAGTTTTGCGTCATGGGTCACGGCCTCGATAAGCCCGTGATGCTTGTCACGCTGTCTGAGACTGCTGGCACAATGGATACGGCAGCGCTCAAATCTGATCTCGAGGAAGTGCTCAACGAGGTGAACGGCGAACTGCCGCCGCACGAAAGGGTCGGGAACATATTCGTCGTTCCTGAATGGACCATCGAGAATGCGTTCCTGACGCCGACCATGAAGGTCAAGCGCAAGCATATCGAGGAAAGCTACCGTCCCCGCTTCGTACCTCGCCTTTCGGGAGACAGCGTGCAGTTTCTGCAAAATTAGAATTCAAGGTCGGAAGTCCACCTTAAGAGAATCCTGAGCGAGCCCCTGGTCCATTTCGCGGTATTGGGGGCGGCACTGTTCCTGCTGTTCGAGTTCGTTTCGAGTGATGAGGCGGCCTATGACAGCGAGGCCAGTTGATTCGAATCAGGCGGCGGGCTGTCCCGAAAATCGAAGAAGGATCATCAATCATAGAGAGGAAGACATGGACCGGAGAAAAGGCTACTTCGACAGCCCGTGGCCGGGGGAAGATGGAGGACCTCAACGCCTGCAGATACCGCGGGGCATCCGCGGTCTGGATATCCAACCGGGCGAGAAACTGGTCAGCACCAGCCGGCGCCTGATGTCCGGCAACATGGTGGTTCTGAGGGAGCCGGGAGAGGTTTACCTGATGACCATCGCGATGATGCGTAATCGACTGCTCAGGCTGCCGGCCCATTCAAGGATCGAGAAAATCGATCCGGTGAGCCTGGAACCCATCGCGCGATCCCCGAAACTGAAAGCGGGCGGCATGTGGCCCGGCGGGTTTGCCGTGCACCGCAATGGTGATCTCTACGTCACCTACGGTTCCTACTGCCATCGCCTGGACCCCAATTGCGAACTGGTGAGCAGCTTCCGGCTGCCGAAGGCCGAACCCTACAACTCCCTGGTGATCCTGGATAACGGTTACCTGGTGATGAAACAGCTAAGCGACACCAGAAATGCGGTGCTGACGATTCTCGATCCGGACACTATGCGGCCGGTCTGCGAGTCTATTGAAACTCTCGAGCCCTCTATTTCACGACTGAGCGCCAAGGGCAATACAGTCTATGTTACCGGGACACGATCGATCTTCCGCTATCACTGGAATGATGAGAGCGGAAAGGCCGAACTGGATGAGAATTGGATTTTTGACTACAACCAAGGGTCACAACAGTCTTATGGCTGGGACCCGGTGATCAGCGGCAACGATGCCTGGTTCATGGATAATGGCAAGCATAGTTACAAGGTGTCCATGATCAACGCGGGGGTTACCCCTACTCCCCTGAACGTCATCAGAGTTTCCCTGGGCGATGCAGGCAGCAACACCATGGCGGCCGTCAGCGGCATCGACGGTGGCAGCGTCACCAATCCTCCTCTCTACTGTCACCAAAGAAAGATCCTGGTGGCTTACGATTCCGCCAACAGCGTCATCTGCGGCTTCAAGTACGACGAGTCTTCCGGAGCACTGTCCAAGATCTGGCAGAAGACGGCCTTTGGTTGCGGTGGGCACATGATCTATTACCAGGATACCGCTGAAGTTGTCACAAACGACTACAAGCGCTTCGGAGATTCCACCGTCGTACTGGATATCGAGAGCGGCGAGGAAAAAGGCAGGGCTTCGCTGAACAGCATTTCCCAGGGGGTGATCTTCTCCAGTCCGGGCTGGGCCCGTGACTTCTATTACCTGACCTTTAACAGCATCTCGAGGGTCGAAGTGCGCTAGTGACCCGGCGCGGCGCTTTCATCCAGGGTCGCCTCCAACTCATTCAAATCGAGGTTCGCCGACCACGTGCCGCAACCATGACCGTGCAGAAAACCGCCAGTCTCGTCAATCAATCAGACCAAAACCGCCTGCTCATGAAATGTTCGGGCTAGCCCAATAGCAACGTGTGCGGACGAGAACTCGAGGTGTGAGACTTGAATCACAACTCTCTGCATAATGTGAGGCCTGCCATGCTATCTATAACTTCAAAAGAGGGGGTTTAGATTTCTGATGCCGTCAGATTCCATATTTCCCGCTACGGTTTACGGTTCCAGCATCTCGTACTTCACCGGAAAGCTGGAGAACTATTTCCGGATCAAGGGTATCCCCTACCAGATGCAACCCCTGACCCACCCCGGCCTGGCCAAACGGATAGCGGCAAAGACCGGATCGGCGCAGATGCCCGCCCTGGAGCTTGCCGACGGTCGTTGGATGAGCGACTCCACGCCCATCATCCAGTGGTTCGAACACGAGTACCCAGCGCCTGCGGTTTTTCCCGTTGATCCACTGCAACGCTTCTTCAGCCTGTTGCTGGAAGATTACGCCGATGAGTGGCTGTGGCGCCCGGCGATGCACTACCGCTGGTACTACGACCGGGGCGCCCGCTTTGCCAGTACCCATCTCGCTGAGGAAATTACAGCGGAGCAGCCCCTGCCGCTGTTTATCAAGCGCTGGATGCTGATCCGGCGCCAGAGGAAGGGCTACACCGCGGGCGACGGTATCACCGAGGACCAGGTAGCGGGTGTGGAAGCGATTTACCTGCGTACCCTGGACCAACTGGAGGCCATTTTTCGCGAACGACCGTTTCTGTTGGGAGACAGCCCCAGTCTTGCCGACATCGGCTTTTCCGGCCCGTTCTTCCGCCATTTCGGACTCGATCCGATTCCGGCGGAGCTGATGCGCCAGCGGGCACCGGCCGTGGCGGAATGGGCCGCCCGACTGTGGAATACCCGCCTGGAGCACTGTGTCGGCACCTTGCTGGAGGGCATTCCCGATGACTGGGGTCCGATCCTCGACGAGATCGGCGGCCACTACCTGCCCTACCTATGCGCCAATGTCGAGGCGGTCGCGGCCGGTCAGCGGCTGTTCGATGCAGACATCGGCGGTGTTCGATACCGCCGGGCCCGCTGGTCAAAATATCGGGTGTGGTGCCTGCAACAGTTGCGCAACCACTTCCTGGCACTGGCGAGCGCTGAGCAGGACGCCGCGCGAGAGCTTCTGGAACGACACCACTGCTGGGAACCCCTGTGGCGCCACGCGGAGTTACCCATCGATGACACGCTCTGCAGCCAGCTGCCGTTTCAAGTGGATGCAAAGATGATCGACGTCTACGACTAGC
>JASJDM010000043.1 GCA_030065125.1 Lysobacterales bacterium | reverse complement strand
AATAAGAAGATCCCGAAGGGATTCAGCACAAGTTTCCCCGGAATCCTCTTCCCAATCCGCCGGCACGATGACCGTCCGAACCTGGCCGAAAGTATCTCGCTAGTCTCGAAATCGCGACGGGTACAATCCGATGCGCTTGAGCAAATCATCAAACCGGTTCGACGAACGCAAACTGTCGAACATCGCACACTGGCCGAGCATGATGACCATCCAGACGCCTTCGTCGCATGCTCGTTCCAAATGATCTATTGCTGAATCAATCTCACCCAGGCCGGTATTTAGCATGCCGAAGAAAAACTCAGACACAAAGGTGTGTTCTGCCTGTTGTTTCATCGCCTCGAGAAACTCGACTATCGGAGCGGTATTGCCGGTCATGCCCTGCGACAGCTTACCAAACATCACAAAAGGCATCGCGTCGCCCGTTGCCTCAATGGCAGCGACGGAACTTTCGTAGGCCCGCCCGTAGTCGCCCAGTTCATAGTGCGCTGAAAACCTGAGTATGTGGCCCAACGCAAATCCGGGTTCTTTGTCGATCACTCTCTCTGTTAATGACAGCAATTCGTCATAGCGCCTGGAAAGCCATAGCACGTGGCCCATAGTGGCATCCACTGCGATCGCCAGTGGGTCAAAACGTTTAGCCTCCTGTGCATGATGGATGGCTTCATCGAAGCGGCCCAGCACTGCAAGCATCTCTGCGTACCATTGATGCGCGGTAGATAGACTGCGATTGAGTTCAAGGCTCTGATGAAAGGCGCGCTCGGCGGCGCTCCACTCGCGCGTATAAGTGGAGTGCAGGTAGCCAAGGCTCGCAAACACTTCCGCCGAGTCCGGCGAAAACGCAATCGCGCTGTTCATTGCCAGCATGGCCGTCGGCATGACGTCTGCTGGCGAGGTTTGACTGAAATTGGTGAGGAGCTGCAGCGCTTCCGCCTTGCCGCCGTAGGCTGGCCCAAACTCGGGCTCCAGTGCTATCGCACGATCGAAGGCTGCAATACTCTGGCGCAGACTGGACTCAGATAATTCTTTGAGAAGTGCGCGCCCGTGATAGTACGCCTCGGCCGCAGCCCCGGTGATCACTGGTCCCGATGATCGTTGTTGCGGTCGCCGCCCGGTGATGACCCGGGCAACGTCACCTGCCACCTGCCGCGCAACGTCGCGCTGCAGTGCCATGGGGCTGTCAAACGCATGATCATAGTTTTCTGCCCAAAGGTGCGTCTGGTCTGCAACCGAAATGAGCTGCATGGTGACGCGGGCACGATCGCGTTCTGTCCGCATGCTGCCCTCGATCACGTACTCAGCATTCAATTGCTTGCCAATCTCTGCAATCGATAAACGGGTCGCCTTATAGGGCATCACGGACGTTCGCGCAATGATGCCGAGATCGCTGAACTGACCCAGCACGCTGATGATCTCTTCCGTCAGTCCATCCGGTATGGGTTCTGGAATATCATCGACGCCAAGGTTATCCACCGGCAGAACCGCCACCACCGGGCGTACAGCAGATTGAGCCTGCTTGTTCTGCGTTTCACGCGCTGCCAGCCACGCGTCGATTTCGGCCTGGTAGGCGTAGACAGAGCTGTTGGGGCCTGATGAGACGCGGTGGACCGGCATGCCGCCTTCCGCCGCCCAACGCCGCACGGTCCGTTCGCCACGCTGTAAATAGCGCGCGATGCGTTTCCAGGACACCAGGCGATTGCTGTCAGCCAAGGCAACTGCTCCTCCCACCGGTCCTCATGATAGGCCAAATGCGGCCATTTGTGGCCACGCCGCAGGATGGCCGTTCACGGCGCTTTGATCTCGGCCGGCGAGGCGTAGGCTCAGGCGCTGCAAGACACACACGCAAAGTTCAGCCAAGGAGCCAAATATGTCAGCCAAAAGAGTCAAATCCCTACTCATATTGACCGTCTTCAGTGTCGCGTTCGCAGCGCCAGCGGTTGCGAGCGCTGGCAAGACAGTCGACTGCGGTGCAGGCCAGTCGCTGGCCAAGGCGGTCAGGCACGCACCCGCGGGCAAGACCATATATGTCAAAGGTTTTTGCGACGAACGCATCAGGATTCGCCGGGACCGCATCAAGATCGTTGGTGTCGGTCACTCGGGCATCGATGGCAGCAATCTCGACCAGAGCGACTTCGAGTTCAACCCACTAGTACGCGTGAGAGACGCGGCAGGCGTGGTCATTCGGAATATGGAAATGCGCAACAGCCCGGCGGAAGGATTACTGGTCGAAGGAAAAGCCAGCGTTGTACTCAAGAACGTATCGGCACGCAACAACCGTAATGTTGGTTTGCTGGTGGATCATGCGCGTGTCGTGATCAACGAGGGTACCTACGAGGGTAACCAGGCTGGAATCGACACCACCAACAACGCCTCAGCCGTGTTACGCGGCGATATCAGCCTTCAGGGCAACGGTGTATTCGGCATAGCCGCCTCCAATGGCGCAGCGATCGAAGTCCGCGGCGCAAACCTTCAGGCTTCCGGCAATCAATTGGCAGGTGTTCTGCTGGAAGGCGGCTCACTCTCCATATTCAACTTTACTGTCTCCCAAGGCAGCCGGATCATTGCCGACAATAACGGCCTCTGCGGTTTTGTGATTGTGGGAGGTGGCTTCCTGGACATCGTCGCACCGCCACCACTTCAATTCCAGGGAGGCAACCTTGTGAGCACAAGCAACAACCAGGCGTGCGGTTTCCTCGTCACCAACGGCAGCAAGATAGAGTCGCCATTTGGTGCCGCAACGTTTCAGATCAGCGGCAACCCCGCAGGCATGCTGGTCAGCGGCAACAGCGATCTGATCATCAACGGTGGGTTGAGAATCGAAAACAACATGGAGTCCGGACTGGTCGCGGACGGGGCTGGAGTGATAACCCTGGCGCCCGCAGTACCTTCCCCGCCACCTGCGCTACCGTCAGTCATTGTGAATAACGGTGGTCCGGATGTGGCACTCACCTTTGGCTCCAGGGCAACGTTTGAGGCCAATGTGTCTGTGGGTCAACTCGTGTGCGACGGCACCGCGCTGGCTCGAGGGGTAGCTACCTGTCCTTGAAGTCACGAATGCAGTCTTCACGGCTGCACTCGGGAAATGGCGTGACCCACCGTGTGTGGGTCACTGCCGTTTCACCGGGTGCGCTGCAAACGCAGCATGAAGCGCGTACGCCCGTCGCTTGCGGTGTCCAGTGCAAAGTCAAACCCATGCTGCAGCAGGATCTCCTTGACCAGGGTCAGTCCCAGTCCCTGTCCCCCGGCCTTGGAGGTGTAAAATGGGGTGAACACCTCGTCCTTTTGCTCCGCGCCCAGTCCGCAACCGTCATCCAGGATGCACAGGACCAGCTCACCGGCATCCCGCTGGACGTTGATCTCGAGCAGCCCATCGTGACTCATGGCCTCGACCGCGTTCTTGACGATATTGATCAATGCCTGCTCCATCTGCTCCCGGTCCATCACCACCCGCGGGGCGGGGACCAGGCCGGTGCGCTGCCAGCGGATGTTCCGCTCCTTGCATTGCGGCCGGAAAAACACCGCCAGGTGCTCCAGCAGCTCTTCCAGGTCCGCCAGCCGCAACTCGGGCGGCGGCAAATGCACCACCTGAGCGAAGTCCCGCATGAATCGGTTCAGGTGATCGTTTCGAGTAATGATCACTTCCAGCGCGTTGCGATAATCGTCACGATCCTGGTCGTCGATCTGGGGGGCGTAATTCATGCAGGACTGCAGCAGGGAATTGGTTGACGCCACGGTGTTGTTGACCTCGTGGGACATCAGACGGATCAGCTTTTCGTAGGCGGCCCGTTCCGATTCATTGAGCACCCGGGTGAGCTCCTCGATGAGCACAAAAACGCGTCGGAAACCCCGGTCGACAAAAGACTGCTTCTCGATTCGCAGCCGGCGGGCGCCACGCCATCCCACCAGCCGGGAACCACCCGGCTCCAGGGATGAGAGCGAGGCGGCCAGTTCGGAATCAAGATGCCCAAGCTGGCTGCCCAGGATGGTATTTCCATCAGCCTCCAGGAAAGTCAGCGCTGCCGCGTTGGCCAGGCTGACCCGGCCATCAAAATCCATGATCACCACCCCCACCGGGGTGGCCTGCATGAAGCGTTCAAGGAATCCCCGCTGCTCGCCCAGGCGCAGCCGTTCGTTGTACAGCTCGCCCAGCATACGGTTGTACAGTTCAACCAGGCGGTCCATTTCCAGTTGACCCACTGGAGAAAACCGGGCGGAAAACTCCTTTTCGTGCAGCAGGTCGGAGAATGACTGGACGAATGCCATGGGACGCAGGGCATGGGCGATCATGCGGGCGCCGATGGCCCAGGAAGCCAGGGCCACGGCCTCGATCAGAAAAAACCAGGGTCCGATCTGCGGGTAGTACCACGCGGCAGCCACCAGCACCGCCAGGTGGACCAGCGCGAGGTAGATCTGCAGCCGGACGCTGAGTTTCATCGCCGATTCCGATTACAGCTTGATTTCGTGCTTTTCCAGGCGCCGGTACAGAGCCGCCCGGGACAGGCCAAGGTCATCCGCCGCCCGCGAGATATTGTTGTCGTTGCGGCTCAGGCTCTTTTCGATCATCAACCGCTCCACCTCTTCCAGCGTCAGGTGGCCGACGTCGCTCAAGGACTCGGTTTGCCGCGGCGTGGTTTCCACCACGTCGGGATCGACAAAATCATCTTTGGCCAGAACCCGCTTGCCGGACATCAGCACCGCACGCTCTACTGTTTGGCGCAATTGCCGGATGTTGCCGGGCCAGGGCAGCGACTCCAGCCAGCGATAGGCGGCATCCTCAATTACGATATCACTGACGCCGTACATCTCGGCCACCCGGTGGAGATGCTGTCCGGCAATGAGGCGGATGTCGGATACTCGCTCCCGCAGTGGCGGCAGCCGGACGGTAATGAGGTTCAATCGGTACAGCAGGTCTTCGCGAAAGGCTTCCTCCTTGACCATGGCCGGCAAATCCCGGTTGGTCGCGGAAATGACCCGCACATCGGCCTGCCGGGTTTCCGAGGCGCCCAGGGGCTGGTAACTGCGATCCTGCAGGACCCGCAGCAGTTTTACCTGGGAGGGCTTGTCCAGGTCACCCACCTCGTCCAGGAAAATCGTACCGCCGTCGGCCAGCTCGAAGCGCCCCTTCCGATCCGACCGGGCATCGGTAAAGGCACCGCGGACGTGACCGAACATCTCGCTCTCAAACAGGCTTTCCGGTACCCCGCCAAGATTGACCTTGACCAGCGGCGACCGGGCCCTGGGGCTGTTGGCATGGAGGGCGTCAGCAATCAATTCCTTGCCCGTGCCGCTCTCTCCCAGGATCAGCACCGGTGCGTCGGTGGCACACACCCGGGCAACCGTATTTAGCACCTTCAACAGGGCAGGATGCTCACCGATGATTTCGCTGAAATCACAGCGCTGATCCAATTCTTCCCGGCTTTCCGCCGGGCTGGCTTCCGGCTGGGCAAGGCTCAGCGAGGTTCGGATCAGCTGCAGCAGGTGCTGATTGTTCCAGGGCTTGGTGACAAAATCCGATGCGCCGGCTTTCATGCCTTCCACCGCCAGTTGGATGGAGCCCCAGGCGGTGATCAGGATAACCGGCAATCCCGGATCCCGGGCCTGAACCCGGCGCAACAGGGCCAGCCCCTCTTCGCCGGTGGTCTGGCGGGAAAAATTCATGTCCTGGACCACCAGGCTGACGGGTTGCTGATCCATGACGCTCATGGCCTGGTCCGGGTCCGTGGCGATGATCGAGGCCAGTCCGGCCTGTTTCAGCAACAGCGACAGGGACGCCGTGACCGAACTGTCATCGTCGACAATCAGTATGGGGTGGACCCGTTCGGTCATGGATCTGGCAACAGGCATGGGAGCATGGGCCTGTCGAGTATTCCCGTCCAGGCGGGCGAATTCAATTCACCTGCTCTGTGTGTGACTGCCCCTGGATGTCCTACTCCCAATGCAAAGCCTCGGCGGGTGGTCGGCGGGCGGCAATCCAGGCCGGATACAGTGAACAGGCCGCGGCCAGACCGACAATGGCCCCGGCGCCAATCAACAGGCCCGATCCGGACGAGGTCCAGGTCAGCGGTTTAATGGCGGCGGTCAATGGAAACTGGACAGCCACCAGTGCGCCGCAGGCCACGGCCAGCACCGCCAGCAGGGCGGTCTCGGATACGATCTGCCGGTAAATGATCTGGCGGCTGGCGCCCACCGCTCGACGCAAACCCAGTTCGTCAGTACGCCGGGTGACGTTCTGCCACAACACGCCGAACAGGCCGAACGCCACCATCAGCAGCAGGAAGGCGGAAACCAGGCCCATGATGGTCAGGGGCAGGACCACGTCTCGTATGCGCCGCTCGCGCAGCTTGGACAGCGGGGTCAGGGTGATCCGCCAGGTCGGGGCAACCGCCTGGACGGTGTCCTGCAGCGCCTGTTCGAAATCAACCGGCGTGCCCGATCGCAGCCGAACCGTCAGGGAAGACAGCCGCTGTTCCAGGTCCTCGATGTCAAAACGCGTGATCACATAGGGCTGCAATTCGGTCATTTCGCCGAACTGCCGGAAGTCCCGGTAGACGCCGATGACCCGCAGCGGAACACGGAACTCCGGCGGGTCCCTTTCATCCACCTTGCGTATGTCGGCCCCGATGGGGCTTTCGTCGCCGAACAACGCGTCCCTGAGCCGTTGATTGATCAACGCCAGGTCCTCGTCCAGGGCCGCGTCCGAGGCATTGAACCACCGGCCCTCCAGCAACTCGACCCCGAGGTCCTGGGGAGCGCCGTCAGTCAGCTGGTTGAACATGGTCTGCACCTGACGTCCGTTATAGGCCGTCGGTGAGGTCCAGCGTGAGCCTCGAAACAGGCCCATATTCACCCCGTGAACCCACTCGATCTCCGGCATATCGCCCAGGGTGTTCATGACCTGACCCAGGGTCCGGCCGTCGTCCTCGGTCCACTGGCCGCCGGGAGAAAAACGCAGTTCCATAGTGTCCTGCCAGTCGAATCCCAGGGGCTGGTGGTAGAGCTTCCAGTTGTAGGCCCCGAAGGAGCCGATAAAAAAGACCACCAGGAACGCCAGCACCAGCTCGATGATGATCAGTGCGTTGTCACCCTTGCGGTTCCAGATCAGCTTGAGGGAATGAATCAACATCTCAGCCTCCTCGCAGGGCATCGACCGGGTTTAAACGGGACATTTTCCAGGCCGGGTAGACGCCGGAAATGGCGCCGAACAGGGTCATCAGGAAAAACGCGCCCAGGAATACGTTCAGGTTGATGGCGAAGTCGGCATAAGCAATCAGCCCGCTGTCCTCGACGATGCCGATCAGCACCAGGCCCAGGACGAATCCCAGCAGACCGCCGACAATGGACAGCACGACGTTTTCTACCAGGAACTGACCGACCAGGGTGCCGGCCGAGGCGCCGAAAGCCTTGCGCACGCCAATCTCCGACGCCCGCTCCATGATGCGGCTGACGTTCAGGTTGACCAGGTTGATGGTGGGCAGCAGCATGAACGCCAGCATGGCCCCGAACAACAGGACCAGGAACAGTCCGGCCTTGCTGTCCTTTTTGAACCGCGTATTCATCACTTCCCTTGCAACCCGGTCCAGCTGGGTGTTGGCGTGACTGATCGCCACCTTGAACTGGTCGGGGTCGGTGAATTCGAAGGTGTCCAGCAGTTGCTGAAATTCTTCCTGGATAGCCGGAATCCGGTCCGGGTCGTCGCTGTACAGCAGGGCGGCAAAATCGCCCAGCCACTGGGTCCGGTAATTGGTCGAGGGGAAGGTGGTGTAAGGCACCCAGATATCGGAAAACGCATTGAGCCGCATCTCAGCCTCGTTTTCCACCACGCCCACCACCTCGAACTGCTGGCCGCTGACGGTGATCGTTCGGCCCAGGGGAGACTGCGCACCGAAGATTCCATCCCGGGTCGCCCGGTTGATGACTGCCACGAACCGGCCCTGCTCGACGTCGTGGGGTGACAGCGGTCGGCCCTCGATGAATTGATAGTCGAGGATGTCCCAGAACCCCGCGTCGGTTCGCGTCAGCTGTGGCGTCATCTTGATGCCGTCCACGAAAACCGTGGCCTCGTTGGGGCCGTGCAGGATGCCGGTCCGATCGGGTAGCTCAAGCGGCCATATGTGGCGTTCGATAAACCGAAATCCGGGCCTGGAGGACCACTCGCGTTGATGATCCTCACCGGCGCTGTCCCGCAGCGCCACGTCTCTCACCACCACGTAGTTGGCGGCGGTGCGCTCGGCTCCGTGGGGACGGGCAAAGTTCTCCAGCATAGCGATCACTACCGTCAGTACCGCCAGGGTGATGGCAATGCCAAACAGGTTGACGAAGGTGAAGAACTTGCGGCGCAGCAGGACCTTCCAGGCGGTGCGCAGGTAGTGGGCAAACATGGCGGGCTCCTCAGTGGACGATCTGGCCGTCGAACACGCGGATGATGCGCTCGGTGCGCTCGGCCTTGTCCTGGTCGTGGGTGACCATCACCACGGTGGTGCCGTCATTGCGGTTCAGGCCTTCCAGGATGGACATAATCTCTTCCCCCATGTGGCTGTCCAGGTTGCCGGTGGGCTCGTCGGCCAGAAGGATGCGGGGTTCGCCCACGATGGCCCTGGCAATGGCCACCCGTTGCTGCTGCCCCCCCGACAACTGGGTGGGGAAATGATCCACCCGGGCCGACAGCCCAACCCGCTCCAGCGCCCGGAGGGCCCGCGTGCGGCGCTCCTTTCCGGACATCCGTCGGTAAAGCAGCGGAATCTCCACGTTATCCACCACGCTCAGATCCGGGATCAGGTGAAAACTCTGGAACACAAACCCTATGCGTTCGTTGCGCAGGGCCGCCAGTTCCTTGTCTCCCCGCTGCTTGACCGGAACGCCACCGATGCGCAGTTCACCCTCGCTGGGGTCATCCAGCAGGCCAATCACGTTGAGCAACGTGCTCTTGCCGCAACCCGATGGGCCCATCACCGAGATCATCTCGCCTTCGGCGACACTCAGGTTGATCTGGTTCAGTGCCACGGTTTCGATACGGTCGGTGCGATAGGTCTTGCCGACGTTTTCCAGTTCAATGAGATTTGAGGTCATAGTCATTCCAGATTGATGATTTCAAGATGTTGGTAGTCGCGCATGTCGGAGATGATGACCTGGTCACCTTCAGCCAGGCCATCGAGGATCTGGACGCTGTTTCTCGAGGCAACACCCAGGTCAACCTGTGTGCGGACAGCTTCGCCATTGTTGATGCGGTAGACGAACTGCCGGCCGCCCTCACCGATGGCCGGACCATTGACAATACTCAGCGCGTTTTCGGCCCGACCGGTCACCACCTCCACGTCCACCCGCAGTTGCGGCCGCAGTCCCTCCGCGGCGGGATCGTCCAGTTCAATCAGCAGCGTCATGCTGCCGCCTTCGACCGTTGGCAGGATTGCGTCCACCTCCGCCGATAGCATCCGGTTGCCCGCCGTCACTTTCGCCTGCAGGCCCTGGCGCAACCGTGGTGCGTAGAAGTCGGATACCTGGGCTTCGACCCGGTAGCGGCTCAGGTCTGCTACCCGGGCCAGTTGCAGGCCGCTGGTGACCGGGGCCCCGGGCTGATCCAGCACCCAGGTCACCACACCGTCGCGGGGTGCGCGTACCTCGGCAGAGTCCAGGGTTCGCTGCTGTTCACGCAACTGATTGCTGAGAATGGACGCTTCCAGAGAGATCCGTTCCAGGTCGGCCTCGGCGGTGGCCTGCTGGTTGTCGATGGATCGGCTCAACTGCTTCAGCTCGGCCTGGGTACGCCGCACGTCCAGTTCGGCCTCCTGAAGGTCGCCGGCAGATATCGCTCCCTTGTCCGCCAGGGTCGACAGCCGCTGGTGCCTCGCCTTGCGGCTCAGCAGGTCGATTTCCAGCAGATCCCTCCGACCCTGGGCTTCATTCAGTGATCTCTCCAGCGCCAGTTGGGCGGAGTGACGCTGATTGTCCTTGAGGGCCAACTGCTCGTTGAGATCACGAATGGTGGACTTCAGGGCTCTGGCGTCCAGCCGCAGGAGCAGGTCACCCGCCGTCACGGTGTCGCCCGCCCTGGCCACCACCTCGGTTACTTCACTGACGAACAGGGACGAGATGATCTGCTCATCCCCGGGCACCACCTGCCCGGTGGCAGAGATGCTGGCCACGACCGTGCCGCGCTCGACGGTTGCGATTCGAACGTCTGAGCGGTCCACGCCGGGTTCGATCGCCCACCGCAAGGCCATCAATCCCGCTACCAGCAGTGCCAGCACCAGAAGCCACTGGGCCATGGTGCGCCATTTCCTGCGGTTACGTTCGCCGAGATCGATTTCACGGTCCATGGCCTGCCAGGCAGCAAGCTCCGTGCCAGGTTTATCGATGGCGCAAAATGGGACTTTTCACATGATGGTGAGCGCCTCAGGTGGCCGAATCCGGCCATGCCCCAAGGGTACTGTCCGGATTCGAACAATGATGAAAATCAGTGCCGGCGCCGAATTCGGCCAGGCGAGCGCTGGGAATCAGGTCACAGCCGTGCAGCCCGATTATTGCACGGGCTGATCCGGTACCTGGAATTCGTACACCTGGTCACCAGCATGGATCGTGATGGTCCTGAACGCCTCGCCGCTGCGCTCATAGCTGGTCTCCACTGACTCCAGCGCATGTTGCGACAGCCCTTCCAGCTGGAATGCGGCGATTCCTTCATCCTCGATCTGGACCTGGTCCACCGGCCGGAACGGAAGAATGCTGTAGCGGGCAAATCCCTCATTTTCAAACAGCGGGATTTCCCGGAACAGTACCAGTTCCGGCAGGTCGAAGCGGCACATCAGCGCGTTGATGGCAACTGCCGACAGGCAGCCGCAGATGGGCACATAAGCCGGTACCCGTTCGTCCGGGGGTCCGTACAGGTCGTACCGGCACAGGCGGTTCGAAGGCTGGCTGATGTAGGTGGCAAAGTCCATGTCGAAGCTGCTGTCCAAATCATCCGATATGTTGCCAAACCCGACTCCCAGGCGAAGGATCATCTGCCCATCCGGATAGGTACCGCTGGTGTCATAGTCATAGCGGCAATCCGTATCGGTAAAGGCCATGACAAAGGCCAGCTTTTTGCCCGCGCTGACCCACAGGGGCGGAAGCGCTACGCCGTAGCGTTGCGGAACCGGTCCGCTGGTGATTGGAAACGTGCCCGAGTCCCTGTCCACGGTATCGCGCACCATCCAGTTTCCGAAAAAGGCGTCGAACTGGTAAAGGTCGAACCTGACCTGACCACCTGGGCTGCACTCCAGGCCCACGTCGAGCTGGACCAGGTGGCCGGTGCGGCCGGCGATAAAGGTCTGTCCGACGTTTCCGGCCACGTCCAGGGTCGGTGGGCTGGGCACATGGTTTTGATCCAGTACCACCGAGGCAAAGCTGCTGTTTGCCGCAACAGCGAAAAGCAGCGCGGCCATGAAGTGATTTCTCGTCATGACAATCTCCGTTTTCAGAAAATGGCCGGCCTCAGTTTTCGAAGCCGTCCCGGAACAACAGGGGGTCGAGAATGGTAAAGTCCACCTGCAGGGGTATCGACGTGTTCTGCCCCCCATTCGCGGTACCGCCGGAGTCCTCAACCACGAACTGCGCTTCGCTGATACCGCTGCCGGTGGCGGCAGGGGTGTAGCGAAGGTTGCCGTCCGCATCCACCTCCGGCAGGGCCAGAAACAGTTGAGGATTGGTCAGCGTAACCAGCCGGTAGCTGGGCGTCTGTGTGGTCTCATTCCCGCCGGGGTCAAAGCTGGCCCAGTTGGCCACCAGCTGCGGGCCGTCACCGGCCACCACCGCCGGAGGATCATCTGCATCCATTGCCGGTTGATCGTTGACCGGGATCACGCTGATCTCCAGCGTGACACGGTCTCCAAAGCCCCCCAGAGCGTTGACGGCGGTGCGGATATCCTGGTTGTCCCCACCGCTGAACCAGTTGCCGTCCCACAGCCGCAGCTCCAGGCGTATCGGACCGCCTGAAAAGTCTCTGGCCGGCAACAGCCTGAAGCTGTTGACCACCGAAAGTACGGTGGCATCAGCCGCCGTCTGTCCTCGCCGTAGAGGAAACCAGGGGCCGCCGTTGTTGAACTGCCAGGCGCCTTCAAACGGGCTGGTGACATTTTCAATGACGGCGACGCCCGCCAGAGGCTCGGTATCCACATAAACGGAATCCAGCAGGTCCGGCAGGCTGATGCCCGACGGAGACGGGTCATCCTCCAGCACTGCCGGCATGACCACCACATTGTCCGCAGCCCGCGGCGCCGAGTTGCCGTAGATGACGTACGCCCTGCCGCTGGTGCCCGGTTGTCCCAGCAGCAGATCGTCGATGCCGTCGTTGTTGAAGTCGCCAGCGCTGCTGACGGCTCGACCCAGCTGACCGTTGCCAGGGAGCGCGGCAATGGTCAAACCATTGGACCCGTCCAGGTCAGCCGCCCCCACCACCGCGGGAAAAGTGGGTGCGCCGAACAGGATAAAGGCCTGGCCAGGTACGGTGAGGTCGCCAGGCCCATAGCTCGGATCGCCCACTGCCAGATCATCAAAGCCGTCTCCGTTCAGATCACCCACCGCGGAGATGCTGGTGCCGAAACTTCCAGCGATGCCCGGCGCCGTGAAGCGAAATCCGTTAGAGCCATCCAGGGTCGCCAGATCCAGGGCTGGGGGCGCCTCAGCGGATTGCCCAAATACCACGTAAACCCTGGGCGGCGTGCCCTCAGGGACGCTGACCAGCAGATCGTCGAATCCGTCTCCGTTAATGTCGCCGGCATCACCCACGATGCCTGCATTGGCCTCGTCCGCTGCGGCAGCCCGCAGGGCGAACCCGCCCTCGTCGCCGAATGAAAAGTTCAGGCCACGACTGCTGACGCTGGCGTCTCGAAATCCATAGACCAGGTAGGCCGCATCCTCCTGGGAGGTGGCGTCGCCCGGTGCGCCGAGCAGCAGGTCCGCAAAGCCGTCATCGTTAAAATCGCGGGCAGGCGCGACTGATTCACCCATTAAGTCGTTCAGTCGAAAGCCGGGGATCACAAAGCCATCGATACCGTTCAGGTTCCCAAGGTTCTGTGCGCTGTAAGGTGCCGGGCGGCCAAACATAACGTAGGCATCACCGACATTGCTTCTGCTGTTGCCGACGCCCAGCAGGAGGTCCGGCAGACCATCGTTGTTTACGTCACCGGCAAAGGTGGCGTCCTGAATCACGTCTGAAAACACCGGCGGGAAGATGTACTGACCCTCCGAGACGCTCAGAGCGGCCAGGTTGACCTGTGCCGGAAATGGCGTATCGCGACCCAGCATCAGATTGACCACCCCGGCGCCCCCAAGCAGGGAACCCACCAGCACGTCGTCCACGCCATCGCCATTGTAGTCCTGGCCCCCGGCCACGACCCGCCCCACCTCCTGGCTGAATTCCAGGTCACCCGTGTTGAGCCGAAACCCGTTCGAACCGCTTAAACCACTGACGGATATCGACGCTGCCGGGGAGCCACTGCCGAGGATGACGTAGGCCTCTCCAAGCCAGGGACCGCTGCCAGGCTGCGGGGACCCGATAATGACGTCGTCAATGCCGTCCCCATTCACATCACCGGCCGCACTGACCGCCAGGCCAAACCCCTCTACATCTCCCGTGTCGTTGATGATCTGGGTGCGCGGCAGTCCGCCCGGCACGCCCAGGTCAATCAAGGCCTGAGCCCCGACGGCGGCAGGCAGCATCATTGCTGCCACCAAAACTGCTCCCTGCCTGTTGGTTTTTGCCACGGCAGCATACCTCCCGATTGTTTTTGGAAAGTACGCAAACCGCGCGGAGTTTGTGCCACGGATTCTCTGCCGGCCCTTTTTTACTCCGTCTGGACAGGCTTACTGGCAAAGGCTGCACGCAACAGATACGGGACCAGGCGCAAATTCACGATCCAGACTCATCGTTTCGAGGAAATTCGCTGAACCTTCGTCAATCCTTCAAGCTTCGACGCGCGGGATTCTCTAGTCTGAAGTCGGGCATGGAACCGTCAGGAGAGTCGGATGCGATGGATATCAAACTTACGCGACGCTTCGTCGCGCGGTACCGCCGCGCTCGCGCTGGCTGCTGGGTTTTTTACTGCTTCGGTACCGGCTGAAACCTTTGATGTTGACCGTTTTGACGATCCGGACCCGGAAACGGTTGGCCAATGTGATGCGTCCGTGCCTCTGGATTGTTCCCTGCGCCGGGCGGTGTTTCTTGCTGTTGCCACGCCAAATCCGCCACATACCGTCAAATTGCAGGCGGGAATGCATATCCTCACCCGTAGCGGCGTCGATGACATTGGTCTGGTCGGTGACCTTGATCTTCTGGTGCCCATGCTGATTCAAGGCGCAGGAGAAGCGGAAACTGTCGTCAATGGTGACCCTATCGATCCAGACCACGTCCTGGGAATCGGTCCGTCAGTGAGCGATGTCGTGCTGGAGGATCTCACCATTGTCGGGGGACGCCACGCCGTTCGGAGTGATGGGAGTGTGACCCTGAATCGGGTTTCGGTGAGCAACGGCCGTCCGTGTCTGGTCAACACGGGTGGTGCCATGGTGCTAAACGATGTGACGATTGAAGATTGCAGGTCCAGCATTGGGGGCGGCATCTTCAATATGGGGAGCCTTAGCGTTGCCCATAGCGTGTTCAGCCACAATTCCGCACCGGCAGGGGTGCCCGGCGATGGGGGCGCCGGTCTACACAGTTTGGGCGGCACCGTCCTGATCCAGGACAGTCACTTTCGCTTCAACAGATCGGATCGCGGAGGCGGAATCCTGCTGTCCGACGCTGATGCCACCATCGAGCGGACCCTGTTCAGCTTTAACGGTGGAGATCTGGGAGTGGCCGTACTGGTAGACTTATTCGGGACAGCGGTCATCCGCAACTCGACGTTTTCCGGGAACGACAGCGACGGCAGCGTGTTAGCCGTGATGGAGGGAACACTTCGCCTGGACAGCATCACCGTTGCCAACAATTCTGGCGGTGGCGCTCCCAATGCCATTGCCGGCTCGGATCTTGGTCAGGTTTCACTGACAAACAGCGCGTTCGATGCACCTTGTGACGACGCCCCGGTATATACCTCCCTGGGCGGCAACGTCACGACAGTCTTCAATTCCTGCGGATTGGGTTTTTCCGATCGTCTTGTCAGCGATCTGCGTCTGCTGCCTTTGGGCGACTATGGTGGCCCCACCGAAACCATGCCGCCCGGGCCTGACAGCATCCTGATTGACCTGCTTCCCGGCAGCGGCGGTTGCCCGCCGCCGACCCAGGATCAGCGGGGATTTGGGCGCCCCGCGGGCCAGCGATGCGACGCCGGGGCCGTGGAATACCAGGGAATGAGCGACCCCGCCAATAACATCTTTTCTGATGGTTATGAGGCGGTCGCCGCTGAGTGAGGGCCTGGCATCAACAGCTCTTACCTGGGATCAGACAAACGGCACCGGCTGATACGAGAGGCCGGGGAACACGTTGTTGACAATCCCCGGACCCCCGCCCATCACGCGGTCCATGACCGTGGCATGCACCTGGCGGAAATCCGTGGTGGGTATCACGCCGTCGCCTTCCCGGTCTCCGGCGGAAATGCCCGGAAAGGTCCCGTACATACCGCCCGTAATGCGACCGCCGATCACGGTCATGGGGTTGGCGAACCCGTGATCTGTTCCCCGGTTGCCGTTCTCGCTGACCTGCCGGCCGAACTCGCTTTGAATGACGATGCAGATGTCATTGGCGTCCTTGACCGGGTCCGCCGCGATATCGCGATAGAAAGCGGCGACGGCATCGGACAGCTCGCGGATGTTGCGGCCAAACCCGGTGTTCGGGTTCAGAGGCTGCTGGGAATTGTGGGTGTCCCAGCCGCCCTTGTTGACCGTGGCCGTGGAGATCCCGAGGTCCAGCTTCCACAGCTGGGCGATCAGTTCCAGATCGTTGCCGATGCCGGTGTCGGGGTAGACAACGCCACCGGCGGGGACGTAGCCGCCCAGGTCGAACGTGTTGATCAGCTCCACGGCATCCAGCGTCGCCTGGCCCGCCAGGTCCAGGCTGCCGGACCCGCCGTAAAGCTCGCTCAGGCCCACCAGGTGGGTGTCGCCATAGCGACCCGAGTTGGGGCTGAAGCTGGAGGGTGAGTCCAGGGTCGCCACGTCGGGATACCCGGCCAGGCTGACCGGCGGGGTATTACTGGATGCCAGCGACGTGAAGATGGCATCGGGATCGTGGGACACGCTCTGCAGGTAGCGGGTCAGGAATCCTCCGGTAGTACCGGATTGGTCGCCCGGCGTTCCCAGTTCAATCTCCTCCTGGGCATCGAAATGGCTGCGCGTCAGCGCATCCAGCGGGTGACCGCAGGCCTGAACGATGGCCATGTTGCTGCGCAGGGCGTGCAGTTCCGTTACCAGCGGGTTGAGACCGAAGCCCGCAGCGTTGGGATAATCCGCCAGGCTCAGCGTATTGGTGGGCTCGATGAAGATGTCATCCCGATCCTGGGCGTAATGGACCTGGTTGGCGCCGGATACGGGCACCACGTAGCTGAGCCCATCCATACCCCCCCGCAGGAAGACGTAAACCAGCAGTGGCGTGGCCACGGATCCGCTGCCGCCCGCCACCAGGCGTTGCGAAAAGCCCAGACCAACGCCGGCAGTCACTGCGGCACCTGCGCCGGCTGAGGCAATAAAGCGCCGACGACCTGAATTGAATTTCTCGTAAGTCATGGGAGTCCTCAGCGCTGCATGAATTGGGGAGACCAGAGGATGAGCTTGACCAGCCCGGTCAGGCGCGATCGCCAATAGCCGGGTGACCTGTCTCCGTCCAGGTCATCACGGTCAATGGGAGTGTCGGCGTCCCACGCACCGGCGTCGCTCTCGGGATAGGCCTGGGTCATGAACTGCAGGCATGCCCGTCCAATGGTGGTTGGGGCGCTGTCGTATGCCGCACCGGTTGGGCCGGTCCAGCCACCGTTGGGGGTGAAACCCAGGGCCCAGTTGCACCAGAACTCCACCAGGTCCCGCGGTGTCGGGTCCGTGCTGAAGCTGCCAAGGGTGATGTCGAGCACCCGCATGACCCGGGTGTCGTTGTTGCTCACGTTGCGGTCCAGCAGGTAATCCACCGTGCGCCACAGCTGCACCAGGGTGGTCGAGCCTTCCCAGTGGTCACGCACGTCGGGGTACCCGTCCGGGGTCCGCCAGTCGAATAGCCGCTGGCCGGCCGCATTGAAGCGGCTGAGCAGACTGTTGGTGGTGCTGTCACCGGTGCGCCAGGTGTGATCGCAGCCTGCGGCACGCATGGCTGAAGCCACGTAGTCCAGCGGGCGCCGCATTTTCCTGCCCCAGGACGCCGGATCCTTGAATTCATCCGAAAGCAGAATCGTGCGCAGGGTTCTGGCGATCTGGTCCGGGCTGCGCCGGTGCTGCAGGAAGGTCTGGGCGGCCGCATCCACCACGCTCTGGGGCGGGTCGTCGGCCACCAGGCGCTGGCACAGCTTGCGGCACACGTATTCGGCCGTGGCCGGATGGTACGCGGCGAGCTTGACGATGAGCCGGCCCTCGGTTTCCGCGTCAAGGCCGGAGGGAATGGCGGCAACACCC
Organism: Lysobacterales bacterium; assembly: GCA_030065125.1. GTDB lineage: Bacteria > Pseudomonadota > Gammaproteobacteria > Xanthomonadales > SZUA-38 > JASJDM01. The sequence continues at coordinate 32,934 of JASJDM010000043.1, read as the reverse complement.
AGAGTGAGCACCGCCTTGGTGCTGTCGCTGTTGTGCTCCTGCTCGTCGGTGTAAAACGCGCCGGTCCCGCAGCTGGTTTCCGTGTCGGCATCCTCGTAGCGCCAGCCGGTCATTGACTGGGCGGCGGTCAGGACGTCGTCATCGGTATAGACGGCCGCAACGTCCAGGTTGGGATCGGCCAGGTAGCCCAGCGAAATGTCGTCCAGTTCGCTGTCCTGCAACGCGGTGTAAGGATTGCTGGCCAGTGCCTGCACGAAGCGCGGGTTTTCGTTGCCGGCATAGCTGGTGGCGCCCAGGCAATGCAGTTCGAACAACTCACGACAGTAGTTTTCGTTGATGCTGCCGCCGTCGCCATTCACGTAGTTGTCGAGATACCGCAGCATGGTTGGGTGTTTGGCCGAGGCATAAACCATGTCGTAAAAATTGCCGAAAGCGTGGGCGCGGATGATGTCGCGATCCCAGCTGGCCCAGGACACGTAAGTGTCGCGGTTGATCCTGGAATAGACGTTGAAATGGTTGTGCCAGAAGTCCGCCACCAGGTAGAACAGCTGCCAGCGGCTGTAGACGGCAGCGTTGAGGTAAAACCGCTCGGTCTGGGCCTGGGGCCGCGAGTAGTTACTGAAACCCGTGCACTCGTAGGCGGACCAGGCATCTGCCAGCGGCATGCCGAGGGTATCGAATTCCCCTGGGAACTGGGCCAGCCTGGCATCGAGTTCCGGGTCTTCCGAGGTCGGATTGAGCTGCTCTTCGACGTAGTTGGCGAGACGCTCGTCGTCGGTGCTCCCCAGGGACGCAAAGTAGGCCAGGTCGCCGACCTGGGAAAAGCCGGAGGTAAAACTCTCGAAGCCGCTGGACAGGATGACGTCGGGATTGGCGCCGGAAGCGCCGGTGACACCGCGGGCATGACCAAAGCCCATCTTGCTCAGGGCCCGCACCGCCAGTGGCGGCGTGACCGTGCTGTCAGACCCGCTTTTTGTTCCGGCCGCGGCAATGCGCCGCGCCCCGGGCTGGCCGGGTGGCTTAAAGCCATTGGTCTCCTGCAGTGCTGGCGGTGATTCTGCCGTTGCCGATCCGGCTGCTGCACCCGCAAGGGTCAGCGTTCCGGTTGCCTTGAGAAATCGTCGACGGTCCGTCGAAGTAGTCGTGTCTGCCATGTGGAAGCCCCTCTCACAATCGCCACGTTCGCTCAACTTACACGCCCGTCCGGTCATTTCCATGACGGGCGTCACGAATTACATGACTCTAGGATCGGGTTGGTTAGGGCAGAGTTAATTTCTTGCTTGCGGAACGTTAATGCGTCAGCGGACTGCCTCGAAACTACCTCGGAAGGCCACGAGGCGAGAGGTCGGTGGTGGAGGGGAGCTCATCATCCGAAAATGCGAAGATATGTTGCAGACTTTCCACCAAACGCCATTACAGAGGCGACAACAGTCATGCAAAGCCTGTCAAAGTATTCTGGGGTTGTGAGCGGCGCCGCGACCATTCTGGCAGCAATCGCTGTTGCGCTCTCGGTCTCGGGATGTGCTGAAACGCCGGGGGATTCCGTAACGCCTGAGGTGCCGCGACCGAAGGTAGTCATGTCTCCCTGCGCGGATGCCGGTCCGCGCAGTGAGCTGCGATGCGGCCGGTTGCCTGTGCCGGAGGAATATGCACGACCGGAGCTTCGCCGGATAGATCTGAATATCGTGGTGGCGCCGGCAAGAAACCGCGCCGAAGAACCCTTGGCAGTCTTCGTACTAGAAGGTGGCCCGGGTGCACCAGCAACGGCTGGTGCGGACTTTTTTCTCGAGGAGGGGGCCGCTTACCGCGAGCAGCATGATGTCGTCATGGTCGATCTCAGGGGCACCGGGGCTTCCAATCCGCTGTACTGTGCTCCGCTCGAACGTCACGGTGTTCCGCTGCAAAGGCACCTGGACGAGATGTATCCACCCAGTGAGGTCACTGAATGCCGCAGCAGTCTTGAGAGCAGGGCAGACCTGCGGCAATACGTTACCAGCAATGCGGTAGAGGACCTTGAGATGGTGCGTCGTGCGCTCGAGTACGCGAAGGTTGACCTGCACGCAACCAGCTATGGAACACGGCTCGCGACAGAGTATATTCGCCGCTACCCGGAACAGGTCCGTACGCTGACAGCTATTGGGTCTCTACCGCCGGAACATAGGATGCCACTGCACCACGCGGCTGGATTTCAACGGGCATTTGATCTTCTTCTCAGCGACTGTGAGGCACAGGTCGCGTGTCGGCAGGCCTTTCCAGACTTGCGCAATCGCTGGAACCTGCTGCTTGGGCGACTGGCGCAGCCGTTGGCATATCACTACGAAAGTGCTGATCTCGAGGACGGGATCAGCCTGACGATTCGTCGAGACGTCTTCGTCGAAAAGTTGCGCTCGGCAATGTACTTCGCAACCGGGGCAAGGTCATTGCCACGCGTAGTGGACGCGGCCAGTAGAGACGACTTCGCTCCCTTCCTCGAGCTGGCGTTGCCTGCCGATCCTGATCTGCCGCCTTTTATCGCCGCAGGTGCGTATCTGAGTTTCACCTGCACAGACGATGTTTCGCGGATCGCTGCCGGGGACGTCTTTTCGTTCACCGGCGACACCTGGCTCGGCGACTACCGCGTTGCGCAGCAGATGCGCGCGTGCAAGTTGTGGCCCAGTGGTTCGTATCCCGTCGCCCTGGTCAGCCCGGTCGAATCCTCTGTCCCCGCATTATTGATTACCGGTGATCGGGATCCGGTGACGCCGCCGTCTGACGCCAGGCGGATGGCGCAGGGTTTGAGCAATGCCCGCGTCGTGATCGTTCCCCATGCCGGGCACATGCCATTCGACCTCAGTGATCCGGAATGCATCGACCGGATCATGCTGGCCTTCCTGCAGAGCGCCACGGTGGAGGATTTGGATCTGACGTGCATTGACGCCCTTGAGCCACCGCCGTTTGTATTGAACTGAACGGTGGCTTTGGGCCCGACGCGCGTTCCCCTGACCTCCTCAACCTGTACTTTCACCTCGTCGGACCTGGTCAATGGCCCGTTCTCGGCGAAGGTGGTTCGCGTGGCCCTGCCGACGATTTCCCCCATCGCAGACCGAATCCTGCGATTTCACCTTTTCTGTCCTGAGCCTTGAGAACCCGCTGGCGGTGGACGCGCCGGATTCTCTTCTCATCAATGCGGCGACGGTCATCTTTGCCGGCGATGACTTGAATCGATCCGACAATTTTGACCTATGCGGCATCGATCAGGACGGCAGCCGGGTTCGCTGCGGGCTGGAGTTCTTTGAAGCCGGTGCTTTTTGAGATCCCGCCATCAGGACTCGTTCATAAACGGCTTCCAGTCGCTCTCTTCGGGTCTGGGGGTCACCAGGCTGACGATGACCAGGGTCGATACTGAAACGACAACCGCCGGGATGGCGATGTAGTCAGTATTCATGGGAATGCTGAAACCCAGGATCGTGGTCTCGCTGTCCCTGAAAACGGAATTGAGAACCGTGATGGTGATGACCGTCAGCATGCCCGAGGCGATTGAGCACACGCCGGCGATACGGGTAACCCGCTTCCAGAAGAACGCTGCCAGCAGCGCCGGGGCCAGGGACGCGCCGATCATGGTGTAGGAAATCAGCGCCATTTCCAGAATCGTCTCGAACTGGCTCATCATCAGGTAAGCCAGCAGCCCAATCCCGACGATGCACGCCCGTTGAATCCAGACGACCTGTTGGGCAGTCGTTTTCTTGAAGAAGAAGGCCTGAAAAATATCCCGAGTCACATTGGTGGAGGTCACCATCAGGAAGGTGTTGCCTGTAGAGATCACGATGGCGGCTCCCGCCGCCAGCAGCAACGCGCCGATCATCGTGGGGAGCTGCTCAAATCCTATCCGCAGGATAATCTCCTCGGCCATGGCGCGATTCACGCTGCCGTCGGCCAGGAAGAAACGGGCATCGTCGGAATAAATGGCAAAACCCACCAGGGCGATCAGCATCATCAGGGTCTCCACAACCACAACGCCGACAAACATGCCCATGACGGCCCGTCGCGCATTGCGCGCGTTGTCTGCCGACGAAAACTTCTGGTACATGCTGCTCTCGCTCATCAGCAGCAGGAAGGTCGGCAGCGCAATGCCCACCACCCAGAAAAAGTCGTGGCCGCCCATGATGGAGAGGTATGTGGGCTGAGTCTGCTGAATGGTGGATATGACCGCATCGACACCGCCATGGGCAGCTACGGCGAATGGCAGGGTGACCACCATGGCCAGCAGCATGATGGATCCATTGAAAATGTCGATGGACACGATGGACACCATGCCGGCCAACACGGTAAAGCCGACAATCATCGCCGCCGCGATGATCATTCCCGTTTCCGGGCTGATGGAACCTTCAGACAGGATGGATATGAATCGTCCGCCACCTTTGAACTGGTAGCCGGCGATGACCATGTAGGCAATGATGATGGTCACGGTGCCCAGCACCTTGGCCACCTGGTTGTACCGGGTTTCAAGAAGGTCGGTAAGCGTGTACTGGGCAATGCGCCTGACTCGGGCCGCGATCATGTACACCACCAGGATGCCGATCCAGGCACCGGCGGAAAACCAGAGTTCCGAGATGCCCGTGCGGAAGGTGAGGCCCGCGGTGCCAAACAGGCTTCCAGACCCGATCCAGGTACAGACCAGGGTCGCCACCAGCATGTACACGGGCACGCTGCGCCCGGCCACCATGAAATCCTCTTCGGATTTCACTGAGCGGCTTTTGTAGACGCTGATGCCGAGCAGCATCAGGACGTAAGCCGATACCACGATGATATAGAACATTCGGGCCCCTCGGATCCTGAGTGAAGAATTATGTGGTCAGGGTAAAGGCCGCGGGGCTTTGGGGCCAGTTTGAATGGTCCGGGCTGGGGCTTTTTGTGACTTTTATCTTTGTCGCCGGGTTTGTGCTGACCCGCTCAGGCTCTACGCCATCGTGCCGAGAACCGTCGATCCGGTCCACGGGAAGAAGCCATCTCGCCCAGCTCCAGGTAAGGCACACCGTAATCAGGCTTGGGCAGCACGCGGGTGGTGATATCCAGTCCCCGGCCGCCTTCATCGCCGGCATCGAACCCGTGGATGTAGTCCCGCTCCAGCGAGACCAGGTTGGTGGCGCCGGGGGTGAGAATCTGGTCAACGGTATTGCGAACAGTGAAACCCTCGTCCGATGTGTAATCGCGCTCGCCTTCGACTTCGTAGTTGCGCACCCGGACCCAGCCTTCCAGGCCCACGGTCACTACGTTGCCGTAGGTGTGGGCGTGAGGAAGGATGCGCGTGCCCGGTTCCATCCGCCAGTGAAGAATCACAAACCCCACGCCGCCCGGATTGAAACCGATATAGGTCCCCGGCCCGTCGCTCTGGCCGCTGTCCCGCCACGTTTCCGGGATTGGGACTCTGCCAATAGCCGCAGTGTGAGCGCTCATGGTGCGCAGATAGCGATCCTGCCCGGCGGCCGAAGGGTCATCCAGCAGGCGGGCTGCCGTTGCGTTGGCGGCGTCCAGGAATGCTTCGAAGCCCTGTTTGGAAGGCTCTGCGATTTCGGCAGCAGATGACGCGAAAGCACCGGCGGCGATTCCGGCGCCGCACAGCGCTACAAAGGATCTGCGGGTCACCCACAGCCCGGGGGCAATCTGTCGCTCCCGTTGGGTTTCATCCGTTTGAATGATGATGCGACCAGGCTTTTGCACCGGCTCCTCCCGTTTGAATTACAGCGAAACCGTCTCAGATGGTATTCAGATCGGTGCCTGGCAGCATCCGGCAACCGTCACGGGTGTTTTGGCCCAGTCGATATTAGCGGCCAAAGGCTCATGCCGCCGTGTGCCGGCTACTCTGCCAGTGGTCGAGTCAAATCAAACTCGGCGCGAAACACGCGGCCTTCGCGTACCAGTTCATAGGCAAACTGCTGATTGCCGATCTCAATGCTCCACAGGTTGGCTACCGACGCCGGCAACCCCTCCCGCAGGAACAGCGCGCGCGAGTAGGCATCAGCCGGAAAGGTCTGCCGGCTTGCCCGGCCGCTGTCCGTGGTGCGCCCCCCGTACCAGCTCACCTTGTCCTCATGTTCGCCGTGTTGATGTCGGTGCTTCAGCTCGAGCCCGTTGGGCAAGCGGCGCAGAAACCAGGTTCTCGACGTATCGTCGCCAACGCGCAAGGGAATGCGGATCTCGTCATCCGTGCACTGGGCCACGCGCATCACCAGTGTCGATTCGGCCCAGTTTGCATCCGAGACTTCATCAAAAAGGGTCACCCGGCCGGCATATCGCTTGCCGCAGTGCTTCGCGATGTTCTGGAAAAAAGCGTCCTGCTCGCCTTCCTCCGCGTAACTGGCCACGCAGAATCCCACTGCGAAAAAAAGGATCAGGCTGCGGCAGATTCGCATGGGGCAAGTCTCAGTAAGAAAATGCGCATGATACGCGCCACAGCGCGCTTCCGCGACAGGCGACGGCACCGGAGCTCAGCCGGGCATGAACCGAATCCGCAGGGTGCATCCGGTCCGGTCCATGGTCCGCCCTGGGGCCGGTAGCGTCTGGTCCGGGCTATTTGCGGACCATGTTCATCACCTCGTTCATTTCGAGGTTTTCTGCCCGCTGTTGGATCTGTGGAACAAATTCGGTCTGCATCTGCCTGGCCGAACCCAGGGTTTCAGCGTAGGTCTGTTTCAGCAATTCGGTCGACATGGTGCGCCCGCCTGCGTAGTACCGCTTGGCGACCTGGCCGAGCGCATAGGTTGTCGCGAAGGAAAAGGCCATGCCGGTCGCACTGCGGCCCAGCCGCCCCATGCTTCTGCCGGCGGCCGCTCGGAACAGCCCGCCGATCAGCTTGCGGCCGAACTGCTCGATGTACTGGGACGTCATGCCAACGCCCAGGGTGGCCAGGAAGTCCTTGATGTGGCCGCGATCAAGCTCGTAGCCGTAATCCCTGCCGATTCGATACACCATCTTGATCTGCAGCGGGATGATAGCCATGGACGCCCAGGACTGGGGCAGCAGCTCCAATGCGCCATTGAGTATCGAATAGTTGAGAATGCGCCGGTCCAGTTCAGCATCATCGACGCCGGTCACAGGTGTTGGATTGGCAGCACCGGCATCGGCTGAGGAACTGGCAGTCCCCGGTGCGGCGGCTTCGGACAGCTCGACCATCTGCTCGGCCTCCTGCTCAATGGCCTCGGACTGGTCACCCTGCATGCCAAGCAGGGATTGGAGCTGATTCAGGAAAGCCCGTTCGGCTTCCGACATGCGCCCATCGGCCTCGCACACGCCGACGGCCATTTCGTACGCGAGATGCTTTTCCCCGGCGTCACCGAGTTCAGCCACCGCGCCTTCCAGCGAAACGCGCTGGAGCAATACGTCCTGGTACAGACTCCTGAGGTCAGGCGCCGTATCGCCCAGCGCCTCGGCAATACGACGGATTTCCTCGCGTTCGGATTCCTGCTTGGCATCGTCGGCAAAAGCGGCAAACAGGGCGATGGTCAAAATGGCTCGGTTTCGGGATTCGCTCATGGCATGGGCTCTGGAGTTGACGGCTCAGGCCAGTGACCTGAGGTCTCGGCCTGCCGTTTGCAAGTGCACGAATCTGCCGCTTGCCTGAGCCTCTGAACATCTACTGTTCCAGTAATTCGTTCGGTTCCGTAAACCGCGGCATTTCCAGTACCAGACCTTCAGGAATCAATTTCATGAAAAAACCAGCCATGGTCCTGCTTCTGTTGGCACTCAACAGCGGCGCGAACGCTGAAGTGTTCTGCGTTGCTGACGGAGATGCGCTGCAGGACGCGCTCCTTGCAGCGGAAGCCAATGGTGAAGACGACGAGATTCGCCTCGCCGGTGGCGCCACCTTCATTTCGCCGGGGTTCACTTTCGACTTCCGGCCAGAGGAGGATCACGACCACATCCTCAGCGGCGGGTGGGAGTCCGGCCAGTCGGACAAGTGCAGCACACAGGTCATTGACCCCGAGTCCAGCGTCCTTGATGGCGAGGGACAGCGGCCAGTGATGTTCATGAACAGCGTCAACAGCGGGCGCATTACGGTGCAAAACCTGACGATTCAGAACGGTTTCTCCACCGGAGCGAGCGGCGGCATCAGGGTCGCCAATGCCGGCCCCGTGTCCGTGGAGGGAATCATCGTTCGTGGCAACCAATCAGGGGAGTTTGACGCTGCGCTCGACGTCTTCTCCATGGACGAGGTCCTGGTGGCCGGAAATCTCGTGGCAGAAAACAAATGCCCGAATTCTGTCTGTGGTCTCGGCGTTCTGGCCAACCTTGCGGAGTATCCCGAAACACCGAAGATTTTTATTGTCCACAATACCATCGTGGGAAACCTCGCAGACAATCCCGATTTCGCGTCAGGATTGATCGTTGGCGGAAACAACCGGGCCCTGGTCGCCAACAACGTCATCGTCGATAACGCCGGCGCCGACGTCAGCATCAGCCTGGCCGCCATCGTGCGGAACAACGGCTGGGGCACGGTGGCCCGGCTGACTACGCCGGACGTGAGCGGCACGGTCCTCCTCGGCGACCCGGGGTTCGTCGATGCGGCCGCGGAGGATTACCGCCTGCATCCCGGCTCGCAGCTGGTTGATGCCGGCGCCGACATCGACCCCAACTACCTGCCGGTACTTTCCCTGGATGGTCTCTCCCGGATCAACGGACCAGCGCCGGACATCGGCGCCTATGAGTCTCAGCGCTTCGTGTTTTCCGATGGATTCGAAAATGGGAACGCCTCGCAGTGAGGCCGGGTCATGTCCGATTGGCCCCACCACAGCGCAGCTGGTTTGAAACCAACGGGAACCCCGCATTGAATCTTCCTGCAGATCAGGTACAAATCCTCATTGAGAAAGTTCAGGGCTGATCCCAGGTCAATAACTCCCTGGCGATACGCGATCCAGCCCGGCTGATGAGGAACCACCATGGCCCAGACTGCACAAATCAGAGAGTTTCCTGCCGAAAACCAGACCGAAGCGCAACGCATTCTCGCCAGGCAGCGAGAGGCCTTTCTGGCCAACCCCTATCCCACCGTTGAAGAGCGCCGTGACAACCTGCTGAAGCTCGAGCGGCTGTTGCTCGACAACCAGGACGCCATTGCCGAGGCCGTATCGAAGGACTTTGGCAACCGCTCCAGCCAGGAAACCAAGCTGCTGGAGCTGTTCCTGTCGGTGGACGGATTTCGCTACTGCCGCAAGCGCCTGAGAAAGTGGATGAAGCCGAGCAGGCGTCACGTCTCCATGTGGTTTGCCGGCGCCAGGAACCGGGTCATTGCACAGCCCAAGGGTGTGGTCGGTATCGTAGCCCCCTGGAACTATCCGCTGTTCCTGGTCATGGGGCCGCTGGCCAGCGCGCTGGCCGCCGGCAACCGCTGCATGGTCAAGATGGCCGCCAACTCCACCCATCTGTGCACGCTGTTGCACCGGCTGGTAGGAGAGCTGTTCGATGAAGACACGGTGGCGATTCTGCCCGGCGTGCGCGGCTCAGAGTTCAGCAGGCTGCCGTTTGACCATGTGATCTTTACCGGTTCGGCCAACACCGGCCGCCAGGTGATGAAAGCCGCAGCGGTAAACCTCACGCCCGTGACCCTGGAGCTCGGCGGAAAATCACCCACCATCGTCGCGGATGATTTCGATATTGAGCTGGCGGCTAAGAGAATCCTGTTTCCCAAGTTCCTGAACGCGGGACAAACCTGTGTGGCCCCGGACTATGTATTCATCCCCGAGGCCCGGATTCCCGCTTTTGTCGAGGTGGCCCGGGCCGTGGTGGCAAAACGCTACCCGGACATTCGCAATGGCCAGTACACCTCGATCATCGATGAGGCCTCCTACAAACGTCTCACCGCCACGCTGCAGGACGCCGCCGACAAGGGGGCCGAACTGGTCAGCCTGGCGCCGGGGCAGCAACCCGATCCGGAAGCGCGGCTGATTCCGCCACACCTGGTGCTGAACGCCGGCGACGACGCAACCATCATGCAGGAGGAGATATTCGGCCCTTTCCTGCCAGTGCGCGGATACCGGGACATCGACGAGGTGCTGGACTACATCAACCGCCATGACCGTCCCCTGGGCCTGTATCTCTACAGCAACGACCGGATACTGCAGGAACGGGTGATCCGAAAAACCCTGTCCGGTGGTGTGACCATCAACGACTGCTCGTTCCACGTGGCCCAGCACGATCTGCCCTTCGGCGGGATTGGGGCCAGCGGCATGGGCCACTACCACGGCCATGAGGGATTCGTTGAATTCAGCAAGATGAGGCCGGTATTTACCCAGTTCCGCTACTCACCCCTGTGGCTGCTGCACCCGCCTTACGGCAAGACCTTTGACCTGATGTACCGGCTGATGCTGAAGCTCAAGCTCTAGGACCATTTGGAGCCACCGTGGGGTCACCGTCCTGAGGCGGATACCGAACCGGGACGACGCGAGCAGAGCCGCCTGGCGCCCATCGGGCGGCCCGATGTCCAGTCTCAGAAAAGTTCCCTCGAATTGGATGTGGGTTTCACCTATTAATCACACCACCAGCGGCGGAGTACAGTGGGGAGTGGCAGGTTTCTGGGGCCATCGTGCCAGTGCGTTGCCTGTCCATCGTTGTCTTGTCGCGCGCCTGCATCCGCAGTGGCGCCGAGGGTAGCGCATTCCTGTTGACCGGTGGCCTTGGAGCCGGGCTTTCATTGCGCCCGCAGGATGAGGTGATCTTCCGCGGCCGACTTTGAGAGTCTGTGATGACAGTCTGGGCAGGGTTTCGAAATGTCGCTCCAAAGGTTTCCAGTCGCAGCTAGCGGTTCGCTGGCGAGCGCGGCATCGATGATGCGAAAGAGGGGTCAGGTCTCATGGGTTTGTTCATTGATGCTCCTGGCATTGTGTGGGTTTGCCAGCAGTGCGCTGGCGGACTACACCTACCAGTACACCACCATTGACTATCCGGGTGCTGACGAATCATGGCTCTATGGCCTCAACGATGACGGGTTCGTCGCCGGCGCCTTCCGGGATGCCGAGGGCAAGGTGCATGCTTACGTATACGACGGCGTTGGTAACTACACGGTTCTGAACTATCCGGATGAACCTTATGTGACCGTAACCCGCACGATAGCCCAGGACATCAACAATTCAGGCCATGTCGTGGGCAGCTATGAAGACGGCGCCTGGGTCCAGAATGGATTCATCTACGATGGCGAAGACTACACGGCCCTGACCTACCCCGAGGGCGAGTATACCCAGACCTACGCGACCGGCATGAACAACAATGGCCAGGTGGTCGGTTACTACATGCCGGGGCCGATCTACACGGAAACCTACGGCTACCTGTACGACGCCGGCGCCTATTCCCGCATACATTACCCGGGCAGCACCTATACCTGGGCCCTGGGCATCAACGATGCCGGTGTGATCGTGGGCTACTACCAGACTGCGACCGGTCGTCACGGCTTCAAGTACGACGCCGGGGCCTACACCAGCATCGATTTTCCCGCTGCTTCGACCACCCAGGCCACCGACATCAACAATGCCGGACATATCATCGGCGTATACAAGATCGGACTCGGCTACCAGGGCTTCCTCTATGATGGTGTGAGCTTTTCCAGCGTTGCCTTCCCGGGAGCCAGTGACACGTGGCCGGAATCCATCAACGGACCCGGACGGATGGTCGGTAACTATTACCTGGCGGGCGACTTCCATGGTTTCCTCAACTGTCCGTCGCCGGATAACCCGGGACACACAGACTCCGATGGTGACGGATTGGCCGATGCCTGCGACAACTGCCCGCTGGTAGCCAATCCGCTGCAGCAGGACAGCGACATGGATGCGGCCGGCGATCCCTGTGACAACTGCCCAGGTCTGGCCAATCGCGGTCAGGCTGATGCCGATGGTGATGACATCGGTGATGCGTGTGACAACTGCCCGCTCGTCCCCAACGTGCCGCAAACCGATGGCGATGGCGATGCAGTGGGCGATGTCTGTGACAACTGCGTTGCCCTGGCCAACCCGACCCAGGCCGACGTCGATGGCGATGACGCCGGTGATGCCTGCGACAACTGCGAGCACAGGGCCAACCCGGATCAGGCCGACGGCGACGGCGACGGTGTCGGCGATGAGTGTGACCTCTGCGCAGCCGTATCCGACCCGGAGCAGGGCGACTACGATCTGGATGGCCTGGGTGATGCCTGCGACTGCAGCGATGGCTACATGGGGCCAACCGAAGCGGGCGCCGATTGTGGCGGGTCCTGCCCGGGTGTCTGCCCCGAGCGCTGTGTGCCGGTTGTCTACAACGGTGACAGCAGCGGCAAAATTGACGTGGTGCTCGTTCCCAGCGATGAATACGCTGACCTGGGGGCTCCCTGGCTTGGCCTGTCTGCATGGCGGTTCAGTGGCGGTGACTGGTCGCTCGGCCAACTCCCCGAGCGGTGGCGGGACGATATCTATGCGCTGATCAGGGACAGCTACCTGTCCGACGATCTGCTGCATGGCGTCTGGGGCAACCGGGGCAAGATCAACGTGTGGTACGCCAGGCGCTTCGCAGAGTTCGCATCGTCCGATGGCTTTGACGAATGTCCCGCTTGCTGCGAAGCGAAACCGCGCCGCTGGCAACAGGACTGCCCGGCCGGTTCGGTGGCTGCGGTGGTGCACATCGCAGATTGCGTTGACTGGAGCGGCGACAACCACGTCATGACCACCCGACACTCCCGCCCCAACGTGATGATGTTCGTATCGGGTGATGGGCTGTTCGATCTGGCCCCTGAGTACGACGCCTCGCCCTATGGCTGCGGCACCGATTATCACCTTGCTTACCCGCACCCGAATATCTTCCTGACCGAGTATGGCTGTCTCAACAACACCGCGTTTCCAGCCAGCTGTCACCGGTTCACGCCCTGCAAAACCGGCTGGTGGAAGGCGCAGCCTGACGGCACCATCATGGATGGCTGCAGTGGCACCGGTTGCCAGTGGGGCCTGGACGCCGAGCCGCAGGTTCAGTGGGTCCTTGACCATTACTCCGGCCCGACACCTCCGGAGTTTGTCCAGCAGAAGGCCGATCCATCGTCAGATGCCAAGGCCGTGATCGCCAACCTGCGCTACGACGGCAGCCAGGTAGGGTCGAACGAGATCAGCATCGTCTACGGCGATTCGCCGGAGCGCGTGTTGACGCTGCGTGGCCTTCGCCTGCTGATGAAGGATGAGATCGGCACGGAGGTCAACGAGTTTACCCTCAACGATCCCCGGCAAGTGGACATGGTGAGCCCGCATGGCGGCCTGCTGCTTGCGCAGGCAGACTTCACGGTGGCGTTCCCGCTACGGGACAACGTGCGCAGTGTCGAGTTCTACGACGTGGAGAGTGGCGAGCCGCGTGGTGCGATCCAACTCGACGACGCGATCACGGCGTTCTGCCAGAGCAACCCGCTCGATGACGTCTGTGGCGAATACGTCTTCGCCGATGGTTTTGAGTCTCCCTGAACGCGTCCCAAGGCGCCGCCTGGATGCGGCGCCCTGATCCCCCAATAGTTGACTGGCTTTCCAGTTCTCCGTTTGTGCACATCCCGGCCTGCTGGTCATTGTTAAACAATGACCAAAACGCGGGGAGAATCCGGTGCGCAGTTCGATAGGGATACTGATTACGACTTTGAGCCTTGGGGCCCAGGCCCAGCCAACGCTGGATTGGGTCAACAACCTGGGAGGATTCGCTTTTGCCGACCGGGCCTTTGGCGTGTCGGCGGATTCGGCGGACCACACTTACGTGGGCGGGTACTTTTCCCGTGCCACGGATTTTGACCCTGGGCCCGGCGTGGTCGAACTGACGCCGTCCTCGCCGGAGGACCCCTACCTGGCCAAATACGACCGCCATGGCGACCTCGTCTGGGTCAGGCACCTGGCCGGGCTCGGGCGGATCACCGACATTGCCGTGGACAGCCAGGACGCCGTCATCGCCGCAGGTATTTACGGCAGCGATCTGGTGGTCGATGCCACTCTGACCCTGAGCGCCGTTGCCACCTATGACATCTTTTTCGTCAAGTTCGACGAGAGCGGAAACCTGGTCTGGGGCCGCTCCATCAGCGGCAACGGGTCCCACAGTCCCCAGGCCGTGGCAGTGGACTCCAACGACGCCCTGCTGATGTCGGGGCTGGTTGGCCTGACCGCAGACCTCGATCCAGGGCCAGGGACTTTTGAGGTGACGGCCGGCATCGATTTTGATTCATTTATCGCCAAATTCGACAGCAGTGGTGATTTCGTCTGGGGTCATCTGTTTACACAGCTATCTGCCAGTGGCGTGGCCCAGTCGGACTCGGCCCACGGGCTGGTGGTTGACCCCCAGGACAACGTCTACCTGGCCGGCCAATACGAAGGACAGGTCGATTTCAATGGAACCGTGCTTGACGCCGGGGGCGTGGACGCCTACCTGGCCAAATTCAGCCATGCCGGGGCGCTGCAGTGGGTGAGCTCCACCGAAAATGATGGTTTGCGTACCGAACATTTTGCCCTGGGCATCGACGGTCAGAACCGGCTCTACGCCGCCGGCGTGTATTTCGGAGAAACGGACTTTGACCCGAGCCCCGTCGCAGAGGCGATCGGTAACTCCGACGGCACCCTGGACGCCTACCTGGTCAGCTACGAGCCTGATGGTGCGTTCCGGTGGGTCCGGTTGTTTGAGCTCGCCGGCAGCATCCTGGATATGGTGGTGGCGGGCGACGGCACCGTGACCCTTGGGGGACAGTTCTCGGGCGTCGTGGACTTTGACCCCGGCCCGGACCTGCAGGAGCGCGCGGCCATCTCCACCCAGGATTGTTTCTTTGCCCAGTACAACGCTTCAGGGGAGTTCAAAAACGTCCAGCACCTGGAGGGAAGCCCCGGCTCGCTGGGCCAGGCGACCTGCGCCGTTGAAGCCCTGGCCCAGGCGCCTCAGAACGATATCGTGATGGCCGGCCACTACCGCCGATCGGTGGATTTTGACCCGGGGCCCGGGGAACGGATTCTGACGCCCGTGGGCACGACCAACGGATTCGTTGCCCGCTACGATCAGCCGCTGGTCGCACAGATCTTCAGCAACGGGTTCGAGCAGGCCGCGGGTAACTGATCTGCAAGTATGCACTCGATTCAGGTCATACGGTCGTTGAGAACCGGGCGGATCGCCGGCCCCCGACCCGCCTGAGATTCTTGCGGCGGGACAATCGGGCTAAGATGGAGAGATGAATCCCCTCTATCTGGCCCGCGTCCCCGCCGGTATTCCTGCGCTGCTGCTGGCGGTCACCCTGTCCGGATGCACCGAGCCGTCGGGCACTGCGGAAACCTTTGAACCCCCTGCTTATAGACATTCGCTGCCCAGTGCTGCGGGTGACCTGGACCCTGCCCGCAGCGGAGATCGCTACACGGGGTTCCTGGTCCAGAACCTGTTTCAGACGCTATACGTCTACAAATACCTTGCTCGTCCCTACCAGCTGAAACCCGGTCTCGCTGATGGTTTTCCCCAGGTATCCGACGACGGACTTCGGTACCGGATCCGCATTCGACCGGGGCAACGGTTTTCTGATGACCCGTCCTTTCCCAGCGGGACGGGGCGCGAGGTAACGGCAGCGGACGTGGTTTACTCGCTCAAGCGGCATTTCGACCCCGAGGTACGGTCCCAGGGCACCTGGCTGTGGCGGGATCAGATCGTGGGCATGCAGCAGTGGGCCGAAGCCGGGGTCGACTATGATCAGCCCGTTGAAGGGTTGCGAGTGATCAGCGCCAGCGAAATTGAGATTTTTTTGCTGGAGCCTTACCCCACTCTGATCCACACCCTGGCCAATCCGTTGTCGGCGGTGGTGCCCCGGGAGGTGGTCGAGGACCGTGGCCCGGAATTTGGAAGGCGGCCGGTGGGGTCAGGTCCGTACCGGCTGGAACACCTGGACGCTACCCATGCGCGCCTGACGCGAAACCAAAATTTTCCGGAAACACGGATTGATATTTTCAGGGAGGGCTATCAGGCCGACATCCACCATTCGCTGGGTTTGGAGGCGCTCCACCAGAAGGGAATGCCAATACTCAGTCCGGTCCACGTGGAATTCGTGATGGAAGAGTCGTCACGGTGGTTGTCATACAACAAGGGTGACGAAATCGAGTTTATTCGTCTGCCGGCCAGTCAGATTCCATCGGTACTAGATCGGGAAGGCCCCCTAAGGCTGAAACAGGAGTTCGAGTCGGAACACCACATGCTCACTGCCCCGGAACTGGGTTTCGTGCGAATCGACTTCAACATGGCCCACCCCGCCATCGGTCTCCACCCGGACCCTGAAGAATCCGAGCGCCGGCGCCAATTGCGTTGTGCCATGGCCGCAACCATTGACTGGGACGACCGCAATCGGGTGTTTTATGAACGCATGGGGCGCACCTTTGGTGGCCTCGCGCCTCCGGGGACTCGGGACGAGGTGCCCGCATTCCATGTTTCTTCTCGGAGCTCAGCCGATTGGGGGCAGGCCGAGTCGCTCCCGGTCATTCCCTACGGCGCCGTAGGGAGCCTGAGAAGCACCCAGGAGTTTGAGTACTTCAGAGCGTCTATGACCGCTGCTGGCTATCCTCGAGACAGGATCACCTACCAGGCTTACCCCAGCTTCGGCGACTTCGCCAGGGGAATCGCAAACAACGAGGTGGCCGTGTTTGCGATCGGCTGGTCCATGGACTTCCCGGATCCCATCAACAACTATCAGTTGTTCTATGGGCCCAATCGCCTACCCGGGGCCAACTACAGTCAGTTCCAGGATGATGCGTATGATCAGGCGTATGAACGGGCATCCCGGCTGCGGCCGGGAAAAGAGCGCCGGGCGCTGTTGGACACCATGGAAGACGTGCTTCGTTCAGAGTGCGTGAGCGTTCCGGGCCTGGCTCGCCAGGCGGTGTTCATGTTTCACAGAGACATCATTGCCTTTCCCGACAGCGGTCCGATTAACGGTCGAATGCTGGGAATGGTCGATCGAAGGGCGTCCGATTGATGCCCGCAAGTCCAGGTCGGCGCAAGGTGCGCCTTGGCGTGCTGTCGTGGCAGTCGAAACTGTGGGCGCCGACCAGCAGCACGAAACGAAGCTTTACTCGCCGTGCGCTATCCCTTGTCCAACCCTGGGAAAGATTGATGTACACATGAACGAGACTGATTTATCTCGAATTCAGCCCCACAAAACCGGGCTGTTTGCAGGATACTTTCTCGGGGGCGCTGCGGTGGTTTTTGGGGTGATTGCGCTCGGCATCATGCTTTCCGGAAACACCTCATTCGAGGTCGTGGAGTATGGCTTAGGCATCGAGAGTCGATATGTTCGTGTGCTGATGCTTCCCATCGTCGCGTTTGTTGGGGGCTATGCCTTCGCCTTTACGGTTTGTACCGCTATTCGTTTGATTGCGGGTTGGCATGAGCGTGGAAGTTAGCTTGCCATGGACCCGACCAGGCCTATTGAGAATCGTCGTGTCGGGCGTACCGGTCGAAGCTGTGAAAAAGCGTGTCGTAGTGTTCCACCACAAAGTGCTGGAGCGCTTCAGTTCCGGCCGTCAGGATGATGTCCCCATCAATCACCTCATGGGCCAGGTCGTCCGGTGCGCTCTGGAGGTGTTTTTCCAACCACTGTCCATCCATGTGGGCGAGCGCCAGGCTTTCTTCGCTGACCTCGACGGCCATGAATGAGTGGGTCGGTCTGTAATGACTGAGGTACCAGTCATCCCGGCCTGAGAGCAGGGCGTCGTCCGGCAACAGGTCGAGCAAACGGTAGTCGCCGAGCTGCAGAAGATGAACGGTGAAGCTGCCCGGGCCGGAACTGTCTTCATAGGTCAGCAGGTAGGCAGACGCTCCTTGAGGGGAAAACACGAAGGCGTCCGAGCCGTCTGTCCAGGTTCCAATCAGCAGCGGTTCGTCTATCAGGTCCTCCGTCGTGTATAGGGGATGGAGTGAGGGGATGCAGGCCACGCACAAGGCGGCAAGCCAGAGTGTCCATAGCGTTTTCGGAAATCCCATCTTAACAACCTGTGAAAGCCGTCGAGCCAGATGTTATTAAGGCATCGAATGCGCGCTTGTCCAAGCACGGCGCTACGCGTATCGCCAGCCGCTACCGCCGGTATCAAATCCGGGAACGAAAAGCTCAAAAAAACCTGTCGGCGTCACGGGCGTCGGGTGCCGCCGGTTGCAATATTGATGCAGGCTCGGTGCTGACGGTTCACCGGTCTTCAAAACCGTCCCCGAAAACGGCGTCACCGCTTACCGTGATCGCGAACTGCTGGGGAGCGGAGGTGTCCTGTCCGCCGTTGGCTGTGCCTCCGTCGTCAGAAATCTGCACGCTGAACGTGCTGAGCCCGGAAACCCCTGGTGCCGGCGTGTAGTGGAGATTGCCCTGATCGTCTACCTCGGGAATCACGGAGAAAAGCTCGGGTTCGGACACATCCAGTACGGCGAAGGAAACAGACTGACCTGATTCATTGGATGCCCCCGCGCCGAAACTGGCCCAGCTGGCAACCGATTGCGGCCCGCTGTCCATGGCGACCGCCGGTGGATCGTCTGCCTGAAAGACCGGAGGGTCGTTGACCGGCAACACGGTGACGGTAAACGTCTCAGCGGTCGAAAGGTTATCGCCACCATTGGCCGTTCCGCCGGAGTCGGCCACCCGAACGTCGAAAGTGCTGCTGCCATTAGCATCGGGGGCGACGGTGAAAGTGAGATTTCCGGAGATATCTACCGCAGGGAACTGCAAAAACAGCTCGGGTCTGGATACGGCATCCACGGTGTAGCCCAGCGCGAACTGTGCCGACTCGTCTGTCGGCCCCGGGCTGAATTCAGACCAGTTGGTGAAGGTAGCTGCACCGGAGTCCTCGCTGACCGCAGGCGGAGATGATGCGGTCAGAGCTGGCGGATCGTTCACCGCAGTGACATCGACCACAATGTCCAACAGGTTCTCATCATTGGCGAACCCCCCCAGAGCGCCCACGGCATCGACAATGTCGACACTGACTCCGGGAGTGCGCCATCGACCGTCCCACAGGCGGACCACCAGCTCCCCCGGGCGCCCGACAAAGTCCGGGGCAGGAACAAAGCGGATCAGGCTGAGGGCGTCGAGCACCAGGGCATTGCTGTCGCTCAGGGCTACGGGTACGGACTGCCAGTCCGAGCCGCTGTTTCTGTACTGCCAGGTGCCATGGTCAGCGGAAACCCGGTTGTCAATGACGGCAAGACCACCCAGGGAATCAGTATCCAGGTACTGGGCGGCTACAGTGAGATCAACCCGGCCTCCTGTCGGATTTGCGCTGTCTTCCAGGGTTGAGGGCAGCGCTGATTCATTCCCCAGGGCTAGTGGTCCAGCATTCCCGAAAAGCACGTAGCTCGCACCTTCGCCGGCTACTCCGATGTCAGCATCGGGTTCGCCAATGATGACGTCGTCCAGACCGTCGTTGTTGACGTCGCCAGCGCCATTGACAGATACGCCGAACCTGCCGTTTGAGGCTACGCCGCGAACCACAAAACCATCCCTGCCGGTAAGACCCGACAATTCCAGGCTCGCCGGAAACGGCTGGTTTCTGCCGAACACCACATAACTTTCTCCGACTTGACCCCCGGTGATGCTTGAACCCACGATTGCGTCGTCAATTCCGTCGCCGTTCACGTCGCCGGCGGCGCTCACCGACGTTCCCGTATAGGTGAATGCTCGCGGGCCTCGGATGACAAATCCGTTACTGCCATCAAGGTCTGCCAGTGGGAGGCTGGCTGGGAACGGGCTATCACTGCCAAAGAGCACGTAACTCTCACCTCTGCTTCCCGGGGCGGCAACAAGGGGGGCACCCACGATGACGTCGTCAATGCCGTCGCTGTTTACATCTCCCGCATTGCTCACGGAGTTACCCAGGAAGCCCCCCGGTTCGACGCCGCTCATGACAAACCCATTGCTGCCGTCGAGTTCACGCAGATCCAGGCTGGCAGGGAAAGGCTGGTCGCTGCCGAACACCACATAACATTCGCCAGCCGGATCGTTCCCAGGCCCTGCCAAAATGGCCCCGATGACAACATCATCTATGCCATCGCCGTTGACGTCTCCGGCGCCGCTAACGGAAAATCCGGAAAAGTCGCCCGCGTCGGCGCCCTTGATAAGGAACCCGTTGCTGCCGTCCAGGTCGGCCAGCTCCATGCTGGCGGGGAACGGCTGATCGCTGCCGAACACCACGAAAGATTTTCCTGCAATCGGAAATTCGGTTACCGTCAGACCCTTGCGGCGGCGAACTGTAGCGTTATGCGCACCGATGATGACATCGTCTAAGCCGTCCCCATTGATGTCCCCGGCGGTGCTCACTCGATTCGTAAAATCATTTGCATCGACTCCATTGATGACAAATCCGTTGCTTCCATCGAGGGAAAACAGGTTGAAGTTGGCAGGAAAGGACTGCTCACTGCCGAACACGACATATACCTCGCCTTCGAATCCGACCCCGGGATTGGCAGCGGGCGCACTGATCAGTATGTCGTTGATGCCGTCACCGTTGAGATCGCCCGCCCCACCAATGGAGCGACCCGAATCATCAGCCGGGTCGATTCCGCTGATGGCAAACCCATTGTTGCCGGTGAGGTCAGAGATGTCGATGCTCGCCCCGAAAGGATGTCCGCGACCAAAAATCACATAGGTCTCACCCTCCGAATTGAGCGGGGAGTCAACATGTGGAGCCCCTATGACCAGGTCATCGATATGGTCACCATTGACATCCCCCAGGCGATCAACGGCTGAACCGGCGCCGCCAAAGATCTCTGCCCCATGGATAGCGAAGCCGTTGCTGCCGTCCAGGAGCCGGGCATCCACCAGGTTCTGGGAGTGAAGGTCACCAGCACCCGCCAGAACAAAAAGACCAGCGGCTGTGATTGCCGCTCCCGTCCTCGTGTCGTTGTCTCCCATGGTCAACTTCTCACCGTCGGCGCCTCTCAGGAAACCGTTTCCTCGTCGCTATTGGTGCAAATGTCGGAAAAAGGAGAAATCGCACAGGCGTGTGCGGTCCAGCGAGATTCCGGCCTTTACCAGAGATAACTTCCATCAGCCGGAGATCTCTGCCTCATGCGATCTGTCCTGACGTTCTTTTTGTTGCTGTGCGCCGGTGCGCCGTTCGCCCAGCAGGTCCTGTTAACCCCGCCGTCGCCGGCGGCTGAGTCCTTTTTTCTGGTGGACGCTGGTGGACTTTCGCCGGGCCAGGTTTATTCAGTGGAGCTGAACACGGGCGGGGGTGCCATGGTGCTGGGGGATGCCACAGCCGACCGCACGGGTAGTTTTCTGCTCGAGGCCACGGTTCCGGATGTGGCCCCAGGCAGCTATATGCTGGACATCCTGGCGGCCCGCAACCTGGTGGTCTCCCAACCGATCGCCGTTCGGTCACAGCCGGCAATTTCGCTGAACCAGGCCTCCGGCAGCCCCGGCGACCGGGTACAGTTCACCGCCACCGGCCTGTTGCCAGGGACCCTGGAGTTGAGATTGGGCACCCACCGGTTGTTCGGCCCGGTACCGGCAGGAGAAACCGTGAGTGGTGATTTCCTGGTGCCTGCACCGCGAGACCGGGATCCGCCCATCGTCCTGCTGAACCGGGTGGGCCGGCTGCTGGTGGGCAGCGCCAGCACGCCGTTCCAGATCGAGGAAGACAATAATGCCCGCTACGAGCCCAGGGCGGAGTCGGTGAACCTGCCCTCGGAAACCGTGCGTCCGGATCAGACCAGCACGGTCACCGGCCGCCTGATCCTCCCGAGCCAGGTGCTGAACGATCCCGAGGCCAAATACTCGCTGGTGATGAAGTACTGCGGCGACGGATCGGTGTTTCCGGCGCCAGTGGGATTACGGCCGGGGCAACAGGCGGACGATTGCGTCATGGTGCCGGTGGATTCGGGATCCGTGGTGGTGGACCCCAACGGCGACTTCAGCGCAGAAATCTCCACCGCCAGCCTGCTGTACGGCGGCACCGTGCCGCCGTCGGCGGATCCCGGGGTTACTGACCTGGGACTGGCCTACGCCACGCCTGAGCGTCGCGGGGTGTTTCTGTTGGGAACCGCCGACGGCAGCTACGTGGCGCCGGCGTCGGACCTGCCCGAGATCGTCAGCTTTGATATCAAGCTGACCGACCTTTTCGACATCCCCCTGGAGGGTGCATTGGTGGGCCTGGAGGAGGCGCCCCTGGTGGACCCGGAGTGCGGGCTCCCAGTATGCGAGGACCAACCGGACAGCGCGGGTGGCGCGGTGTTTTCCACGGACAACCAGTTTTCCTGGATCCAGGACCTGGATTTCGAGATTGAGCTGGGACCACTCAATACCTGCCCCACCGGTCTGAATCGCGGATTCACCGACGAAAACGGCGTGTTCACCATCACCATCAACCGTGCGGCGCTGACGCTGGCGCTGAAAACCAGTGGTCTCCTGGCCGGGCTTGACATCAACACCAATGTCCCCCGTTTCCCCCGGTACTATCCCATGCGGATCAAGATGAATGCCCTGTTCCTGGAAGGCACGGATCCGCCCCAGAGCTACGGCGTGGTTGTAGACGGCTCACCCACCGGCCTTTTTTACGACCTGTTTTACGACGCCGCATGGGGCCGATTCTATGAAGGTGCGCCCAGCCTCGAACTGCTGGAGGCGTCAGGGAATAACGCGAATCCCCCTGCCTTCGGCTATCCCGAAGTGCTCCCAGGGGAGCTCAAGTTCGCACTGGCACCGGTGAGCATCACCGACGATGAGATCCAGTTTCCGGAAGATCCGCAGATGCCCGGGCTGATCAAGTACACGCTGCCGGATGAACGAAAGACGCCGATTTTTAAGACGCTGACCCGGGTTGGAGAACCGGTGGGCGTGGACCTGGACATCATTCGGCCGGCCCGCATTGAGCAGTACTACGACGCTTTTCTGTTTGGCCAGCTTGAGTCCCTGAACCTTGCTCTGACAGGTCCGGGATACCGGGTAGACCGCCAGTTGCAGCTGACCTCACCCGATCCGGGCTGCAGCCCGGACGGCATCAGCTATGGACTGGACCTCCCGGATGGCCACATGCTGGCGGCGGGCACCTACGAGGGCAAGCTCACGGGCCAGGTCGG
Source organism: Lysobacterales bacterium (assembly GCA_030065125.1). Taxonomy (GTDB): domain Bacteria; phylum Pseudomonadota; class Gammaproteobacteria; order Xanthomonadales; family SZUA-38; genus JASJDM01. The sequence goes on along the minus strand of JASJDM010000043.1, from coordinate 9,909 downwards.
CAATGGTGGCCCGACTTTTGCCAAGATCTTTCAGTTCGAGGTAGTGGAGGGGCCGAAGTGGCTGAATGACGAGACCCTGGGAAGCCGCCGCATTGAATGGTCCCCCGAGGAAGTGACCCTCAGCGCCATGGAGCCGCCGGCCATGACCAGCATCTCGGAAACCCCGGACCCCAACTACGACGTGGGAACCCTGGACAACGACACCCAGAACGACGCCTGGCGTTACGAGACGCTGACCCCTGGCAATTTCTCCGAAATCGTCCGAATTCCGCAGAGTGCCAACCTGGCGCTGAGTGCTGAGACTGAAGAGGTGCCCCAAAGCCCTCTGAACATCAACGGAGACACCGCCAAAGACGGGAATGTGCTCAATGATTTCGAGGTCAAAAAGCAAGAAATCCTGGACAGCGGCAAAATCCCGCTGTTTCGCTACGGCTGGGACCTGTGGCCCATCGCGGAAGCGACCGTGGGGGCCGATTTCTGGTTCAAGGTGTTTTTTGAGTCTTTCGGCGAGATAGTGAAACAGGCCGACCGCCTCATCACCCGCATGGTGGCCAGCCCAAGTGTCACCGCGGCTCTGGATATCTTTATCGATGCCTCGATTCTGTTTGACATCGTAGACATCGACGTGGACGCGATTCCACAAATCACCGTGGCCCTGGTGGCCTGTCAGAACGGCGGCACCGCCACCAGCAGTGAGCTGTTCAATTTCATCCTGAAAGCCCGCTACGAGATTTCCGTGGGCATCTGCCCGCTGTGCCTGAGCAGTTCCGGCGTGCGCAACCTGATCAACGAGTCCACCACCTCCGGCAACTCGCAATGCCGGATTGAGCCGGAACCCAACATCCCGGATGCCGCCAAAGGTGAGACTACACGTACCACACCCCAGGGCCGCAGCGCCCTGGCCACCAACGGGCGCGGCCGCTCGGCCCGGGTCTGGACAGACGCCAGCGGCGCCATTCAGATGGAGGTGGCCAATGCCGGGCTGTTGGAGACCGCGGCCGAGATTAACGCACAACTGGCCCGGGGGGTCACGGACCTGACCGTGGAGTGGATTTCCCGGAGCCGGGCGGTGATGGTCTGGGCTCAGAGCGCCCTGGACAGCCAGAGCTTCGACACGCTGCGGGTGGAGTTGGAGGCCGCAAACCGCACCAACAATGGCGCCATGCCGGACGATTGGGAACCGGTGGTGTCCCAGCAGCACCTGCGCTACGCCGTGTATGAAAACGGCACCTGGACCGAACCCATGACGCTGACCCCACCGGGCTTTGGCGAGGGCGGGGTTCAGCTTGCCAGCTGTCCCGGGGAAGAGACCCGGAGCAGCGCCTGTCCCGCCGCCGGGGAGGTGATGGCCGTGTTTACCCGCGATATTGCGTCAGACGCCAAGCTGAGCGGTGATCAACGGGTGTTCTATACCCGTTTCGACGGCGCAGCCTGGACGCCGCCGGCCCGCCTCGACCCCACCAGCCTGGCCAAGGAAGTGCAGCCGGCGGTGACCTACGTCCAGGGCCAGCCGGTGGCGGTCTGGGTACGCAATCCCACCCGTTCCCTGGCAGACCTGAACCAGCGGGAGTTGGCCTACCGGTTCATCAACTCCGAAAGCCAGGGCACGGTACCGACCGGGATATCCAATGGCCTGGCCTCGCCATCGCTGCGAGGCGACTCCCTGGGCCGCCTGGTGGTGGCCTACAGCGTGGCTCAGGATCCGGGCGCTTTTCTGGGTAATCGCCGCAGCCTGCACCTGGCCGTGGGCGACTGCTCAAGTTTCCCCTGTGTCTGGGCGGAGACTGAGCTACTGGATGCCTTTGACCGAAGAATCTGGGCGGAGCGGCCCCAGCTGGAGATCACGCCTGCGGACCTGGCGGTGGTCGGGTTTCGTCATCTGGGTTACGGCAGCCTGACCAACGAACCGCTGGTACGGGCAGAGGACAGCCTTGGCGCCACCCTCGGCACCGGCGACATGGCCATGGTGAGCGTGGACCTGGAAACCGGCGCCGCCCTGCTGGACCCGCTGACCGACGACTCCGGCGTGCACGGCATGCCGGACCTGGCCTTCGATCCCTTCCTGGGCGAGTTCATTGCCAGCAGTACTCCGGTGGCGGATATCCAGGCCAAGGTGCTGGCCCAAACCAGGAGTCTGAAGCGCCAGCCGGTGCCCACCCGGGGAATTGCCCAACGGCTGGGCAACGGCACCGGGCCCAGCCTGGTGCGGATTGCGGCGCTGCCCGATCTGGCGGTACGGGAACTCACCGTCACGGCAGCCCCCGAATCATTGCTCAACAACGTGGAAATGGTGCTGACTGTGGCCAACCGTGGCGCCCCATTTGAAGGGACCGTGGGCCTGGTGTTTGCCTGGGACGGCCCCGGCGACGCCGGTCTGCCGGTCTGGTACGGAGATTTCTCTGACCCCGGACCGGGCGGCACCACCATTACCGCATACGCCGGCTTCCCCGAGGGCGCCAGCGTTGACGACACCCGGCGGCTGTTTGTACAGCTGGACAACCGTGCCGAGCTCAACGACGCCAACGGCGCCAATAACGTGGCATCCGCCGTGGTCGGCGCGCTGCCCGTGTCCGTCATCACCAGCGCCATGACCAGCCCCACCGCTGACGGTGTGCTGCTGGACTGGGATGACGCGGATGATCCGAGGGTAGTGGGCTATCGCATCTATCGCGGAGAGGATGGCGCCGACCTGGTGCCGGTGGGCAGCAGCTTTACCTCGGGCTACTACGATTTCAGCGTGGATTCCAGCCGCTCGCTTCGCTACCGGGTCACGGCCTTCAGTCATGGGGGTGTCGAATCGCCACCGGGACCAATCCTGGAGCTGACGCCCCAACCTCGGCGGTCACGTCATGGTGGGGTGCTGTTCGCCGACGGGTTTGAGCCGATTCAACGGTAAGGCATTGAGCCTGGACAGCTTTTTACTTCATACCATAAAGTAAATACAAAGCAGCCGCTGTCTTTTCTTGACAGACTGGTACTGTTTCGTCAATATACTTTGCATCATAAAGTTAATTGTGGCTTTGAATCTTAAATTCGACGAGATTATCAGCGCTCCCTGTCGCCTGGGCATCCTGGCGACCCTGGTTCCGGGGCAACCGGTCTCGTTTTCTGAGATGAAGGCGGCAACTAGCTTGTCTGACGGCAATTTGCACGTGCAGACCCGCAAGTTGGCCGATGCAGGCTATATCAGTATCAACAAGGTGAAGAAAGGTAAGCGCTCTCTGACCGAGTTCCGGATCACGGATTTGGGGCTGGAGCGCCTTAGGCTTTACGTTATGAAGTTACAGAAGGTCCTGGAGGCCGGAACCAGCACCAAACGGCCCGCTGCCCGCGCTGAGCGGCCGGACGATTCGGCGGTGTGGGCATGAAACGCATTGCCATCGGCGCCGATCACGGCGGATTTGAACTGAAGAACGCGCTCGCCGGACACCTTCGGAGCGCTGGACACGCTGTTGAAGACCTTGGTACTTCATCAAACAAAGCAGTGGATTATCCGGTGTTTGCCCGGGCGGTGGCCGACGCCGTGTCACGGGGCAGTGCCGACCTTGGCATTATGATCGATGGCGCGGGTATCGGATCCTGTATGGTCGCCAACAAGGTCCCCGGCGTTCGGGCGGCCCTGGCCTACGACCTGTCCAGTGCCCGCAACAGCCGGGAACATAACGATGCCAACGTACTGACCCTGGGCGCTGGACTGATTGGCGCCGGCCTGGCAAAGCAGATTGTTGACCTGTGGCTGGCCACGGACTGCACTGAACCCCGCCATCGCCAGCGCGTTGCGATGTTTTCGGACTCCGGGTTTGCTGCCTCCGGAGCGCCTGCACGGCCGATGGCGGCGGTGCCCGGTGAACTGGAGTGGACCGAGCAGGATATTGACCGGGTGGTCACCCGTCTCGAGCAGATCATCGGACCGCTGGCCAGCGGCCCGACCTCGGCTCCCCGCATCGGTGACGACCCCGAGGCGGCACGGGAGTTTGTCCGCCTTGGCGCCACTGGACTGACAACGGTCTCACCGGCCGAGAGGCCCGGGGACATCCCCGGAGACCTTGCCCGCTATATCGACCACACCATCCTGAAGCCCCAGGCCACCGAAGAGCAGATCCGCAACCTCTGTGCCGAGGCCCGGGAGTACAACTTCCGCTCGGTTTGTGTGAATCCGACCTGGGTGCGGCTGGCGTCTGAACTTCTGCGCGGCACCGACGTGCTTACCTGCACCGTCGTTGGATTTCCCCTGGGTGCCAATGAACCTGAGATCAAAGCCATGGAGGCGCGCCGCGCCATTCGCAACGGCGCCCGCGAGATCGACATGGTGATCAACATCGGCGCCCTGAAGAGCGGCAACGACGCGCTGGTGCTGAAAGATATCCGGGCCGTGGTGGAAGACTGCGTCGACGGCAACGCCGTCTGCAAGGTCATCCTGGAGACGGCCCTGCTGACCGACGATGAGAAGCGCCGGGCATCGGAACTGGCAAAGCAGGCGCGCGCCCACTTCGTCAAGACATCCACCGGCTTTTCAACGGGTGGGGCAACCGTGAGCGACGTGGCGCTGATGGCCGAAGTGGTTCGCGGTGCCGGCATGGAGGTTAAAGCCTCGGGCGGCATCAGCTCCTACAGCGATGCCAAAGCGATGATCGAGGCGGGCGCAACCCGCCTGGGCGCGAGCGCCAGTATCGGCATCGTGCAGGAAGCAATACAAACCAGTGTGAGCGCCTGAGGAGCTGAACCATGGTCGATCTGAGAACCTACGTTTTCCTGGACTCCCTGCAACCCCAGTTCGCCTCGTTCCAGGCAACGATCTCCAAGGGTTATCTGCCCAAGGTGGGGCAGGCCAGCCTGTTCGTTGAAATCGCCCCCGGCATGGCCATCAACCACATCACCGACGTGGCTTTGAAATCCACCGACGTGACGCCGGGCATGCAGATCGTGGAGCGACACTACGGCATGCTGGAGATTCACTCGGACAGCCAGGCCGATGTCAGGCAGGCGGGCCAGGCGATCCTCGATGCCCTCGAGCTTGAGGAAACCGACCGGCACAAGCCCCGTGTGGTCTCCAACCAGGTGGTACGAAACCTGGAAGACACCCAGACCATGCTCATCAACCGTTTTCGGCACGGCAACATGATCCTGGCGGGCCAGACCCTGTTTGTGCTGGAAGTGGAGCCGGCGGGCTACGCGGCGTTGGCTGCCAACGAGGCCGAGAAGGCCGCGGATATCAACATCCTGGAGGTCCGGGCGGTGGGCAGTTTCGGTCGCGTCTATATCGGCGGAGAGGAGAAAGACGTGGTGGTTGCCCAGGAGGCGGCCTCCCAGGCCATCAAGGCGGTGACCGGCAAAACCACTAAAAGCTAGGTCCTGATCAACGGTTACCGAGTTGAATTGACAACCCGGGCAGTACGCCCGATTCGCGAGGAGCAAAGCGATGTCAGATGCTTTAGGAATGATTGAATGCCGGAGTTTCCCGGCCATGGTGGAGGCGGCCGATGCGATGGTCAAAGCTGCCAGGGTGGAATTGGTGAGTTATGAGAAGACCGGCGGCGGATTCACTACCGCCGTGGTGCGCGGTGACGTCGCCGCCGTCCGGGCTGCCTGTGACGCGGGACGCACCGCCGGCGCCCGCGTGGGCGACGTGGTTGCCGTGCACGTCATTGCCCGTCCCCACGCCGGCGTGGACGAGGTGATACCGCTGGGTCGCGGCGGCGACGCCGGCGACAAGTAACGGCCGCTCGGGCGGAACCGTCGTGAAACTCGCAAAAGTCCTGGGTACGCTGGTCGCCACCGAAAAGGAAGCGAAGCTGGAAGGGTTCCGCTTCCTGATGCTGGGCGAATGGGGACCCGATAACAAACCCGCCGGAGGATCCGTGGTGGCCGTGGATGCGGTGGGCGCAGGTGTTGGCGAAATGGTGCTGTTCGCCAGCGGCTCCTCGGCCCGGCAAACCGCCGCCACCGACAACAAGCCGGTTGATGCGGTGGTCATGGCTATTGTGGACAGCTGGGAAATCGACGGCCAGGAAAAATACCGCAAGGGGGAGTCTGACTGATGAACCGACCGGACGGGGGCGCCGCGCTTCTTTCCGACCAGCAGGTCGACCTCATCGCCAGCCGACTGGCCCAGCGCCTCACGGGTGGGCCGGCCCCCGCGGTCTCCCGCGCACCGGCAACCTCCCCAAACGTCGCCTCGGCCCGGCCGCTCATCCAGCCAATCGCCCAGGCCACAACCCAACCCGCCACATTAGGTGAAGGCATCTTCGCCACCGTTGATGACGCGGTTGCGGCCGCGCGCACGGCGTTCCAGGAGTTCGACGGTATGTCCCTGGAGAGCCGCAAAAACATCATCGCGGCCATTCGCGACTCCATGCTGGACCACGCCGAAGACCTGGCCCGGGCTGCCCAACGGGAAACCGGGCTGGGACGGGTGGAACACAAGACCATCAAGAACCGCCTCGTCACCCGCAAAACCCAGGGGCCTGAGGTGCTGACGCCCCACGCGGTGACCGGGGACAATGGCCTGACGCTCACCGAGTACGCGCCCTATGGCGTCATTGGCGCCATTACGCCCACCACCAACCCGACTTCCACCATTATCTGCAACACCATCGCCATGCTTTCGGCGGGCAACAGCATCGTCTTCAACACCCATCCCAACGCCAGGGAATGCTCAGCAAAAAACATCCGGCTGCTGCACCGGGTCATAGTCGAAGCCGGTGGACCCAGCAATCTGGTCACCGCCGTGGCCCAGCCCACCATCGAATCCGCCCAGGCGCTGATGACCCACAAAGGCGTGCGCATCCTGGCAGTCACCGGCGGCAGCGGCGTGGTTCGCCAGGCCATGACCAGCGGCAAACGCGCCATATGCGCAGGCCCCGGGAACCCACCGGTTGTGGTGGATACAACGGCTGACCTGGAACTGGCAGGTCGCGGCATTGTTGCCGGCGCTTCATTCGACAACAACATCGTCTGCACCGACGAAAAGGAAGTCATCGCGGTGGAAAGCATCGTCTCCAAACTTGTCGGCGCCATGCATCAGCACGGCGCCTACATACTGAACGAGCGAGAGCTGAAAAAAGTCGAGCAAACCATCTTCAAGGAGTATCGCGGCCCTGGTCAGTCTGCCGTGGTGGAAAAAGACCTCATCGGCAAAAACGCCGGGGAGATACTGGCCAGAGCGGGCATTCCCTGTCCGGGTGACCCACCCCTGCTGGTGGCGCGGGTGTCCAATGATCACCCGCTGGTATGGACCGAACAGATGATGCCGGTATTGCCGGTCACGGCGGTACCCGACGTGGACCGGGGCATCGCATTGGCCAAACAGGCTGAGCACGGCTACGGGCATTCCGCCGGTATGTACTCACGTGATATCGAGGCCCTGAGCAAGATGGCGCGGACCATCAACACCAGTATCTTTACCAAGAACGGGCCGTTCTATTCCGGGTTGGGTGAGGGTGGCGAGGGCCACTGCAGCTTCACCATTGCCAGCCCCACCGGTGAGGGACTCACCGGTCCCGTCGCTTTCAGCCGCCTGCGCCGCTGTGTCCTGGTTGATCATTTCCGCATCGTCTAAGCCCCATGCCAAAGAAACGACACGGCGCCCTGGCACTGCTGGAGTTCGAGAATATCGCCGCCGGCATCCAGGCCAGCGACCTGATGATCAAGCGGGCACCCATTGCGTTGCTTCGCTGTGGCTCGATTCATCCTGGGCGTTTTCTCATCCTGGTAGGCGGCAGCGTGGCCAGCACGGAAGAGGCGCATTCCATCGGCGTCAAGCAGGGCAATGTGCAGCATTGCCTCACCGGTGAGATATTCCTGGGCGACGTACACCCGCACCTGCACGACGCCGTACTGGGCACCCGGCGGGAGGCCAGCGGCGACGCCCTGGCCGTGTTCGAAACCCGCTCGTCCCCGGCACTGCTGGCGGCAGTGGACGCTGCCATCAAAAGCACCGCGGTCATCCTGTGCGAGATACGCCTGGGTGACGACCTGGGCGGGCATGCCCTGGCGCTGATGAGCGGCGACCTGACGGACGCGGAAACGGCCCTGGCGGTGTGCGCCGAGCGGGCCGGCAACCAGGTGCGGGCCCAGGCGCTGCTGCCCAGGCTCGATACTGATCTGCGCGAGGTACTGCAGCACGGCACTCGGTTCGGGCCGTGCCCCCCGTTCGAGCCGTCCGGCGCGGAATATCCCGAGGAGGTCGCATGCTCCTGGGACGGGTAATCGGGACGGTAGTACCCGCGGTGCTGGTGGAGGAGCTCAACGCCACGCCCCTGCTCTGGGTTCAACCCCTGACCCGCGACGGCGAGCCCAAAGGCACACCCCTGGTATGCGCCGACGGAACCCGCATGGCCGGACCGGGCCAGATGATTTACTGGGTGGCAAGCCGGGAGGCGGCGCTGACGCTGGAGCCCTGGTTTGTTCCCGTCGACGATGCAATCGTGGGCCTGGTCGACGACGTGCGGCTCGATCCCGCGCAGGAATCCGACTGATGATCCTGGGGCGAATCACGGGCAGCGTCGTTTCCACCATCCATCACGGCATCGTGGAAGGCCGCAGGCTGCTGCTGGCCGAGCGGCTGGACCATGCCGGTAACCCGACCGGCGGCTACATCATCGCCCTGGATGCCATCGGTGCCGGCAACGGCGAAACAGTCCTGATACTGGACGAGGGTAACGGGGCTCGACAGATTCTCGGCGACGCCAGCGCGCCGGTGCGTTCCCTGGTTGTCGGCATTGTCGATGACGTGGACCTCCAGCCGAGCTGAGACCGTTGCTGTTCAAAAGAAAACCCCGTCGAAGCGGGGGCTCCTGATCACAGCCGGTTAAGCCATCGGCGCCATCGTCGTCATCGTCATGGCCGGCCAGTGAAACCTCACCTTACGCTTCGAACTCAAACCCACCGAATCCGGATTGATTGGGGGTGCCGGAACTGCGGTGACACGGTCATTTCTGCTCACTGGCTATAGAATCATCAGCTCAAGGCACTATGGAGCAGGAAGAGTGGAAGACGATCTGGCGATCCGGACCTTGTTCGAATGCTGGTACCGGGCCATGGAAGATGGGAATGTCGCCGCGCTGGTCTCGCTCGTCACTCCTGACGTAATGGTCAAGGCGCCAGGTTCGCTACCCATTGTGGGTGTCAGTGCCCTCGAACGGGCAATGGCCGCATTCCTGGATGGGCATTCTGAGACCGTGGACTACGAGGTAGCTGAAGTCGAAGTCTCTGGACCGCTGGCGTTTGCCCGGGTATCGGAGCGCGCGAGGATTTCGTCGAACTCCGGGGCGGAAGCCTCATCCATAAGCGGAATGCACCTCGCGATACTGAGGCGTCAATCTGATGGCCGTTGGCTGCTGGCACGGGATATCTCGTCCCTGACTGATGCAGTGTGACCATTGCCGGAATCCGACGGATCCGGTTGCAGGAAATGCCACAGTTCGGTGATGGGTTTTGCCGCGTCGCCGACTCTCATTTCCGCAGCAATGGCACCCACGAATTCGGGTGACAGCACGGTCTGCTCCATATCCCACCACTGGGCGCCTCCTTCGGTGGTGATCACCGCCACCAGCGCCTGGATATTGGCACTGTACAAATCCTGATCACCCAAAAGGCCTTTACGGTGGGCCCGCCACATGGCTTCCCGCTCCAGGAATACCGGGTGCCAGAAAAAGTGAAATCTGGCCTGTTCGTCCTTGTTCATTCCGCCGAAGTCCTGCAGGCCGCGCCTGAGCAGCGACGCCAGACCCGGGTTCTCGACAACCGGTGTGCAGAAATCGTACTGCCGGAGCAGATCACGCATATTCTGTTCCTGGGTCACCGTCGTGTTGTGTCGAATCTGGATGGCGAGATATATCAGCGTGACCACCGTGGCGATGGCTGCCACGAATTCGCCCAGACTGCCCAGTTCTTGAATGGTCATATGCC
>JASJDM010000109.1 GCA_030065125.1 Lysobacterales bacterium | reverse complement strand
TGGAACGACACCACTGCTGGGAACCCCTGTGGCGCCACGCGGAGTTACCCATCGATGACACGCTCTGCAGCCAGCTGCCGTTTCAAGTGGATGCAAAGATGATCGACGTCTACGACTAGCCGCCTGTTAGAAAAGCCTCAGCCGGCACGATACCCGCGTTGAAGATCGCCTCAAATTGCTCATGTACTGTCGTGTACACCGGAAGGCTGGCCCCGTCCGTTTTTCGACCATTTTCCCCTTGTCTCGCACTCGCCTGAGACTTTTTCAACAGGCTGCTAGGTGTTCCCTGAGACTTGCGGATTGACAAAGGCAAACCTGACGAAAGGGTAAATAGGGGACAGTCAGATATCGCCGATGGTATGTTCCCAGAGTTGGGCCAGATTTGGGCCACCGACAACCCCGTTTCAGGTCGTCGTTAGTCGTTGCAAGTGGCGTATCGGAGAGCGGCCGCCGCTAAGTGGTTGATTTAAGTTGCCTGGGAAAATTTTGGCTGGACTCATAATCCATTGGTCGTAGGTTCAAGTCCTACAGGGCCCACCATTCCCTACGTTCTGGCGCGCAGCGCCTTCAATCAAAAACGTCATCCTGAACTCGATTCAGGATCCATCTGAACTCAAGAAGCCACGTACCCGTGACGCCGCCACTCTGCCGGACCGAAGACATCGTCCGTGACACCTCATGGGTCCTCCCGATTGCAGCGAAGACTGGGTAACACTTTGTTCCAAGGACATAGGTAACAGTTTCGGAGCGAATGGGTTGTGACCCACGGGCTCCACCCGATTGTCCTCGCGATCGAAGAATCCTAAACCGTAGTCCATGAAGCTGACCAGCCAGACGCCGTCAGCAACTTAATGTTGCACCCCATGTTGTGTATTGCTGTTCGCTAGCCAGGGCGCCGTTCAACCGCTTTGTGCACTTCTTCGGGTTTCCTGCATTGATTTGAAGCAGGAATCAATGAATCGACGTCCGGAGACCGGAATGAACCAATTGATCATCGCCCTCATGATTACCCTGGTGGTACTCTCTAGTGCTGCGCGGGGCGCAGTGTTTTGTGCCAACGACACCGCTGAACTGCAGCAGAGCCTGGCCACGGCGGCAGCCAACGGCGAGGACGATGAAATCCGCATTCGGCGAGGCTCTTACTTTGTCCCGGTGGGCGGATTTCAATACGATAGTTCGGAAAGTTTCGACTTGGAAATCTCCGGCGGCTGGGGCGGCCAGCTCAACAGCTGCAACTTCAACGAGGGAACCCATCCGTTCCAGACGACCCTAGACGGTGGGTCATCGGAACGGGTTCTTTACGTTCAACCTGGTCTGGACGGCCGGGTCACAGTCTCCAATCTGCTGTTTGCCAACGGCACCAAGTCCTTTGGCGCCGGCCTGGCCATTGCCCGGGATACCGGTGTCTACGAGGGCGACGTGTTGGTGGAACGGACCGTATTTGTCGGCAATACAGCGCTAGGTCCGTCGGGTGGCGCCCTTGGTATTTCGGCCGGGGACCAGGTCCGGGTTCGGAACAACCTGTTTACCGCAAACGATGGACTGCACGCGGTCTCATTGATCAATACCGATTCGTCAGAGGTCTACTTCACCAACAACACGGTGGTCGGCAATACCAACGTGACGGGTGACGCGGGCGTGAGAATCTCTTACGTCTTCCGGCCCCCAAGGCTGCTGGCTAATAACATCCTGTGGGGGAATGACGGAATGGATCTTTCCTTCCCCGACCCATTAGGTACCTTGTTCTTGCTCAACAACAACATCGAGGAAGCCAATATTGACGTCGGGGCACTGGGCACGGGAAATGTCAGCGTTGATCCCCAGTTCGAAGGAGGCGTGATGAATTATGACCTGGCGGCGGCTTCACCCTTGAAAAACGCCGGGGTTGAACCGCCCACGATCACATCGATCCCGACACCGTTTGAAGACAACTGGAGCGTGGGGCTGCTGGACCTGGCGGGCGCGGATCGTATCCGCGGCACCGCCATCGACATTGGCGCCTACGAGGCCAAGCCGGAACTGGTGTTCAGCAACGGCTTCGAAAACTGATCGTTGATTGCGTGATTCGGCACAGGGTGAATCCCAAGCTCACCCCTTCAATCCGTCCTGGAAAACAGTGTCGGACGTCACCGTAATGGTGAATACAGTCAGGTTGGCGACGTCCGAACCCAGGGTGTAATCTGGGGCGATACTTGATGATCAATCCAGATCAACAAGCATTAAGTCTCACCAAGGATGACTGCCATGCGTATGCTGTTCTACTCCCTCTGCTGGTTGTTTCTTGCCATGCACACGAATGCGATCGCGGAAGAATTCGCGGAACCCGAAGCCGCCGTGCAGGCGTACATCACTGCCGTCGGCACCGGCTCGGGAGCCCACATTCGCCGGGCGTTTGCCGACAACGCTGAAATCCAGTATTACGATCAGAACGAGGAATATCTGTTTTTCACCCGAGACGACTTTGCGGAGGTCGTCGACACCGGCAACGACTGGGACGCCCGGATAGAGATCACCAATATGCTCAAGACCGGCAAAGCCGCCAATGCCACCGTCGAGTTCACCTGGGGCGAGAACGGCGAGCATGGGTATATCGACTATCTCAACCTGATCCATGCTGATGGCAGCTGGCGCATAACGAACAAGGTCGCCCAGTACCTCAAGCGAGACTGACCGGATCCATGTCACAAGCCTTCACCGCCGCCGCCGGCCATACCCTCAGCGCAGACATCGCGGTCCCGGAACACGAGCAAGTCAAGCGATTCTATTTACGCGTCCTCACTACCGGCGACCGCCCGCTCTGGCGAGACGATCTGATGAACAAAAACGGCACCCCCATCATTGGCCTCGGAGCGCGCACACGGGATCACGAGGACCTGAATTCTCCAGGGGTGCAATTTGCAAATGAACGCTTTTCGAGCTTTACGGGACCAAATAGACGCTTTTCCACAAAGGGCGCGGACATTCCTGGCAGGAAAGATCTACAGCCCCATGCATAAGCAACGTTACAGGCGAAGAGTCAGCGAAAAGTCGGGACCCCCGCTCATGATTCCTACAGGAGTCGGGTCAGTTGGTGAGAGTCCTTAATGATCTCTTTTCCTGTATTCCCTCCCTAACTATAGAAATCAGCATTTGCCCAGGGTTCCAGCCGCGTGTCTAGGCAGAATGGTCCGCACTTAGGTAGCGGTTCCGGGGCGGGCTCCTTATTCTCCTGGTGATACCGACAAGAAATGATCGTCAGTTGATTGTGATCAACTGCGTAAACCAGCCGATTACTCTCGTCGATTCGACGCGACCAGAAGCCGGCCAGATTTTCTTTCAATGGCTCGGGTTTACCAATCCCTTCAAAGGGTTTTGTCCGGGTGTCTTCGATCAGTCGATTGATTCGCTTGAGCGTCTTTTTGTCCTGGGATTGCCAGTAGACGTAGTCTGACCAGGACTCCTTCGTCCAAGCCAGGATTTCAGTCATCAACTAATTCGCGCTGGTGCGTCCGGCCAGCGCGATACTGCTTGATGGATTTACTGAGATGAGCCACGTTTGCCGGGCTCTTAAGCAAGTGCACAGTCTCCATCAATCCATTGAAATGATCGAGCGACATCAAGACCGCATCTTCGGCATCGCGTCGGGAGATGACCGGGAGCCGACCCGATGTTGGTTTTGGCCTCAAAAGGGCGCTTTAAGGCATCAAAAAATTACTGTCCGAGCAGAAGCTCAAGGATTTGCAGCCTGAGATCAACCAGTGGGAGCTAAAGACTTTTTTCGGAGCGTTCTGTCGCATCAACGATCCAAGTGCGTAGGGTTCAGTGGGAGCAGATCCCAAAAAAGCGCCCCTCAATAAGTCCGGGCGCTTATTCGTTGCTCTTCAGAGAGGAAAAAATTCCCTTAACCCGAGGTGGAGGCAAAAAAATGACTGTTCATGCGGTACCCATGGCTGCACGTGTAGCTAAGCAATACCTTAAGAACTGTGGTTTGAGTGAAATTGGCGCAGGTCAGACACTCGGTGGCCAGATGGTCCATCGTGCGGAAGATCGTGCTTGTCTGGCTGAACTTCTTCACCAACTAATGAACGCTCAATCCTCGGCAAGTAAATCAAAGGTGACGCCAATCGAAGAGGTTTCCCTGAATTTCGGGAGGGTTCAACCGACTTATGACACCCAACGAACACCGGGTGTGTCTAGTCCTTTAGTTTTGCAATGCCTGAAAAACTCAGGAATGAGCGAAATCGGCGCAATTCAGGTCCTTCGCGGGCAGATTGTGGCAAACGTGGAAGATCGGGCTGCCCTGTATACCCTCCTTACTCAGTCTTTGGATTCAGTTTCACCTTCGGGGACGACGGCAGAACGTCGAAAACCATCCAAACCCGTAATTATGGGTTGGGACATAGCGCCGAACAGGAAAATCTGATGGGTGCCAGACTACAGGCGGTCTGTCCAAGCTGCTTCAGGACGCCGTTATCGAGCACGATGCCGCCAGTTCCAGGCTGACAAGTTGGACCAACGCAATGGCCTGACGGTGTGCTACTCGGAGCGATTCAAGCCGCTGATTCTACAAGCAAAAGAGGCCTCACAGAGGGTTTCTGCCTTCGGTCAAATCCACGCAGAAAAAGTCCTGCAAAAGGGTTTACACAGGAAACAAAACCTCAGCATCACAGACCACGATCAACCCCATCACTGACGATCACAGGGCTCGATGCGTCCAGATCCATTCAGGGCCTGCCGAGTTTCGGATAAGAGAAACCATCCAGTAACTGACCATTCGGGCGAAAAGGGCGTTTGAATTTCCTATACTCAGCCCACCAGAATCGTCGTTACTCTCGGCAAAATCTCTCGCGCGTCGGGGTATTTCCTACTATGCTCTAAAGACTGCCGAATGCCATCGAGACGCCCGCAGCAGGGAGCGGTCAGGGCGTCATTGATCCGGGGGGACACGCATGGGCAAGCACCACGCATTCGTAATCTCTGACTTACACCTTGGAGGCAGCGCACCCGAGGGGACGAGCCCAGGCTTCCAGATGTGCCCGCCGGAGTCCCGGCGAAGGCTTGCACGTTTTATCGCGCAGATCGAAAAAAGGGCTGTCCTGGACATCGCGGCGAAAGACTCCGTGGAGCTGATCATTAACGGAGATTTCCTGGATTTCCTGGCTGAGGAGCCTTTTGCCTCCTTCACCGGCTTATCGAAGGTCGCTGTCAAGAAGTTTTGGCAGATCGTGGAGTCCTGCGACAGAGATTCGCCTCCCGGAGAACGGGTGTTCGAGCAACTCTCAAAATTCGTCACGGCTGGACATCGGTTGACGATTCTGCTGGGAAACCATGACATCGAGCTGGCGCTACCTGCAGTGCGAAGCGAGTTGCTAAAGCTTCTGACCGGCGGTCAGCCGGCCCTCGTCGAATTCCTCTTCGACGGGGAAGCTTGCTGCCGAGGTCGGGCGCTGATCGAACATGGGAATCGCTACGACGGCTGGAATTCAGTTGCTCATGGCGGTCTCCGCGCTTATCGCGCACGGGCCTCGCGTGGGGAACCAGAGTATCCCTTCGCCCCGCCCGCGGGCTCCACGTTGGTGACGGAAGTTATGAATCCCCTCAAGCGAATCTACCGATTCATAGATCTCCTGAAGCCCGAGAACGAGGCGCTGATTCCGATCCTGGCGGTATTGCATCCAGAAGCGCTACGCAAAATACGTGAGATCTGGTCGGCGGTGAGAGCAAGAACCGATGCCAAACCGGGTGTCGTGCCCGATGAAGAGACCTACGTCGCCGACACTGGCGATAACGGAGTGGTGCCAGACGAATTGACGCAAGTCAGCAACGCGGAACACCCCTCGGTTTCCCCGTCGTTCCACCGGCGCGCCCTGGCTGGGCATGAAATGGACGACGAAACCGTTCGACGAACCGAGGGAGCGCTGGCGGTTTCCGAGGAAATCGTCGGCAATCTCGTGACCGGCGACCAACATCCTGAAGACCAGGAGGTGGTCCCGGACAACCTCACGCAAGTGGGCGACGGATTTTTTGCCTGGATTCGATCCGGCTGGAATCTCCTGCGTGCCACACTTTCCAACGGCGACGATGGCCTTGTATGTCTGCGCAGCGCGTTAGTCGCCCACCGCAACACCATCGGGACCACCTTTGACCTGGACTCGGACGACGGCCCGTATGTCGCTGCCGCGCGGAGATTGATCGGCGACGACATCCAGTTCGTTGTCTTCGGGCACACACATTTGCCCAAAACGATTCCCATAGACGCGGGGGGTCGCTATATCAATACCGGTACCTGGTGCCCCACCATTCAACTCGACGAGCGTATCTACCAACCCGGCCCGAATGATGACGCTACAATTGGATTGCTGCGCAGATTCGTGCAGGACATGGGCGAAAATCGCCTGTCTGAGTGGACCACTCTGCGGACACACTTCGCACACGTTGCCGTGCAAACGGACGGCGGCACCAACGTCAATCTATATGAATACCACGAGGACGACAGTGTGAGTCCAACGGTTGTCGACCGCCATGACCCTTGATGAATTCAAACTGACGATTGCCCGGACGACCGGTGAGTCCCTCGACCAGGGAACAGCGTTCCTGATCTCGGAGACACATGCTCTGACCTGCGCGCACTGCGTCAAACTGGGTGAGGGACAGGCGGCCGAGACCGTCAGTCTCTACTTCAGCTGCTGGGAAGATGGAAACGAGACGTCGGCGTCGGTCGATGCTGTGGATTTCGACCAGGACGTGGCGCTCCTGCGTCTGGACAAGCCGGCTCCGGTGACCGTATTTCCCCGGTCGGCGAAACCTCCCAACGAGGCTCGGTGGAAAACATTTGGACATCCAGCGCCCACCGGCAAGCACGGACTGGTGATCGATGGCACCGTAATGGACGTCAATGCATCAACCGGGAGCAAATTGAAACGACGCGTAATGCAACTGCGCTGTCGCGACGCAGCGGATGCTGTGAGCGGTTCATCGGGCAGTCCGGTTCTCGTGAAAGGCCACATCGTGGGCATGATCACCAATCAGGCCATGATGTATTACCGAGAATCACCCGGTGAAGCTCGCGGGGTCAAACCGGCCTACAACGCCCTTTACGCTTTAACTCTGGAAGAAATCGGTGCCGGAAGCAAAGTCGGCCCGATTCTCGAATGGGGAGAGTTGAAGGAACTGTCCGCGGCGGGCTCTGTTGACGAAACCCGCTCCGAGGAAGAACTGTTCGAGAGCTATCGGGAGATCATCGAGTCGATTCCCAAATATTCGAGCGTCAAGGTCCCGGGCAGTGACGGCGCAATCGAGACAGCACCGCTCAACGCCATCTACGTCGAGCCGCAGGTGGTTGGCGTGAGCAACGTCGAGGAGATCTGGGATCGTCGCCGGGTGGCGGTGCTCGGGGAGGGGGGTATTGGAAAGGGTGCTTTTCTGAAGCACCTCCAACTTCTGCTTCTCAGGCGCGATGATCCGAACGAGAGGCTTTGGCCGTTGCACTGCGAGTTGGACAGATACGTTAGCCAGGATGAGGAGCCCGACCTCGTGGGATTTACCCTCAACAACCTGCTGCCGGCGGAAGAGGATGCGCCACTTCGCAAACATCTCGAAATCTGTGCAAAAGAGGGGCGATTGGTGCTGCTCTGCGACGGGCTTCAGCATGTGGGCTCGGAGTACGGACGCGTCGTCGATGCTCTGAGCCGCCAGCGCAGGTTTATCGTGGCGGTTCGCCCCGAGCAGCCAACAGATGTCGGCCAAGAATCGGGAGCGACCCTGCGTCTTCGCCCCTTCAACCGCGAGCGGATCGCGGAATTCATCTTCAAGTGGGGGCTCACCTTTGCTGCGGACAACCCAGACTTCGACGCAAAAAAGATCCAGCAGGAGATCCAGAAAAAGGGAGCGCTCGAGTTGGCTCGAAACCCAGGGTTCCTCGGCTTGATTTGTGCGGACCTGGCCGGCGGCGGGTCACTTGCGCTGACCAGCACTGCAGTCGTCTCAAACGCCTGGAAGGCTGTATGGGAGGCCTCCTTCGGAAACGAGAGCTATTCACGACGCAGGGCGGTCGCCACCGCCCTGCAGCGGGCTGCAACACAATCGCTCGGCTTGGAATCCGCGTCGGGTCATGAGTTCGACGAGAGCGAGCTCTTCGACTATCTGACCGAAGCAGGCGAGACAGAAGCCGAGGAGGTAGTCGAGCGCCTGGTTGCTCGAGAGATCATTGCGCCGACGGAAGGCCTCGGGTTCGCTTCCAGGTCTTTCAGCTTTTCATTCGACCGCTTCCAGGAGTACCTGGCAGCAGAGCAGCTGGCGAACGACAAGACGTTCATCCAGGGAGTTCCGGACCTGCAAATTGATAGTCGCTGGTCACGTATCCTGCCGATAGTGACCGGCATCCTCGGGCGCGATAAGAGGAGACTCGACACTCTGCAAACAGTGCTGGCCTCACTCGCTGATCTCTCCGGGGGTGAGGCGCTCGGTCACCACGTGTGTCTGCTTGGTGAATGTCTCACCGAGGTTCACCCGGAACTGATACCTGCCTTGCAGCCGTTCCCGGATCAGACAGCGGCTGAAATTGTCCGAACCTGGACACAGGATCCGTTCGCGCGTAACCGCATGCTTCCTCTATTCCGCCACTTGCAGCTCGATGCAATTCGCACCGGTCTCCGTCGAGCACTGGGAGACGCTGAAATCCCGCAAGAACATCGCGCCGCGGCCGCCATAGCCTTTGGTTCGCTCAACGACGCTGAGGCGGTCGAGTCACTTCGCCAGGTCCTCCGCGAGGATCCGTCTTCTGCCGTTCGCTCCGCCGCCTGTTTGGGCCTCGCGCTTTGTCAGGACGACAGCGCCGGCCCCGCACTAGTCACCGCATTGAGCGACGCGGACACCCAGGTTCGAATGACTGCGGCGCGCTGCATTTCCAGACAGGGCGACCGCGATCTCGCACCAGCGGTCCTTGAAGCCTGGCTCGATAGCGCCGCCGTTCGGGCGCAAATCGATAACATGCTGGTCCGTGCGATGGCTGAAGTTTTTTGGTTCGGCGCCATCACCAATCTACGTCCAGAAGCGGTGCTCCCGATTCTGCTGGAATATCTCACGGCAGGTAGGAACGAAGAGCAGGCTATCGTCATTCCGGTGATGGGTGGGTGCGGAGCGCGAGCGGCGATCTCACCGCTGATCAGCATCCTGGAATCCGAGGAGTCGAACGACGATCAGCGACTATCGGCTGCATTGGCGCTTGCACAGCTGGAGACAGATACGTCCATCTTCGCTCTCGACCAGGCCATTCGACGCGGCGACGATGCCGCCAAGATGGGTGCGTTGACAGCGTATTCGGCCGCCGAGCTGATGCGAAACAGCCCGGCGGCGGAGCTGTTCGTGGACCCGGCCGGCCAGGCCCTCAGCTGGTCGATCGTCGAGCCCCTTGAACTGGAGATTTTCGAAGCGCAGGCGAAAAGCACCCGCGAACAGGTGGAAGGTCTTGTAGAAGAAGACGGGCTGGAGGCGGTGATCGCTAAAGCCCGTAAGGAGTTCGAGGACGTTTCGACACTGCCCGCTGGCACGTCCTCGCCGGACGACATGTTGCATGTTGTAGGTCAAATACTGGCGCCAAGCGATGGCGATGATCTAACGCGCTTTGCGGCGTTTGAGATCCTTCAGTATCTGGACGGAAGTCCGGAATTGGCCGTCGCAGCGCTGGGAGACCCGGATCTGCTAATCTCGACGCGCGCTGCCGTCTGGATCAAAGCACGCGGAATAGAGGTCCCCTTCGAGGCACTGCTCGACCGGTTGGACGAGATAGGCCCCAACAGTCTGGCGTTTGCGGGCGGGTTTTTGGCCCTGACAAGTCTCAAGCGGTTGCCGCTACTGATCCAACGTTACAAGGAAGGTTCTGTTGCGGCGTCATTTGCGATCTGGGTTCTTGCGAGCCGGTACGGATTTCGGCTGTACGACGATGGCCGGATCGAAACTCCCGACGGGTGCATTGAGACGGACTACGAGGTCGCCTTGGCCAGGCTTCGAAGCCTGCGGAAAGCTGCAGACCGTCAACCGGATTCCGATTTCGCCGAGCTGCGCGAGGCCGCCGATCTCGAATTTCAGGCAGCGCGCGGAACCAGCCCCGTTGACGCAGCAGGGTGGGCAAGCGCGGCTGCGATAGCGGACGTGTTGGAAAATTATCAAAGCGGGATCGAATTTCTCGCGAAGGCCATCGAAACGGAACCGCAGTCACCCCTGTGGCACCGGTTTCTTGGACACGTCCACTTCAACGCGGGCCACTATGAAGAAGCGATCAAAAACTGCGACCGCGCCATGGAGCTGGGTGACTCGTCAGCCGCCTGCTACTTCGAACTCGGGAGGGCGCTGACTTTCGGGGAGGTGGATTTGCAGCGTGGAGAAGCAATGCTCACCACGGCGATCGAGAAAGACCCCAGCCATACGCAGGCGAAAATCGGTCGTGCGATTGTGCGTACCCAGTTGTCGCGTGTCCAGGAGGCAATCGATGACTTGAGTGAGATTCTTGCTGCGGAGCCGGGGCACCACATCGCTGAACAGCTGCTGGCCGCGCTGGTCGCCGAGATGGCCGAATCAGCTGGCGACGGTGTCGTCGGAGTAGACGGTGAAGGTTTTTTGCTGCAGCCGGCAGATCCCGAAGATTGGGAGGAGTATCTGGAACAAGCCCTGAAAAAGCTCGCTGCCGGAGACCTGGACGGCGCACATACCGACGCGAAACGCGTCATTGTTGCCTTTCCATTCCACCCCCTGGCACGGGTCATTCGCGCACGGGTGTGGATTGAGAAGGGAATGCCGGAGGCTGCGATAGTCGACCTTGGCGACCTGCCCCATCGATGTAGCAATGACCATGATCGCGAGGCGCTTGCAGCGGCGCTCAACGATTTGGTAGAACTCGGCAGCGCAGACCCGTCTCACCGCCTTTACGCGCGGGGAACCCGTGGGGTTGTATTCGCGATGCTGGACCGCTTCGAAAAATCGCGCGAGGATCTGGAGGCAGCCCTCGCAGGCGGCGCAACGACGTGGCAGATTCTTTGCAGCCTCTCGCAGGTGTACATCAACCATGACGAATCGAACCTCGAGCGAGCAACCGAGTTGGCGCGCGAAGCCCTGGATCTGCTAGGGGACTCCATGTACGCGGCGGCTGAGGATCGATGGGTAGTCCTGCGCACGCTTGCCCATTCCCTGGAGAAACGGGGCATGCGAGAGGAGGCACTCACTGTTATGCAGCAGGCCGACTCGCTGGTGCCAGATTCCCCACAGATCAAGTAGCACACTGCAGTCCCCACTGTTTCGCAGACCCCCGGGCGAATCCCGGACTGATTTTGGGTTAGACCGTAGGTTTAGGTCCTACAGAGCCAGAGATCAGGTTTCAGTCGTCAGATCAGAGACTTAGCGGTGTGGCGCGTGCTCGGCTTATCCCAATGTGCAACCTATGTGCCCGGAATACTCCGTAACCTACGTGTCGGGAAGGGCAAAGGTCCATTCCGAGCACCACGGCGCCGAGCGCCATCGCTAAAATGTCATACTGGACCGTATCAGGGCCTGAATGTGGCAATGCAAGACTTAACCCCGAGACTTCGAACTTCGCAGAATCTGATACACCGCCGAACCGACCTGGCCGAAGTGTGTCTCCTGCCGCCTGACCGGCACCCGGGACGGTGCCTTCCAACAGAGAGAAGCATCCCGCAAAACCCGAGGTATCGCTCCTCGGTACTTTTCGATCTACGGTTGAGCTTGATGGGGCGATGAGTAGCTTTCCAGACTCCGGTTCAAGGAGGTCTATGAATGTTCCAGGTAGCAGAAACGCCGGTTGCGCTTCAGGTCAACGACGTTCACTCGAAACTAAGCCAAAGTCTGGTTCAGTCAATAGCCAGGCCGGCCCGGCCTGCACAGGTGGTACAGGCCGTAGAGTCAGCCCGCAGAGAAGAACAGCCCCTCGCCTGCTGCGGTGGTCGGCATGCCATGGGAGGCCAGCAGTTTGTTTCGGGAGGGATACTGCTGGACATGGGCGGGATGAACCGGATTCTGGATTTCAATCCTGATCAAGGCACCCTGTCGGTGGAGGCCGGCATTCAGTGGCCCGAACTGATCCAGGGTTATCTGGCGCTGCAAGAGGGCAGTGATGCTCCATGGGGTCTTCGGCAGAAACAAACGGGAGCAGACCGCATGAGTGTTGGCGGTTCCCTGGCAGCCAACATTCACGGGCGGGTCCTTGACGCCGGCCCCTTGATTCAGGACGTGGTGTCCTTTGAGGTGGTCAATGCCGACGGTGAGATTTTGCGATGCAGTCGGGAGGAAAACGCCGAGCTGTTTAGTCTGGTCATCGGTGGATACGGACTTTTCGGCGTGGTGACCTCAGCAGAGTTGCAACTCGTTCCAAGACAGAAGGTAGAGCGCGTCGTAGAAATTGCAGACCTTGACGGCCTCGACCAGCGCGTTGAGGATCGCATCTCTGCGGGATACCTGTACGGTGATTTTCAGTTTGTCACGGACCCCCGGCGGGATGACTTCATGCGCCGGGGCGTATTCTCCTGCTACAAACCGGTCAGCCAGGACCGTCCGATTCCTTGCGACCAGACCTATATGACGCCGGACCGTTGGCAGGCCTTGTTGCTCTATGCCCACACCGAAAAATCCCGGGCCTTCGACGAGTTTGCCGGCTTTTACCTCAGCACCAGCGGGCAGGTTTACTGGTCCGATACCCACCAGCTGGCCTATTACCTGGACGACTACCACGATGAACTCAACAAAAACTTGTGTGCCGAGCATCAGGGCAGCGAAATGATTACTGAGCTCTATGTACCACGACATCGCCTTGGTGAGTTTATGACCCTGGCTGCCCAGTCCATTCGCCAAACCGGCGCTGATCTGATTTACGGGACCGTTCGAATGATCCGCCGGGACCAGGAAAGCTTTCTTGCCTGGGCCAGGGGGGATTTCGCTTGCGTAGTGCTCAATCTACACGTTAATCACTCTCCCGCCGGAGTATCAGAGGCGGCCAGTTCCTTTCGTGGCTTGATCGACATCGCCCTGGACCTGGAAGGCAGCTACTTCCTCACCTATCACCGTTTTGCCAGTGCTGATCAGCTTGAGACCGGCTATCCCCAGTTCCGGCAATTTCTTCGGCTGAAAGATCGCTACGACCCAGATGGGGTGTTTGTGTCTGATTGGTATCGGGACTACGCGGCCCGGATGGAGTGAGAGAACGGCCGGAGCGGGGCCACTTCGCGGCGAAGCGGGTGCAGTATTTTCGCCCGCCGGCAACTCGCTGATTCGATTCCTGTGCGGCTTTCCGATTCCGGGCATCACGCGGCGACCTCCTGTCCAGGCGGTTGGCCTCCTTATTGCAGCTGCTGCCTTAACGTCTCAAGCTCGTTCAACTGGTCGTTGATCTGCTGCTGCTGTTCTTTGAGCCCTTCCAATCCAGTTAAATCAATGGCTGGACCATAGGCTGGACCAGGGATGTCGGTAGGGGCTGCGGGCCCATTCTTTCAGGCCGCGGAGGCCTTCTTCCTTGTAGCAATTAAAGACTTTGTACCCGGTCTTGCGGGAGATGCCGAACTCCCGACAGACCACCGCCATCTGTTCCCCTTCCAATAAGCGCGCTACAAAACGAAGCTTCTCATCCATATGGCTACACTCTTTCCAGGGCATTGGAGACGCTCCCCCAAATGACAAATGTGTAACCTATGTGCCCGGAATACTCTGACCTTCGGCATTCGTCAATGTCAATTCTGGGCCAGTCCAAATGCCCAGGAGAAAGGCGCCGGATCGTAGTATTCCCGGAATAACTTGATCTTCCCGTCAACGACATGAAACAGACCCCCATAGGTTTGCTTGTAATGGCGCCCCGTGGGAATGATCTCCACATCACCCTTGAACTCGGCAAAAATCGTTTCGGGATCCTGCATCGGGTAGAAGACCAGCTGGGACGTAAAGTCAGTTGCTCCGCTGTTCTCCGGCCATCCAGAATAGAGATCGACGAGGTTTTTCTTTCCGACAACGCGCTTGGGGTGGCCCACCGGTGAGTAGGGCATATCCTGGACGACATCTTCGGCCCATACTGATGCGAACTTTTCCATGTCCTTTTCTTCCAGCGAGGTCAGGAAGGTTCGCACAGCCGCCATGGTTTGCTGACGAGTGACGTAGGAGGGTGGATTTGCCGATGCGTTTTCGCTGGCGGGGCCAAGCACCTCTCGCGTGCCTTTCTCGTGCTGCAGATTGAACGTGGCCGAAGCAATGCGCCAGCCCTCGCCAGTGTCAATAAGCTCGTACTCATAATCGCCCGAGACTTGCCAGAATCGTTCACCAAAGTAGTGGTCTGCCACGACGTCGGCTGTTGCAACCGCACGAGGGCCGGTTACAGTCACTGCGATGTTGGAGATCTCGTGACGGGTACGATCGAAGCCAGGCAGCACCCCCGCCCATTCGGTCATCAACGCCTGCGGGCTTTTTAGCTGCGGTTCGCCGCCCGCCAGCGATGTGTAATCAACCTCAATCTCGTCTGCGTAGAGGTTTTCCAACGCCTCGAAATTCCCTCTGTCGGCCAGCACAGCCACGCTTTCGACCACGGTCTTGATAGCGGCGATTTCGGTTGAGTCGGTATTGGCGAGCGCCGGATTTACGGATAACAGTGTCATGACGAATAGTCCTATGGTTGCCTTGTTCACGATCTGATTCCCTACTTCAGGGTTTCCTCAAGGTGCCTAGAGACGGCATCTGCCGCAGTTTTGACAGCATCTGGACGATCGTAGAAATCGAACTGTGTAACCTCGGGCAGCCAGATCGTCTTGGCGTTCTCGCCCATTCGATGGGCGTATTCTCTTGCGCCCTGCGGAATTGCAGCGGCCTCGGAATGCACGAGCAAGGTGGGTTTCTCAAGCGTGTCTGCAGTCCGGAGCGCGTCGTATGTCAGCCAGCCTTCCCAGGAAGCCGCGTTGAACTTGTTGTCAAACTCGGCAATCAGACCGCGACCAGGTTCCGTGTAGTACGGTGCCTGGTACATCACGGCATTTTCGTTTGTCAGACTCGCCGCTTCGAGAATGACAGGCTCTTCGGCTTGTTGCGCTGTGCGACCGGTTTCTCTCAATTCAGTAACGCCTTCTTCTCCTCCATAAACGGCATCGACAATTTCCGCGTTATGGAGCCAGGGCGCGATCAGAGCGAGACTCCTGATGTTGGCATTCTGCAGTGCCGCATCGGACATATAGCCGGCCGACGCGCACACGCCCAGCCCGGCGATTCGAGCGGAATCGACTTCTGGGCGGGTCGCGAGGTAGTTAACGGCGGCATTGATGTCCTCGGTCTTGCGCGCTGGATCTTCGAGAAACTGGACGTCGTCAGGCGACTGGCCCCAACCCCGGAAATCGAATGCGAGCGCGGCGAAACCGCGGTCGGCGAGCGCGGCGGCATAGGTGCCCGCCATTTGTTCCT
This sequence comes from Lysobacterales bacterium, assembly GCA_030065125.1. Lineage (GTDB taxonomy): Bacteria > Pseudomonadota > Gammaproteobacteria > Xanthomonadales > SZUA-38 > JASJDM01. The sequence continues at coordinate 1,654 of JASJDM010000109.1, read as the reverse complement.
TGACCGTCATCCAGGCGCCAGTCACAACAACGCCTGGCAACGGGTCGCCCTCACGGTACGTATCGGGCAGGTAAAGGTCGCCGGCAAGTGTTTGACCGGCACTCTCGAATGTAACGCTTTTCTTCATGGCAGCCTCCGCGGAGTTCGATATCAGAGTGATGGCGATAGCCGTAGCAGCAATTAATGGCTTCATGGCTGTTCTCTTTGATTGGTTGTTGAACATGACAGTCAATTTAGAGAAACACGCCCGGCAGCTCTTGAACCGGTCTGCGAAAGTTTTGAAGGATTCTATGGACGGCTGTCGCGCTGCTGGGAAAGCCTGGCGCGGTACTTCGACGGTGATTCGCCTGCTATCTGTTTGAACACACGGGAGAAATGAGCCTGATCCGCAAAGCCGCATGACATGGCGATATCGATCAGAGGTGTTTCGTGTACTGCGAGCTTTTTCTTGGCCTGTTCAACCCGGTAAGTCGTAACGAATTGCATGGGGCTCATGCCAATCGTGCGCTTAAACAGCTGCGCGAAATGGGACGTGCTTAACGCCGCTTCCCGAGCCAGGTCTTCGACGAGGATCGACTTGCCATAGCTTTGCGCGACGAAGTCGAGCACACGCCTGTAGTGTTTGGCGGTGAAACTCCTGGAGAAAGCATACGCTTCCTCCTGCAGGCCGTACTTCTGAATGAGCTTGACCAAAAATACTCGAGCGAGGCTTTCGAAAATAAGCTCTGACCCCAGCTGCCCGCCGGCCAATGCGTCTCTGAGCATTTCTCCGGCATGACATATGTCCGGGTCCTCGAACTGCGGCAGTGACTTCAATTGAGATTCGGCAAGCAGAACGCCAACCTCAGTCTGCGCAAATCGTTCAAACTTCTCAGGATCAAGTGTGACGACGATGACCTTGGACTTCCCATGCCATCTCCACCCGCTTTCGACCCCCGCCGGAGTAACAATGATCTCGTGCATGCGATATGTGAAATCGCGATGCTCTCCATCACGCCAGTTCTCTACTCGTTGCGGCTCCTCTTTCAGATTGAGGAGGATGTGATGCTGGTCGAACACCTTTGTTGGCATTGTGTCCGGTTCTGCCTCGAAGTACTCCAACGTCAATAGTTCCGCCGCAGACGCGCGCGCGTCTTTCGCGCTATCCAGAATAGGCAACGACGGATAAACGTCTTGATAGGTCTGCTTGGCCATAGTTGAGAATTGTAATACGGCCGAGCGGCAGCCCATGATCCTCGACTTCCGCTCATGAAGGTCCGCATCTGGCCGAAACCAGGCTAAGAATGATCCAGCGAAGTTTCCGCGGAATTTTTTTCTACCAAGGGGCGGATGCCCTCAGCAGCGCCATCGGAGTTTGTGACACGGACTTCGTGTCCTGCCTCGACCAGTTTTCGTGCAAGCGTCCCACCGTCGGATTTCAGCGCGTAGCTGAGATAGCGCGGGGTCATGTGCAGCTGCGCCGCCACCGCCTCGATGGTGGGAATGCTGTCCTCGTATTTTGAAACCCCACCGGCGAAACGATCCAGCGTGGGGCTGGTCGCCGTCTCTTGCCGCTGGCGGAACTGTCGTCGATAAAATCCGCAAGACGGGACATCCTGTCCCGCTCGCGGGCGCTACGCAAAAACGCGGTTTTGCTTCGCTTGCGGCCTTCGGC
>JASJDM010000108.1 GCA_030065125.1 Lysobacterales bacterium | reverse complement strand
GCCCTGTCGGTCGTGGCGCTGACCGACGGTGTCGCCACCAGCGCGCTGTTTGCCAGCTCTTTCGAGGAGTAGGTCGACCGCCGGAAGTTCAAATAAGTGGCGCTACCTGGGGCCCGCGCCGGTCAGCTCACCACCGTGCATCCGCTGAAATCGTTGTTCAGCTCGAAGCTATCGAAGAACACGCGGTCCCGCATGGTCAGGTCCTCCGCTCGCAAAGCGCGGTTGCTGACGCGGACTTCGTCAAGCTGCCCGATGAAGTTTCGGCGGTACACGTGGTCATCGGCAATGAAGTTGGCCGCCCCGATTGTCAGCGGCAGGTTGTCAAAAAACAGCGGGCGCGGCGGGGCGATCTGGCAGCCTGCCAGAATCGAGTCCACATAGAGTGCCAGCAGTGAGCGGTCGAGGTCGGTTTCGTAGGTCATGGCAACGTGATACCACGCCCCATCGTCAAAAAGTGAATCGGTGAGCAACCTCAGGCCGGTTCCGTCACCATACCCGATGAAGGCTTCGAATCGATTGAGCTGCGGTTCATAAGCCAGCCCATAGGTAGCGAGATGAGCGCCGGGCCCCGCACTCCAGCTCTTGTTAACCATGAAATGCGGCGACGATCCCCCACCCGTAAACGCGTCATAGCGCGGCCGCGCCAGAACCTCCACCGTGACATCGGGAGTCTCCAGAACCGAGTGATGGGCGATATTGATGTAGTCGAAGTCTGCCGTGGCATCCAGGGACAGCGGCCCGGACCAGGGATGGGGTGCGACCTCGTTGGAATAGGACAAAATGCCAACGCCGGTGCCGTCCAGGCCGTGGGGACCCACATCCGTTGCGGTGACGACGGGTCCACCGTTCTGACCGTCGTCAAAGTGGTAATGAACAACCGTTTCTGCATGAACGGCCATGCAAAGAGCTACTGCTGCACCAGCAGATTTTACTGCGATCCTCCACATGATGAACTCCCTGAACGAGGCCTGTGACATGGATCTTGGGGCACTGTGGATCTTCCACCATAGTGGTTTACCGCTCCTGGGCAGAACGCCCGGCGGAGAGACCCTGACTTGTGACATGCTGGACCCGGTACTGTGGACGGTGCAATGTGCCAGAGGAAAGCTGCTGCGCAAATTGTGGCCCGCTCCGCATCAGCGACTATGATTAAGGGCCATGCGGCAGAAATTGGAACGCCTGGTAGCGTTTAAGAGGGGTTAAAAAATGATCCGAATGCTGATTGCCCTGGCCGGGCTGGGATTTGTCTCGGCTCAAGCGGCCACGTTTACACCAACTCGATTTGACGACCCGACGCCTGACGGCTGCGCCGTGAGCGACTGTTCACTGCGTGAAGCGGTTATCGATGCGGACCAGACCGCGGCGTCGGACACGATTGTGCTGGCCCCGGGAACGTACGCGATTACCCTGTCCGGCAACGACACGTCAGAGGAAGTCGGCGACCTCGACATCACCAGCGACCTGGTGATTCAGGGCCAGCCCGGGGTGGTGATCGACGGGCAGGACCAGGGGCGAATACTGGACATCCGCAACGATGCCAACGTGACGATCGAAAACCTGCGGATCACCAATGCCAACACCTCGCTGATGACCAACGGTTCTCTCAACGGCGGTGCGCTGCAGATTAACGGCGGCAGCCTGACGCTGCGCGGTGTAGAGTTTGTCTCCAATTCCGCCCAGACGCTGGGTGGTGCCGTGTATCTGAATAACGGCGCCAACGCGCTGATCGAAGACTCGGCTTTTGCTGAAAACCAGGGTGCGAACGGCGCGGCGATCATTTCCAGCAGCGGGTCCACTCCCGCGACCCTGACGGTGCGCAACACGCTGTTCGTGGACAACCAGGCGACCCAGCGGGGCAGCGCCGCCAATCTCACCGGCAACCAGACCGACGCCACCTTTGAGGAGGTCACCTTCCTTCGCAACAGCAGCCAGACTGGCGGCGGCGCACTGCTGTTTCTTGCGCGCGATCTGGTGCTGGACGGCGTCGTGGCCGCCCAGAACACAGCCATAGCCGCTGACGGCGGGTTCCTGCTGATGACCGGGACCTCTCACGCGAAGACGATTTCCATTCGCAATGCCATCCTGCGGGAAAATGCTGCGGTCAATGGCGGAGCCATCGATTTTACTGATGCCGATGATGTTTTGACCATGGCCCATGTGGCTCTACTCGATAACATGGCCAGCAGTGACGGCGGCGCGCTGTTTTTCAACGGCGGTACCGTGCAGATCGACAATTCAACGTTCAGCGGAAACTCGGGCGACGACGGTGGCGCGGTGCGCGCCATCTTTGACGGGGACATGACCCTGCGCCACGTGACTATTAGTGGCAACACGGCGGCTTCGGGCACGGCGCTGTCCGTGCTCGGCAGCCAGTCGCTGACGCTGACGATTGGCAATTCCATCCTTGACGGCGACTGCGCAACCACCGGTTCGCAGGATTCCATCGTCAGTGCAGGTGGTAATCTGGAAGGTCCGGGCGATACCTGCATGCTGGTTGACGCTTCAGACCTGGTCGGGGCGAGCGCGTCGCAGCTCGGCCTGACGCCGCTGCGCGAGAATGCCGGCGCCACACCCACCATCGAATTGACACCCGACAGCGAAGCCCGCGGACGGGGCGTGACGACCATCTGCAATGCGCTCACCGTGGACCAGTTGTTCCAGGCCCGGGACGGCGTGTGCAATGCAGGCTCCGTGGAGTCCAACACGCTGTTTATTGACAGCTTCGAAACCATCAGGTCCCTGGGCAGCAGCGTGGTGATTGCGCTTTGACGCAATCTGCCATCTCCAAATCACGTCAGTTCAGATTCGGCCACCGTGGCATTTGGCAACAGACTCGACACACAGCGCATGAGATATTCCCTGATCGCCGCTCACTCCGGAAAGATTGTGATCCAACGCAAATCGCTCACCATCGCCCTCAGTTCAGCCATTTTGCTTGGGGCACACGCGGCGCCACCGGTAATCGATCTCTCGAACTTGTCAGGTACTGACGGCGTTTTGCTCGACAATCGAGACGAAAACAGGTTCGGCCACGCTTCCGCCTTTGCCGGAGATTTCAACCATGACGGCGTTGACGACTTGTTGATCGGAGCCTATCTGGCCGATAACGGTGCCACGGAGAATGCCGGGGCAACCTTTATCTTCTACGGTAACGCCAACGGCTTTCCGCCTAGCATAGATCCCAGCTCGCTCGATGGAAGCACCGGCACCTTCATCAAAGGTCGCAGCCAGCTTGAGGTATTCGGGTTTTCCGTGTCGGGGATGGGAGATTTCGACGGTGATGGAATCGACGACATAATAGTTGGCGCCTATTACGCGGACCCCAATGAGCTGGAAGATGCCGGAGAGGCGTACGTGATATTTGGTCGTGAGGGAGGCCTGGGCGCGGCATTCGACCTCAACAGCCTTGACGGGAGCAACGGCTTCGCCATTCCAGGGCTAGCCGCTGGCGACCAAGCGGGGATTTCCGTTAGTAGCGCGGGTGACGTCAACAACGACGGTATTCCCGATCTTTTGGTTGGCGCGCCAATGGCTGACACCCCGCAAATGGACAATGTCGGCAAGGCCTATGTCGTATTCGGCTCCAACAGCCCGTTTTCGGCATCGCTGGATCTTTCGTTACTGGATGGAAACGACGGCTTCGTCATCACAGGAGAAGCCGCGGGTGGGGAACTGGGCCGCTCCGTGAGCGAGGCTGGCGATGTTAACGGTGACGGCATCGACGACATCATCATCGATCAGCCTCGTACCGGTCGCACTTATGTATTGTTTGGCTCGTCGGATGCATTTTCGGCTCAAATCGATGCCGGTAGTTTGGACGCAACTACAGGAATCGCCATCGATTCAACATCACGTCTCGGCTTTTTTGGGCGACCAGTAGGTTCGGCCGGCGACTTCAACGGCGACGGCGCAGACGACATCGTCCTGGGCTCCCATTTGACGATGCCGAATCTAGCCGGCGCGGGTTACGTGATTTACGGATCAACGACACCCCTCCCGTTCCCAATATCGATTACCGCTCTCGATGGCAGTAATGGCGTCACGATTCCCGCCCTGGCTGATGGCGATATGCTCGGCGTTTCCGTCAGCGGCGCCGGAGACTTCAACGGCGATGGCCTCGATGACATTGTGCTTGGTGCAAACTCCAGGAACGTTGATGGAGCACAATACGCCGGTGAGGCCTACGTTGTATTTGGCCGAACGGATTCTGCTGCCGTGATCAATCTTGACACCCTCAATGGAGTTTCCGGCACTATATTGAGGTCGGCCGTCCCGAACCAGCAATTGGGTTCTTCCGTAGCGGGAGGCGGCGACCTCAACGCTGACGGGATTGCGGATGTCGTAGTCGGAGCACCCACCCGTATCGTAACCGGTGGCAAGGCCTATGTAGTATTTGGCCCATCCAATCTCATTTTCCAAGACGGCTTTGAAGTTGATCCATAGTTGTTCCGCTACGCGGGATTTTCAGATCTCCGATGTGCAATTTGCCCCGATATGTCGAGTGGGGACAGCAAGCGCCTGGGTCAGGTTGAAGGGGTTTCTCCAAATGATGCCTGTCCAGAATTCATGTCCCAGAATTCATGTGGTTTCATCACCCCGCCTCGTTCACCCCGTTGGCCGCACGTAACCGATTACCGAGACGAAGTGGCTGATGGTGCCTGCCAGAACGAAGAAGTGCCATATCCCATGGGCATGGGGCATGCGTTTCATCTTGTCCAGCACGTAGAAGACGACGCCCAGGGTGTAGGCAATTCCGCCCGCAGCGAGCCAGAGAACGCCAATGTGTTCGAGCCGCTGTTGCAGGCTTGAAAAATCGAAGGCGCAGGCCCAACCCATGCCCAGGTATATCGCCAACTGCAGCGGCTTGGGGCGGCGCACCGGCAGGGCCTCCAGCAGTATTCCTATCAAGGTCAGGGTCCAGATGACCGCCATAATGGTCCAGCCGTTCCCATCTCGCAGCGTGACCAGCATGTAAGGCGTATAAGTGCCCGCGATGAGCACGTAAATGGAGATGTGATCCAGGGTCTTGAACAGCGTCTTGAGGTCGGGCGGCTGGAAGCTGTGGTAGAGCGTCGACATGGTGTAAAGCAGTACCATGCTGAGACCGAACGTCGTAAAGCTGGCAATCATCCACGGATCGCCGCTCTGAATGCTGACCGTCATTAACGCACCAAGCCCCATCAGGGCAAACGCCGTGCCCACGAGGTGGGAAATGCTGTTCAGGCGTTCACCATGGTACACGGCGATGGTCCCTTACCTTCGTAATTTGCCGCGTGAAGTATCCCATCAATCCGGTGGGGCAGCGACCTCGAAGTTTTGCTGAATTCCAGCAAGGGACCGGCGGGGTCGGGGCTTGAACCGACGCATCGAAGTTACCGCGCGGTCACGTCACATATCGCAATGCAAGGCCTGGCCCTACGGTCCCGCCTGACTATTTGACCGGGTCGGGTTGTGCCATTTCCTGCAACCAATGGCGCAGCTGCCCGGTGCGCGAGTGGTTTGGCTGCAGCTGTCCGCTGATCTCCAGCGCCTGTTGCAGGAGCACGCGGGCGGGTTCCATTTGATTGGCGGCGGCATACACCGCTGCCAGCGTGGTCAGCGCCCTGGCGCGCTCGGGATGGTGCTTGACGCCGATGCGCCGCCAGGTGGCGACGGCCTGTTCGGCCAGGCCTGCTGCTTGGGTCAGCGAGCCCATGGCCAGCGCAATTTCGGCGCGGGTTCGGGCCACTTCGGCGCGGGGGATGGAGTTGGTGAACAACAGCCGCTCGAAAATTACGTTGGCCGCATCAACACTGGCGGTGGCCGCTGCAAGCTCGCCGCGGGCCAGTTGTACTTGCCCCAGCTCCAGGTAGCTGGTTCCCTCATCCAGCGATCCTTTAAGGTCAGGCCTGGTGCGAAGCTCCAGCGCCTGGCGGTGCAGTGATTCGGCGCGCTGCAGCTGATGAAGCTCCGCCGCGGCCTGGCCGAGGTGCGACAATATCCGGGCGATCAGCATTGGATTACGCGTGGTTTCACTGCGGGCCGCCTGCAGCGCCTGGTTCAAGGCCGATTCAGCGGCGGAAAAATCGCCCTGGGTCAGCCGTATGCTGCCCAGCAGCAGATATTCACGGGCGACGTCGCCGTGGTCATCGATGGCCTCGGACAATTCAATGGCTTCCCGAACGTTGCGTTCGGTGGCTGCCCAGTCGCCCAGGTCGGCTTCGACGCGCGCCAACCGGGTCAGCGACCTGGCCAGGCCTCGCCGGGTGATTTCGGGATCCTGGCGCGCCATCGCCAGCGCCTGTTCGAACAGCTCTCGCGCGGGTTCTAGCTCATCCATATGGCTGTAGACGTTGGCCGCCAGGTCCAGCAGCGCAGCCTGGGTATCGGGCTGGTGGTCCAGCCGGCGAATCCTCGCCACCCCCAGATCGACCAGTTCCTTGGCGGTGATCGCGGCACCCTTTTCATTGCGACGCGGGTTGGCGTAGGCGAACAGGCTGAGCAGAAAGTCTGACACCGCTTCGGCCCGATCGCGCTCTGCGGCGACCACCTCGGCCTGGGCGCGGGTGTTGAGTGCGAATCGCGTGGCAACGATCGCCAGGGATGCGGTGACGATCAGCAGCAGCGCCGACAGCGTGACCGGCAGCCGGTAGCGGCGCACGAAACGGCGCAGTCGATACCCGGTGGAGTCGGCGACCGCACTGACCGGCTGATGTTCCAGGTAGGCGGACAGGTCGGCGCTGAGCTGACCGACGCTCTGATAGCGTTCGCCGGGGTCGCGCTTCAGCGCCCGCTCGGCAATGGCGTCGAGATCGCCGCGCAGTCGTCGGGCCAGACGCCGCTGAGTCAGCTGGCGGGCCTGGGCCGCCAGCACGTCGCCGGCCAGCACCCGCTCACTGGCCAGCGGCACCGCGGCGGACTGCACCTTGGTCAGAAGCTGCGCCAGCGACAGGCCGTTCAACTCCAGCGGGTGTGTACCGGTCAGCAGGCGGTACAGCACGACGCCAAGGGAATACACGTCCGACGCGGTGGATGCGCCGTGCCCGCGCAGCAGTTCTGGACTGGCGTGGGACGGCGTCAGTGCGAGTTGGCGGTCGTCGTCACCGGCCGGCGTCACGCCGAGCAGTTCGCCGACGCCGAAGTCAAGCAGATGCACAAAGCCGGAGCGGTCGACGAGGATATTGCTGGGTTTCAGATCACGATGCAGCACCAGCTGGCTGTGTGCGTATTGCACCGCGCTCAGCGCCTGGAAAAACACCTTCAACCGCTGTTCGACGGTCAGGCGGTACTGGTCGCAATACTCATCGATCGGCAGGCCGTCGATGAAATCCATGACGAAGTACGGCCGGTCGTCGTCGCTCAGGCCACCGTCCAGCAACCGTGCGATATTCGGATGCACCAGCCCCGCCAGAATCTGCCGCTCTCTGACGAAACGTTCGGCGGCCTGGGCGCCCACCGCGGCCGGCAGGACTTTGATCGCGACCTGTTTTTCGTACTGCTCGTCGGTGCGCTCGGCCAGGTACACCGTGCCCATGCCGCCGCGGCCAATCAGCTCCAGAGGGCGGTAGGCGCCGAGCTGAGCCGGCATGCGCTCGGCTGCTGGCTCAGCGCCGCCGCTGATCTCGACCTTGAGTCGGTCGGCGAGACGATCGCAGTAGTCGTCGGCACCGTCGGCGGCGGCCAGCAGGCGCTGCACTTCGGCACGCAGCGCCGTGTTGTCGCCGCAAACCCGATCCAGATAGTCGGCCCGAGCGGGACCGTCGCGCCCGTGCGCCTCGAGAAAGATGTCTCTGATACTGACCGCCACGTTCGTCCTGGTTTTTTCCTCGCCTCAATTACCGCACGAATCACCTGCTTCCATCGACTCAATGACCGTTGCCACCACGTCTTCCGGGCCCCCAAGCCGCAGGTCCGCATCCATCCTAACCCAACGCGCGAATCTGCCGTTGCGCTGCAGGCTTCCCAGCAGTCGCTGGTCAAGCAACAGCTCCGGCAGCGTGGGATCGCTGACGTCAACCAGGCGATTGCGAACGGTCAGATCGACAACCATTGCGCCACAGTCATCGCTACCGGTCGGGAAACAGCTGGCCTCGCCGTCAATGCCCCCCCGCAGCGCCAGCTGCGCGCTGGCCTTATCCATCGAGCCCAGCACCGTGCCGCTGACCTTGCCGTCGCGCTGGTCGAAGCGCAGCCGCAGGTTCTGCGTCAGCAGCACGAAGGTCTCGTCCGGAGGCTGATCGACGCAGTCGAGCTGGCTGGTCAGACCGGTGGTTTCGACTCGGATCTGGTTGCCTTGCTCACGGACTTGGACAGGCGTTGTGTCAAGATCGACGATGAGGCCACCGACCGGTACGTAGATGATCCCGGCACAAGCGATGCCGGCGATGGCAACGAGCGCGGCCGTTGCAAGGACGCGGTATTTCATTGGTGTCTCCCCTGAATTCAATGGTTGGTAACGGGATACACAGCATCCAGGCTGCGCCTGGGTCATCGCGCTACGGCCCTATGCTATGGCCCACCTTGGGATTCAAAGCTGTCGCTGAACAGCGCATCGGGCGCGCAGCCCGCGCCGGCACGCTGCCAGAGATAGCCCAGCAGCGTGTTGTGATAGTCCACCACCGCATCGATGGCCGTGCCCCCGCTCGCCCAGGCAGACAGGGCGGCCATCACGGTGATCGGCGGGCCCTCGAGAAAACCGGTTTCCGGACTCGCCGTTCCACGCTTGCCGGTTGCGAGGTCACAGGCCTCCAGGGCCACCGGATCGGTCGCGGAAGGCAGTCCGAAATGCTCCGGGTCCAGCATGCCGGTGTGGGCGCCGGATTTACTCGTTTTGGGCGCCCAGACCGCCAGGTTCTGCCTGCCGGGGCGACGGGCGTTGCCGGTTGGAAAGCTCGGACTCGGATCCAGCCCCAATGCCAGCTCTGACTGGGACTGGAAGCGCTCCAGGTAAGTGATGAGCTGCCCAAACACGCGGTCATGAAACTCGGTGTCGACAAAGTCGTAAGTCTGATCGTCTGCATAAGCAGGCGCGACGTTACGCTTGGCGTTGTCGTTGATGTCCATGCGGATGAACGCCGGCGTGGTCAGGTGGTGCAGCAGCACATGCTGTTCGTCGTGACAGTGCTCCGGGCTCAGCGGGTGTGCGTCCAGGCAGGACGCGTCCAACGGCGGCGCGAAAGCCTGAATGGACTGAAACGAGCGACCCGAGACGAACTGCATGGTGCCGAAGGTTCGACCCGCCATGGGTGATTCCGACTCCGGCAGCAGTTCACCCATGGCCGGGGTGAACCACTGATCGCCGTCATAGAGATGAGTGGCCGCGATCAGCGCATTCTCATGTTCCAGCGCCGGCAAGAACTGGGAGTCCACGAGCAGGCGAATCCTCACCCCGGTATCGGGCCCGCCGAAGACTTCCGTGATGAGAAAATCTCGCAGAGAATCCCCGGTGAGAATCAGCGTTTTGCCACCCCCTGAGTTGCCGGCGAGCAGGATCGCTGAGGCGTTGCCGAGCTTTGGCAGGCCGGGGAAATTATCCGGATGTGCGAACTGGCGAAACGCCCGGCGCAGGATGCGCTGGCCGTGATGGTAGACCTCACCGATCGCCCCGGCTGTGACTGCACCCCCGGTTTCGGTGGTTGTTCCCTGGTACGAATCGTCGCTGCACTTTTCGAAGCGAACCCGGTTCCAGTCATGGAAGTCGTTTTCAGGCGAGGCGCTGAGGATGCCGCTGCGACTCTCGTAGGCATCGACGATCGACCGGCCGGCGCCGACCGGGCAGGAACTGGGGTTGCAGGTGCTGGTCGCGCCGATGTCGAAGTTGAAGTCGCTCCAGCACGCTTCGGTCGAGGCGCAGCCGCCACCTCCCGACCAGTAGAACAGCCAGCGGTCCGACGGCGCCGGTGCGCCGCTGTCGTCGGTTGCCCAGTCGATGTAGAACCCGGGTCGGGTGCCGTCGACACAGCGCACTGGGTCGATGGCACAGGGCGTGGAAACACGTCCATTGGCGCATGGTGACAGCCAGCGCCACTCGAACGGCGCCACGGGCACCGGTTTCGGGGCGGGCGGTTCCAGGTAGACCTTGGCCGCGCAGGAGTTGGGCGAGTGGGGCATACCGGCGGCCGCGTCCCAGCAGTAGTCGCCGGCCACCACGCCCTGCAGCGGCTGGTCGCAGTCAGGCAGGTGCTGCTGTCGCGCCAGCCCGAGCGCAAACATGTTGTCACAGCCGGCCGAGCTGCCGTGGTCCGCAATCGCCACGTCGCTCCCTGCAACGTAGACCGCGAGGATCAGGCTCGCAGCAGGTGCGTGACTGATGAGCAGTTTCGGCCGGTTGCTTGGTTGTCCAGCAAACATCGATGTGCGTAGCCCAGGTATTCGAGACCGGTTGTCCCTATCGAGACACACAGCAATTCCCTGGTGATTGGTTCACCGCGCCGCAAGCCGGCGCGGTGAAGTTCAGGCGCTGAACGCGCCACGGTTATGACAACGCGGGACTATGGCAAATAGTAGGGTTTCAGCCACTGGTCGAGCCGAAACTCCACGGTTGTCATTGGCACCGATGCGCAGAGCTGTGGCAGCTCCTCGACCACGACTGGCGCGTCTCCGCCGACCGTCACATGACAACGGCAGGGGCTGGCGACGGGTGTGAAATCAGGCGTCTGGCAGACACCGGTGACCAATTCAATCGGGTTGAAGCCGCCGGGCAGCGGCTCTGGATCACGCTCGTCCTCATGCTCAGGCGATCTCAGCTCCCAGGGATCCAGGTCCTCGGCGTAGTTGGAGCACCCGTTGTCCTGGCATTTTAGGGTAACTACCCATGCGGTCCTGTCCAACAGGACGGGCGTTCCTTCAGGCTGCGGCGAGCCAACGCGAATGGCCGATCCGTGCGGATCGGACAGCGGCACGAACTCGGTACGGCAGGAATGGTCAATGCCGAGACTCTTGCGACGCAGGTGTTGGACATCGCTGTGAGCCATGACGCTCAACGCTTCAACTGTTGCCTGGTTCGCCAAGGTCGCCCGAAACATCTCTCGGTAAATGGTGATTTCGCCATCGTGACCAAACTCGCCAATCTGAATTCGGTTCTCGGCCAGGACTGGCGATCCCATGACGTACACGGCGCAAGCAATTGCAACACTCAGGTTTTTACAGATCATGATTTCTCCCCCATCTGTGCCACCAGGTCTCGCGCAGTCAGCGAGCTGGCGGCGGTTAACAGACTCGCCCCGTGCGAGCCTTATCGGGGGCATACACCAAGCAGTGGGAGATTGGTTCAGTCGGTGGGCGAATCGTCGACCGCTTGATGGACCCGCGCGCTGGCGTAGGTCCAGTCGCGCTTGACGGTGGAGCGCGAAATCTCCAGCGCTTCGGCGGTCTCGTCCTGACTGAGCCCGCCGAACACCCGGCACTCGAACACCCGGCACGCGCGCGGCGATTCGGCCTCCAGCGCGGCCAGCGCCTGATCGACGATCAGCAGTTCCAGCGCGGTATCGTGATCGATCGCCAGGCCATCCTCCAGTGGCACCTTGTCGCGATCGCCCCCGCGCTTGGCCGTCTGGCGGCGCTTGGCGTAGTTGACCAGCACCTGGCGCATGGCCTTGGCCGCGGTGGCAAAGAAGTGTCCGCGACTGCGCCAGTCCGGTCGCTGCTGGCCGGCCAGCTTCAGATAGGCCTCGTGGATCAGCGCGGTAGTGTTCATCGTCTCGTCGCCGTGCCAGCGGAAGCGGTTGGCCTTGGCGATGGCGCGCAGCTCATCGTAAACCACCGCAAAAAGCTGATCGGCATCTCCGTGGCCGTCGGCCAGCGCGTCCAGCAGCGCGGTGATGTCGGCGGTCCTTTCCATAGACCCAGTATACGCCGGGACTGGCCGGGGCTCGTGAACCAATCCTGATCCGATTGTTGTGTGTCTGCAAAAGGACGAATGGGAGGCAGTGATGAACGTAATCCGTCGAGGTACCGTCGCGGCGCTGCTGGTAACGCTGGGCGGGCCAACCGCGCTGGCCGAGCTCAACGACACGGGTGTGACGGTTTGCAGCGACGGCAGCACCATTGGCGTGGCCTGCAACGATCTGGCGGCAGGCACCGACGTGCTGCCCGGCCAGGACGCCGAATACGGCCGCGACCTCACCGATCCCGACGACAGTGACGGCAAGGCTGGCTTTTCCTTTACCAAGCTGGACGCGGTCGGCACCCCGCTGGCGGACCAGCAGGCTGACTACGTCACGGATCCGTGGGCCTGCGTGGAGGACAACGTCACCGGGCTGGTCTGGGAGATCAAGACCGACGACGACGGCCTGCACGACAAGGACTGGACCTACTCCTGGTACACCTCCACCGAGGTCAACGACGCCGGGTTTGCCGGCTTCGAGAATCAGGGCAGCTGCGTCGATGACAGCAACTGCGATACCGAGAAATACCTCTCCGCGGTCAACGCCGCGGCTTTGTGCGGCTTTTCGGATTGGCGGCTGCCCAGCCCAACCGAACTGCAGTCCATCGTGGCTTACGGCGATCAACCGCTGGTATTCCCCGTGCTGCCAACGGTGGACGCCGGTTACTTTCCCAACACCATCGCCGACAACTACTTCACCAACGTCTCCTCGGCCCAGACCAATGTCGATGCCTGGGTGGTCTACTTCGGTGCCGGCAGCGTCGTGACCGAGGGCAAGGGGCCGGAAGCCGTGCGCCTGGTGCGTGGAGGTGGGATGTGATGGCGGTGCGGCCTGGGACCCGGCGCGCGGCGCTGTTGCCAATGTTCATTTGTTCGTTGTTCTGCTGTGGATCGGCGACGGCACAGAGCTTTCTGGGCGGGATAACATCCAGCACCGTGGACGCGCGCCTTGGGGTGGACGGGTTGATTTTCGGGGACGGGTCCCGGGGCAGCGGCTTGGAGGAATTGTTCGAATTGCCGCTGAACGATCCTCCGAATACAAACTTCACCTTCAATGAGCCGGCGCGCGCTTACGCGTTCGCTAATGCCAACAACCGGTTCTATGCGGGTTTGGTCACCGGCACTGCCATAGTGCCTGCGCAGACCGCAAAGGGGGTCGAGGGCTGGATCGATGGATTTTACAAATCGCCCGTCTACGTCAAGGGCCTGGCAACGTCTGCGCCGACCTTCCGAATCTCGCCGTCTTTTCTCGAAATCAAGCCGATTACACGCTCACATGCCGTGCAGCTCGATGTCGCGGTTTACGTGTGTTCCAAAGACAGGATCCTGTTGGCCGACAGGTTGGGCAACCCCATATTCTGTCTGCAGCAGGCGACGCTTTTTGTCGAGATCAGCGGTAACCGCGATCCGAACCCGAGCAGCGACAACCATACCTTGGAATTGACCCGAGAAACCATCGACGGCGAGGGCCTGGTGCCCGGCGTGTTTACCGTGAACCGGAGTGGCCGCGTCTTCCCGAAAGCCGATAGCGCCCGCTATGACCTGCCCCGGCAAACCGGCCAGCTCAACGTCGACGCATTAGAAGTCGGTGACAGCTTTTACGTTAAGTATTACTTCACCTTGAAGGGAATTTCGTTCGATGAAGGTGCGTCTCGCGCTCACTTTGGTGATCCGCTGGAGGTCGATGGCGGCCTGACGCTCGAAGTCAGCGATGAACTGGCCGACCCACAGCCTGAGCTGGCCAGTCAGCAATGTGGGATCAACATGCTGCGGGTTACCCCCGACGATCGTTTTGTCCCGCTGCCTCAGGGTACCGTTCACGACCTGCAGACCGATCTGCAGTGGCCACGCTGCCCCCAAGGTCACGACCTGGATGACGCCGGCACCGCCGACCTGGCCGACGACAGCTGCATTGCGGTGGGCACCACCGAGTTCGACTGGCAGGCGGCATTGCTGGAAGGCATTGATGCGGCAGGCCGCGGCGACTACGGCCACAACGACTGGCGGCTGCCCAACGCAAAAGAGCTGACCACGCTGGTCGAAACCGCCTGCACCTTCCCGGCCATGAACACCAACCTGTTTCCCGAGTCCGCGACCAGCAACATCTGGACCAACACGCCCAGCGACTTCAATTTTGCATTTGCGGTGGACTTCAACAGCGGCCGGCTGGACACCCAGTCTCAAGTTGCAGCGCAATACGGCGTACGGCTGGTGCGGACCGAAGAGAACTTTACGCCACCGTTATCCGACGGGCTGTTCTCCGACGGCTTTGAGTAGGGACCTTAGCCCGCGGTTCGGCGCGCGGCATTGGGCGAGCTGCATCGCGCCGAACTGCGAGCACAGGTGCGGGCAATTTTCGATGAACGGCACCCATGTGGTCAGCCGTGGACTGCAGGACCTGACCATTGGGGGTCACTCGAAAAATACGCGGAGCGTTGCGGCCGCGCCAATGGAGCCAGACGTCGACTTGCAGTCGATCCCATTTTCCGAAATGACCTGGTCCGCGTGGCTCTGGACCTTAGCATTAATGGTCAAAAAGTGTCTGCCTGGGGTCAAAATGCCAGACTGGGATACACAGATGTCGGGTTCATTTTCGACAGACGCTTTTGACAGACAGGTCTCGGACTCAATCTTGGTGCACTCGTCGTCTTGGTCCACGTTTCCTGAGACCTCAAGCTCAAAGAAAGTCGCCCCGGCACCTTCGGCAATTTCAAAGCCAACCTGGGACCCTGCGGAGGCACTTGCTGACGCGTTGGCATTGGCGCAAACATCATGGTCGCCGGGGAAAGTATGACACTCGGCAATGGGGACGTCTGCCGACGCAGAGACGAATAGATAAGTCTCAACGATGAACTCTGCGCCCCCGGGGCCGAAGTCCGCCGTGACCACGCCGTCGTAGCTGGCAGCACCCGACGCGTTATAACCAAGCGGCGGCGTTTCGCCGTAGCCGGTTTCGGCTATCACGGTTCCCGCGACCTGACTGGCGCCACTGGCAGCTGCGTCAAATGAAAACGGTCCCCCGTCTGACTGCTGAAACTGCCGGGGCCTATCCTCGTCTCGGTGGTTTGAGTAGTATTCCACTGCCAGCGAGTTAACCCTCGTGCCCAGTCTTCCCGAGGTGATCGTCAACAACCGGCCAACGCTGACCGTGGTTTCAACCTCATCCAGCTTCAGGGGCACATCGGGAAGCAGCTTTGAGTAGACAAACGGCAGCAGTCTGACCAGTTTCCCGTCGTCATCGGCAGATGGCGTCCAGGTCCACTCGAACTGAGTCTGGCCCGGCGTTGGCATGATTGTGTGGAACAGTTCAGCAGTGGTTTCCTCACCTGTTCCCTCAAGCCGGTAAACCTCGATCTTCTCGACCTGATAGAAAGTCAGAGCCGTGGCGTTTTGGAGATCAATCCCCAGCGTTACGTCCTCGCCGACGGCGGCATTAAGCGGAGATGCAACCAAGACCCCAGTGGGAGTTCGGTCGAGCGGCGCATCGAGTTTCAGGGTCAGCAGATCCTGCACGTCGATATCCGTGAAGGTCTCCAGGAGCGTCAGTGGAACGTTTAGCATCCCATTCATGATTAATTTCAGCATGGCGATGCCGCCAGCCTTGGGCCCGTAGCGGGCATATCCCAGGAGTTCGCCATAAGAGGCGTAGGCCGGGTCCCGGATCTGGCGTCCCAGGCTGGAGACATCGATATTGGCCCGGGTGCCAGCCTGGGCTTCGGCGAAAGAGATACTGACGGAAAAGAAGCCCTGTCCCAAGGTCGCCTTGGAGGACACCGCGAAGTATTGGGAAACTGATAGCGTTTCCCGCCCGTCTGGCGAAGGGTTTACAGGCTCGAAAGCGATGTCCAGACCGCTTGGATCGATCTCGAATTCGGATATCTTCTCCAGCCCCTGTTCAATCGTGTACCTGATTCCGTACTTGATCTGGATCACCACCTCTCCGCTGACATGGATTCTCAGCAGGTCGGCTTCAATGGCGCTGGTGACATCGTAGCCAACCTGCAGCGGCAATTTGATAACGAAAGGTTTGACCGGAATCTTGGGTTCGGCAATTTTCAGTCGGCATGAAAAGGACACCTCCGGTGTTGTTGCGATATCGATCACCCCATTCAAAGGCACCGTGACCGGGCCGTCGACCAGGATCAACTCGCCAGCCGGGCCGATGGAGTCAGTCACCTGCGCCGTATAGACAAATCGGAGCGCCGAGTAGTCCGGATCGGGATCCAGCGTGGTGTCCAGGTCGGGCAAGGTATCCCCAAGCTCTTTGAGTTTGCAGGTGAACGGCCCCACCGGCACGCCAGTAGATAGGATTTTTTCGTCCGTTTCCGCCGGCTCGTCGGGGGCCGCGGCGACGCGCATTTGAAAGTCCAGCTCGTAGCTCTCCAGCAGCTCCGACAGTGGCGTCGCCGCCACGATGACTTCGACTCCCCCGGATTGCTCTGAAACGGCGACGACCTCACCGAATGCCGACCAGTCCGTCACCACCAGCCCATCGCCGATTTCCAGCGCCGAAAAAGAAGATGGAATCACCAGCCGGGTCTGTTCGCCAGCCAGACTGCCCTCCGGCGGCGGCGCCCAAGGTTCCGGCCCCTCCAACAGCTGGCCGGGTTGGACGACCGTAACGTGGCTCAACGGCAGCGCGACGGTCACCGGCACCTCACCCGGCCACGCATTGCGGCTGTGAGCCGTAATGACTGCCGACCCAAGATCCGTCAGCGCAGTAACCCTGCCCTGGGCATCCACCGATACCGCTGAAGGATCACTGCTGACCCACGACACCGCAGTTCCGACGGGCAAGCCGTCTGCGTCGACCACCTCGGTGTTCAACTGATATGAGTCGCCGGCCTGGGTCAGCAACACGCTCTCCGACTGGACAACCACCCGGTTGACAGGCGTTTCAAACGACCCGGCGAACAGGTAATCCGGCTGTTGACCACTGAGCGACACCACCACCAGCATCAGGGGAAAAACATTCATGTTGAGTCTCACGCATTGACGATGCATGAAACTTAGCCACCGGAAAGAAAAGAGTCAGGACGAAACTCGGAAGATTCCCGGATGATCCAACAACGGATAGTGTAACTTGTTGAATTGAATGCTTTTCAGC
>JASJDM010000042.1 GCA_030065125.1 Lysobacterales bacterium | reverse complement strand
CACGTTGATGGCGCCTTCGACGGCGCCCCGGGCGAACTCGTCCGGGCCCCTGACGTCAATCAGGACGGCACCGTCGTCGAGCAGTTGCCGGCACTCCTGCTCCGACAGGGGCTGGTGCCAGCGGCCCAGCATGCGCATCAGGCCTTCATACATGTACGACAGCGTGCAGAAGTGGGTGGCAATCACGATGGCCTGGAGCACCAGCAGCATCCCACCGACGATCCAAGCAGCCATGGGCATGCCGGCGAACAGCAGCCCGGCGGCGGCCGCGTTCATCACCCCGGCGGATAGACAGGCCAGCCGGCGCTGCAGCGGGTTGGGCGGCAGGGCGGTGGCGCCAAACAGGTGGCGGACGCCGTGGTTGTAGATCAGGTCCATGGGGTGGGCGCCGGGCGCGAAATAGGCCCAGATGCCCAGGGCCGACACGGCCAGCAGCAGGTACGGCAGCTGCAGGATCAAGCCAACCAGGGTCAGCAGCGAGCAGGCGGTCGGGGTAAAGCGCAGGCCCCACTCCAGCTGTTTGAGCTCCTCAGCGCTGTAGGTTTGATAGCCCTGCTGAAACAGGCTGCGCTGCTGGAATGAAAGCTCTGTGGTGGACATGGGGGACTCCTCGGAATTCGTTGATTTAGTATATTAGAATATACGCATATGTCAACGTGACGAGGAGGATGATGGCCTTGCTTTGCAGGGCAAAAATCACCAAGGTGAGACACCGTGAGACCGCGTACCCAAAAACAATCCCGGCGGCAGCCCGGCAGCGTTCGCATCATCGCCGGTGAGTGGCGCGGCCGCAGGTTGCCGGTGGCCGACATACCCGGGCTGCGCCCCACCGGCGACAGGGTTCGCGAGACCCTGTTCAACTGGCTGCAGCCGAGGATTGCCGGTGCCCGGGTGCTGGACCTGTTTGCCGGCACCGGGGTGCTTGGATTAGAGGCCGTTTCCCGGGGCGCCCGGGAGGCGGTGCTGGTGGAACAGGACCGGCAGGCCGTGGCGAATCTGAGAAGCACGGTTGAAATGCTCGGGGCGGCAGATCGTGTGGAAGTGATCAGGGCGGATGGTCTCGGCTGGCTGGGGACCGGGCCGCCGCCATTTGACCTCATCTTTCTGGATCCGCCGTTCGAGGCGGATCTCTGGAACGCGTTGCTGGAAAAGATCCCGGCCTACCTGTCTGCGGGTGGGCAGGTCTACCTGGAAAACCCGGCCAGTGTGCCACCAGCGCTGCCTGACCGTTACCAGATCGACCGGGACAAGATCATGGGTGAAGTCCAGCTGCGGTTGCTCACTGTAGCCCACTGTAGCTGACAGGCGGTCAGTGGCTATAATGCGCCGCTACGATCAGGAGTCATCATGAGCAGCCCCATTACGGCTATCTATCCCGGCACTTTCGACCCCATCACCAATGGTCACCTCGATCTCGTACGCCGCGGATCCCGGTTGTTTGACCGCCTGATCGTGGCCATCGCCGATTCCGGCAGCAAGGGCCCGACGTTTTCCCTGGAAGAGCGCATCGATCTGGCCAAGGCCGCGCTGAAGGACCTGGACAACGTGGAGGTGGTGGGCTTTTCCATCCTGCTGGCCCAGTTCGCCCGGGATGTTGGAGCCAAGGTCCTGCTGCGCGGGCTGCGCGCCGTGTCGGACTTTGAATATGAGTTTCAGCTGGCCAGCATGAACCGCCGACTGGTGCCGGAAGTGGAAACCATGTTCCTGACTCCGGCCGAAAAATACAGCTTTATCTCCGCATCTCTGGTCAAGGAAGTGGCCCGCCTGGGAGGCAACGTCAAGGACTTTGTCCACCCGGTGGTGCTGGAAGCATTGAAAAATCGCTTCGACGCAGCCAACTGAAGGGGCTGGAACAAATCAAGACCCGGTCCCATGGCCCTTTACATCACCGACCAGTGCATCAATTGTGACGTGTGCGAACCCGAATGTCCCAACGAGGCCATCTACATGGGCGTGGAGATCTACGAGATCGATCCTGCCAAGTGCACGGAATGCGTGGGGCATTTTGACGAGCCCCAGTGCCAGGCGGTGTGCCCGGTGGAGTGCTGCCTGCCCAGCCCGGACCACGAGGAAACCCAGGAGCAGCTGATGCAGAAGTACCGGCGCCTCACGGCCGGGGAGCAGGCCTGATGCTGCTGCACCGTATCGCGACCCTGGGGTGCGCACTGCTGCTGCTGGCTACGGCGCCATCGGCCATCTCTGCCGCCTTCGAACCCATCTGGGCCCGGGACGGCATGGTGGTGACCTCGGTGCGGCCGGCGGCGGCGGCCGGCGCCGAGGTTTTGCGTAAGGGCGGCAACGCCGTGGATGCAGCCGTTGCCACAGCCTTTGCCGCGGCCGTGGCCCACCCGTTCAGCTCAGGGCTGGGCGGCGGCATGTTCGCGGTTACCCATACTGCAGACGGCGAGGCCACCGCACTGGACGCCCGGGAAACCGCTCCCGCTGCCATTGACCCGGAGATCTACCGCAAGGACCAATCCAAGATCAAGAATGGACCGCTGGCGGTGGGCGTGCCGGGATTTGTCCAGGGCGTGCACGCCCTGCACCAGCGCTACGGGACCATGCCCTGGGCGGACCTGATCGAGCCGGCCATCGCCCTGGCTGAAGAGGGTGTCCAGGCCAGCTTCTGGCACCGCCGCGTGGTGACCCGGGTGCACAGCCGCCTGGCCAACTTTCCTGAGACCGCCCGCATTCAGCTGGATGAGGGCAGGATCCCGGAACTGGGGTGGACCCTGGTGCAAAAAGACCTGGCCAATACCCTGCGTCACATTCAGAAGCACGGGGCCCGGGCCCTGGCGGAAGGCGAGTACGCCCGTAAGATCGCTGAAGCCACTGGTGGTGCGATTTCCGAGAAAGACCTTGGAGAGTACCAGGTTCGGTGGCGCACGCCGCTTCGTGGCAGCTACCGGGGGTACCAGATCGTGTCCATGCCGCCACCCAGCTCTGGTGGCGTACTGCTGGTGGGCATGCTCAACATGCTGGAAACCATGGATCTGCAGGCTCTGGGTCACGGTTCCAGCCGCTACGTGCACATGATGGCCGAGGTCATGCGGCTGGCGTTTGCCGATCGCGCCCGCTACCTGGGCGATCCGGATTTTTATGATGTGCCGGTGGAGCGCCTGATCTCCAGGCAGTACGCCCTGGATCGCGTAAAAAAGATCCGGCCGCGGTCGCTGGTTTCGATCCCGGAACTGAAGCAGACGCCGGATGACCAGGGAACCACCCACATTTCAGTCATGGACAGCCAGGGTAATGCCGTTGCCATCACCCAGACCATCAACGGTATTTTCGGCTCGCTGATCACGGTCCCAGGCACGGGTATCGTGCTGAACAACGAGCTGGATGATTTTTCCATCCAGCCCAATACGCCGAACCTGTGGGAAGCGGTGGGCGCCGAGGCCAACGCCATCGTACCCGGCAAACGCCCGCTCTCGTCCATGACGCCGACCATCGTGCTTAAGGACGGACAGCCTCACATGGTGCTGGGATCTCCCATGGGCACCATGATCATCTCCTCGGTGCTGCATGCCCTGGTCAACGTGGTGGATCACGGCATGGATCCCCAGGACGCCGTCATGGCGCCGCGTTTCCACCACCAGTGGAAGCCGGACCTGCTGTTCCACGAGCCGGAGTTTCCCATGGATGTCCAGGAGAAACTGCTGGACATCGGCCACAAGCTCAACCGCCGCAGCGCCATGGGAGCGGTGCAGATGATCCAGTTCGACGCGGAGCAGTGCTATTTTCTGGGCGGCGTCGACGGCCGCCGGGACAGCGGCGCCGCGGCGGTAAACCTGGAAGGCAACAGCGGCCGTCGGGCGGCCTGCCTGGCTAAGGCCGCGGCGGCCAGTCCCTGACTAAGCGGCTGGTTCGGTCTTTCCCTTCTTTTTCTTCTCTTTCTTCTTTCGTTTTTTGGGGTCTTCAACCAGTCGCTCCAGCGCCTTCAGAATATCGACCTCGCCCTTGGCCAGCAGCTCGGCAAAGCTTTGTTTGCACACCATCCAGGTGCCTCCTATTACCGCCAGATAGGCCGTGGCCAGGATCGCGGCATAGCTCAGCTGGTCAGCCAGCTCCGATAGCCACTCTGGAACCCGCCACCCGGTGATGGACTCGACAATGGCGCCTGCCAGGGTGCTGACGATGTCTATCTCCAGCAGAACCAGGGCGGTGATCCAGACCATCAGTTTGAATACGAAAAGCCGCACCGCGAGGTCGATCAAGGCGGACGGCCAGTTCCTGCTGAAACACAGGGTGGCCAGCGAAATCACCATGGCTGCTGCCAGGCCCAGGGCGTCGGTCAGCATCACCAGCACGGTTCCCAGCTGAACCCCTGGTTCAATCATGGGCCGGGGCTGGATGCTGCCGAAGAATATATTGGCCAGGGGCGCCACCAGGATCACCAGTGCCAGCGCCGGCGCAACCGAGGCGGCCAGCCAGCCGAAATCATCCGGCCTGGCCTTTTGCCCGGCAAACAGGTACCGACGGATCAGCAGCGCGAACATAACCCCCGTCAGTACGGCGGACCAGTTGACGAATTCCTTGAACGGCAGTCCCGGGCCCCAGCGGGCAAACCACTCACCCACCACCACGCAGCCGACGCCGATCAGCGGAACCGTGATTCTCGGGTTGGGCCCGTAAACCCGGTCCATGCTGTCATCGTCCGGGTCGGCGTTGTAGGCCTGCCGTATCGACGGCCAGAGATCAGCCAGGCCCTGATATGCAACGCCCGCCAGGCGTTTCAGGTTGTACATGGGCGTTCAGCTCGATAGTTGTGGCGAGGATACGTGGGGGCGTTGGGGGTGTACAAGGGTTGCTGCCATCCGACGTCACCTCTTTCGACGTCATCCCTTTCGACGTCACCCTTTCCGGCGTTATCCCTTCCGGCGTCGTCCTGGACTTGATCCGGGATCCATCTGAATTCCCGGGGCAGCTACCTCTGAACGGTGCACCAGGGTGAACCGGAGTCATCGTCTTTCACCGCGGGATCCATCTGGGAGCGGGGTCGGTAATGTTTTGGATCCAGGCAGTGGTTTGATCGGAGGCTCCGATCGATCTCGCAGGCGGTGGAAGGGGTCACTGACGATGGCTTTGCCCCGGGCCGTGCGGCCGTCGACAAAGGCAACTTCGGGATTTCAGATGGATCCTGAATCGAGTTCAGGATGACGGCGTGGTTTGTCAGGAGGACGGCGTGGTTTGTCAGGAGGACGGCGTGGTTTGTCAGGATGACGGAATTACTGTGATCGAAGCCCTTTGGCACATGGATGTGCCAACGCGCGAAGCGCGAGAGTGTAGCGGAAACCGCGTTTTCGCGGAACGACCGCAAGTCCGCCACGGAAGGCGGACCTTGCGGTCAGACTAACCCCAAAAACGGCGGAGCTGGAGTGTGTATTGGAGGACGACAGTGTCGTCATGCTCCGCGCGCATTTCGGGCGAGCTGATTAATCAGACAGCGTTAAACGTCCCGGGTTTCATAACGCGAGTCATGCCGGTGGGAGTAGGCCCGCGTGCCGTTGTCAAAAAACTGCTTGAGCCCGCTCCAGATCCGATCGACCACGCGGTCGGCCTGTCGTGCCCAGCGGCTCAGCTTGCGCTGGGTGCCGGGCCGGGTTTCGTCCATCAGCATGCCCAGGGCCAGGTAGACCAGGCAGCTGGCCAGGGTGAACAGCAGCAGGCAGGCAGCGGCGATTCCGCGAACCGCCCACAGCTCCCAGCCCGTTCGTTTCGCAATCGTGGCACAAACGCCGAAAACCCAACCGTTTTCCGGAGATGTTTCTAAAAACCGCTTGAAGCGGTCCATGGGTTCTTCGTTCATCGTATCTCACATCCTCTCCAGACCATATCATCGGACGGCGTGAGCAGCGGCGCCAGTGCAGAAAGTTCAGTCTGCTCCGTCTCTGTCACCTTCTGGCCCATGCATTCGTCCGCATAGATGTTGGTCACGATCATGGTGAATACCGCAAACACCAGCGCGGCTGCGAGTTCCCACAGCAGGCGCTGGTAACTGGATGAAATGTGGCGCACCATCGTTAAGCTCCCTGGATATGGCTACCTGACCTCATGCTGTAGAGATCTACAATTTCCGTGCCATTTTCTGGTCCCTTTTAAATCAATAAGTTAGCTGAACGGGGGTGTTCGATAATGGGACAGTTGGCCAGAAAGTGGCGATTGTGACCATGTGCAAGAATGTCTGGATGACAGGCCCCGACCAGCCCCCGGCTCAGTTATACTTCCCGCACATAAAAACAATCCGATTATGGACGCTGACATCGACCAAAAATCGTTGCTTTCCATCGATGGGGCCTGGCTGAGAGACGCGCTGGTTGCGGGAATTCACCACGTCATCGCGCGGCGGGACTACATCAACCGGATCAACGTGTTTCCGGTGCCCGACGGGGACACCGGCACCAACCTGGCCATGACCATGCACGCCATCCTGGTGGGCGCCACGCGGAAGATCAATTCCGACGTGGGCAAGTTCCTGGAACAGGCGGCGGATCACGCCATCGACGGTGCGCGGGGTAACTCCGGCGCCATCTTTGCCCAGTTTCTGCAGGGCTTTCACGAGGCCGTGGAGGGCGCCAGTACCCTGACCGCCCACGACTACGCCGAAGCGACCTATAACGGCTCACGCAGCGCGCAGATGGCCATTGCCAGGCCCAAAGAGGGCACCATGATCACCGTGATCCGGGACTACGCCCTGTCGCTGCGGGCCCAGATCAAAGAAGGTGTGGAGGATTTCCGCGATCTGCTGCAGGTCGGCCTGGAACGGGCCCGCACCTCTCTGTCCAATACGCCCAACCAGCTGGAGGTATTGCGCAAAGCCGGAGTAGTGGACGCCGGCGCCCAGGGATTCGTGGACCTGCTGGAAGGGATCCAGGAATACGTCGAGACCGGCACCGTAACCTCGGTGCTGCCGGTGGGACTGCAGCTGGACGAAGACCTCGCACCGGAACACCTCGGCGGCAACGTGGAAGACGTGACCCATCGTTATTGCACGGAGTGCGTGGTCACCCGGGACGGACTGGACCGCCGTAAGCTGCGCGACCAACTGCTGGAACTGAACTGCAGCAGCCTTGTGCTGGCCGGGACCCGCAACAAGGTGCGGGTGCATATCCACGTTAACGATACCGCTGACGTATTCCGGATCTGCGAGGACTTCGGCGACGTCAGCTCACGCAAGGCCGACGACATCCTGGCCCAGACCCAGACCACCCACTCCCGCCATGGGCGGGTGGCCATCCTGTCCGATACCGGCGCAGATCTGCCCGAGGAAGAGATGGAGCGGCTGCACATCCACCTGGTGCCACTGCGGGTCAACCTGAGTGACCGCCAGTTCCTGGACAAGGTAAGCCTGAGTTCGTCGGAGTTCTACGAGCTGCTGCGCAGCTCACCGGAGTATCCCAGAACGTCCCAGCCGCCACCTGGGGATTTCCGGCGCCAGTTCGAATTCCTGACCTCGCACTTTGACTCGGTCATCGCCGTGACCGTCTCCAGGGCCATGAGCGGCACCTGGCAGGCGGCCCAGGCCGCCGCCAAACGGGTGGACGAGGAACAGGTCAAGACCTTCGACAGCATGAACGCCTCGGCCGGGCAGGGACTGCTGACCCTGTTTGCGGCGGAAGCGGCCGCCGCCAACCTCAATCGCCAGTGCATCCTGGACGGACTGGAATACCTGCGACCTCGAACCCGGACCTATGCGCTGGTTCCGGACCTGAGCTACGGCGTTCGCGGCGGCCGGGTTCCCAAAGGCATGAAGACCTTTACCGACGTGGCCCACCTGTCGCTGATCATCAAGAACAACGACGAGGGCAAGATCGGCCCTGCAGGCGTGCTGTTCCTGCGCAGCGATGCGCCCCGGCGATTTGCCCGCTGGGTAATGAAGCGCCTGAACCACAAACGCAGGTACCGCCTGCTGGTTGCCCATTGCGACTATGCCGAAGGGGGAGAAGCCATGCGGCAGTTCCTCGAGCAGAACGTCAAAGGCGCCCATTCGGTCCTGCTGACCGCGGCAGGGTCCAGCATCGGCGCCCACGCCGGGCCGGGCTCGCTGGTGGTTGGTGTGCAGGAATACATCTCTGCCGAAGAGTGGCAGGCCCGCTGGAAGGAGCAGCAGGCAGGTAACGGGGGATAGCCCGTATGTTGCACGAGTTTCGCTGGAGAATGCGGGCCAGGCTATGTTGATGGTACTGGCCAAGGTCATCGCAGCCTACCTGGTGGGATCGATCTCCGGTTCCCTGGTGCTGGGTAAACTGCGCCACGTGGACATTCGCCAGTCCGGCAGCGGCAACGCCGGCGGTACCAACGCACTGCGTTCCCAGGGTGTCGCCTTCGCCCTGGCAGTTGTCGTCATCGACATTGGCAAGGGCGCATTGGCAGCCGGGCTGATTGCTCCGGCCTGGGGACACGGCCCGGTCTCCATGCTGACCCTCCAGGGTGCCTGCGGCCTGGCCGCCATTGTTGGGCACATGTACCCGGTTTACTTCGGCTTCCGGGGCGGCAAAGGCGTGGCCACTTTTGCCGGCGTCATGCTGGTACTGGCGCCCCTGGCGGTGGCCGGGGCCATCGCTATCCTGCTGCTGACCGTGGTGGTGACCGGCTACGTGGGCCTGGGCAGCATCCTGGCGGCCGTATCCTCGGTGGCGCTGGTCTGGTTGATCAAACCGGCGACGGAGCTGGTGGTGTTCTGTGCGCTGGCGGCCGCAGTTATCGTCTACGCTCACCGTGTCAACATCACCCGCTTGCGCGACGGTACCGAGCACCGCTTTGAACGGGTGCGGGTGGTGAACTGGTTCAAATGAATCGCCTGGCTGATGCCCTGGCCCGGTTGCTTGCCAGCGGTGAGCCCCGGGCCCAATCCGATCTGGCCCGATCCCTGGAGTGTCCGCCCAATGAACTCGCGTCGGCCATGGCCGTCTTGGAAGAGTGGGGGATCGGTTTTGAATCGGCCGATCCGGCCAGGCTCGAGCAGCCCCTGGAATTGCTGAGCACTGGGCAGGTACAGGCAGAGCTTGGGCCGGACAGCCGGCTCCAGATCGAGAGCCTGGAAGTTGTTGGTGCCATCGATTCAACCAACTCCGAGCTTCGCCGGCGTGGCATCCCCGACACTGCCGCCCGGGTACTGCTGGCTGAGTACCAGACCGCGGGCCGCGGCCGCCGCGGCCGCAGCTGGACCGCCCCCTACGGCAGCGGGTTGTGCCTGTCGGTGGCCTGGCCGTTTCGATCCCGCGACCTGGAGCATTTCAACGGCGCCAGCCTGGTCCTGGGGGTGGCCGTTCGCCGGGCGCTGACGGAGCTGGGCTATGGCGGGATCATGCTGAAATGGCCCAATGACCTGCTGTGTGACAAAGGAAAGCTGGCCGGCATGCTGGTGGAGCTGGAAGCTGACGGTCCCTGGGCCGTATTTGGTGTCGGCATGAACTGGCGGGTGGACAGTGATCTCATGGCGGCTGTGGACCAGCCGTGGGTCGACCTGAACCGCCTGACCCGCGGAGGCTCCGACCCGGCCGTTCCTTCCCGCAACCAACTGGCCGGTCGCGTGGTGCACCACGTGGTGGCGGCGCTGGGCCGTTTCAGCCACGAGGGTCTGACCCCGTTCCTGGAGGAGTGGCGCCAGGCTGATGCCCTGCTGGGACGCGAGGTGCGGGTGGAGCTGGGTGAGGGCGCAGTGCTGGGTACGGCAGCCGGCGTGGATGAGGACGGTACCTTCCTGGTGGCTACGGCTGACGGCCTGTCCCGGATTTCGGGTGGTGAGGTCAAGGTGCGGTCTGTATGAAGCTGCTGCTGGACGTGGGCAATTCGCGGGTGAAATGGGCCTGGGCCGACGACGGTGGCCTGTCACCCCAAACGGCGGTTGGCCGGGACGGCATGGCCGCAGCACTGGACCGGCTCGGGGCTGAACGACGCGCCGACCAGGTGCTGTGTTCGGTAGTGGCGGATACAGAAGTGGAGGACGTGCTGCTGGACTGGTGCCGCAACGCGTACGACATGGAGGCCCGGTTCGCCCGGGTCGAAAAAACCTGTCACGGCCTGGTCAACGCCTACGCCGACCCGTCGAGCATGGGTGTCGACCGATGGATGGCCATGCTGGGCGCCGCGGAACTGACCGAGGGCGCGTTTTGCGTGGTGGACTCCGGCACCGCCATCACCGTGGACCGCGTTGATCCGGAGGGTCGCCACCTTGGCGGCTGGATACTCCCGGGAGTGGAACTGATGTCCCGCAGCCTGGCAGCCGGAACTGCCCGGGTTAGCCCCGACGGGCGGAGCATGCAGGATGCCTGGGGTCGCAATACCCAGGAATGTGTGGCGGCAGGGGTGCAAGCGGCGGTGGATGGATCTATGCTTCGCATGATGTCGCTGCTGGAAGAAAAATCCGACGCCATATTTGTCACCGGAGGTGCCGCCGAGGCGGTCATGCCGGTGCTGGGCGAGCGCGGGCGGTTGGTGCCTGACCTGGTACTTCGGGGGTTGCTGCATTGGAGCCAGTAGACGATTCAAAATCCGAGGGCTCCGGGCAAAAAAAGCTGTTTGGTGAGGGAGAGCCGGAAGACCACGATTCATCTGAATCCGGGTCCGATGCTGGAATGGCGCCGGGCGACGACTCAAAACCCCAAGACTCCTGGCAAAAGCGGTTTGGTGAGAGGGAATGGGAAGACCACGATTCGTCTGCATCCGGCCCCAATGCTGGAACGGCGCCAGTTGACGATTCGAAACCTGAGGGCTCTGGGCTGCTGTTTGGTGAGAACGAGCCGGAAGACCATGAGCCGTCTGAATCCGGGTCCGATGCTGGAATGGCGCCCGTAGAGGACTCAAAATCCGAAGACTCCTGGGAAAAGTGGTTTGGTGAGAAGGAGTGGGAAGACCACTTTTCTTCTGAATCCGGGTCCGATGCTGAAATGGTGCCGGAAGACGATTCCAATTCCGACGACTCAAAGCAGCAGTGGGTGACGGAGCCGGAGTACCGATCCTACTCCGGGTTTTACTTCGAACCGGAAGATTCTTCCCTGATCCTGACTTCGCCTGATTCGCCAACGGGGGACCTCTCCGATGAGATCGACGATGGCGCCGAACTCGACGGTACCGATGGCAACGCGCCTGATGAGGATGAGATCGACCCAATCGCGCCCGGGGCAGGTCCACTGGAGAAAGATTCGGAACCTGTCCGGCGGTCATTTAACTGGCTGTTTTCGATCCGGGTGGTGTTTTTTGTGCTGCTGGCCGGCAACCTGGGCTTTTACGCCTGGTCCCTGTCCCAGAAGCCCCGGCAGTCCGCCAGCGTCCAGCTGCCCGTGGCAGATCCCGGCGTTCCAGAACTGCAGCTGATCCGCGAGCGGGAAGAACAGCTGCTGGTTTCCGGCGGCGACCTGGGCGGCGGCACCGGCTGTTTCGCCCTTGGGCCTTTCCAGACCCAGACCGACCTGTTGCGCGCTTTCAACGCCATGGCGCCGTTCGTGGCCCAGAGCCGCCAGCGCCAGGAAGTGCAGACCATCGATCGCGGGTTCTGGGTCTACCTGCAGGCGGTGAGTACCCGGGAAGAAGCGCTGAACCTGGCCCGGGACCTGTCCCTGGCGGGACTCAAGGATTACTACGTGGTCACGGCCGGAGACCGGGAAAACACGGTTTCCCTGGGGCTGTTCCGGGAGGAGGCCAACGCCCTGCGGCGCCAGTCCGCGCTGCTGGCCCTGGGCTTCGACGCCCAGATGACCCGGCGCACCGAGGAAGCCCTGGTGTTCTGGCTGGACTACCGGCGAGACGAAACCAAAACCGCACCCTGGGAACGCGTAGTGGCCTCCAACCCCTCCGTGTCCCAGCGGCCTATTGCGTGTTTTCGGTAAGTTTTTGGAATCGGCACGGCACGGCCGTAACCCTGAAATCCCGCTGACTCACGCCCTCGTTTCACCTCATCTGGCTCCCAGCCGGCTTACTGACCTCCCAGCTCTACCGCCCGTGCGCCCAACGGGCGCACACCTTTTAACGTCATCCTGAACTCGATTCAGGATCCATCTGAATTCCCGAAGTTGCCTTCGTCGACGGCCGCACAGCTCCGGAGCACAGCCATCGTCAGTGACCCCTTCCGCCGCCTGCGTGAATGATCGAAGTCTCCGATCAAACCACTGCCTGGATCCAAGGTTTTACCGATACCAGTCTCAGATGGATCCTGAATCGAGTTCAGGATGACGTCAAAAAAGGTGTACGCCCGCTGGGCGCAGGTCGTCTCAACTTCAGGATGACGTTCAAATGATTGCGCCCGGTGGGCGCAGGTCATCTGGAAACACCTACTCCGGCGCATGAAACCGAACAATCTTCGGATCGGTCTTACGACTCCCGTTGCGCATTTCGGTCAGTTCCCTGGCCGCGTCACGATTGAACTGGGCGGCCGGCTGGTACACGAAATGCCGGCCCTCGTTCTGGTACACCACCTGATTGCGGCCGCCGTCCTTGGCGGCGTACAGCGCCCGGTCGCCGATTTCCAGCAGTTCCGTTGAGCGGTCGTCCCGCCCCGGGATCATCGTCGCCACCCCGATACTGATGGTGACAATGTTCTCGACCTTGGAGCCTTCATGGGGAATGTGCAGGTTGGCCACGCCGTCACGCATTTTTTCCGCCACCTGCAGAGCAGAGTCCAGTGGGGTGTCGCCGAGGACGGCCACGAATTCTTCGCCGCCGTTACGGGCCACATGGTCCAGTGGCCGGCTGGCGGCGTCATTGATGGCACCGGCAACCTTGCGCAGCGCCCGGTCACCGGCGGGATGGCCATAGCGGTCGTTGTAGGATTTGAAGAAGTCGATATCCAGACAGATGACCGACACCGGCTGCTGCTCCCGGGTGGCCACACCCCACACCTGGGTCATGAACTCGTTGAATCCCTGGCGATTGGCCAGCCCGGTCAGGGAATCGGTCCGGTTCAGCAGCTCCAGCGCCATATTGGTTTCCCGCAGCTGCTGGGTCTGGCGCTTGATCTCCTGGTCCCGGGAGGAGAGTATCTCGGCCAGCTTGCCCCGCAGTTTCTCGGTCTGGCTGAGGGATTTGAACAGCCGTTCGTTCTTGTTCTGCAGGGATGACAGAGCCGCCCCGATTTTCTGGTAGACCAGCTGGACTTCCCTGGGTGCTGTTTCGCTGACCTTGGGCAGGTGAGCGCCAGAGTCCACGTTGACCAGGTCCAGGGACTGTTCCAGTCGCTTCAACGGCCGCGCCACGCTGTTGGCAAACGCCAGGGCCAGCCAGATGGCCACGATAATCGCCCCGGCCAGCCAAGCCGCCGTCACGGCAAGCTCATTCAGCACTGTCGCCTCCACCGCATCCACTGGCGCCATCATGAACAGCTGCCAGCCGTTATCCACCCGCTGGTGCACGGCAATGTGGCGTGTGGCACCGGGCTGGTCAGGCAGGTAGGAATACGGCGTGCCGGTGGACAGTCCACGGGTTCCGGCCAGCAGGGCATGGCCGGTCAACGGCCTCAGCACTTCCAGGGCGGCATCCGGGCTGGCATAGATGACCCGGTCGCTCTCATCCAGCACCACCAGGCTGCTGTTGTCCCGGCTGCGTTGATCCATGGCGGCCAGCAGGCCCAGGTCCAGTGAGCCTTCCACGATGCCCCACAGTTCCCCGTCCTGGCGGGTGACCGGCGCGCTGATGGCCACGATAATGTCATTTCCCAGGCCCCGACCGCGAAACACGTCGGACACGTAGGGCAGCCCGGTGGCCATGGGGCGACGGAAGTACTCCCGGTCCGATATCCCGTCGATCACGTTGGGGAAACTCTTGATGGAGCCATCGATGCGGCCCGTGGCGACTACGATCTGGCCATCCCGGTTCGCCGCCAGCATGGTCAGGAAATCGGGGTTGGTGCTGTGCTGGGCGCGCAACCACAGGTTCAGCGACTCCTTGCTTTTATCCCCGCGGGACTCGATGTGGGACGCGAGGCTGACCATGCTGCCCAGGTTCTTGTCCAGCAGGTGGGCGATTTCCTGGGACAGGTCCGCGGCTTCACCGCGCAGGTTGGTGGCGATGTACTCCAGCTGGCCGTGGGCGTCCCGCTCCGTCAGGACAATACCCAGGGAAATCAGCGGCAGGGTGGCCACCAGGATGAACCCGACCGCGACCCGTCCCCGCAGGCTCGGCGTCAGGGTTCTGAGCCTTCGGGCAGGTGTCGAGTTGCCGAACAACAGCAGCAACGCCGCCAGTGCGCCGAGCAGCACAAACATGGCAATACCCGCGCTGGCCAGCCCGGACAGCCAGGCTGGTACAAACTCGGTGACAAGGTCGGTAGTGGGGAACTGACTGCTCACAAGTCATCTGATCGGCCAGTCCCGGCGGGTTCTTTAGCGGCTCCGGGCTAAACAAATGTTAGGAAATGACGATCTTTAACGACTGTTACAGGCGTGCAAACGAATGTTATCGACGGTTTCCCCGCCGGCCGCCTGTTGGAACAATAAAAACTAGAAACAGGGATCGATTGCTATGGATCAGCAAGGCGGGTACTCAAACATGGAACTCGGCCGGAATTCCGGCAGAGAATCGGGCAGGGACGCCCCCGGGTGGTACCTGGAACGGGCCGATGGGGATAGCCTCCGTATCCCCGTCGACCAGTTCCCGTTCCTGATCGGACGCGGCATCGAATGCCAGATCCAGCCGGCATCCCACCGGGTTTCCCGCATCCACGCTGAGCTCAAGCCATCAACGGCTTCGGGTTTCCTGTTCCTGGTGGACCGCCACAGCACCAACGGCACCTACCTCAACGGCCACATCGTCCGCGAGCCCGTGCCCATCAACAACACCGACACCCTGCGCTTCGGCGACGAGGAGTGGCGCCTGCTTCACGGTGGGCTCGACAACGCCGCCACCCGCCGCATGGAAATCATCACCGCCGACCCGGCTGATTCGGAAGATTACGCACCCGCCTGACCGGCCGAACCGTCATCTTTCCACGGACATCGCGTTGTCGTCTGTCTCAGGTTCCTTTCGCTGTTTCCTCTACCAGCCAGTCCACAACGTCTCGCAGCGCCTCTTGTGAGTCTTTTCCGGTGCCCAGGGCCAGGTTATAGAGTGCGAGCTGGCGATGAGCACTGGTGCCGTGCTCGAGGATCAGGCGGCTGCGCTCGACTTCTTCCCGGCAGCCCAGGGCGTCGGCATCCTCGGCCACCAGGTCGATCATCTCATTCAGCACGTCAATAAAGGGCCGGACCTCCGCCCTGCTGAAATCGAGCATCCCCTCGTCAAAGCTGTAGCGCATGGCCCGCCAGCGGTTCTCGTAGACCAGCATGTGTGGGAAGACCTGCCAGCTGCGGTTGCTGCGCGTCAGGCGCTCAAGCATGCGCAGGATACTCACGCTCAATGCACCCACGCTGATCGCGTGCTCCAGATTGGTGCATATGTCCGTGATGCGCATTTCCAGCGTGGGATAGCGGTAGCTGGGACGCATGTCCCACCAGATCTTGGTGGGATCCTCCATCAGTCCGCCCTTGCACATGATCTCGACGTCGCGCTCGTACTCCCCAAAACTTGAGAAACGTTCCGGCAGTCGCGCCCGGACCAGGCTGTCGAACACTGTGAGCCGGTAGCTTTTGAGCCCCATGTCCTCACCGATCCAAAACGGCGATGAGCAGCTCAGTGCCAGCATGTGAGGGAGAAAGTAGGTGAACTGGTTCAGCAGCCGGATCCGCATC
This sequence comes from Lysobacterales bacterium, assembly GCA_030065125.1. GTDB lineage: Bacteria > Pseudomonadota > Gammaproteobacteria > Xanthomonadales > SZUA-38 > JASJDM01. Next base: position 32,749 of record JASJDM010000042.1, on the reverse strand, counting down.
TCGTTGTCCGCCACACCCATGTGCTGGTGCATCCCGCAGATCAGCAGGCGTCGCGCTGCCCCTGCCATGTCCCGGTGGAGGATGTCGTAGCGTTCCTTCCGCGTATGGCGCTGCACGTGCCAGTCCGCGAAGGGATGGGTGGACGCAGCGATGGGCGCCAGCCCATATTCCGCTGATACCTCCCGAATCATGCCGCGCAGGCGTTGCAGCTCATCCCGGGCCTGGCCGATGTTCTCGCATACCGCAGTGCCAATCTCGATTTGAGGCCGCAGCAGTTCACGGTCGACCTGCCCGTCACCGCGCAGGGCGTGGCAGCGCTCAAACAACTCCGCCGGTGGATCCGGCGCAAGGTCGCGCGTCTCCAGGTCCACCAACAGGTATTCTTCCTCGATGCCAACGGTAAAAGGAGACAATTGCTGCGTCACGACCCTGCCCATGCGAAACCAACCAGTCCGATTGCAGACGCAGATGCCAAGCCCGGGGGACCCCAGGGCATCGGTTTCTGACGGTCAGCCCGCGGACCGTTTCATTAGAATACACCTGTAGATTAAAATGGCGGTTTCAAGGTCTTGCCGGCTTAGCTCAGTTGGTAGAGCAACTGATTTGTAATCAGTAGGTCGGGGGTTCGAATCCCTCAGCCGGCACCAGAAAACGCCCTTACTTTCAATTGTTTACGATGCGTTGCCTCCCTCGACGCTGCTGAGTTTTGGTCCGTTTTGGGCCAATAGTGTTACCGGCAGGGGCAGCCACTTGCCCTGGCGCCAAGTGAGCGTAGCGCAACACCATATCCAGGCTGGACCACCCACCAAGCCGCCAAAGGCGTGCCCGCCCTAAATTCGACCTGGAGGCGGAGAAGGCCAAGTAATTTCCTGCGCGGAGACGCGGGTGTTGTCGGAAGAGGGCCCCACGGTCTGGGCAACAAAACCCCTTGCCTCCGTCCCACCACCACCTTAACTGACTGACCGTCAGTCAGTAACAATGTGATTGGAAAAGGGGCCCAAATGACGCGTGTGGTGTTCGCCGGATTGGCTACTCCAGGTGTTCGGTAGAGATGATCATCAATGAGATCGGCGTCGCGAAGGGCACCTTCTACTACTACTTCAAATCGAAGCAGGAGGTTTTGCAGGCGACGCTTTCGCCATAGCTGGGCTATGCCTGAAGCGTGATCGGGCAACCCGCACTCGCGAAATCAACCGACAAATCCGGCAACTGGTGAAAAATGCGGGCTAGTTAGTCAATCTTCTTGATCCCTAGCGCCTTTATTCGATAGGCGAGAGTCGAAGGCTTCACTTCGAGCAGGGCCGCGGCTCCGCCGTCTCCGGAAACGCGCCAATTCGAAGCCTCAAGTGCAGCTCGGATGTTTCGCTTTTCCAGATCCCGAAACTCAGCGTCAGTGATGTACTCGTCGGACTCGAGAACAGGGGCCACGCTCGAGGCGGGCGGGCCACCATCGCCGGCGTGTGCAAGATCTACTCGAAGCCGGTTTCCTTTGCTTAGAATTGCCGCGCGTTCGATGAAATTCTTCAGCTCGCGTACATTTCCGGGCCAATCCTGCTGTTGGAGCACTTCTGCGTCGCGCTGGCTAATCGTGAGCCTGTCTTTCCCGAGGTTGGCGCAAATGATATCGACGAAGTGCAGTGCAAGCGGCAATATGTCCGCGGGGCGTTCTCGGAGCGGTGCTACCTCGATGGGAAACACACTGAGACGATAAAAAAGATCTTCTCTAAACCTGCCCGCCTTTACTTCTTCCTTCAAAATGCGGTTGGTTGCCGCAACGATCCGCACGTCGGCCGTTTGCGTCTGGTCTTCGCCGACAGGTTCAAATTGGCCTTCCTGAATCGCACGTAACAATTTGCTTTGTAATGGCAGCGGGATTTCGCCGACCTCATCCAGAAACAAGGTGCCACCATTGGCCAGCTGCATCCGGCCAACGCGATCGCGGTGTGCTCCCGTAAACGCGCCTTTGACGTGTCCAAAAAACTCGCTTTCGAATAAGTGCTCCGGAATCGACGCGCAGTTCACGCGCACCAGCGCCTTGTCCGCGCGATCGCTGCGGGCGTGTATGGCTCTCGCGATCATTTCCTTGCCAACGCCTGATTCGCCGTGGACGAGAACGTTGACGGGCGTAGTGGCAACCGCTTCGATTTGGGCCAGCGTGTGTTTCAGCGAATCGCTTTCGCCAACAATCTCGCCAAAGTCGATGGCGTGATCAACCTCTTCCCGAAGGTATTCTCTCTCTTGCTCGAGCTGGCGGTTGAGGTCCTGGACACGTCCGAAAGCTTGATCTCTTTCCTGCTCAAGCTTCTTGCGGGCAGAGATATCACGAAATACGACTACGGCTCCGTCTGGCCTGCCATCTCGCATGATTGGCGTGCTGGTGTATTCAACCGGTATGGCCTTTCCGTCGCGTGTCCAGAATACTTCGCTGTCTACGCGGTGAACTGCCCCGTCTTTGACTGCGGCATAGATTGGGCACTCCTCCCTGGGGTACGGAGATCCATCGGGGTGGGAATGGTGATGCACTTCATGAATGCTGCGACCGACGACGTCGGACTGTTTCCACCCAAGTAATTTCTCGGCGGTTTTGTTGATGAAAGTCGCCTCACCATCGCTGCTGAGTCCGTAGATGCCTTCGCCGGCCGAGTCGAGCAGCGTTTCGAGCATGTTCCTGAGATTGTCCACTTCGGCAAAGGCCGCGTCTCGATGTGCCTCGATAGCAAGTCGCTCAGCGATGGAACGGAAAACGACAACCGCGCCCTTGATTTCGTTGTCCACGATGATGGGCGTGCTGGTGTATTCGACCGGAACGGCCTCTCCTTCGGACGTCCAGAATACTTCCTCATCGACTCGATGAACCTGGCCGTCGCGAATGGCAGCATAAATGGGACAGTCCTCTCGCGGGTAAGGCGTGCCGTCTGCGTGAGAATGGTGGTGCACTTCGTGAACACCGATGCCGATGATGTCTTCGTGACGCCAGCCCAGAAGGTCTACGGCCGCTTTGTTGACGAATGTCGCGGTCCCGTCTAACCCAATTCCGTAGATCGCATCGCCCGCCGCATTGAGGATGTGGTCGCGCGTTTCGGCTGCTTCGATGAATGCCGAGTCCAATTCACCGTCCCAGCCATTTCGTAACGGGATGAATGCGATGCCCATCTGGTCGCGTGAATCGTCGATTGCCCAGGCCTGCATCAGCGCAGTGGTGGATCCCCCTGAGCCTGAGAGATGAATCGGCAGATCAGTCACACTGCCCCCGTCCTCGCAAACAGAGGTCAGTGCCGATCGAACGCGTTCAATTGAATCCACTGAAACGAAACCCAGGACGGATCCGCCGGGATCGGCCCTCAGTGAGGCAAGGTCATCGCTAACCCACAAGCAGTCCAAACGCGCATTCACGACTGAATAGAGGCCCGGGGCTCGAGCCAGGATATCGGTCGCAGCATCACCTTGTGCTTTCAGGTTCACAGCGTCTCTTCCGCGCGATTCTCAAAAAACTAAAACACAACTTTTTGGGATTTACAAATTCTTGAGAGCGCCTGAAAACGTTAAGTATTTGTTTTTTATAGTTTTTACGAGTTGGCACGCTTTCTGCTCTCCCAGTCGCCAAGTAATTCAATTTTTTGAGAGGGAATACCAGCAGTGAGCAATCGATCCATCAGTGCGGCCAAAGCGGCCGAAATTGGCCGCTCCATCGAACAGGCGCTGAGCTCGCACAGCCCATCACAGGCGATTCGTCTGGTTACGAAAGAAGCGGTCTGGCGTGACAAGGATGCCGTGCACGTTGGGCGTGACGAAATCTGGAGCGCTCTCACCCAAAAATGGTCGAATTCGCTTCACTGCACGCTGCGACAGGAAATCGAATCCTTCGACGCGCGCCGCATCGTCATTCAGTTCGAGTCCGAATGGCAGCATTCCATCTGCGGCCGGTGGTATCGCTCGTCCGGCGAGATGCGTGTTTCAGTCGACGACCATTGGTCGCTCTCAACCATTGAGTCACGCCAAACCGACACCCCGATATCTGCATCTGAACGCCGCTTAGCCATTTCGATGGCGGCGACCTCTGACTCAGCCAGTTAGGCCGGGAGATTCAATCATGACTAAACCTAAATCAGCGCTCGACCATCTCAGGCGCGCATTTCTGTTGGTTGTAACTGCATCCTGCACCGCCGGCTGCGTCGGCGCGGCGGTGAGCACAACCACATACGCCACAAAATCTGCTTCGCGTGATGCCCTCTGGCCGCCAGCCGCACGCGGCGATGCGGAGGCTCAGTATGAATTGGGCAAATCGTATTGCTGCATGGGCCCCGGATTCGATACGCAAACTGCAACGGCCTGGCTGTGCAAAGCGGCGAGCCAGGACAACGCCAAAGCCATGGTCGAACTGGGTCGAATTTACCTCGGCGACGTGTCGCGGACGCCGTCGCCGGGCCAAAAAATTCTGCGCGCTGTCTCGGCGAAAGAAGCCAAGGCCGTTGCACACGTTTGGCTATCGCGTGCGTCAGCTGCAGGAAATGAAAAAGCAGGAGATTGGCTCGCGAAACTGTCCACTCGAATGACGGACGACGACTTCTCAAAGGCGCGGGCTTTGGACCAACGATGGCCCGATGTGCCCTGCGAATACAACCACGTTTTCGGCGAGTAGAGCCGGCGGCATTTGAAAGGAGCAACGACCAATGAAAACCAACATGCCTACTGTCGCAGTTGCAGTTACTGCACTTTTCTGGCTGATGACGCCATGGCAAGCCCTGGCGGCGCAACCTTCAAGCGCCGACGAGCGACCCAATTTGATTGTGGTAGTCGCGGACGACCTGGGGTTTTCGGACCTGGGAAGCTTTGGCGGCGAAATCCGCACGCCCAATGTTGATCAGCTCGCCACCGAGGGAATGCGCTTCACGAACTTCTACGTTTCGGCCACCTGCTCTCCCACGCGGAGCATGTTGATGACTGGGGTCGACAACCATGTCGCCGGTCTGGGCAACATGTATGAAAAAACAGCTCCAAATCAACTAGGGGTGCCAGGATATGAAGGCGTGCTGCGCACCGATTATCCGACCATTGCAGAGGTGCTCCGGGAGCATGGTTACCGCACCTATATGGCGGGCAAATGGCATCTCGGCCACCAGCCAGACAGGATCCCGCACGCCCGGGGGTTCGAACGCAGTTTCTCGATTCTCAACGGCGCCGGCAGTCATTTCGATATGACGGGGGGTAATCGCGACAACGAAGAATCGGAGTTTGTGGAAGACAACCGGTATCTCGAGAGATTGCCCAAAGGGTACTACTCCTCGACCACCTTCACCGACCGGTTGATCGACTACATCGACTCCAATCGGGGTGGGGATGAACCCTTCTTCGCCTATCTCGCGTTTCAGGCGCCGCACGATCCGCTGCAGGTTCCCAAGGGTTGGCTGCGACGCTATCTGGGTGACTACGACATCGGTTGGGATGCGATTCGCGAGCGACGTCTCAAAAAAATGAAAGCGCTGGGCATAATGCCCCTTGAAACAGAAAACTCTCCGCGTGTCTGGTACTTCCCCGAATGGGACAGGCTGACCGGCATAGCCCAAGTGCAAAACGCTCGGCGCATGGAAATCTACGCCGCCATGGTCGAGTTCATGGATCACGAAATTGGCCGTCTCGTTCAGTATCTAGAAGCTACTGGGCAGCTTGAAAACACCTGGATTGTCTTTTTCTCTGACAACGGCCCGAATCCTCACGACCCCATTTCACAGGCAAAGCGAGGGGCGGGGGCCTTCCTGGACTCCAATTTCTTTGCCACCAACTATCGAACCGCCTTCGAGTCCTGGGGGCGCGCCGATGGATTCGTTTCACAAGGAGGTCCCTGGGCACAGGTCTCTGCGACACCGTTTTCGGGCTTCAAGCTGTCGTCGTTTGAAGGCGGCATTCGCTCACCTCTGGTCGTATGGGGCCCCTCCCACGCTCGTGCCGGAGACATCGACACTCAAAGCATCGTCCATGTCGCCGACCTCGCCCCGACGCTGCTGGATCTGGCGGGAATCGACACGGCGAAGCTGATCCCAGAGCGGGGACAGCCATACCAGACGGGCGTGTCACAACGACGGCTGTTGCAGGGGTTCGACGTGCCCCGGGTCACCGGGCGAACGGCCTTTGGCATGGAGCTCTTCGGCGGTCGAGCCTTCCGCCAGGGCAACTGGAAAATCACCTGGATGCATGAGCCTTACGGAATCGATGATTGGCAGTTGTTCGATCTCACGGCTGATCCGGCCGAATTGAATGATCTTTCCCAAGCGCATCCGGATATCAAGGCAGATCTCGTAGACGCCTTCCACGCCTATGCCGCTGCAAACAACGTCACGATTCCCGACCGCACGGTGTACGACGGCGTTGAAGACAAACTCCCACCGCGCCCGTCGGTCGACGCACCGCAATGGCCACGTGGCCAAGAAAAGAACTGGACAAATGCCGAGGAGGCTGATGATGAATAGTATTTTCCGCAACGCAATTCCAACGATCCTCTTGGGTTATTTGGCGACGGCTGGTTTCCTGGTCAGCTCGCCAGCAACGGCGCAGCTTGATGGACCTCGCGTCTATTGGCCGCTGCCCAAGAACACCAACATCGTCACCGGCCATCTGATCGAGGGAACGGCCAACGCTTCCTGGTCAAATTGGAGTCGAATCGAACCTGACGTCGATATCGACAGCAGCCTGTACCTGCTTGGCTATACGCGCGTGCAACCGATCCTCGGCCGCACCGTGTACTGGCAGGGCCTCTTGCCATCGGGCACGGTTCGAACGTCCTCACTGTTGCCGGAACCGACAAGCGATACCTTTGCCAGTGGCATTGGCGACCTGTCGGTCGGCGCGACTGTGAATCTCTTTGGCGCCCCGGAGATGATGGCCAAGGACTGGGTTCGGCACGAACTGGACTGGTCCGTCAATCTTGGACTGATGGTGTCGGCCCCCACGGGCCAATACGACCCGGAGGAAACCCTCAACATCGGTTCCAACCAATGGAAGACCCGCATTTCGGCTCCGATTGTGAAGTCTTTCGGCGAATGGGTGCCCGGCAAACGCACCACTCTCGAGATCATGCCGGCAGTCACACTTTTGGGTGACAACGACAGCGCCCAGGGAAATCGCATCGAACAGGATCCGCTGTACAGCATCGAAATGCACCTGACGCGCGACATTACCGAAAACGCGTATATCTCCCTTGACTACACGTGGTTGGACGGCGGTGAGGAGACCTACACCGATCTCGCAACCGGTTCCTTCGTTCGTGAATCAGGCGGAATCAGCTCTGACCTGTTGGGCGTGACCCTGCAATACAACATCAACGACAACATGCGGCTGTTCATGACGCATATGCAGGCACTCGACAGTGACAGTGATTCGCTTTCGCTGGACGGCTCGATCACAAAAATCACTTTGTCATGGTCCTGGCACGACGTGCTGGAACGCGTCCAACGGTTCAAGGACTGACGAGGAGATCTCAATTTTCAGGGCTCACCTAGCTGACCCCACTCACTCAGGAGAAACATGATGAACAGAGGAATTTTGGTTTTGCTGCTGCTCACCGGGCACGCGTTTGCTGACGAAATGTATGTCTTCCCGGCCAACGGCCAGAGTGCAGAACAACAGGAAAAAGACGAATTTGAGTGCCATCAATGGGCGGCAGAAAAATCCCGTTTTGACCCTGTTACCGGTACCAGCTCCGCGGCAGGTTCCCAGGCTGAAAATGGGACCGGTACATATTCAAGTTCCGGTGGTGCTGGCAAAGCGGCGCTGGGCGGCGCGACCAAGGGCGCGCTGATCGCAGAGGTCTCAGACGGAGATACCGGCAAGGGTGCGGCGACCGGCGCTGCGATGGGCGTTTTCAAGGGGAAGCGTCAGCGAAAGGCAAGAGAGGAGCAGCACAAGACAGCCGCGGATGCGGCGCGGGCCGAGGCCGCAGCCAATGATCGCGCGAACTACATGCGTGCCAATGCTGCCTGTCTCGAAGGCCGTGGGTACACGGTCAGGTAAACCTGACGGACCAAAAGGCTCATTTTTGTCTAACAATTTTTTTCAACGTCAAATCAACAGAAGGAAATAGCCATGACTACCAACAACACAACCCAAAACCTGATCAAAACTCTGTCCATCGCTTTGCTGCTGAGCGCCGGCTCGGCCATGGCGGACGTCAGCTTCGACGGTCTGGAATTGCAGAAACGCACCAAGGCCGATGCCGTGTGGTTGCACCCGGAGCTCAGCCTGGAGGGATACGACAAGATCATGTACGAGAATCTGGGTGTGGCAACCAAACCCGTCCGACGAAACTCAAGAACGGACTTTGAGCTGACCGTCAAACAGCGTGAAAAGGTGTCGGAGATCTTGGACGAGGCCTTTAACAAGGAACTGGGCAGGTCGGAACGTTTTGAACTTGCCAGTACACCGGGCCCCGACACACTCGCTGTTCGTGTATCGCTTCTGGATGTGGTTTCCCACGTGCCTGAGGAATCCGTTGGGCGCACCACCACGTACATCAGTTCGGTGGGTGAAGCAACCCTGGTACTTGAGCTTCGGGATTCGGTCAGCAATGCCATTCTGGCCCGGGCGGTGGACACTCAATCTGCCGACTCTATGGGACAGTTGATTCGTTCCAGCCGTCCGATCAACATCGCCGAAACCCGACAAACGGCCAGCCAGTGGGCACGGCTGCTGCGCAAGCGACTGGACGAATTCCGGAAATAAGCAGCAATGTTTGAGATGGCGCAAATGATATTGCCCCTGGTGCTGAGCGCTGCCGAGGCAGCGCCTGTCCAGGGGCTTTCGGCTGCAGATTTGGTCGAGGCCTCACTGGATATCGCCGATCGCCTCGATTTTCAGTGGGGTCTTTTTATCACCGTACATCTGGCCCTGTTCGGAGCGGTCATCTATGTCGACAGGCCCCTCAAACGGGCTGAAAAAGCTGGAGCCATTTTGATTTACGCGGGATTTGCCGCATTGAGCTACCGGCTCATGCTGGGACAAGTGGCGTTGCTCGAACAGGCTTACGCGGACATCGCAACATTGGCTTCTCCAGACAGCAGACTTCTGACGCACATGGCGGCTGCCTTGCACGATGGGAAGCTCGAATTCGCCAGCGGCATGATCGTCTGGGGACACATAATCATGTTAGGGCTGGTCGTGCTTTCGCTCATTTTCGACAGAGCGTTAACGCACGTGGTCCGTGGCGTTCCTTAAGTCAACTGTCGGAGGAGGTGCGAGGAAATTTTGGGCCAGATTTGGGCCACTCGCCCAATATCACGAGGTCGTCTTGGGTCGTTTCCAGTAGCGTATCAGTGAGCGGCCGCCGCTAAGTTGATGATTTTAAGGGCGACTCTGATTCACCGGCTCGCTTTGTAATCAGTAGGTCGGGGGTTCGAATCCCTCAGCCGGCACCAAAAACACAAATTTTTCAATTGCCTACGACACACCTCCTTCGACGCTGCTGAGTTTTGGTCCATTTTGGGCCAATTTCGGGCCCTGCCCCTGGCGTGAGCATACAGGTGCCCGGGTCAGGTGTTGGAGTGTCACGCGGGAGTTACCGCGGAAACTCCAATGGTGGCATTCGGGTTGTCAGAATCACCCATAGGCAAGGCCGCTAACGATGGGCGATTGGTTCATTTGAAGCTGGACCTGGAAGTTTGCCGTTGGCGAGTGCGCGCGCGGCCGGCTCGCAGCTAGTCTAGTCGGGCTACCTGAATGCTTCCGAGGAGCCCGTCTCCATCGAGTTCGAATTCGAACTGCCCCGCCGGACCCAATTGGCTTCGGACAAAGACGATAAGGTTGCCGGAACCGGCGGCCTGGATGTCGGCAATCTCGATTTTGCCGAAATGCTCGGATTGGAGGGTCCGAAATGTTTTCCGCAAACGGTTCTCGGGTCGCTTCTGGAGAAAGGCGGGCGACGAGTGGTTTTGCATGAATTCCACGTAAGCATCCTCCCCGCGGTGGTAGGCGCGAAAGAACCCGTCAGCCACTTTGCCAAGATCGGAATCAGGAAATGTGGGGGTGTCGGGGGTCGGCGGATTTGCCATGGTTTGGCGGATCCATTCTGCGTATCGAGAAACCCGCGGGTAGATTTCGACGACACCATATCGCCCGGGCTCGCCGTCGGCGAAAGCGCTGACGCCGAGCGTCCAGATCTTCCCATGTTCCTCGATCAGGGCCGGCCCGCCACTGTCCCCGGGCCCGCTCACACCTTCCAAATCGAGACCATCCGGGGGAGCATCGAATGCAAAGAACACATGAAGATCATCAACTCTCTCCACCTTGTTCTGCGCGGCGCGCATGTGTCCGTCCTGAGCGGTGACGCCCTCTCGCCCATTGCCTGTGTCACCCCAACCAACGAACTGAACGGTTTTACCAGCCTCGTCGTCACCCTGGTAAATTCCCACGGGCTCGACGCGTTCCGTTGGAGCCGCCAGCCGTACCAATGCGACGTCGTGCGGTCCACCGAGTACCCAATCTGGATGCAGGACGACGCGATCGATTTCGTGTCTCGTGCCGTTCAGCACGGCATGACGAAGTCCGCCCTGTGAATGAAGCTGCGCTACATGTGCTGCCGTTAACAGCCACTGTCTTCCAATCAGGACCCCCGCACCATCATCGAATCTGGCCACATACGGATAGTCTGCGTGGGAAGTGCGATAGTCCCTGTCCGGTCGGTCATGACGAATGACAATGGCCTGACAAAGGGCCGGAAGCATCATCAAAATCAGCATGAGTTGGTTTTTCAGCATTGAACACCTCATTTTGTGTACCAAGCCTGGCGTAGCAACTTGCGTACCAGAACGAGATCACCATCGAAAAGCGGGCGCCAACTGCGCTGGAACTGGCTTCGCCCGTGATATTGACTGGCATCACACCCATTGAAGTTCCCCAAAAGGGGATATGGGTTGCCCATTTGGGGAACTGGCGGCTGCACATGTCTCCTGGTGTCTGTCTGACTTATGGGTTCTGCAGGCAGAGCATCTTTAACTTGACGACCCGCGCAATGTTTGCGTAAATACCGAATAAGAATTCGCATTCGGAAATTGTATGAACGTTTCCCACCTTCACAAGGCGCGCCAATCTCGCAGCCGCGACTCGCAGGAGCGGCTGCTTCGCGCCGCCGCCGAACTGCTCCTCGATCGTTTCTGGGAAGGCATATCCATCGCCGACATTGCCCAACACGCCGGTCTGTCGGTTGGGGGTTTCTACGCGCGATTCAAATCCAAAGATGCGCTCTTGCACGTCCTGCATGAGGAGTACGAGAAGAAGCGCACGACGCATTTTCGTCGGTTTTTTCAGACCCATGACCCGGGCGCACCACTTGCCGACCGGGTGGCCGCGCTGGTAGATCTCGTGGCGGACTGGATGCGTGATCACCGCGGCGTGCTGCGCACGTTCCTGCTGCGTGCCTGGTCGGCGCCTGAATCATTCGATCCCGACTTCGGGGACAACCTAGGTGAGGTTTACACGCAGGCCCGGGACTACCTGGCCGGCAATCGCGGCGAGGATAGCGAGACCATGCCGAACGACGCCGTGCGGGTGGCCATCCACGTGTTGGCCGCGACGTGTCGCGACGCGTTGGTCCTTAAACGCGGTTCGAGGTCCAGCACGCTCGGTCTGGCTGACAAGCCCTTCAAGCGCGAAATGACCAGGGTGCTCCTCTCATACCTGAGACCAGCGGCTGGCCAGCATTATTCATGAACGCCGGAATTGTCGGTTGTCGTGGTGAGTGCAGGTCGCCCGATCGTGGGGCAAGCCATAGCACCGGTATGGTTGGCGCGGGATCGGGCGAGACGCGCCGCCACGGCAGGCGGCAATCCGGCAGCGTCACACGGTCATTTTGGGAAATCATTCAATGTCACACCAAGGCCTTGATGCTACCCCGAAATAGAGAGATGCCTCGCGGGTTCATGAATAATGCAGGCCGGCAGGTCAGGGCAATGAGCATCGTTCAGCCTCGATTGGTCCTGGCAGGCCTGGTGCTCGTTGGCCTGTGGGGGTGCGGCCCATCGCCCCAGAGTTCGACCGCCGCCGATACCGAATATGCAGGCGATGCAAACAAGCGCTTGCAGGAATTGGCAAAAGCGTTCGCCGCGAACGGTGATTTTTCGGGTGTTGTGGCCATTGCCAAAAACGGTGTACTGGTCGGACATGCCGCCGTTGCTGGGCCGGACAGGACAGCTCTGCCGGACCTCGACACGAGCTTTCATATCGCGTCTGTTTCCAAGACGTTTACGGCAGCGGCAATTCGCGCATTGATAAGCGATGGAAAAATTGCGATGGACGACTCCATTGCCGACCACCTGGTGGACTTTCCGTCGGGTGAGTCCATCACCATTCGTCACCTGTTGGATCATCAATCGGGGATACCGGACTACTGGTCGCTTGGGGACGTCGGCGCCGTGATGGCGAGCGCACCTTCCACGCTGGATCTGGTCCGGTGGTTGGGCGATCAGCCGCTCGCCTTCCAACCCGGGTCGCAAGATGCTTACAGCAACTCCGGCTACGCGATACTCGCGGCTGTCATCGAGTCGGCGGCGCGTCAGCCCTATCACAACTTCCTCGACGAGCGCGTGTATCCACTCGCGGACCTGCAGAACACATCCGCCTTTAACAACGACGCAGATGCACAGGGCCAGGTGCCCGACTTCGCCCCGCGAATGAGCCGGCCGAGCCCTGCCTACGATCCTGCAATCCTCATCGGCGCGGGTTCGCTCAAGTCTACAGGCAATGACCTGTTGCGCTGGTGCGATGCGTTCCTCTCGGACTATCTCGACGCGTCGACACCGAAATTCCTTCACGGTTGGGGGGTCCGCCAGGAGAAGGGTCGGCGACGCGCCCAACAGACCGGGCGAAACTCGGGATACAGCGCGCACCTCAGGGCGTATCCCGATACCCATACCTGTGTGGTGGTGCTCAGCAACCTGGAATCCGAGGCCGTCGCCGCCATCGGCGCGGCCGCGGCCGGAATCGCCTTCGGTGAAACCGTCACGCTGCCCAAGCGTCGACAGGTCGTGAATGTGCCGGAAGATGCACTGCGCACCATCGCCGGGCGCTACATGATCGCGCCCGGAGAGTACCTGGAGGTCAAAAATGGGCCCAATGGGCTGCTCCTGCGCGGCACCCATGGTCCCTTTTTGCCGCTTGAACCCCTCGGCAGCGACCGCTACTTCTATCGGCAGCTACACACATCGCTGACGGCAGAACGAGACGACAGCGGCCGCGTTGTCGCTCTGCTCTGGGGCGGCAACTGGCGACTCGAGCGCAGCAATTGAGAGCAGCGCGCCGAAGCCCTGATCCATAGCGAGGCCACAGGCCAGATTCGGCGCCGCTGTTCGAACCAACGCCCCAAACAAAGCAGATCCATTACCAAGCCTCAGATGGATACTGAATTCATACAACCGCGAAGCGCATTAAAAAAACGTCATCCCGGACCCGGCTCCATCTGGCAAAGTTTGGCAAGGTTCGGGCTGATCTGTCGCATGACCAGGTATGACATCTTTTTACAGGGGCCACCAGATGATTCAGCAGACCAGGGGAGTACTTTGTCGACGGGTCAGCCCGGCCTTCGGGGCGAGAATGACTCTCGCATATCTTTTGATCCTGGCTGCAGTGGCCATGTGTGGCGTCGTTTCTGCCCACGAAGAGAAGGGTTTCATCGAAACTGCCATTGTTCAGGACATCATTTCCGGCTCGGGCAGCTCCGGGCCCGATCAGCTGACGCCGGTCGGAGACCGGCTGTTTTTCACCGCCTGGCAATCGCTGTCTCCGGTAAATCGGGAGGTTTGGGTGACTTCCGGGAGCGGCGCGGCCCTGGTCTTTGATTTTGCCGGCTCCACCAATCCGGAAGAGCTGGTGGAGATCAACGGGACGGTGTACTACCCGGGGCGGGACAGCACGGTTGGCCGCGAACTGTTCAAAACCACCGGTGCCGGGGTCACGTTGGTCGCCAATATCGCGCCGGGTGATCTGAATTCGAACCCCCGCGGCCTCACCGCGGCCGGGAGCAAGCTGTTCTTTATTGCCGACGACACGGTGAACGGTCGCGAACTCTGGGTGCACGACACGGTGTCCCAGCAGACCAGCCTGCTGCAGATCACGCGCGGACCGGGCGACACCACTTTTTTTATCAACCCCACTTCCGGGCCGAATTTTGCCGCGCTGGGCGACGTGGTGCTGTTTGTTGCCGACGACGGCATCAGCGGGCGAGAGCTGTGGCGCAGTGATGGTTTGACGGTCCAGCAGGTTGCGGACATCAACCCCGGGAGCGGGTCTGGTCTGAGCTTCAGCTCGGACCCGGTCAGCGTCGCCAGTTTTCCGAATATGCTGGCCGTGGGCGACACGCTGTTTTTTGCCGCTGACGACGGCGCCAGCGGCCGCGAACTGTGGAAGACCAATGGCCAGGTGGGTAACGCCACCCGGGTGGCGGATATTCGTGCCGGATCGCTGGGTTCCGATCCCTTTGACTTTGCCGCGGCCGGAAGCCGGCTGGTGTTTTCTGCCAACGACGGCGCGGGCGCCGGTGGCGTTGAGCCGTGGGTGAGCGACGGATCTTCGGCCCAGCGACTGCGGGACATCAGCCCCGGTGGCAGCAGTTCCTTTGCGTCCTTTTTCACAACGGTGGGTGACCGGGTGTTTTTTACCGCATCCGACCCCGCGGTGGGTGATGAGCTGTGGGTGACCGACGGCACGCCGGTGGGCACCCGCCTTGCGGCCAACATCAACATCAACGGCGACAGCTTTCCCAGCAAAATGGCTGCGGGCCCTGACGGTCTTGCCTATTTTTTTGCCGATGATGGCGAAAACGGGACTGAGCTGTGGCGCAGCAACGGTGATCCGGAGGGGACCGTATTGGTTGCGGACATCAACCCCGGGCCCGGCAGCTCATTTTCGGGAAACCGCATCGCCGCCACCAGTGATCGCGTGTACTTCGAGGCGGACGATGGCAGCCGTGGGAACGAGTTGTGGTCGGTGGTGGTTTGCGGCGATGACTCCTTCAACAAGGGCGGAGGCTCCTGCACGGCGCGGCCATTTCCGCCGCCGCCCAAGATCCCGATCATCATGGTGCAGGGCAAGCTGGTGTTGCCCTCGGAATTCAAGGTCGGGCAAAACAACCAGACGGGCAACCTCATTTATCTGCCCGCCACCGGCACCACCGTAAGGGCGCTCGATGGCACCCAGCTGTCGCCAATGGCCGGCAACAATGGGTACGGCAAGATCAGCGACGTTTACCAGGGGGAAGTCTACCTGGCCGTGACCCAGGATTCGGATTTCGACGGCATTCCTGATTCGCGGGAGTCTGGCGAGGCGATAACCAATCCGGACCTGGACAATAACAACACGCCTGACGTGAATGAAGACATCGATGCCGATGGGCTGACCTTTGCTGACGAGTTTTACCTGGGCACTATCCCGACGGTGCGCGACAGCGATGGCGACGGATCCATTGACTCCATTGATGTCCTGGTTGACCGGGTCGGGAGGAACTTCACGGTCATTCCCCTGTTGGTCAACATCTATGCCACCAATGGGACAAACGAGCCGAGCCTGACCGACCCCCAACACATCCGTGACGCCATCGACAAAGCCAACATCATGCTCCGGGGCGCGAGAATCCGCCTTGCACCGGTGGGTATTCGCCTGAATGTGACCGCCGGCGACGACGGGACAGGCGGAGGATTCAGCAATGACGGCAAGTTCCAGGAAGCAGAAATTTTCAAGGTTATCCAGGCGGGCAAGCTGGAGTTGAACCAGTTGCCCCAGGGGCGCGGCATGAAACTTGCGGTGGCACACTCCGACGTGGATTCGATTCAAGCGCTGGAGAACAATGCCCGCGGCGTTGCACTGCACGGCCAGCCGACGGTCATCATCCGGCAGCTGGCAACCGTGGAGCTCACAGGGTCCACCCTGGCCCACGAGATCATCCATACCTTCAACCTCGAGCATCCCAAGGAGGGCACTCCTGAAGACACACCCGGGAACATACTGACGCCCGGCCTCGAGGGCCGCGATGCGTTTACCAACTCGACGGACCCGGATAAGGGTATCGAAAACACTCAGATCACTGACGGCCAGCTGGCGACCATTGAGCGCACCGGGTTTCTGAAGCAGTGGGGTATGAAGGGCTCGCGCAGGAGTCCGGGCCGGAAAATTGAATATGCCGGAGGCGCCATCGTAGTGCCCGCTGAGGATCAGCTGCCCGGTCAGCCGGCCTGGCTGGATATCCAGTCCGTGGATGTGACCTCGGAACTTGCCCAGGACCAGGTACAGTTTTTGCTACATGTGGGTGAGCGCCTGCCCACGGCGCCGGGCAGCGAAGCGGTTTACCGGTTCCTGATGGATACCGACAATGATCCGGGCACGGGCGTGATGATCCAGGGTGTGGCGGGAGTCGATCGGGAGATCGAGGTTTGGGTGGTTGGAGACTCCGCTGATGGGCAGGTCGCGGTGTCCCAGATCACCCAGCATCCCGGCGGGGAACCGCTGCTGCTGTTGCCGCCGCCGCAGATCGATTCCGTGGTCATCATGCCGCCCGAGGGTTTGCCCGGTCCGTTTCTAGACTCTGACCGGATCCTGCTGCGGGTTTATAAATCGGATCTCAACTTCACCGACGACAACGTCACCATCACGGTGATTGCCGAGACGGAGGCGGGGGACTTCGCCGACTCCGCCACCCTGGTTTACGACCGTCTGCGCTATCTCAGCGACCCACAGCTGCTGCTGGCCGTCGAGTCGGCCACGCCGGGACAATCCGTGGCGTTCACCGCAAGTGGTCTGACGCCCGGTGAGACCTACACGGTGACGGCCAACGACATAGTGGTTGCCACCGGCACCGTGGACGGCAGTGGCAACGTCGACGCGACATTCCCTGCACCAGGCGCGGACCGCGAAGACGTGCAGTTTGTCATCATCATGGACCAGAGCATGCTGTTTGGGGAAAGCGTGCTGGTGGTGCCGAACCGGATATTCTCGAGCGGGTTTGAAACCCCGTGAGCGTGAACGTCTGCTTCAAGCGTCCGCCGCTGCCTCGGCCGGCGGAAACCACGTTAATGACGAGTGATGCAGCGAAATCAGGACGCGCCCATTCAGCTTGTGGTAGGCGAAGGTGTAGTCGGCTCGCGTGGCGTTTCCGTCGGCGTCGATAAAGGTGTAGTGTCCCATGTCCTTGTAGCCGAGCCCGCCTGCTTTCAGGATCGGGCCAACGGCGCTTTGGAACTCCACCCTGACCCATCCACGGTTCAGGAACCCGTGGTCGTGAGGATAGTTCGGGTCACCGCCGACAAAATAGGATCGCGCCCCCGCGCGGTCGAGCCGAATCACGTCCGCCAGGGTGGGTTTAAAAAGAAGGGGTTCGTCGGGGTCCCCAAAATCGTAGAGGTCCAGCAGTTTATCGATGTCCCGCTCGGTGACGTAACGGGCCCAGGCGCGCTGCGCGGCGACCACTTCAGCTTTGGTCATGGGTTCGAAATTGCGCTCGGACATTCTCCACGCTCCATATCGATTGGCTGTCACGCAGGGACGCAGGATGCCACCGGGCCGGACCAGCAGCAACTCAGCATGGGTCGTTGGCCGGTTGGCGACGTCCCGCTGGGCCAACTGGTCAAGGCGGTCTTATAATTGCGGTAACCCATAGCGGCCAGGCGCTTGACCATCAGGACTCCCCGAATCATTGCCCATCGGGGCTATGCAGCACGATTCCCGGAAAACACGCTCGAGAGCTTTTCCGCCGCAATCGCCGCTGGCGCATTGTTCGTGGAGCTGGACGTTCAGCTTAGCGCCGACGGCGTTCCCATGGTGGTGCATGATGACAGTCTGGCCCGGACGGCGAACCGGCCGGAGAAAATCCGGGAGCTGGACGCCAGTCAACTGGAAACGGTTGATGTGGGTTACACCCGGCGGTTTGGGGAGGAATTTCCGGGTGTGCTGATGCCGCGGCTGGCGCAGGTTGGAGAGCTGGCCCGGGAACACCCCGAGGTGACCTGGTTTGTTGAGCTGAAACGACAAAGCGCTGAGCGGTTCGGCGTGGACCGATCCGTGGAAGCGGTCCTGGCAGAGATGGACTTCCCCCGCGCGGTGCTGATCTCGTTCGTGGAGGAGGCGGTTGCACTGGCCAGCGGGCAGGGAGTCCCCGTGGGCTGGGCCATCCGGAAGTGGGGGCGGGCCAGCGAAGAGACTGCCAGGCGCCTGAATCCGGACTATCTGTTCTGCAACCACCGCAAGCTGCCGGATCGGGCAGTCCTTTGGCAGGGTCCCTGGCAATGGGCGTTCTACGAGATCACGGAACCTGAGCTGGCGTCCAGCCTGGCTTCACGAGGTGCCGCATTCGTGGAGACCATGGCGGTGGCCGAGATGATCCACGCTCTGGACCACTGGGGTAGCCGGGATGACTGACCGTCGCTTCGACGTTGTGGTGGTCGGAGGCGGCATCAACGGCTCTGGGGTGGCCCAGGCCGCTGCCGCCGCGGGTCACTCCGTACTGCTGCTGGAGAAATCATCCCTGGGTGAGGGCACCTCCAGTCGCTCCAGCAAGCTGATCCACGGTGGATTGCGCTACCTGGAAAGTTATGAATTCTCCATGGTCCGGGAAAGCCTGGCAGAGCGAGCCCTGCTGCTGCGCAATGCCCCGGACCTGGTCCGGCTGGTGGACTTCCATATCCCGGTGTACCGGGAAACCCGCCGTCCGCCGTGGCTGGTCAGGCTGGGCTTGAGTCTGTATGCCGTTTTGGGAGGGCTCAGCGCAGAAACACGATTTCAGACCGTACCCCGCTCCTCCTGGGACACGCTGGACGGTCTCCAGACCAATAACCTGCTGAAGGTTTTCAAGTATCGCGACGCCCAGACCGATGATCGAGCGTTGACCAAAGCCGTGATGTCCTCGGCCGTCTCCCTGGGTGCCGAGCTGGCGTGCCCGGCTGAGTTCGTGGCGGCTGAGATCACGGAAAACGCCGTCGCCGTGACCTATGAGATTTCCGGTCAGCAGCAGAGCTGCCAGGCCCGCGTCCTGGTCAACGCGGCAGGGCCCTGGGTCAACCACGTCGCCGATCGGTTGGGATCCGGGATGCCGCAACAGGAGATTGAACTCGTCCAGGGCTCCCACATCGAGCTCAACGGATCCCTGCAGCGGGGCATCTATTACATGGAGAGTCGCCGGGACGGGCGCGCCGTGTTTGTCATGCCATGGCGGGATCGGATTGCCGTGGGTACCACCGAGACGCGATTCAAAGGTGATCCAGACCATGTGGTCCCCCTGCGATCGGAAAAGCGCTATCTGCTGGAGGTCTTCCGGAACCATTTCCCCGCTTATCGTAATGCCCACATCGAAGCCGCATGGGCAGGCTTGCGGGTGCTTCCCGCCGGCAAGGGTCACGCTTTTCACCGGTCCCGGGAGACGATTCTTGTCACCGATCGCCCAGACAAACCCCGGGTGCTGAGCATCTACGGCGGCAAGCTGACCACCTATCGCAGCACGGCGCTGAAGGTTCTGAAGCAGCTCGAAGGTTCCCTGCCTCCAGGCACGGCCCTGGCGGATACGGCGGAGCTTCCCCTCAAACCGTGATTTGCCACCATGACAGGTCCCCATAACTCCGGCCATATTCTGGCCATTGACCAGGGCGGACACGCCACCAGAGCCCTGGTGTTTGACGACCAGGGAAACATCGTGGGGCGCTCAGAGGTACCGGTTCATACTCAACGATACCCGGGGGACCGGGTTGAGCTGGACCCCGAGGCAATCATTGATTCGGTATTCGAGTGTGTTCAATCCGCCCTGGATGGACTGGATGCCAGTCTCGTGGTGACTGCCGGGCTGGCCACTCAACGGTCTACGGTAGTCTGCTGGGACCGCCGCACTGGTGAGCCCCTGTCGCCGGTGCTCAGCTGGCAGGATCGCCGGGCGGCGACATGGCTGGAAGCGTTTCAAGCGGATCAACCACGGATTCACGCCGCCACCGGGCTGGTGGTTTCGCCACACTACGGCGCCAGCAAACTCGCCTGGTGCCTGGAGAACCTGCCGGAGGTTTCCCGGGCATTGGAATCCGGCAACCTGGCCTGGGGGCCGCTATCCAGTTTCATTTTGTTCAGGACTCTGAACGAGCGTCCCCACCTGGCCGATCCGGCCAACGCCTCCAGAACCCTGTTGTGGGACCTGGAGACCCGGGACTGGTCCGGCCAGATGCTGGACCTGTTCGGACTGCCCTCGGAGCCACTTCCCACCTGTGTGCCCAGCCGACATTCCTACGGCACCCTGGCAATCCCGGGCGCCGAATCCATACCTCTTGAGCTCTGTACCGGGGACCAGTCCGCGGCACTGTTTGCCGGGGGTTGGCCAGACCCCGACACGGTTTATCTCAACATGGGCACCGGTGCCTTCCTTCAGCGTGCCAGCGATTCCCTGCCATCGCCGGTGCCGGGTCTGCTGCGCGGTGTCGTGTTTCAGGATGAGTCTGCGACCGTTTACGTGACCGAGGGGACCGTCAACGGCGCCGGCAGCGCACTGGCCCTGAGGGCCGACGAGCTGGGTCTGTCACCTGAGCAGTGGAAAGCCCAGGCCCCGGCCTGGCTGGACAGTGACATGGATCCGCCCCTGTATCTGAACGGCGTGTCCGGTCTGGGTTCTCCCTACTGGGCCCCGCGGTATGCCACCGAGTCGGTGGGAGAGGGTTCTGCGGACGCCCAGATGCTGGCGGTGCTGGAGAGCATCGTGTTTCTTGTCCAGGTCAACCTGGAATCCATGACCGGCCGCGGCGGCGCGACCAGTAGACTGGTGGTCACCGGTGGGCTGAGCAAGCTGGACGGACTGTGTCAAAAGGTCGCTGACCTGAGTGGAATCTCCGTTTCCAGGCCCGAGCTGCACGAGGCAACAGCCAGCGGCACCGCCCGATTGCTGGGTCTGAAAGTCCCTGTTGATGCTTCGAGCCAATCGCCCGTGTTTGTGCCCCAGGGAAATCCGGCACTGAGCCGGCGATACGCGCACTGGCGGTCACTGCTGGAAAGCCGCCTGTGACTGTCATCGCAGGGATCTGGATTCTTCAGGTCTATTCGATGCGATAGTTGCGATAGCTTACCGTCGCGTCGGACCAGGCATAGGGCCGTTTCATCCAGCCCGCCGGGCGGGGGTCGGGCTCAAGCCCCTCGGGCCAGCGGTATGCCACCGCCACCAGGCGCAGAGACAGCGGCGAGTCCGGCGCCAGCAGAAGATTCACGACAACGGGCTCGCGCGTGTCTCCGTAAAGGCGCCATCGCCACCACTCCTCGCTGCCCAGGTCTGCTGGTACGGGCACCGCCATTCCATTGATGCCGGCCTCCAGCACCTGGCTGTCGGGCGCAAACATCAGGTTCAGGTACTCGGCGCCGTAGGGCGGCCGGACGGCCAGTTCGACGGATCGTCCGGTCCCGGTCGCCCGGTCGGCGAGCACCTCGATCTCGGGGTCGTCGACCTCGGCTTTCACCGATCGAGACCAGATTTCAGCCCTGGCGCCTGGCAGTATGTCCGCCAGGGCCCGCCGGGGCGGGTCATCGCCGAGGACCAGGCGCGTCCAGGGATTCAAGTCCGGGTCGCCGCTGGCCCAGTACGATTCCCCCGTGTCCGCGTCGTGGGCCAGAAAGAGCTCCGTCGGGCGCTGGTATCGCTCCGAAAACGGCTCGTTGACTGCAACGCCGACGATGATGGCGACACCTGCCGCCCCTGCCACCGGTGCCAGAAGCCCGCGTCCCAGCTGTCCCCAGCGCACGCTCGCCCCCGCCAGCAGGGCAAGCAGCAGCGCAACGGTCACCATCGGTATTTCCGGCGTGGATACCCCCAGCATGAGGTAAAGCGCGTAGAACAGCGGCGCCCAGATGAGCAGCGGCCCGATCACTGCGACGGCGTCGTTGGCTCCGTCGAGCCGGATCAGCGCGTGAGTCAGCAGCACCCACAGCAGCGGCAGGACGAAGACAAAGCTGGCCGTCGCCGCCAGGACCTGAGCCGTCACGGCGAGCGTGATCCAGAGGACCCAGCCGCCGACCTGGAGGTGCTGGACTGCAAGCGGTCGTCGAAACCAGGGCAGCAGCGCGGCCACCAGAAGCAGAGTCCCAATGGAAACCGCGCTCCAGTCTTGACCCATGGCAGTCAGGGCCAGCAGCACCACGGGAATCCCGATCAGCACCGCAGACCTAAACCCGTTGGCAAATGCCGCCAGCAGTCCCGCGCCCAATCCGAAGGCAACCAGCCCAAAACCGAGCATGGCCAGGTGGTATTGATAGAAGATCTGCCAGTAGCGGAGGTCCCTGAAGCCGGCGCCGGCCAGCAAGCCCCCGTGCAGGCCCTGGACGATGCTGTTGACCACCAGCAGCACGACCATCACGGCCACCATGCCGCGAAGGCTCTCACCCACCGGGCGCACCCGGCGCGCGCCACCTGCTGCCAGCACCCATAGCGCCAGCCCAACGGTCAGCGCCAGCAGCACCCATCCCATGACCGGGCCGTAGGAAAAGGAGGGCCAGGGCGCGGGGTTAAACAGGAAGGTCCGGTTGGCCGATTCAGCAGGCAATGCGTCCAGCGCCGCGAAGTGCCGCGTCAGCGTGACCGCGTTGCGGACGTGCTCACCCAGCGAGCGCCGCGACAGGTTTTCCGGCGAGTCGCCCTCGGTGTGGTAGTCGAAGTAGTTATCGGCGAATGCGAAGTTCAGGCCCGGAATGCCGAGGGCTTTGGGAATGGTCATGTCCGTATCGTTGGGCATGAATCGATAGACTTCGTAGGCCAGCGATGTCCCGACCGGCGAGAGGACCTCAGCCATGGCATCGAGAAGGTCCCCGTTGTTGGAGCCGGTCTCGAACAGCAGCGATGGCCCGGCGCTGCCGCGGGCCTCGAAATTGAGCACCAGCCCCACGGAATCCCGGCTTCGGTGCTGGCGAAAAAATGCCTGGGCGCCGAGCAGGCCCATTTCTTCACCGTCGGTGATGACAAACCACACATCGCGAGCAGGCGTGGGTTCCGTGACCATGGCCCGCGCTGCCTCCAGCACCGCCGCCACCCCCGCGGCGGCATCGCCGGCTCCGGGTCCGTCCGGGCGGGAATCGTAGTGACTCATCACGACCAGCGCGGTATTGCTGACCTGGCCGGGCAGGCGTGCCAGCACGTTCTCAACCCGGGCGGCGCGTACGTGTCGTTCCCCGCGATTGGGATGGTCGTAAATGACGTCACCCGCCTGAACTTCGACCTCGAGCCCGAGCTGTTGGAATTCCCGAGTCAGGTAGTCCCTCACCTCCCGATTGCGGGGGCTTCCCATGGGGTTGCGCGCATCGGCCACCACCGCGACGTCGCGCAGTGCGCGGGTCAGGTCGACGCCGTCCGGCGCCTGCCGGTCGGGCAGAATCGGGAACAGGGCAAAGGCACCGATCAGCACAAAAGCGACGAGCGTCCATGTTCCCCAAATGGACGGATTGACTGGCTGCTTCATGTGGCTTCCCGGGACCGCGTGAGGCGACAGGTTAGACGACGCGGGATCAGGGCGACAAGGGTTCGACTGCGCCTTACCTGACCGCTGTCCGGGTTTGCCGGGCAAATCCGACTTATCCAATATGAATCTGATCTGGGAGGTCGTTATGAGCGATGGGAAATGGCGGTTTGCCCTCGCGGCGCTGGGGCTGGCACTGAACCAGGGCGCAGGCGCCGTGGAGGAGTCGGAAGTGCTGAAACAGGTTGCGCGCGTCATCCCGCCGTACCTGGGGGACGCCGCGCCGGCGGATCAGATGGGCCGCGCCCTGGACCTCAGCGGTGATCTGATGATCGTGGCGGTCCCCGAAGATGACGATATCCAGTCCGGCAATGCCCAGCAGGCCATGGATATCGATTCGGGTTCAGCGGTCATTTATCAGCGTGACATGGCAGATCCGGGCCAATGGATTCGCGTTGCCAAGCTGCTGCCGGACGGCATCAGCCAGGCTTTCGGCTTCGACGTGGCCATTGATGGCGACGTGGCCGCGGTCGGGGCGCGGACCAGCGGGACCAGCGTAAGCAATGGTGGTGCGGTCTACCTGTACGAGCGCAATGCCGGGGGTCCGGACAACTGGGGCCAAGTTGCGACGATAGTGCCGTCGGGCCTGGCGTCCGGCGACAATTTCGGCTGGTCGGTGGATGTCAGCGGCGACCTGCTGCTGGTTGGTGCGCCGGATGACGACGAGGTCGCCTCGGCGGCGGGCGCGGCCTACCTGTTTGCCCGCGACCAGGGCGGAACTGATGCCTGGGGCGAGGTCACCAAGCTGCTTCCAGACGCAGCGCGGGCAGCCACGGGGGCTTATGACTTTGGTGCCGCCGTGGCCATCAATGGGGACACGGTGGCGGTGGGGGCCGGCGGCGATGACAATGCCGCCTCCAATGCCGGAGCGGTCTATGTTTTCGACCGCAACCAGGGCGGGGCCGACGCCTGGGGCCGCACGGCGGTGGTGGATGCCGGGGCCGGTGCCCAGAGCAGCGCGGGCATGGGCAACGCGGTGGCCATCGAGGGGGACTGGCTGGTGGCCGGGGCACGTTCGCGCGACACGGCCTATCTGTTTGGACGGAACACGGGCGACTGGGCCTTCGTAAAGGAACTGCCCAACGATTTCCAGGGTTCAGAAACAACCTACGGTGATTCGGTAGCCATCAGCGGTGACCTCATTGCCGTAGGCGACAGCCTCAGCCCGCCGGACCGCAACGGAGCCGTTGCACTGTATCGCCGGGATGAGGGCGGCATGGATAACTGGGGTTTTCTGCGCGACGTGTTTGCGTCGGACCCCCTGCGGGGTCTGGACTTCGGCGTGGACGTTGCCCTGGATGGCGACATCCTGGCCGGTGGCGCACCCGGCGATGACCAGCACAGCAGCAACGGTGGCGTTTCGGGTTCGGGGGCCGTGTTCGTGTTCGAACGGAGCAGCGGCGGCAGCGATAATTTTGGCGAAACCGCCAAACTCACGCTTGGGGAGAGCGGCGCCGAGGCTTACTTCGGCAATACCGTGGCGGTGCACGGCAACTACGCGGTGGTGGGGGCGCCCGAGGCGAGGGAATTTGGCGCAGGATCGGGTGGCGCCTACATCCTGCGGCGCGACGGGGGTGATTGGGCCTACCTGACCACCCTGCAGCCCTCGGGCGTGGACGACAGGGACGTGTTTGGCTACATGGTGGACATCTGGGGAGACCACGCTGTGGTGCTGCTCAGCGGCAACGCGTTTCCCAAGCGGGCATTCGTATTCGAAAAAGACCTCGGCGGTCCCGACAACTGGGGCCAACGCGCCGTGCTCGAGGCCGAGACCAGCAACGGGTCGGGCTACGTGGTCATCCAGGGCGACACGGTGGCCTATGGCGAATGGGGCGCGCAGAACAGCCTGGGCGACAACACCGGGGCCGTGCGTATCTTCCAGCGGGACGCCGGCGGCGCCGACAACTGGGGTTTCGTGACCAAGGTTGGGCCCACCGACGTCACCGCGGCGATTCAGTTCGGCTGGTCCGTGGACATCGACGGCGATCGCATGGCGGTGGGCGCACGCCTGGACGACGATGGCGGCAATGACGTGGGTGCGGTCTACGTTTTCGATCGCAACACCGGCGGGGCCGACCAGTGGGGTCAGCTCGACAAGCTGGTCCCCAGCACCACCGAAACGCGTCAGCAGGCCGGCTCAGCCGTGGCCATCAGTGGTGACACGGTGGCCGCGGGTGCACCGCAGTTGACCTCGGCCATTGGCGGCGTTTACCTGTTTGAGGCCATGACGCCCACGGACTGGCAGGAACAGCTGCTGATCGACTCGCCGGAGCCGAGGCCCTCGGGGACCTTCGGTTCCTTCGTTGAGCTCTCCGGCGACCGGCTGGTGGTAGCTGACCCGGGTTACCGTGACCTGGATCTGTCGCAGTCCACGCCCGTCGGCGCCGCGCGCGTGTTCGACCGCAACGAGGGCGGGTCGGACGCCTGGGGCCAGCGCAAGCTGCTGCAGGCCGCAGACCGCCTGCCCGGCGACGGCCTGACCGCCGTGCTCAACAGCGCCTACACCAATCGAGGCTCATTGGGATTTGACGGCAAGACGATCATAGCCGGCGCCCATGACGTGGACACGCTGAACCTCGACGTGGGGGCGGTCTACCTGTTTTTTACCGACCTGCTGTTGTCGGACAGCTTTGAGGAACAGCCGTAGGGCAGGCGGGCCAAGGTGTTTGTCCTGAGGGCAAAACGCCAGCTGGCGTACGTTGAGCCTTATCCCGAATAGCCCGCAGCCCTTTTGATGGGCCCCAGCCGCGACTTGCGCAGCAGCAGCGACCTCAGGGCCAGGTCTGCGATCTGTTCGGAGACCTGCTCTGGTGGGAGCCTTACCGGCTTTTCATACCAGGCCTCCGGGTGCCGGTACCATGACCAGATGGACTCGCCCATGCCAAAGATAGTGTAGGCCGTCACGCCCACGTCAGATTTCTGGAAATCTCCTTGCTGCATACCCTGTTTGATGAGTCGGCGGTAAGCGTTGATCAGGCGGGTCCTGATTCTGCTCACCCGCTTGCCGAAGGGCGCAGCGTGCATTTCCGGCAGTGAGAGCAGCTTGCCGATCTCGAATGGCTCTGTCAGCAGGAAGTCATAGTCGCGTCGAAGCAGCCAGTACAGTTCTGCCGGGACATTTCCTGGAGACGGCGAGAACCCGTCAAGAATGGCCGATACCTCGATGGTGGAAGCGTCGATGATGGCAAGGAGAATGTCTTCTTTTTTCTTGAAATGATAGAACACCGAGGGCTGGCGGATTCCCACACGTTCGGCGATGTTGCGGGTGGTGGTGGCGTTGTATCCCTGGGTGGCGAAAAGGTTTGCTGCTGCCAGCATGATGGCTTCCCGGGCCGGCTGGGTGGCTACTGCTCCAGTCGCCCGCGGACGGCCGACTCCTCTCTTGGATTTTGCTGTCATTTGCTGCTGGGTCCGGTTCATTTCCTTTAATTCTATCACCTAATAGATATTGACATCGGGAATTCCTCCGGATAAATTACCTATTACCCGATAGATATTGTCTGGCCTGACCAGGCAGAGCGGAAGTTTCCGCGAGTTAATTCAATAGATATGCGCCCCTGGGGGACTCTCAACATGTGGGCGCTGGGATGTAGTGCTAATGACAGCAACGAATATGGACTGCGAAAAGTCCAGGAATGCCCGTGCGCAGCGTCAACTGGCGGCCTGTCGATCCCGGGTTCGAAACTTGATCAGTCAACTGGCCCTGGCCGAGGAAACGGAGAGGTGGCGGATTGCCTCGGGATACCACGAACGTGTCGCCCAAAGTCTTGCCATGGCGAAAATGGCCGTGGAGCGGGCGGATGCGCAATCCGATGTGCTGAGCGAAGTGGAGTTACACATTGAGTCGGCAATCGCCGAAACACAATCCGTAATTTTTGAACTCAGCCCTGCTGCCGTGGTGGACCGGAGCCTCAAGCGGGCGCTCAAACGGCTCGCCCGGCATTTTGAGCGCTGCTACGGCCTTGCCGTTTCTCTCAAAGGAACATGCATTGATCAGCACCTGACGGTCAGTCAGGGCTCCTTCCTGTACCGCGCGGTGCAGGAACTGCTGACCAACGCGGTCAAGCACGGGAGAGCCACGGCTGTTGAGGTCATTCTCTTTGCCGATGACCATGACGTTTCGGTTTGTGTGGAGGACAATGGCTTGGGTTTTCGGAGGAATCGTAGAACCGGCGGCGGATTTGGGCTCCGCGATATTCGCCTGCGGGCCGAAGGCTTCGGCGGTTCACTGCGCGTGATGTCACTAGATCGTGGCGGGTCGACGGTCGGCATAACACTTCCCATAACCAAAAGCGGGGATTAGACGAATTTGCCGGCCGCGTCGACGCGCTTTATAGCCGATTCTGTGTCCCGATGGCTCAGGGGCAGGGCAGATCCAGGGTCCCGGACAGGCGGCTGATGAGCTGCTGCCCGCTGGCGTACTCCGGCAGATCGGAATTCCACTGGAACACCCCCTCGCTGCAGCTGGAAAACTCGATGACGAACCGGCCCCAGGGCTGGGCCTGGAACAGGTCGGGATCGAAGCCCGGTCCGAACACCGGGCCGTCGGGGTCGAACAGGACGTCCAGTTCGGCCCGGGCGCCGTCGTAGCTGCCGTCACCCAGCAGCCACAGGGGTCGGCCATCAGGGTCGTAGGTGAACCAGAACACCACCATGCGGGATTCGGACAGCACCGAGATCAGCAGGCCCTGGCCGGGTGTTGTCGTCTCGAACCAGGTGCCGGAGATGCCGGCGGATATGGCGAAGGTGGGCACGGCCTTGCTGCAGTCCAGCCGCGGAAAGGTGAGGCCGTTGCGGGGGTCGGTGATCTGCACGGGACTGTCCAGCAGCACACTCCTGACTTCCTCCAGAGTGCTGGCGGCACCGCTCTGAATCAGCAGGGCCACGCAGCCGCTGACGTGGGGCGCCGCAAAACTGGTGCCGCTTGCGGTTCGCACGGTGTCGGGCGACGCAGTGGTGGTAATGACGGCACCCGGTGCCACCAGGTCCACGGTTGCGGCGCTGTTGTAGCGGGTATCGAAATCATCGGTCTTGGTGGACGAGGCAACGGCAATGACGCCGCTGAGACAGGCCGGTGAGCTGATGCTGTCGGTGGAGCCTTCGTTCTGGCTGATGGAAACCACCATGGTCCCGCGGGCGTTGAGCTGGTCAACGACCTGGCTGCCCAGCTGGTTGAACGACGTGGTCGAATCACAAACGCCGGTGAACAGCTGGTCGGTGCCCAGGCTCATGTTGATCACGTCGACTTCGGGGTGCTGCTCAAGAATGAACTCCATGGCGGCGATCAGTTCCGAAAATCTGGAGAAGGTGCCGGCGGCGCCTTCGCTGTCCAGCACTTTGACCGAAAACACATTGGCTGCCGGGGCCATACCGGGACCGGCCAGCACGCCGTTGGCGGTGATGATGCCGGCCACCAGGGTCCCGTGACCCTGGTCGTCTTCGCCGGCACCGGCATCGAACTGACGGTCACCGCCGCCGGGGCAGCGTCCAATGCCGTCGATGACACCGTCAAAGTCGAGAAAGCAGGCCTCGTTGATCAGGGCATCTGACAGGTCGGGGTGGCTGGATTGAATCCCGGTGTCGAACACGGCCACGGTGGTGCCGCTGCCGTCGATGCCCAGCTGCTGCAGGTCGCCGGCGCCCACCAGGGGCACGCTCACCGCCAGGCCACCGCGACCCGGCACATCCAGGTCAATGCGCCTGACGCGGGCATCCCGCTTGAGGGCATCGAGCTGTGACGAGTCCAGCGTGACCGCGAATCCAGCTACCGTGCTGAAGCGCTTCGCATTGGCAAGGCCGGCGCGCTTGAGTACATCACCCTGCAAACGCCTGATTCGGGCCTTCTGGTTGCCGGACGTACCCACGGGCGAATGCAGGGAAACCACGACGGCGGCCCTGGATTTTGCAGCCAGCTGGTGACCAACGTCCGCTCCAACCTGGGCGGCCAGCAGGCCGAAGCTGCTGGTCCACAGCAGGCCGGCGACGCCCGTGACCACCCATGATTTGCTCATTGGCTCACTCCCTGGAGATCCTTGAATCGTAGCACCCGTCACGGAATTGACCGTTGACCCCTGCGGGCTGGTTTGCCTAAACTCCAGAGTCCGCCCAGGGAGGATCAGGGCCGGATGGGGATGGTGAACTGTTGAGGGATTGGCATATTCGGGGGAGATTTCTGCGCCGCGCGGCGATTGCGCTCGTCTGCCTGTTGCCAGTTCATGCGGTCGCACTGCCCGACGCTGAATGGCTCAGCGACATATCCCTGCTGGCGCATTCGGTACGTGACCAGTCCGCAGTCCTCAGGTTGCCCGACGGCGAACGCCGACTCCTTACATCCGGTCAGACCGTTGCCGGGATCTATGAGCTGCGCCTGCTGAAGGTGCTGAATCACCGGATCGAGCTGGTGGCCACCCATCCCGGGGTCCGGGACCGAAAAATCAAGTTGTGGTTCACCCCCGGCGCTGATGGCGCGCAAATCGTCTCCAGCGCCCAGGATGAATCCGAAGCGCCGCCGGCCATGGCTCCCCTGATACCGTCCCAGATTCCTGGTTCATCGGACGGCAAGCGGTGAGAGTGAGACTTCCCTTCGTTGTTCTGCTGGCCGCAGGCGTTTTCTTGGGGGCCCAGAGCCCTCGGGCCGATGCCGAGATCCATCACGGGAACCATGGATTTCTCAACGACGTGGTCCACATCGACGAGGCCGCCCGCAAACGGGCCCGTTCCCACACCAAGATGGCCACCGCCCGGTTCATCCGGGACGAAGGGGACTTCGCCATCATCGAGCTGGCCGGTGACTATGACCGGGACCTGGCCGTCGGCGGATTCAATATCGACCCCCGCATTGCGGTGGCGGAAGCGTTTTACCAGAACCACGACGACGAGTACGACTTCCTGGTGGTGTTCTCGGGTTTCGAGTTTGCCACCCCGGGCGCCAGGGCCTTCTACCTTTCAATCCAGAACGACGTTGAAGGTATTGGCCAGGACCTGTTCGACAACGCCGCGCTGTTTGGCTCGGACAGGCTCCAGGGATACATCGACATGGCGGCCTTTACCCGCTACGAGCTGGACTCCCTGGAAGCGGACTTCGACTCCACCCTGGATACCCTGGTCCACGAAATCATGCACCGCTGGGGCGTCTACCCCAGTTACCGGGACGGCGCCGGTGCCCTGAACCAGGACTGGCTGGGATTCCAGGATGCCCACTGGAGCCAGTACGTGGACTCGGGCGCGTCCGTGATGGGCGGCGCTGAATGGCGCGACAATGGCGACGGCAGCTTCACAGCCCTGGACATCCGCCGCGGCTACGGCGAGGTGGACCTTTATCTGGGCGGGTTCCTGGAGCCGGACCCGGCCGCCAGCCTGTTTTACATCCGCAATCCCGACGGTGACCCGGACGAGTACTGGCCTACACCCGGTGACCAGACCGGCGGTATCGCCGAGCAGGTCACCATCCAGCAGATCATCGACGCCGAGGGGCCGCGTGTTCCCAGCGCTGATCAATCCCAGCGCGAATTCCGCGCGGGTTTCATTTTCCTGACTCGCCCCGGGACCTTTCCCTCTGACGAGCTGCTGTTTGGCCTGAACGAGGTGCGCACTGCGGTGACCCAGCGCTTCAGCGTGGAGACCCGGGGTGTGGGCGTCATGAAAACCGGGCTCGCCGAGTCTTCAGGGCTGGCTGTGTCAGATCCGGTCACGGTCCAGGGAGGACCCGCAGCCAACGGTCTGGCCGACTTTGCCGCTGCCGCCGACTGGCTGCTGGCTGCCCAGGACGCCAACGGTTACTGGGAAGACAAGCCCGAGACCCGGCTGCGGGACACGGCTGTTGCCCTGCTGGCCCTGGATCTGCTGGAAATCGACGATCCCGGCCTGCTGCTGGGGCGGAACTGGATTCGCAACCAGTCGCCCGAAGACAATGACGACCGCGCCTGGATCCTGGCCAGTGGTGCCCTGGATGCGGCCGGGTCCGCTGGTCTGCTTGACGAACTGCTTGGGCTGCGAAACCCGGACGGTGGTTGGGGGCTGGCGCCCGGTGACTCCAGCAGTTCCTATGACACCGCACTGATACTGGCCCAGCTGGAGGGCAACGAAGCGGGTTCAGCCAGTACGTTTCTGCAGGGCGTTCAGCGTGCTGGCGGCGGCTGGGGCGCCCTGAGTAACGGCAGTAACCAGGTGGTGACCACCGCGCTGTCCCTGCAGGCCCTGGTCCGTGCAGGCACCGCCATTGCAGACCTGGCCGACGCCGCCACCTGGCTGGCGGGTCGCCAGCTGGCCAACGGCACCTTTGGGGAAGGTACCGGGTCGCCCCACGAAACCGCCCTGGCGCTGAACGCTCTGGGGCTGTTTCCCGCGACCCCGGCGGCGGTGATTGATACCGCCAGTACGGCCCTGGAAGGCCTCCAGGGCACGGACGGCAGCTGGGCCGGCAGCGTGTACAGCACGGCCCTGGCCCTGGACGCCCTGCGCAACCGGCAGAACCCCAACCTGAGCGTCACCGGAACGCCCCTGGTGAGTCCCGCGTCTCCCAGGGACGGCGACCTGGTGGCTGTCAGCTTTACGGTGACCAATGCCGGACTGTTCAATACGCCGGCGGTTCAGGCCCAGGTGTTCCTGGGTGACCCGGACGCCGGCGGCGCGCCGGTTTCGCCACCGCTGCCCGTGCCGCCGCTGGCGCCCGGAGAGGACTTCCCGCTTGAGACCTTCTGGGACACCCTGGACCAGGCTGGCAGCCGTCAGCTTGTGATCTGGGTGGACAGCGCCGAATCCCTGGCCGAATCCAGCGAGAACGACAACCGGATCAGCCTTGATGTGACCGTCGGCGCGCCGCCCGCCCAGGCTGACCTGGCGGTTCTGGCCAACAGCCTCAATTTCAGCCCCACGGTGGTGGGCAGTCTGCCCGTGGATTTCCAGGCAGACGTCACGGTTCGCAACCTGGGTGGCGCCGATGCGGCTGGTGTGACGGTCAGCCTTCAGCGCCGACTCCCCGGCGGCGTGGTGGAAACCCTGGCCAGTCAGTCTCTGGATCTCCCGGCTCGAACCAGCGCACCCCTCAACCTGGCCGCCCAGCTCACCCGTTCAGGCCCCATCGAGCTGCGAATTGCCGCGGACCCCCAGGATGTACTGGCCGAGCCCGAAGAAGACAACAACGTCCTGGACTTCGACGTGGCGACCGCAGATGCCCTGGACCTGGCCGTGTTGCCTGCAGAAATCCTGCTGCTGACGCCGACTCCGGTGGCTGGCCAGGACGTCAGTTTCCAGTTCACCCTGCG
>JASJDM010000041.1 GCA_030065125.1 Lysobacterales bacterium | reverse complement strand
ACAACCTGGCCGATCTCGAGTGGGTCACCCAATACGTGATGGACAGGGGTGCGGAGCTTCTCCAGATCCATCCTCTGGAAGAGGCGGGGAGGGCTGCCGAAGAACTAGTGGGCAGCCGTCCGGATCGTCGAGAGCGGGACATGGCATGCATCGTTAGTGAGCTTGTTCGAAGGAAAACGGCCGGCACGGTGAAAATTCAATGTGACTTTGCCAGCAAATCGTTGTTGCGCGATTATCCGAACCGAGTGGTTCCGCCCTACGATGGGGACGCAGCGAATCAACAGCTCTCAAACCTCGCGTCGCCGCTGGTCGTCGAGTGGGATGGGACCGTTGTGCCGGTACAGTTTGGCTTTGCCCGTAGTTTTGAATTGGGCAACATAAAAACCGAATCGCTGGGGCGTATGGCTCAGAGATGGCGCCGCCTGGGATTTCCTGTGTTTCGAAACCTTTGCCAGGACGTCCAGGATCTGACCGTGTCAGCGGAGTTTCCTGAGATCTTCAATTGGAATGAGGTCATTTGTCAGGCTGCGGCGAAATCCAGATTGGCAGTGAAGCTAGCGGGTTAAGGGGAACAAATGTGGCTACAACTGATCAACGGCTGAAGGATGCAACCTATCCGTCCATTGCCCGACGTTACTTTGCTACGGCGCTGGACATGATCGTGATCATTGGACTGATCACCCTTATCATCAAAATATTCAAGGCGGTGGGTATGGAGGAAGGTCCTTTTTGGGCGGTGGCCTTCGCTCCAGTAGTCTTGTATGAGCCGCTTCTGACCGGCCTGGCCGCTACCATTGGCCAAGTGACTTTCCGGTTTCGGGTCAGGGATCCCGAAACCCGGCGACCAATCGGGGTGCTTCGTGCATATCTGAGGTGGCTGCTGAAGATTCTGCTGGGTTTGATATCGCTTTTGACGATTCCCAGGGATCGATATCGTCGGGCCATTCACGACAGGAGCGTGGATTCGGTGGCAATCAATGTAGGAGCGCTTGCCAAACCAGGGGAGGGTTGATCACCTTCTGGCTAGGAGCGTGAAGCGCTGGGAGCAGTCGAAGACGTTGTAGGACGTCGTCGACTGGCCAAGGGTTCACTTTGTTTATGCCGCCGCCTGCATCAGCACCGAATCGGCCTGCTGAAACGCACTCTCTACCATCTGCCCGTAGAGCCCGGCCGTCACTCGAAGCGCATGGATCGCCGATTGAAGATCCTCCTCGTCCTGCAGCAACTCATCGATATATCTGGCGATCTGCTTGATGTGATACTGATCGATGGTCACGTGATCGGTCAGAAAGCTCATGGCGGTTTCGGGGACGCCGGCTTTGATGAAGGCGGTCATGTATTCCGTGCCCATGCTGGTGGGCAGGTATTCGAGGAACACCAGGTAGCCGATGTAGCCGACGGGGTTTCTCTGGCAGATCTGGTAGAAGGGGTAGGCGACCAGGGCGGTGGTGGCGGGCAGGGGGCGTTCGTTGGGTATGCCGGAGGTGTCGACGCCCATGGCTTCCAGGTCGTTGAGGGCCAGCTTGTCGTGGCCGATTTCTGAGGTGGCGTGCTGGAAGAAAGGTTTGACCATATCGCGCTGGGTGCCGCGGAAATACACGGTGGCCAGAGCCTGGATCTGGGGGTTTTCTCTGGCGTGATGGAAGATCTGGCGCATGAGCCACTGGTAGTGCAGGGCATCAATTTCCCCGCTGATTGTCCTGGCGACTGACGGCAGTTGATTGAACTGCCCGCAGAGTGCGTCAAATTCATTCCGGATACGGTCTTTGGGATCCATGCATTTCTCCTTGGGATCAATGGTTGCTCACGCGTACTGCGCGATTGGGGTTGTTGAATGGGCGTCCAGGATTCGGACGAATGGCGATTTCACTCGCTTGAGATGTTTGCGATCGGACACGTTCAGCACCATGGAGCACACCTCGCCGAAGTCCTTGTGGTGCACCCAGCCGCGATGCTCGACATATCCCAGGCGCAGAAAAAAGCTGTGCAGGTGGGCATTGCAGTCGATGAAATTCTGCTGGATTCCCTGCAGCAGAGCGTACTCGTAGGTGGCGAGGGCCAGCTTGACCGCAAGGCCGGATTTTCGCAGTGAGGGGACGACCATAAGTTTGGTTGTCATGCTGGTCTCTGCCGGATGATTCCACTGGTCCGAGTTCATTCCGTAGAAGTCCTCGTAGGCTCCCAGGTCAGCGTCCCGGGCATAAATGGTCAGTACGGTGCCCACGACCTGGCCGTCCCGTACTGCGTAGTGCAGTGGGCCCGATTGATCCAGAGGGTCGGCCAATTGCTTTTTTCTTTGGTCCGCCTGGGACTCAAGGCGTCCCATTTCCAGAAAATAGACGTCGTACCAGAAGCGTCGGATGGCGAAGAGTTCTTGTGGGGTCGTGGCTTGTCGTATCTGCATGTCAGTGTCCGCTTTTGTGATGCACTGAGCATGGAGTGTCGGCTGGGGGCGGTTTCTCTCACCTGGTGGGTTGGGCGGATCAGCGTAGGAACCCTGGCCCGGCAAACTACCCACATGACCTCGTCTGGGGTGAGAGGAAATGGCCGGTCGGGACACTGGTAATGAGTGCGCATCAGTTCACTTGGAGGAGGTCACATGCCACGTACTTACGGTCACGGAAAACGCATTTCCATTGCAAACGTTTCCCGCTCAGCCCGACACGCCTGTGTCGATCGCTTCGGCTACATGTTCCCCGGGCTGGCCCGCAGGCGCCGCTGCCAGCTGCCGGCGGATCAGGCGGTTCGAGCCGACTTGATCGCCCTGGGAGAGGAGATCGCGGCCAAGCCCGGGGATACCGACAACCCAAACATCTCGGCCGGCTACACCTACTGGGGCCAGTTCATCGACCACGACATCACCTTTGATCCGTTTTCAGATATTGACGCGGTCCAGAACGCCAATACGGTGCAAAACATGCGGACGCCGTCGCTGGATCTGGATTGCGTTTACGGGCGAGGGCCTGGGGTTGATCCTGCGCTTTTTGATCAGGCCAACCCGGGAAAAATGCTGTTGGGCACGAACACCAGTCAAGGGCCAGGTGGTCCAAATCCCGGCGAGACCAAGACGGATTTCGACGTGCCGCGGAATTCCCAGGGTACGGCCATCATTGGCGATCCGCGCAACGACGAAAACCTGATTGTCTCCCAGCTACAGCATGCCTTTCTGCGATTCCACGACGCTGTAGTGGATCAGCAGGGCACCGGTGACTTTGCAGCCGCCCGGGAATCCGTGGTTCACCATTATCAGTGGGCCGTGGTGAACGATTTTCTGAAGACCATCACCGGTCGCCCGGCGTTGGTGGACAACACCATTGCCAATGGGCCGCGATTCTTCCGGCGCAGGCCGTTTCGCATGCCGGTGGAGTTTGCGGTGGCGGCGTACCGATTTGGTCACAGCATGATTCGGGACAATTACGACATCAACCAGAACTTTATCAACGAGCCCCTTGATCAGATATTTCGGTTCGTGCGGCCGCCGCTGGTACCGGTGTTGTCCAACTGGGTGGTGGATTTCAACCGGTTTTTCGACACGGGAAGCGGGGTGACGGTCAATGCCTCAAAGAGCATCGACAGCAACCTGGCCGTTGGCCTGAACAGTTTGCCGGGGCAGGTCATTGCCAAGATGAAAAGGCTCGGCGGTCGAAACCTGGAGCGGAGCGTTGCGCTGGGTGTTCCGACGGGCCAATGCGTTGCTCGGCGGATGGGAATCCGGCGATTGACTCCCGCGGAATTGCTGCAGGGCGCATCCCCTACCGAGGCGCAGCTGCTGCAGAAGAGCAACAGCCGCCTGATCAAGAAGACGCCGCTCTGGTACTACATCCTGAAAGAGTCCGAGGTGAAGGAAAACGGCGAGCGCCTGGGGCGGGTAGGAGCGCGCATCGTGGTGGACGTGTTTGCCCGCATGCTCCATGAGTCTTCCACTTCTTACATCCACTCTGGCTTCACACCCACGCTGCCGCGCCATGGCGGTGCGCCGGCGGGAGATTTCACCATGGTGGATCTGCTGTCTTTTGCGGGCGTGCTGTCTTGAGTCAGATCTCAATCGGGGCGCCTGTGCGCCCCATTTTTTCCGCGGGAGCAGCCTGAACGAGCACGGTGGATGTCAATCCCAACGCGCTGAGCCCATAGACAATCAATCGAGGTAAATGCAATGAAAGTCATGTCCGACTCAATCGCGGTCCAGAAGATTGCCATGGAAATGTCTGAGCAGGTCAAAAAGTCCATTGAATCAGCGGCTGATTTGACCGACGACCAAAAAAACAAGGCTAAAAATGCCGTCGACGAGACCACCTACACGCCCTTCGAGGTGCCCAATACATCCGTCTACAAGATTGCGGTTGGGGCGCTGTCAGCCGCTGCAGGTGTGCTGGTACTCGGAGGTGTATTGTTAGCGTTTCAAAGTGGCAATAGCAATCTGCCGGAGTTTCTCCAGGTGACGCTCGCAACAATTATTGGCGCTCTGGCAGGAATGATCGTTCCTACGGCAAAGACAGGATTGTAGGGTCTGCAATAGGCCGCATAGAGCAGTGTTTGGGCCCGCTCACTCCTCGAATCCGTCTGCGAACAGCTCATTAAACGCCAGGGCTTGCGACGTGGCCTGGGAACATCCGCTGTCCTGACAGCTGATCACGTAGAGGTCCGGTGAGGAGGAATACACAATCAGGGGCGTTCCGTCGTCGCGGATTACCATGGCGGGATAGCGAATGAAGGGGTTGCTGCTGTCCAGGGTGATGGCGGTGCCGGAGCTGCAGCTCGGATTCTCGCAGTCATACAGGCGTAGCTGGTTGGACGCGGAATAGGCGATCACGGGCAGATCCGTCACCGGCATGCCGGCCACCCGGACCTCCAGGTCCATGTCCACTGCTACCGGCGAGTCGAGTACTCCGCGGGGAGATCCGCTGGCGCAGGCTGAGTCGGCGCAGGCCAGGAACCGCAGTGCCGCCCCGGTGCCTGCAAATGCGATCAGCGTCCGGTTGTCGCTGGAAAACGCCAGCCGGGTACTCACCGACTGCTCGTAATAAGTGACTGAGCCGTTGGTGCAGCCGCTGTCCGCACAGCCATAGACCGCCATCCGATTTTGACCGTTCACCCCCAGCGCGTTGCTGGCGATGACCGGCAGGCCGTCGCTGGTCAGGGTCGCGCCGGTGCCGCCGTCGGTCAGTCCCTGTTGTCCGGGTGGAATCTGGGCTGAACCGCTGCTGCAGTTGGCGTCGTCGCAGTCATACACTTTCATGCTGCGCACGGCGGTGTTGCTATCGCCATAGACGATCAGCGGCGCACCGTTGTCCCGCACCAGGATATTGATGCCCGTCGCCGACACCGCATCCAATGGGCGGATGGTGCCGCCGCTGCAGTCGGTGTCCGCGCAATCGTAGGCCTGCAGGGTCCCGCCCGAACCGCCCCGGTAAGCGATCATGGGGCGGCCGTCGGCTCGAGTGGCAATGCGTGGCGTTCCCACCAGGTTGTCGATGTCCCTGGCCGCGGAGATCGATGCGCAGTCGGGATCGCTGCACCAGGCGATCAACAGTCGATTGTCATTCAGGTAGGCAAGCAAGGGCAGGCCGTTCTGACCCATCGCCAGATCGGGCTGGGTGCCCAGAACCTGTGCCCCCAGGCCCGGTGGCACCGCAGCCACGGCCAGACCCACGGCAAAGACCTGGGACCTGATGGAGCGCCACCGGTGTGAAATCATGGCTGCACTCTCTCGTATCCGGTTGCCCTCCGACGGGGAATACTGCTCCGGCACAATGAACGTTTCATAGCCACGGCCTCTTTGATGGGTGTCCGGACATCCTGCGCCAGGGCGCCCGCATACGCTTGATGCGTTTCTGAGGGGTTTATGATGGATGCTTGATGAAAGCCATCTGTGTACTTGAACGGGGCACGGATTGTTCCGCACAAGCCGATATGCTGGATGAGACAACCGACCATGGCGGCACCCCGTCTGTACGAACATGTCCGAGGTCACCGGCACCGTTGTGAATGCCACAATGGTGGTTTGCCCCGGATCCCGTCGAGGTGCTCATCGTGAACGGACTGAAAACTGGCTTGCGGATCTCCGCGCTGATCTTCGCACTGGCAACCACATGGTCTGGGTCGGTCCAGGCTGGCATTTCGCCAACCAGCACCACGGTGGATCCCCAGTCCACCGTCTTCAGCGCCGCGAGTCAGAGCATTACGCTGACCGCTACGGTCACGTCAGCGGTGGGCGCGGTTTCCTCGGGCCAGGTCACGTTCCAGGTGACGGACGGCGTCAACAATGTGGGCACGGCCGTTACGGACACCACCATTTCAGCCGGCGCCGCCCAGGTCAGCTACACGCTCCCGGCGGCAACGCCCACAGGCAACTACAGGATCGACGCTTCCTACACCGACGGTCAGTTCCAGTTCCAGGACAGCACTGGCTCAAACAACCTGTCGGTGGCCCCAACCTCGGATGTCGGGTTTTTCAAATCCTTCCTGCCGGACACGATTGGTCCCGGCAGTACCGCGGTGCTGCGCTTTGATATCGACAATTCGGAGTCTCAAGAGGGGGTGACCGACATTGCGTTTACGGACAATCTTCCGGCCGGAATGACGCTTGCCGACCCGGCAAATGCCGCCACTGACTGTATCGACGGATCACTCAACGCCGCTGACGGTGGGACAGTCATCAGCCTGAGTGGTGCACGGCTGGGGCAGGACAGCGCCTGTTCGGTCACGGTCGACGTCGTCGGCACCGCCACGGCCACCAACGTATCGGGCGATCTGACCTCCAGCACCGGCTCCAGCGGCAGCGCAGCGGCCACATTAACCGTGGACACCGCGAGGCCGGGATTCAGCAAGAGATTTGACCCGCAGTCGATCCCGCTGGGTGGCACGAGTGCCCTGGAATTTGTCATCGACAACAGCGCCAGCACGGTCAATGCGTTATCGGCGAATTTTGTGGATACGCTGCCGTCGGGCCTGGTGATCGCCACCCCTCCGAACGCCAACAGCGACTGCAATGCCACGATCAACGCCGATCCGGGCACTGACGGCATTTCGATCAACTCGGCCAACGTGAACGCGGGTGCTGTCTGCATTATCAGCGTAGACGTGACCGCCAGCGTCAACGGTACCTTCCTGAATCGCAGCGGCGAACTGCAAAGCGGGCAATTCGCCAGCGTCTCGAGCGGTTTTGCGACGGCGAGCCTTGATGTGCCGGTGGATTTCCTGGTCAAGTCCTTCGTCGACGACCCCGTGCCGCCGGGCCAAACCGTCACCCTGGAGTTTGAAATCAACAATCCCAGCCGGACGGAGCCGGCCACGGCCATCGCCTTTGACGACGACCTCGAGGCCGTTCTCCAGGGCCTCGCCGCCGTTGGCCTGCCGCTGAATGACGTATGCGGCCCGGGTTCCCAGGTTTCCGGAGCCGGGATGCTGTCCTTCACCGGCGGCAGTCTGCCTCCCGAGGGCTCGTGTACGTTCAGCCTGCCGCTGCAGGTACCTGCGGGGACGGCGTCCGGAACCTACGTCAACACCACCTCCAGCATCACCGCGGACATCGGCGGCGACCCGACCGTCGGCAACAGCGCGTCGGACCAGCTGGTCGTTCAGCCGGCGCCGCGCCTGACCAAGGAGTTCATCGATGACCCGGTTGGCGGCGGCGGCTCGGTAACCCTGCGATTCACCATCGTCAACACCTACCCAGGCTCAGACCTGTTTGACATCGCGTTCACCGATGATCTCAATACCGCCATCCCGACCGATCCGGGCGGGGTCCCGGGCCTGGCCGCCAACAGCCTGGTGGTGGACCAGGCGGCGGTCCCGGTACCGGACGTCTGTGGTGCCGGGTCGGAGCTGACGGTGTTCGATCCGCCGGACATCGTTAATCCACCAATCGTGATCCCGGCGGATCCCACGATGTTGATCTTCAGCGGCGGAAGACTGGCGCCTGCGGGCATGCCGGGCGACAGCTGTACCTTTGATGTTGTACTTGATCTGCGAGACGGCCTGCCCTCGGGTATCTACACCAACACCAGCAGTGCGATAACCGGCAACATTGACACCTGTGGCGAATGTACAGACCCTGTCGCTGGCCTGCCCGCGGTGGGTGATCTGATTGTGGTCGGCGCGCCGCGGCTGCTCAAGGAGTACACCGACGATCCCGCTGTCCCCGGGGGAACCGTGAACCTGGAGTTCGCCCTGGAACACGCCGCCGCCGCAGTGGGGCCGGCAACGGCTATCAGCTTCACGGACGACCTCGGCGCAAGCCTCGGTGGGCTGGTCGCCACGGGTCTGCCCCAGGCGGACGTCTGCGGTGCAGGCTCCAGCATTGACGGCACCTCTGTGTTGACGTTCAGCGGTGGCACCCTGGCCCCGGGTGACAGTTGCACCATCAGCGTGTCCCTGACTGTGCCGGACCCGGTGGCCGTGGGGGATTATCCCAACACCACCTCGGCAGTCACCGCCAACGTGGCGGGAGTGGCCACTGTGGGTCAACCAGCTTCGGATGATCTGCGGATTGCCGGCCTCAGCCTGAGCAAAGATTTCACTGACGACCCGGTGTTGCCTGGTGGGACCGTCAACCTGCGATTCACCCTCGAAAACCTGAGTCCTGCCAGCGACGCGGTCAATATCGCGTTCACCGACGATCTGAACGCGGTCATCAGCGGTTTTGCGGCCGCCCCTGGAGCCCTGCCTGTGTTCGATGTCTGCGGCACGGGGTCATCCATCACCGGCATGAACAACGACACCGTGCTCAATTTCCAGGGCGGGACGGTTCCCGCCGGTGCCCAGTGTAGTTTCGATGTTCCGCTGTCCGTTCCCGCGGCGGCCGAAAACGGGGACCAGGTCAACGTCACCAGCAACGTGACGGCGGAACAGCCGGCGGGGTCTCCGGTGATATTTGATCCCGCCAGCGACCCCCTGACGGTCAATGACGAAGTGATGACGCTGAGCAAAACGTTCACCGACGACCCGGCGGCGCCCGGAACCCCGGTAACCCTGGAGTTCAGCATCACCAACCTCGACCCTGTTATCCAGATCGACGACATCAGCTTTACCGACAACCTGGATGCCGCGCTTCCCGGACTTGTCGCAGTGGATCTGCCGGCAAGCGATGTTTGCGGGCCTGGTTCCCAGGTCAGCGGAACGGGTGTGGTGACTCTGACCGGCGGCACACTGGCGGGCGGGGCCACCTGCAGTTTCCGGGTGACGCTTCAGGTCCCGGCTGATGTCAGCCTGGGCACTTTCACCAATGTCACCAGCCCCGCCACCGGGTTAGTGGGCGTTATTCCGGTGACCGGCCCCCCGGCCACGGATAATCTGCAGACCACGGTTCTGGATCTTGCCATCACCGCGGACAACGGTCAGTTCCGTGTCGGTGGCGGGACCGTGGTGGACTACCTCATCACGGCTGAAAACATCAGCAGCGAGCCCGAGTTGGCGCTGGGCGCCCAGGTGGATGTGCCAATTCCGGCGAACTTCACCCCGATGGGCTGGATCTGTACGCCGGCGGGTGGCGCCCTGTGCCCGGATCCCAATACAGGATCCGGCGCCATCTCCGAGCGGGTGGATCTGCCGGTCGCCTCCAGCGTTTCCTTCCTGCTGACCGGCACCGTCGCTGAAATGCCGGGGCAGACCGTGGACCTGGCAGCCGCCGTCCTGCCGCCGCCAGGATTGTTCGACATCGCGTCCATCAATGATTCCGCGTTGGACAGCGATCTCATCGTGGTGGAAGTCATATTGGCTTCATCCTTTGAAGCCGGTGAGACGCCACCCGCGGTGAAACTGATTGCCGGCCAG
Organism: Lysobacterales bacterium; assembly: GCA_030065125.1. GTDB lineage: Bacteria > Pseudomonadota > Gammaproteobacteria > Xanthomonadales > SZUA-38 > JASJDM01. The sequence goes on along the minus strand of JASJDM010000041.1, from coordinate 38,938 downwards.
GCGGATATTTCCGTCACCGGGTTCGACAAGCTCGGACTGTTGCCGCGTCGAGTCCTGAGGGTCCAGGACGAGTCCGGTCAGCTGGTGATAGTGGCTGATGTGCGTCGGACTGATGACGAGGTTCAGCTGAGAGTTTCACACCGCGATGAGTTGGGGACCTGGTCCATGGAGAACTGGCAGGTCATTAAGGAAGACACGCCTCTCACCATCATGTGGGAGCAGCGCTGACAAAGTCCCCCGGCCCGCCCCCGTGGCGGGCCGGGCGTCCGGCGCGGGAACTCAGTACCGATCTATTACTTTGGAACCCATTCCTGAAAACCGAAACGAGACGTTGCCAGCAACCAGGGATTGAAGGCCTCGATATCAATATCGGCCAGGTGGGATTTCTCACCGTAAAGATCGTGGACGGACTGCAAAGCATTGATTGCTTTCGTCCATTTTTCCTTTTCGATTTCCTTTTCAGGTGGGCTATTACTCCACTCGTCGAGAAGTATGCCGAACTCGTGGACATCGCTGTCGCTAAGAGCACTGTCAATGTGTTCGAAAAAGCGCACGGCAATGTCCGGGTAGCCCACCTGGATCGACAGCAAAATCATGATTGGCACATGGTATTCGAGAAGGTCGTATTCCTCGATATCGTTTTCCGTCCATCCGCCCTCACCAGGGGGTATTTTCATCGCCTTGAACAGGCGGTAAGTGTTGATGAAGCGTTTGACTGTTCGTGGTGACCTCCCGACAACAGGCCCCAGGGCCCGCATACTGATCAGCTCTTCATTGGTGATTTCAAAATTCCCATCGAAAGCTGCATTGGTATGCTCCGGTTCAGATCGGCTCTCTACAATACCTGCGGATGCATCCTTTACTTCATCCGCGGTGGCGTCAGGCTGCGGATCTTCGATTGTGGTTACATTACCTTCCACGTTTTCCTGCTGGTTTACCGCCTCCGACTCCGTAGTCACTTGAACGGCTTCGTCGGCAGATGAAGCCTCCTCGTCGTCAGCACGCCCGGTCTCCACTTCGCTGGTAACCGCTGGTGCCGCCTGGTAACTCTTTTTCACCGTGCCGTCGATCAAACCCTCGGTCAGTTGCTCAGTCAGCGGCCTGACCCAGAAACTGATCTGAAAAATCTTCTCCAGAAATTCGCGCGGTGTCGCCGGCTGCGAGCCGATCAATTCGAGCAATGACGCGCGCTCGTGCAAGGCCTGGCTGTTGTTGACATCATTCGCAACCTTTTTGATGCCAAAAAAATCCGCATGATGGCTCAACACCGACCGTGCGGCCCATCGCTCATCGACCGCCACCACCACGTGAAACAGCGGAAACGCCAGCAGCAAATGTACCGCTTCGAGCACTTGCAGCACTTTCTTACTGTCCTGTACCCGGTCCAGGTCGTCGATATAGAGAATGATTCTGTTGATGCGCGGCAGCTCAGCTTCGGACTCTGGCTTATTCTTCGAGGAAAGGCTGAGTTCGTTGCGATCGGTCATCAACCGAAAGAGTTTCTCGAAGTCGCGCCGGATCAAGGCCAGGATGCCCAGTTCAGAACGGTAGTCATCGCTCGAAGCCCTGTCGTTGATATAGTCAACCAGGCTCTCGGCTGAACCCAGGTCGTCGAGCTTGCTTTGCAGGTCGAGAATCTCCTGGTCCAGCAAATCCTTTTTTTCGTTGGCATCGATGATTTCATCGGATACGCGCTTCTGCTCCGCGCGCAGGGTTTCCAGGGATTTGTCCTTATCCTCTGCTTCCTTGCGCATATCCTCGCGCAGCTTCGCCTCGATGCTTCCAACCTCATTGAGCAGGTTGGTTGCGTCCGTCAGACGTTTCCGAAACCAGATCAACGCCGGCGTAACCAGGGCCACGATCTGGCCGGGAATAGGCAAGAACTCGTCCCACAGCTGATCGTTATCGAGAAGGGCGGGAAGCGAAAAGTAGATGACCAACGCCAGGCCGGCAAAGGCGATGAAGGTCATGGTCAGTCCGGAGCGCAGAATCGTCCTGCCGATTAAACGACTTTGCCCCAGGGCTGCACTACCCTCGTTGACGATATTGATGATGTCGGATGCCGTCTTTTCCCCCTCCGCGAGTTGTTTTTTCATCTTTTCAGCGGGGAAATTCAGAATTTTTGCGACTTCAGGCAGCAGCCCGATCAATTGTTTTCTCGCGGCCTCGTTTGCAGCCAGGCGTTCCGGTAACGCAGAGATACGGGTTAACTGATCGTCGATGAGCGTATCGATTTTCGCTTCCTGACCCCTGATCTTGGTTTCGATATCGTCCCTTTGGGTCACCTTGGCCGTTATCTGGCTATTGAGTTTCTCTCGTCGCTCTTGCGAAATCTCGAGTTCACTGATCAAGCGCTTGAACTCTTTTTCCTTGCTTTCCTTCTCGAAGTGTCTTTGCAGTGAATCGAAAATATGGTGGACCAGGCTGGCCCAGATATTGGCTTCGTTATAATGCCAGGCGTTGAAGTCGATCTGAATAATCTCCTGGCAATACTGGGGCCGAGTGTCGGATTGTTTTCCCCTTAGTTTTTCTATTTTCGCTTTCAGCTTTTCGATGAAGAAACTTTTACCTGAGCCCCAGCGCCCGAAAAGGCCCAGGGCGAAGGTGGACCGCTCGTTTTCACCGGTTTCAGACTCCGCTACGTCCCGCAGCGCGAACAGGTGAGCCAGCGCGGCGACCTCGGAATCGATGCGTAACAGGTCGGCACCGAATGGCCGATCCGGCGCCGGACGACCGGCAAATGCAATTTGAATTGCACTGCTGACGTCATCCTTTTCGGCCTCGGCTTCCTGCTCATGTTTTTCTTCGACAGCTGGAGTCACATCGGCCGTTTTCGGTGACTCCGCAGTCGCTTTCTTCGCCCTGGTTTCGACCGTTTTTTCAGCCTGTCGGGTCTCGAACGAATCCAGTCGCACATTGGCTCCTGCCCTGAACTGACTCAGCCAGGCGGAACTGTCGTCGTTGCTGAACTCGGCAACCGTATGGTCAACAAATTGCTGCACGAAATCGCGCAGTGAAATGCCGACAGATTCTGTGTGCCTTTCGATTTGCGCGAGCGTTCGTTCCCTGCATGCCGTCAGTATTCCCGCCACCAAATGCCTTACGCCAATTTCCTCCTTGCGGGTCGAGTAAATGGCAAACAGGCGCGCGGCTTCGAGAATATAAAGCGCTTCGACCAACAGAAAATAGCCCTTGGCATCCTGCAGGGGGTGAACGGGCTCTTCCAAGGGGATGATGTATTTTTCATTGACCTCCATGCCAGAAAAGATCTTGGCCAGGAACGGAATCGTGCCGCGCGAAGGTCCCTGTCGAGTCAGCGCCATGGTGAGCAGGGCTTCCACGATCACTTCACCATCAAGGCCATCCCTGTCCTTTGACCCGAGCTCCGAATAGTAAATGAGACCGGCGCCGATAATCGTCGAAACGCTGTGACCAAAGTTGAGCGAGTCAATGCTCTTCATCGGAAAGCGGGACGAATCGGCGCCAACGGGATCCGGTGGAGCGCTTTCGGATCGCTCGGTGATCAGTCGATTCAGATGGATCGCTTCGTAGGTCGTAACCTTGAAGTTCGTGCCTTGCGGCGTTCGCAAAATGACGAGGCCTGCCAGCTGCGCGCCGTGGCGGCCGGAAGTAATTTCGTCCTTCGGGATCAGTGTTTCGAAGCGCACCTCGTACCGGGTGTTGACGCGCCAGCGAGGTTTTTTGGCACTGGGTTCTGTTTCGCCCAGATACGGCGGATCGGTAACGACACCCCAGCCAAACAACCCAGCCTGGCGACCGCCTCGCCAGAAGTAAACCACGTCACCGGGATCGATCTCTTGATAGGAATGCGACAGCAGCCATGAATCGGAGGCGCCGGGCCGAAGCTTTTCTTCCAGATCGAAGCGATCCGGCATCGCCTGAAAAATCCAGTAGCGGGGAATGATGTCCTGTGTCTTGTCCATTAGCCCCAAGCCGGTCCCGAATCATGCCACCGAGTCTTTGGTTTTGTTCTATTGATGGACGAATATGCCGATATTGTGCCTGGTGACAGCTTCATCACCACGAAGGCAACGGCAGAGGTCACGAGCGCGCCGTCGCTGGGGTGGCCGGGCGACGGGTTATTCACGGAAAAGGTATTTTTTGGGGTCCTGCCACGACACATCGAACTCATTGCAGTATCGCGAAATGTGGCGGTGCAAGACTTGATCCTGATTTGCTTGACCCCGATTTGCTGATTGGTGGAATTCATTACTCCTGTCGCTCGTTGGTGGAGTTACTCTTCAGCCGTGCTGTCCCCATCATCGTCTGGCGCCTGGAAGGCCCAATCCTTGACATAGAGGTATCTGCCTTTCCGCAGCCCGACGCACTTGATCTCTTTTCCAACCAGGTCGGCCAGACCCTGGTCGTCAAATGCTGACCGCCCGGGACGGCGCAGCGTCAGGAGACCGCGGTCGGTGTCCAGCTGCAAGGCCTGCCTCTCGCTTTTTGAGCCCTTGGACACAAGTTTGCTGACTACCATGCCGGAGTATTCCCCCAGCACTGGCTTGGACTTTCTGGCACCGCGTCTTCGGCCCTTGGCTTTTTCCGCTTTCTTTGCGGTCGCCTTTGGCTTTGGTGACGCTGGACTCTTCTCCTTTTCCATTCAATTCTTCTGCTAGCGGCGAAACAGGGTCTGAATAGATTCAATTTTGCCTGAACGCTCCTTGGCGACAACTACGGCGTCCGGTCCACGTTTCTTATTCTTCTTATTTTTGGAAAGCGTTGCGGCCGAAACGCCGGTGGCTGACGCCTTGGACGCCTCAAAAATGTGAAACCGTTCTCCTCCCTGCGCTTTCGCCATCGCGGTCTTGGATTTGGCCAGCAACGGCGTGGCGGCGCTCTTCACCGTGAATGACTTGGCCGTTGTGCCGGCAATCAGGTTCTGTTCCACCAGGAGCTTTCTGATTTTGTCGTAAATGCTGGACACGATTTTCTGGTCCAGTTTTTTGTCGGCTTTGGACACGACTTTGGCCAGCGACACGCGCAGTTGACGGCCCCGTGTTCGCATGGCTTTTCTTCGGCCCGCCACGGCCCGGCGGCTTTTGGCCATGCTTTTTTGGGTACTGGACGACATCTTGACTGGGTGAACCGCGGGATCTCCCAGCAGATTGAATTGAGCCAAGGTCTTGAGATCAAACGGATCCGACGGCGCGGTATTGCTGACATATTCCTGTCGTGCTTCCAGCAGCGCCCGTCCCAGGGACGCGCCGCGGCGCACATTCCGCAAAAAGTAGAGACACAGGAGATCGGCCTTGTCATTGGCATCAGCTGGACCGTAAGCGATATTGGTGCTTCCCAACATGCCGTAGGCACCTTGCGCCAAAACCTGATTGCAGATGGGTGGCTCCACTGCAGCGGCTGGGTCGAACAGCGACATGAAGCTGGGATCAAAAAGTTGCGCGCCGTAGCAGCATTCGGCCGCGAGTACGGTTCCTTCCCGAATTCGATTCAAATAGTCGCTGGAGCGAATGGTGGGGAAATCAGCACTGTTGGTGTCATCACCGTAAAACCAGGTGTCCGAATCGGCGCCGTGGCAGTTGATCAGTTGGAGACGCGGGCTAAGTTCCTTCTTGGACCAAGGCTGACCGGCGGTGGGTGAAACATACTGCACTTTCGAAGAACCGAAAGCCTTCTTTGCCGTCATCTGCGTCGATTTTTTCCATGCCAATGCCGTCAAGGCAAAGTAGCTCCTGTAACTGGCTGAGTTCCGAGATTGCCAATCCGCCGCGGTAGCCAGGGACTTGAGCAGTGCCTCCGGATCAGTGGCTCCATTCAGATCAGGCAAGCGTCCTACGACTCGCGTAGGGCCGGTAAAATTAGCGGTTTCTTCTGAGAACGGGACGCCACAGGCGTAGGGCAAGTCGCTGGGAACATCCTCATCTTCATCCTTGCCAGTCATGGGGTTAAACAGTGACTGGTGACAAACGACGTCCGGTGCGCCCAGTATCATCAAATAATCTGGCTTTGCCTTTTGCCATAATGCGTCGATGGTGGTTTTCGTCTGCTGCGGATCAGCCGGATCGTCAATGGCGGGTGCATCAAAATCCCTGACGCCAGACTTGAGATCCATGGCGACCCAGCGCGTCAGGACACCACGCTGCTTCTCGGAGGCGACCATGTTGTCCAGCGCCTGCTCGATTTTGCGCCAGCCACGGGTCCCATATTTTGACCTGAGCGCCTTTTTGTTTGTGACAATCAATTTAGTGGGCATAGTCACATCTCCAGCCGTTTTTGCAGGCCTCGAGAAACGCGTCCTCCAAGCAAGGTGGGCTTGGCCAACGTCTTGGAGGAAATCCCGGTAGCCTTTTTGGCCATGGATTTTGCGATGATGGTTGATCTCAATTCAGGGTTGGTCGCGAGCTGGTAACAGAGTTCTTCCCGGTAACCCTTGAGTTCCCGCCTGAGATCAGCGGGCTTGCAGTTGAACATCTTTGCCAGAATAGCTCTCGCGTTGCCCTTCTTGGCACCGGCGAGGTAATCCAGCACCTCATCCAGATCCGATACACTCTTTGGGCTGGGTGCAGCACCGCTCACGGTCGACTCGGCGGGCAGCGGCAGACTCAGCAGTGCCTTCACATCGATGATGCCCGCGCCGTACTTACTCTTTTTCCAGCCGGGGGGCGTATCGACAGTAGTGGAAACGCAGTGTCTGAACGCCGCCGACAGGTTCGCCTTGCCGTACTTGGTAATCAGGTTGTTGCGACCATGAAATGCCAGCCAGAGCGCACAGGCACCGGCGGTCATGGCGGTGGCGTATGATGTCCCATCGCTGCGGGCAACAATGAACTGGCCTGAATTGGACTTTTTGGTCTTGGCGCGCCAGACGGACTCGCCTGGCGCTGTGAAGTCTACTTTGGATCCCCTGGCAGATCCGCTCCAGGGTTTCCGGTTGCAGTTTGAAGCAGCCACGGCAATGACTTCGTCAAGTTTGGCCGGGTAGACAACAAACGGCCATTTGTTGCCTGCTGCGGCAATCACCACGATGCCTTTTTCTATGGCGCTGTCCACGGCCACCTGCAGCGCCCGGGAAAAAAACGGGCCGCCGAGACTCATGGAAATGACGTGTGCGTTGGTGTCAATGGCATGGTAGATGGCCTTGGTCACTTTCCGGAAAGAAAGATGTACGACGCCGGTGCTGACCCGAATCGGTATCAGCTTTGCCCGGGGAGCAACGCCACTGACGAAAGCATGGTTTGCCGGTATCTGTTTGCCCGTAGTACTCATGATGACGCTTCCCGTGCTGGTGCCGTGGCTCGGCGCCTGGCCCTTGAGCGGATCAGCCGGGTCGGTGTCGTCGCTTTCAAAGTCGAATCCCTTCGCTGTCAGGACCCGGTTGCCGTGAATGAATTCGGGATGAAGCGTGTATCCCGTGTCGGGATGGGCAACAACAATGTCTTTACCGAATTTCGCTCCACCGTTGGGGGGGAGATCCCACGCTTCGGGAATGCGGGTGGCGTGTAGAGCCCACTCGGGATCGCTTGAGCAGGGCAGGTCGCCGCCGCCGCCTCCACCTTTTGGCAAAAGCTTCATTTCCGCTTCGGTCAGGACCTGCCTGAGATCAGGATCTGCGCCGGGAACAATCGCGCCAATCTCGGCCATTTCCACCTCTGGGTCTTCCATCAGGTCACGAACCATGTCGAATGCCTGGCGGACTGTGGGTTGTGTTTTGGGTTTCGTGCGCAGTGCTTCATAGAGACGGTCAGCGTGATTGATCAGGTTCACCTGCCACTTTCCGGAAAGCCTGGATACAACCTTTCGTGCTGTTGCCAGCGCCTGTTTCCTGGTTTGGCTGCGGCGCAGTTGAACGATCAAGCCATCACAGCGTTTCGGGTTGGCGGGTCGGGATGGGGTTGAAGTCACGACTTTCATAAAAGATCTCCGCTAGGGGCATTCTGGAATGTTCAATGACGATACACTGCGTGCACTCTACTGCTGAGGTGCGACACCGGCCTGGAATACCTTGATGTCGAACTCGTTGCCTCTTTCCTCCAGCGTGGCGCACATGATGTGCTGGCCGTCGGTGCGTACGTTGACCAGTCCGTAAACCAGGTCCGTGGCCACCGGCGTATTGCTGAAGTCCCGGTATCTGGCGTTTCGGGGTTGAACCTGAGCCCTGTCCCGAGGGTATGAGCGCATCCGGGTATCCGGGTCCTCGTCGTGGTCCACGCGCACCCGTTCGACTCGGGTCAGCTTGACCGACCGTGCGAGTTCCGTGGAGTAGAGCAATGGTGGCAGGAAGTCTCCGTCGGCTGACAGGGACGGACGCCCGTAGTAGGAGGAAGCACCGATAATTGACGGACGAGGGTGGGCATAGTCTTCATTGTCACCAGAGGATATGACCGTTGATCGACCAGCCATGGCTTCCAGGAATCCAAGGTGCACGTCCTCGGAACCATGGTGGCATCCCTTCACTACGTCTGCCTCGAATTCTGCCGGCGGGAGGTAACTCATCAACAGCCTCTGCGACTCCTCATTCAGGTCGCCGGTCATCAATATCCGCGCATTTCCGTAATCGAAGCGCAATATGACGGAATGGCCGTTACGCGTTTTGGAATCACTCCTAAGACGACGCATACCGATGTGCCGGTTGCCGTTTTCATCGGTTGCTTCCTCCAATATCGGACCCAGGAGGCGGACTGAAAGCTGCGTGTTTTGTGGGCCACGAACGTTGTCGGCATCGGCGTAGCCCGGCAGCCAGCCCAACTGATCTCCCAGAATGGCAAGCCTTTGCGCATTGCCGGTCTGGTGGACAACAAGGTCGGCAAGATCCGAAAAACTGGTGCTGAATGGATGGGCCGGCCCCGAAAAACTGGCGTGGTCGTCCAGCAGCTCAGTGATGTAGCTGTCTCGGCGACGAATGCCGAAACCCCCAATGGGAAACGGATCAACCTGACCGGATACAAAGGTCCCCAGGGGCGCGGTTGCATCAAACCGGCCCATGCCACCGTGGTAGAAGTTATCGACGGCAACGTCGAACGCCGCGCGGCCGTCCTCAAGATCACCGGACAACAGGTTGATCATGCCGCCGTAGTGATCGAAGTCCGGGTGAGACATGATGACGTTTCTCAATCGCGCCGGTGACTGCAGATCTTTTTGAAATTTCCATCGAATGAAATTTGCAGCGCCTTTTCCAGTCATTTGCCGGCTGTTGGTGACTCCGGCATCAATCAGGTGCCAATGGTCGTCCGGCGTTCTCACAAGGACGCCGTCTCCCTGGCCGACATCAATGATGTAAAACTCGAGCAGCCCGTCGTTGGAAATACACTCGGTTGGAATCCATCCCATCCGGGCGCGTGCGCGCACTTCCGCGTAATCGCCACTCCGATTGCCGGTGTCCTGCAGAAAATCCCCCCAGATCAGCTGACAGCGACGCGTGCCGCCCCCCGGAGCTGATCGCAGATCAACGGCGTACTCACCATTGTTGTCATTGAGAAAAGGCATGGCGTTTCCTCCCGCTTTAGGGCATTTCAGAAGCTGATCCGGTGTGGCTGGGGGTTGCCAGGCCGCCGCCGGCGCAGGTGACGCGAACGGCAGAAGACACCAGCCAGGCGGTCGGGGCCGGGAGAACTCGCTGGTTTTCGGGCGGACTTCGGCACTGGGGGTCCCCAATCAATGGAGACCAGAGTCTGAGTCGTCTAACTGTCGCAAACGGCTGACAGAAACACTCCCCCGAGTTTCCGGTCAGGTGGTAAAAGATACGGTGCGCGGATGCCTTTTCGATGCAGAGTGGTCCTCCAATCGAACAGACTTTGTCTGCGCATCCCCCGGTCAATTCAACCTAGCAGAGAAGGCCTGATGCTTCAAGAATATTTCCCGAAATCAGTCGGGCCTGAGTGTCGATGTCGTTTGACTCATGCCTAGACGACCGCAAATTCGGCGCCCCCTGCGTCCGCAACCTGTACCACCGGCATGAGGTTCTGTTCGTCAGTCGCGAGAACGGAGAGCAACTGGAGCAATGCAACAGTCCGGCCGGGCAGCTCTTCCGTGAAGATGCCGCTGACGGGATCTCGTGGCGCAATCCAGCTCGCCAGGTTGTCATTGATGCGTTTGGCTGCCGAGTCCAGCTGGTTTCGCAGCACGTCGCGGATTTCTATTGGAGAGCCCTGATCCGATCCGGTTGGGTCGGCGGCGATCTCTGCCTGCAATGTGGCGATTACGCGGATCTGCTGCACGGCTACGACCAGCCGGGCGGCGTCAATGGCGATTTTCTGGAGCTGTCGCAGGATGCCCTGGAAGCGGCTGCTGCCGGTGCCGATGGGGGCCCCCAGTTCGATCATGACCTCGCGAATTTCCAGGTCTCTCAAGGCCAGTGAGAATTCCACCAGGGGCATCCCGCCCTGGTAACTGGCGGCGGCGTTCTTTGCGGTCTGCAGGCGCGAGTCTTTCAGCAGGGCCTCGATGGCAAACTGGATGGCGGTGGTCTCGATGGTTACGTCATCCACGTGGATGAGCCTGGCCAGGTCGTCGATACAGATGGGCAGGGACAGGTCCAGCCGGGCGTTGGCGGCCTTGTCGTCGCCGGTGAGTTCTTCATAGGCAGCCAGGGCATCGGCAGTGGCGCCTTCGCGGATCAGCCTGCGACCGCGGATGGGGCGTTCCAATGACTGCAGCAACTGGCGCAGCTCCCGTGCGCGCATGCGCTCGTCAGAGTAGGCCAGGCCGAAGCCCAACGGAGACGGAAAGGCGTCGCGGTCCCTGGCGGCGATGGCGATGTCGTAGGCGCCAAACATGCTGACGCTGCGCCGCGCGTACAGCATCTCGGAGATGGCTTCCTGGCTGAGCTGCACGCCGGCCACCACCACTTCGCCGGTGGGCGTGACGGCGACATTGATGTCTTCCGAGGCGGTTCGGGTCATGCTGGTTGAGAAATCGGCGATACGCAGGGACAGCCCAAAGGAGCGGGTGCGATTGAGCCAGGATTTGAACAGGCCATCGATATTGACGATGTCGCCGGCTTCCCTGGCCTGCTCAAACGCGGACCAGCCGGCTTCGAAGCGGCCCAGCAGCAGAGCGCGGCAGGCTATCAGGGCCTGCTCGCTGTCCCGGGCCAGCTCAAAGGAAAGGACTGACTCGGTTCCGGCCCGGGTGCTGATGGATGCGGAGAAAGCCAGGCTGATGCGAAACCTGGCGACCTTTTCCAGGCCCCGGTAGATCTTAAGGCGGATATCTTCATAGCGTCGCAGCCACTTCAGCACGGGTGCACGGACTTGCTCCACCAGCTCGTCCAGGTCGGCTACCAGGTCCTGAACGGACTCACCAATGTCGTCCAGGGGATCCAGGAACTCGGCCAGTTTTTCCTGGGCCGCATCACCGGCCTGCCGGCGGATCTCGGCAATTTTTTCCGCGATGCGGTCGTCGACCTTTTGTTTGACCTTGCCGATGGCGTCCTCGAGTTTTGGCAGCAGCTGTTCGCTCAGTTTCTGCTGCAACGTGGCGTTGAGCTGCAGCCGATCCGAGATCCGGCTGACGGCATTTCGGGCGATGGCGGATTCATCCACGGCTGACCAGAACGCCAGCCGTTCATTGAATTGTTCAGTAATGAGGTTCCGCAGGCGGTCTGCGGCGGTTTCTGCGGCGGCGCCTGCCTGGCGTTCGCCAACCAGCACGGCGGCGAGATCCTGCTTGAGATCGTCGTCGATATCCCCGAGGAACTCGGTGACCCGGTCTCCCGGCGTCTTGAAATCCTCCAGGTCCTTGATGATACCCGCCGGGTCGCGCAGAAACTGATCAGCGTACTTGCGGGCCGGCCCGTCCAGGCCCTTCACGTCGATATCAGCGCCCAGATCGATGGCGCCGGATCGCGTGGATGAACCGGTGCGGGTCACGCTGAGGGCAAGGTTGCCGCTGGCGCCGCGTTCCATGACCACTTTGAAGTTGCCGCTTCGCGCCAGGGAAAAGCTGATGGTGGCGCCGAGTTGGGCCCGGGCGTCCAGGGCGGGTATTTGAGACGAGCCGGAATAGGTCAGCGCACGGCCAATCGTAGCGCCGCCAGCAAGCTGGAAGTTGCCGGAACCCGTGATCTGGGCCCTGCGAAGCCCCAGGCAGCGTCCTTCCGCGGAAATGGGCTGCAGGTTTTTGGCCAGCTCGGCAAAGTCCCAGGGAAAGGTGAAGTGCCTGGCCGACGCCATCAGCGACTCAATCACCGTAGTGGAGGCGGCGTACTGGTAGGCCACCTCAGCCGTGGTCCTGGCCGACGTGGAAAAACTCAGCGTGCCGGCGCCGGGGGCAGCGGAGCCGGTCAGGCCCAGGCCACCGCTGGCAGAGAAAATTTGAAGTGCGTCACCCTCGGCGACGGGGCCCCAGGTGACATCAGAGGCTGTCGCCATTTGATTCCTGACGAAAATACCCAGGTCGGCCTCGGCTTCCAGCGCCAGGGCGATAGACCCGATATTCAAGGCCTGGGCTTCATCGAAGGCCAGGGGCAGCTCCACCAGGTCTGGGCGGTCTGAAAGGCGCATCAGGATGGGATCCAGTCCGTCCTGGACCTGCACCAGGTATCCCCGGAGCTTCTGGATTCGGGCTTTGATTTCAGCGTCATCCAGCCCCAGCAGATCCAGGGCTTTTTCCCAGGTATCGGAGGACACTTTGCCCAGCAGCACCTGTAGCGCAGCTTCTGCATTGCTGGTGATATCGTCCAGTTTCTTGACCTTTTCAATGAGATCGATCAGCGGGGTTTTGGGGTTGACGGCGTTGGCCAGGCCGGCGGCGGCGTTGGTGACGAACATCAGCAGATCCTCAGGGAAGACGAAGGCGAGCGGGCGACGGCTGTGGTTGATAGGGTGGCGCACCGAATCGTCCCGTAGACCTGTACGGCGCCCCGGTGCGGAAACCCTGATTCAAACATCACTCCCCCGCGATTATTGAATGGAGTAAGTTGGCTCGCGCCTTTCAGAGCGACAGCCTTCAGGGGTTGGGAGAGCTGAGCGCTAAGACGGGCCCGAAACGCGGAATCACCCCGGCCTTGGGAGCGCCGGGTACCCATGATCCTGGCTGCGACACGATAGCGTCATGAAGGACACCACGCCAATGACAGACCCTGAAACGCGATAGATTTCCCCAAACCCTTTTCTGAATATACACGGCATTGTGGGATTGGCAATGACCGGGACCGTCGCCGGACTCGATGGCCGGGTCGCGCCGGGCAGCCCGGGAAATCGGTGCTATAGTTGTTTTGCAGAACGCACTCCACGGGGGAGGGCATGAAGCAGTCAGATCAGGATTGCGCAGTTGCGCGCTCGGCAGGACGCTGACGCTCGATTGCCATTTGCATCATGAAGCCGCGGCTGCTGATGCCGCGTCGGCGCATGTTTCGTCGTCGGATTGGGGAGGACACGTAGATGATCAGGATCTACAACCAGGTGTGGCCGCAGCTTTTTCACGTACGGTTTCCGCTGCTGACCGTTGCAGCGGGGGCGCTGATGGTGCTGATGGTGCCCCAGGTGCGCGAGCTGTTCTTTTTGATCGGCACTGGCTGGCACGCCGTTTTTGCCTACCTGGCGACCTTTTTTCTGGCCCTGGCGGTCTGGTACTCAGCGCGGACGGTTTATCGGTTCCGGTTTGACCAGTGGGAAACGTCGGACCCAGCCGTGCTGCCGGGGTTCAAGCAGTGGGCGCCGAGGATCATGGGTACGCTGGTGCCGGTGCTGATGGCACTGGGTTGCCTGCTGGCGGCCGGCGACGTATCGGCGCCTGAGGACACCCTGAAAAACCATTTGAGAACGCTTGCCGTAGCTTTCGTGGTCCTGGCGGTGCTGGTGGCCCTGGTGGTGGTCTATCGCCGGCCGGTCACCCAGTGGTCTGCCAGAAACGTTCCCGGGTTCGGTGCCCTGGCAGTGCCGGATTATGACAAGCAGGACCGGGGCCTCAAGAGTGCCTGGAGCCAGCTGGCCAATATGACCAAGGCGGTCTTTCTGGGTGGCCTGGCGATCAACCTCGTATTCACTCTGGTGGCCATCAACGCCCCCCACTGGCTGGCGTCCCTGCTGGGGCCTATCGCCACGGTGATGCTGGCTGGCGCTTTTTTTGCAATCACGGGTTCCCTGATTACGTTCCTGGGAACCAAGAGCCGCGTTCCGCTGTTGACGCTGATCATTCTGTTTGGCGTGGCGCTGCACATGCTGCGCTGGAATGACAACCACTATGTGCGCCAGTGTCCGGAGATGAACAGCAACGGTGACCTTGGTGATTGTTCGCCTTACAGCCCATCGGCTCCGGGACTGGCTGCTTACTGGACTGACTGGGTCTCGAAAACTGATCCCGAACGACCGATCTACCTGGTGTCCGCGGAAGGCGGAGGCATCCGGGCCGCGGTGTGGACAGCCATGGTGTTGAGTAAACTGAATGACGTCACTGACGGGGAGTTTTCCAAGCACCTGTTTGCCGCCAGTGGCGTTTCCGGAGGCAGCCTGGGTATCGCAACCCATGTGGGCCTGGCAAAAATGGGCCAGGCCGGCGCTTTGAATGAGAGTCAGGAAACAACGGCGGCGGAGATCCTGACCCAGGACTTTCTGACGCCCAACCTGGTCAACCTGTTTTTTGTCGATACGCTGCAACGGCTTCTGCCGGGCCGTCTGGTGGAGGATCGCGGGCAACGCCTGGAGGAGTCCTGGGCATGGTCCTGGGCTCAACATTTTCGGTCCCAACCAGAGTTCAACCGCCTTTTGGGAAGCCCTTTTGTCGACCTTTACAGTGACGACTCCATCCGGCTGCCGCTGGCGCTGCTCAATGCCACCGTGGTGCAAACCGGTGACCGGTTTATCCAGGCGCCATTCCGGCTGCTGGAGCCGGCTGCCTTTGCCCAGGTGTTCCCCGGCGCCCGTGACAGCCACGATTACCTGCACCCCGAACTGCCGCTGAACGCCGCGGTGCACAACAGCGCGCGCTTTACCTATGTGAGCCCGGCAGGGACGGTGGCTAATGCCACCAACAACGGGGAGTCCGCGGACATCCAGGTAGTGGACGGGGGCTATTTTGAAAACTCCGGTACGGTCACCCTGGGTGAGATGTATCGCTGGGTCTCTGAGCGACTGGACGAGACGGACCAGCCTGACCGACCCATCACCGTCATCCACATCAGCAACGACGCCACGGTGTTGCCGTTGCTGCCCGAATCCAAGGACGCCTGCCCGGGCCAGGACGGCACGGATATCTCCGGTCGGGTTGCCGGCGAAGGCTCGGCGCCCCTGGTGGCCCTGCTCAAGACCCGCAATGCCCGGGCCGAGAATGCAAGGCAGGAACTAGCCCGCAATGTGTTGGCAGACAACAACGCCTTCATGCATTTCCGTCTTTGTGAAGGGGAGGCGCAGATTCCTCTGGGCTGGGCCCTGTCTGAGCAGGCACGCGACGAAATGCGTCGGCAGTTGGGCCGCGACGGCGAGATGACGGCCCGATACATCAAGAATCATCGAGACCAAAAAGACATCGTGGCTGCCACATTCCGTGCGCGGTAGGGTGGTTGGTATGTTTCCAGCGGTGTTGGGTAAGGGGCAAGGCTCCCGGCTCGTCCTTTTAAGGTAAAACTGTGACCGGTCATAAGTACAACATCCAATTGTGCCGCCACCCACGTTGCGCTACCAAATGAGGTGGTGAAATTGTGCAGCGCAGGAGGGGGAGCGGCTGCCAGCAATCCTTTGTTGACTGAGTCGGCAAGAACCTCCTGTGCTGCGCATTTTCGGCGAGCCTACGACAAGCGGGGAGGCAGCGCTGATGAGCACTTCGGTTTCGACCCGGTCGCGGTCGGGCAGTAGCGGTCCCGGGGCAAAAGAACCCAAGATTGGCAAAGAGAAAGAATTTGTACGCGCGCTGAATTTTTCGGGTAGCGCGTTCGACACTGTCATGCAATTAGGCGTCGCCCACGCGCTCCTGGTCATCCAGGGAAGGGCGCCTGACATCATTACCGGCGTTTCAGCAGGAGCCATTCAAGCAGCAGCGGTGGCCGAGATCCTGCAGGCCGGGGAACAGGCTGAGATTGACAAGCTGAAGATCTGCGATGACGAAGGCGCTGAACCAGGCAAAGGAAGCATAAGAGATCGGTGCCGGGAAAAATGGTTGCAACTCTCCGCAGAACAGCAAAAGGAGATTCAGGAAATTCGCCTGCATGCCCGGGTCGCCCGACTGCGCGAATTTGCCGGTGCCGTGCAAAGAGCCCCGGAAGAAGTCGTCGATTCCCTGCTGCCCGACGCTTACCAGATTGACGAGCGTGGGCACCTGGAGCCCCTTATGCGGCCGCTCGATTCATCCATGGAGCGCAAAGCCAGAAGAGATATGCTCAGCGGACGTGCCGGGCTCGTCACGCTGTATAACGAGCTGCTGAGCCTGCCACTCACGGTTGGCACCGTAACCCGCATCGTGCGCCGAATTCTGGGGCTGAAAGGGACCAGTGAAATTCGTGGTGTCCGCGCACGATGGTTCGCCCGAGCCGCCGAAGCCGTGCCGCTGTGGGTGTTGATCGGCAGGAAGTTGCCGAAGTTTTCGCGAGTATTTCGTCTGGGCCCCAAGGCGTATTTGGTGAATATCAAACGATGGGTCACAGACCGGGCGAGCGACTTATACGAGGAAGCTCGGGGGAAGCCGTCCCCGTGGAGAGACCGCGGCACTGACGCCAGTACCATTATCTCGCGGTTCAAGACGCCGGGCCTTATTGGTGGCCAGATTACTGATCTCCTGGCATTCCTGACGCTGCTGATAATCTGGGTTGCAGTGAGTTGGACCGCGTTGTTTCTGCCAGCATTGATAGCCGACGTACTGCACCGCCTCGCCGCGCTCGCTGGAGTTTCCACAACGGGATTCCAGACTTCGCTGTTCTACGCTTCCGGCTACATCTTACTGGCCGTGCTTCTGGTCTTGAATCAATCCCTTCTCACACTGCTGTTCCATGAGCCGATCAGCCTTTTTAAAGCAGGAGCAATGGTGGGCGCGTTCCTGGGACTGACGATTTTCTGGACGGCGGTCCTGCTGGCACTCACCGCTTCGGTCAGCCTGCTGATCGACCCGACGTTAGCCATCTACTCCGTTCGTGGAGTCGCCGTTATGCTCCCAACGTGGCTTGATCCTGCGATCGCCGAGCCTGAACCGCTCAAGTGGGCCTGGGGGGGCGCGGGGATCGTTTTGACCGTGGTGGTCTTGGTCTGGCTGGCTCGCGGCTTCCCCAGGGCTTTCCTCAAAGCCCATGACCTCGATAAGGCGCTGTTCCAGAGTCACCCCCTTGAAATGGTCCTGGCAGAACTCTTCGATCCTGAGTTCTACGGTCGTCCGGACATGAGGGCGGTGGTCGAACGCTCGCTCAACGATGAACAAACTGCGTCTGATAAACCAACGAAAAACCGCCTCGACAAGACGAGGCGGAAGGTGGGTTGGTACAGCGACGACCAGCGGCTCGAACCGATCAGCCTTGGACTGGCAGTGGCTAATATGTCGACTCGAAAAGTCCACGAGGTCGCGCCAGACGAGTCCATCGTGGAGGCACTGCTTACGGCCACGGCAATGACGCCGTTGTTTCCCGCCAGAAAACTGAAGCCATGCCCTGCATCGGGCGAAGGCGATCGCGATCCGTGCCAGGGCTGGTATATCGATGCCGCACGACTGATCAGTCAGCCGACACGCGTGCTCTTTAATATGCTTCGCAACAAGCACCCAGAGTCTGAGGCTCTTCACATGTACAACGTTGCTCCCATCCCGCTAAGCCGGGAAGAGCTCGGTGAGGAGCCCGGTCAGGAGGGTGCTCAGCCTTACCTCAATCTGATCGACGTGGTGCTTCGTGCCATGTCCCTGCAACAATTCAGGGACGCCCAATTGGAGCAACGATTAACGGAGCGCTACACGCGCAGTATTCCCAGTGAAGAGCCCAACGTCGTATTGCGCGGCGACCGGGGCAGCGGCGAAGAGGATCGGCGAATCTTTCGGGCCTGGGTCACCCCGGTCGAATCGGACGTGCCGCTGAAACTCAATCGTCGAATCATGCTGGCGGGCAAACAGGATCGGCGCCAAGCGATCATGCAGACCATTGCCGACGGGTGCCGTGCGTCGCTGGAGGTCATGGTCCGCGGCTCCCTTCCAGGTAGCTGGAAAGGCGAAGTTCGATGCGACGTGGCAGTAAAGATTCACCTGAACAAGCGCGCCAAGCGCGGCGGTGTCAATGGATTGCTCACCTCAATATCCTTGCCCGGCTGTAAACGAGATCCCTTAAAGGGGCCGGGACTCCCCGAGATATGCAGACACTGCAGGCTCAATTCTGCGAAGGAGGGCGCAGAAATCAACCAACGCCTCAGGCTCCGGCCCTTTGCCAGGATCGGGCCCGCGTGGCCCCACGAAAGAGAAACGATGCCGGACATCGAAAAAGACGATCCCCACTTCGAAACCGAACAGGACCGCGAGCGCCTGGAACCGCTGTTTGGCGGCAACAGCAATTCTCCCGCCCGGAATACGGAGACACAACGGCCGCAGTGGCCATCCGGCAAAGATCCCGGGAAGCCAACAGTGAGCTTTCTGTTCAGTGGCGGCGTTTTCCGCGGCGTCTATCAGATGGGCGTGGTCAACGCACTCAGCATGGTTGGGCTTCAGCCCAACCTGATCGCGGGGGCATCCGTAGGTTCGATTACGGCTGCAATGGTCGCCCGGGTATTTTCAGAGCAGGACGCCAATGCGAGACAGCACAAGATAGCCGAACTTGCGTCGGTCTACCTGGCCCTCGACAGGATCATGTTGACCGACCGATTCTCGGACTTCGTGCGGGAACTGACGATACGGGCGGCCCAGACGAATTTCTCGATCAATGATGCGGACCACCTGTTTCGTAAGTACGACCATCACAACTCGATTCGCTTCACCCGCCGGGCGCGTAACGTCATTGCCGGTATCGAGCGACTGTTCTACGTGAACCCGTTTCAACTCCGAAAACTGGCTGCTGCGAGCCGAAACCGGGACTACACCGCACTGAAGCAGGTGCAGTCGTATGTACAGCAGTGGCTGGACCGCATGCAGGTCGGCAAGCAACTGCTCGGGGCCGAACCGCTCAGTTTGCTGATTGATCATTATGTTCTTGCATCGGCTGAGCGCGATGTGAAGCCTGCACCCACTCCGGTTCCTATCGACACGTTCGTGGATTGGCCCGACCCAGATGAGCCAGACCCAGATGAGCCCGACCACAGGCAGCGCGAGGAAAACCAGGACGAGGAAGAGCAAGATCAAGAAGCGCCTAGTATTGCGTTTCTGGCGACGGCGACAAACCTGACGGCGGGCAGGCTTGAGGTGCTGGGAGAGGATCAGCTTGAGACCAACGACCTGGCCTGGCAAAGACCGATTCTTCGAGAATCGCTGCTTGCAAGCAGCGCTTTCCCGGGCGTGTTCCGGCCGCGGTGGTCATGGGAGCTGAGGCCGACGAGTTGCGACGAAGCTCAATACATCGACGGCGGGACCATTGACAACCTGCCTATCCAGCCGACCGTAGATTTCCTGTCCGAGGCCGCCGCAGCCGACCGGATACAATTCCGGCCAGCGGCCGCTGGCCACCTGATTCTGGCCGCTTCACTGCGGAGTGATCCTAAAGCCACCTCCGCGGGTGGCGCGACCAAGCTGGAACAATACTGGCCGGCCCTGAATCGACGAGCGGGTCGGCTGAAGTACAACAAGAAGATCGATACCTATGGCAAAGCCGCGAAAGATCTTCGGCGCATCTGGGAGGAATTCAAGGGATACAAATCGGCCAACAAAGACGATGGTCGAGCCAAACTCCTCGACATTGAAGTCGTGACCATCAAGCCGAATTGGACCTGCGGCACGTTCGGGTTCCACCCCATGCTTGGCTTCCGACGCAAAAACCAGGCTCGAAGCATCGCGCATGGTTGCGCGACGACACTGATAAAGATGGCCGAGCTGGGAGAAGACCGCCTCGGGGCGTGGGGCAAGATAAATCCCGACGCACTGCCTACGGACGACCACAAAGGAGGTTTTCCCAAGAAAGGACAATGGAAAAGCATTCGACGAACAGATGGCCAGTGCTGGCTGAACATCGAGACCCAGTGCCCGTTCAGTGAGCAGGCGCTGCACGGCAGACTCGAAAAGAAAACGGTTACAGAACTCAACAGGATCTACAAGCGCTGTCAGAAGCGTAATGCCCACTTCACCTAGGCCAGCGCAATGCTGGAATTGAATATGCTGCGGAGGACGCCTTATGAATACCATGGTCTTTGATGTCATGCTGGGTCTCGTCTTCGTCTTTCTGCTCTTTTCACTTCTCTGCACCAGTGTCAACGAGTTGATTGCAAGATTCCTGAAGCTTCGGGCGCGGAATCTTCGGGAAGGCATCGGCGAAATGCTTGGCGATCCAGTGCTCAATGATCTGGCCCAAGAGGTCTACAAACACCCCCTCATTCAGAACCTGTCCCATGATGGATTCTCTGGTATCAAGCGAATCATTACCGACGTCGGCGACTTTGGGGATAAAGGTTCGAAAGACTACGCGCCGAGACCGGTATCGAAGCGCAGGCTGCCGTCGTACATATCCCCGGACAACTTCACGATGGCGTTGCTGGATATTCTTGGCAAGAAGGGATGCGCCCAGGGGCCCCAGGGCGACGCGCTTAAAGACATTCGAAAAGGTATTGACAGTCTGGGCGAATCGCCTGGCGTTCAAAAAGCGCTCACGGCCCTGTTGGATGACGCCGGTGATGACATCAACAAGGTCAGGCAAAACATCCACCGCTGGTTCGACGACTCGATGGACCGCGTCGCAGGATGGTACACGAGACGAATCCAAAGCGTTTCCCTGGTGGTTGCGCTGTTGATCACCCTGTTGTTCAACGTCAATACCATTGAAATAGCGGCAGAGCTGTGGCGTGAGCCGGGCGCCCGCGCCATGCTGGTGGAGCGGGTGGACAGCTTGTGCCCCGACGGAACTGCTCTGGAGGAATGCATGGCAACGCTTCGGGAGGCTCATGGGTCGCAGTTGCCGATACCCCTGGGCTGGCAGGAGGGTTTAGAAAGGGAGGGGCTTAGGCAGGAGGCCATTGACAAGCTTGGCCTGATCGGCTGGCCCATCACTGCTCTGGCCATTTCATTAGGCGCACCGTTCTGGTTTGGCCTGCTGGTAAAGCTGCGAAGTATTCGCACCACGGGTATCCGGCCGGAAGACAGGCCGCGGACGATGGGGCTGGGTAGTTGATCCGTTGGCGCCGTCCTGCAGTAGGTAGTGATCGAGGCAGACACGCTTGAGTGGCTCGCCGCCCCAGAACGGGGGAGGCGACCCTGTGGCGTAGCCCCAATAGACCGGGACGGATGACACTGTCGTTGTAGGAAGTTTCCTACAAGCAAACGCGGCCAAATCGCATGGCGATGCTGCCTCAACAGGCGCACAGTAAGACTGCCGGAGAGAGGACATCGAAGATGACGATTGAACGAACTGGAACGGGTTCTGTGGCGGCTGAACCATTCACGGACAACAGCTCGTCCCGGTTTTCTCTTCGTCCGGAAAATAGTGGTGACGTTACCGCGGTAACGTGAACTTGCTGTTTGGGAGCCCGGCTGCTGTCGGGTAGAGGGGAGGTAAAGCACAGGCCCAGGATAATAGCCTGTGTTGCTTCAGATCTTCCTAGTCTTCCGCGTTAGCGGCGGCGGGTTGATCTTCTTGAAAAACGCCGGGTCGTGTACCCGGCGTTTCCTCACTCAATCAGTGAACACCGTTGCCCCCGGCGGGGGCTGTTCAGGGAAAACTCAAGGAGATTCAACCCCATGACCACGATCCAGAAACCGTTAAAGAAGCCCATGCACGGCACCTCCAAGGCCAAGGGCTGCTCCCACGCCCGGCTGGGCAATTTCTGCAAGATGTTTCCGAAGCTCAAGAGCTGGGCCGAGGAGTGCAAGATCACCGAGCAATGCGAGGCGGAGGCGGTGGCTGCTGCCATCGGCGGCGTCGGCGGCCTGATGCACGACGTGCGCGATGAATCCGGGGACAGCAATATCCCCGCGGCCTACACCTTCTTTGCCCAGTTCGTTGATCACGACATTACCCTGGACACCACCAGCCCGCTGCACGGCAAGGTGCCGGAGGCGGAGATTGCCAAGCTGCCCAACCTGCGCTCGGCCTCATTGGACCTGGACTGTGTCTACGGACTGGGGCCCGAGGCCATGCCGTTCATGTTCGATTCCACCCAGCCCGGCCGGCTGCTGGTGGGCAGCGAAGTCGACGGCGTCTCGAATCCCGAGGACGTGCCCCGCAACGCCGACGGCCGTGCCCTGATCGGTGATCCGCGCAACGACGAAAACCTGTTCATCTCCCAGATGCAGGCGGCGTTTCTGAAATTTCACAACCGGCGCCTGGTGGCAGCCAATTTCGAGAAGGCCCAGGAGGAAACCCGCTACCACTACCAGTACATCGTGCTGTATGACTTCCTCAAGCGGGTGTGCCACCCGGACATCTACAGCTTTGCCCTGCCGAAGATCGAGCAGAACGCTAAAAAGAAGGGCAAGAAGAACTATCCCTTCTGCGACATTCTCGACGGCTGTCACCGCATCTGCATGCCGGTGGAGTTTTCCGTGGCGGCCTATCGCTTCGGTCACAGCCTGGTGCGCTCGGTTTACCCGGCCAACGCCAGTTATCCGCTGATTGAGCTGTTCGACGAGCGCTTTGGCACCCTGGGATTCGGACAGGTGCCGCCGGAACTGAACGTGGACTGGCGTTATCTGCTGGACATCGAAGACTGCCATCCCTTCTCCAAATCCAAGAAGGTGGACGAGCTGCTGGCGGATGAACTGATCCGCCTGCCGGACCCCGTGGTGGGCCGCAACGCTGCCACCAACGACCGGGCCCTGGCCTTCCGCAACATTCTTCGCGGCCATGCCCTGGGCCTGGCCAGCGGCCAGGCGGTGGCCAAGGAACTGGCGGCCAAGGGTTATCCCATCAAGCTGCCTGCGGATCTCAAGTTTTCGGACATCGACAATTGGGCCTGCCTGACCAAGGGCCTGCCGTGCGATATCTCCAAGCACACGCCGCTGTTCCTGTACGTCATGCGCGAAGCGGCCGTCCTGGGCATGGGACAAACCCTCGGTCCGGTGGGTTCAGCCATCCTGATGGAGACCTTCGGCACCATGTTCGTGCACTGCGATACGTTCTTGAAGAAGAGCTGGAAGCCGGACCCCTGCGTGGTTCGCGGCAAAGACCTGACGCTGGCTGATTTTATGGCTTACGCGAAGGGTTGATGTTTTGCGGGGGCGGGGCACGATTTGCGCCCCGCTTTTCTCAAAACTTCGAGATGGCTTCGGCCACGAGCGGCGTGAACTATTTTCGTAGTGCCTGGATTTCCGCCTGTAGCTGTTGATTCTGCGCCCGCAGCGCGGAGATCTCACGCTGCAGCTTCATGTGAAGGCCCTGAATGGCCGCAAGCGCCACCCCGTCGGCGTCCACTGAGCTGATATAGCGCGGATTGCTGCCCAGCTGGAACAACGCGGAGAAATCTTCGGCCATGGGTCCCAGATGATCGCCATCGGGGGCATCACGGTATCGCCAGCGACTGATGTTCAGTTTCATGACGGCATCGAGCACCCGTTCGGGCGCGACGTCCTGGACCTCGGTTTTGAAATCCCGGCTGGATGCGTTGGTCCACGTACCGCCCGCCGTCAGGTGCGCCCCGTTGCCATTGCTGGTGTCTGTGCCGACATGCACGGGGTGGGCAGGTTCGTTGCGATTCAGGCCAAACCCGCCTGGAGCGTTGATCAGGAACTGGTGGGGGGCGGTGGACTGGAAGACACCGTTTTCAGGCAGGTCACCGTTCCAGACGAAGGAGTGCTCGTCACCGCAAAGTCCGCCGGCCACGTTGCAGTCGCCGTTGATGTCGGCCTCGCCCGCCGCGGCGGCGTCGCGGACGATGGCCAGGCTGCCGCCGGCCCAGCTGCGGTCGCCGCCGGCCACATTTCCGGATCCACCGGGCACGGTTGCGAACGCGCCTGTCGCCGCGTTGGAACTGCCGCCGCCGACAACGCCGGCCTCTGCTTCGACCCGGTTCAGCACTCCACCGGAAACCGTAGCGCTTGCTGACGTAATCATGTTATTGGCGCCGCCGGCAATGATCGATTGAGCCCCCAGAATCTGATTGCTGTCGCCACCGCCGACAGCGTTGTGGGGCCCTTGAACCAGATTGAACTCGCCGCCGCCAACCAGACTTGCGTATCCCTCGGATTGATTCCCAAAGCCGCCGCCCACGGAGGCAAACCGGGAATCGGTGGAAGTCCCTGCGTTATCGCCGGCCTGATTATTCAACCCGCCCGCCACTGTGGAGTAGGAATCGGTGACCACGTTGTTGAACCCGCCGAGAATGCTGGACCCGATCATGTCCAGAGGCATGGCGGCGAGGGTTCGACCCACGAAGAAATTCAACGTGGTGGCGCTGGGTTGCATGGACACCAGAACTGGGTTGTTGTTGTAGTTGGCCGAGGTGCCGTAGGTAAAGCGCAGGTGCGAGTCTGCTGCCGAGGTCAACCGGTATATCCCCCAGTGGTCCACCAGTGCGGCCTGATCGATTTCCTTGAAACTGAGCGCGGAGCCGGCCGACCCGGCGCCGCTGCTGTAGATGCCGACCTGGCCGTCCTCGTCCTCAACGACCAGGTCATCGTTGACCAGTGCGTTGGTATCGATCCCGATGTCCTGGCGTACCAGGTGAAGGGGCGCCAGTGGAGCAGGCTCGCCGATTCCTACGCCGCCCTCACCGACATCCAGCAGCGGCACGCCGCCCAGGCCCCGTAGTTGAAGTCCAGTGGCCAGACCGGAATCCGGCGACACGCGCAATACCCCGGCGATGTCCAGGGCGGTTCCCGGCACCGGAGTGCCAATGCCAACATTACCGGCGGCAAAAAACGTATCGTCGTTGACCCGTGTCCAGTGGGAATCTCCGGGCGGGCCGGTTTCACCCTGGGGGCCCTGATCTCCCGGGGGCCCCGCGGGCCCGGGCGGGCCCTCGTTTCCCGCCAGCGCGAACAGCGCGTAAGGTGAAGCTCGAACGGCCTGCCGTGGTGCCAGTCCGGTAAACGTCCCCACCTCGATGCCCGGACGAACGGCGATGTCGACCCAAACGGCTTCGCCGTCAAAAACCATGGGCCCGAAATCCAGATCCAGCGTGAAGAGCCCGTCGGTCACCGTGACGTCCTCGGCAACGATCGGCGCGGCCAGTTCCAGCCCGTCGCTTCCGGCGTCAAAGATTCGGATTTCGAAATCAAAAACCCCATTGGCCGGACTGCCTGATTGCTGCAGCAGGCCCTGGTAAGTCACGGAGGTCCCCAGGGGGGCTGACACGGCAAATGCTGCCCATAGCAGGCCGGCACCAAAAATTAATCTCAACATGGCTTCTCCCTCATTGGGCTGACGGCAGGTGGCGGGATCGCGCCTGCGCCAACTCAAACCCGTCCGCGAATAACAGATCATCTGATCGGTTGATGCCGGCACCCCAGAATCCGCCAATGAGCAGATACTGACCGCCAGCGGCGGCGTGATGGGAGGCGTCAGGCTGACCTAGAGAGCCCGACAGTTCATAGGCACCGCCCATGGATTGGCTACCGCTCCCAATGACGGAGCGAACCAACGTGAAGTTGTGCCCGGAGGGCTGCGCAAACGCGACTCCCGCAGTGCACAGCACCATCCAGAAAGGCTTTGGAGATTTCATCGAACCACGTCCTCTGATCACTACTGTGATTAAGCTAGCGAATCAGCCCCATCGGAGCTTGAAGGTTCAACGAAGGTCGGTTGAAGAATTTTGAAGTTTCGATGATTTCCGGGATTGGCGCGTGGTAGCCATGCTCAATCCAGCCAGCGGTCCGACCGCCACTGGTCAATGGGGCGTCAGAGCAGCGCAGCGGTCAGGTTAGTGGTCCCGGCCTGGGAAATGAACCTGACCCCATCAACCATGACCATAGATCCTCTGCCGACCCTCGGTCAGGTGGTAGACTTCGCGAGCCGCTGTCCCGGAGACGCCAAGTGAACCTACGTCTTTTATTGATTTTGGCAATGGCATTGCCCGTTATCGCCTGCCGAATGTCGGTGACCGTGCCGGACCAGCCTGTTTCGCCGGCAGCGTCGGCGCAGGCCCGGCTCGAGGCTGAGCTGATTCCGGTTGTTACTTTCGTTGGCGAAGAGGATTCCAGGAAATCCCTGGCCGAGCGGCAGGGAGAACTTGGCGTTCCCGCAGTGAGTGTCGCGGTTCTGCGAAACGGAAAGCTTTCCTGGGCCAGGGCTTACGGCGAGGGCATCAGCACACGCACACAGTTTCAGGCGGCCTCGCTGTCGAAAACCGTGGCTGCAGCGGGCCTGTTGCTGCTGGCAGAAGAGCAGGGCGTCAGCATCGATGACGACATTGCCTCTGCGCTCCCGGTGGACCTTGCCACGCTGAATCCTGAGGCGTACCCGTTGACGCTCAGAAAGCTGCTGTCCCATACCAACGGCACGGCGGTCTCCGGATTCCCGGGCTATGTCGTTGGTGGCGACGTTCCTACCACTTCACAGGTGGTGATGGGGAGCGGGCCCGCCAACACTGAACCGGTCACCGTCAGCGCCAATCCAGCCGGCGAACGGCGTTATTCAGGGGGTGGTTACACCATTGCCCAGTTGTGGGCGGAAACGGTCACTGGCGACCCTTTTGCGGAAGTGATGGCAAGGCTTGTGCTGGAGCCGCTGGAAATGAACGACAGTACCTTTGTCCAGAGTGCCCCGGCAGACACGCCGACGGCCGATCGCGCCCGGGCGTTTGGTGCCGCCGGCGACCCGGTTGCGGGTGGGTGGCATCTCTACCCGGAGATGGCTGCGGCAGGCCTTTGGACCACGCCCACGGATTACCTGAAATTTGTTGCCGCAATCCTGGCGGGCATCGATGGGCGGAACGCGGGGCTGGCGCCGGAAATCGCCCGGACGATGGCCACCGAGGTGGCCGGTGAATACGGTCTGGGAATCGGCGTCAAAGCCATTGGCGAAACCATCCGCCTGAGCCACAGCGGTTCCAACCGGGGGTACCGGTGCAACTTCATGGCCTACCCGTCAACCGGAGACGCCGTCATCACAATGACCAACGCAGCGGGCGGCTGGCCTTTGGTTGGTGACGTCGGTCGCACAGCCAACGTGATCTACGGCTGGCCGTCAGCGCCGCCCATCATTCGTGAGCGCGCCCAGGTGACGGCAGAAGAACTCGAGGGTATCGCCGGCTCCTACGGCAGGGTTGGCGGTACCGACCCCAGCTTCATACTGGCCGCTTCCGGCAGGCAATTACTGGGTCAAACCCCAGATGGGGGATTCAGGTTCAAGTTGGTCAAGATCGGCCCCACCACCTATATCGATCCTGATGATGGTGAAGAAGTTGAGATCAACCGGGCGCCGGACGGTGCGGTCACCATTCAGACCGCAAATAATCAGTACTTCAAGATGTAGTCCAAGGCGAGACCGGATACCAATGATCATTCCCCCGTTCCGCGCCCTGCTGCTCACGGCGGCGGCCGTCGTAGCCGCTCCGTCGGTGAGCGCCGAGTTGCTGACCGCAGACGATCCCCGAATCCAGGCCTTCGAAAACGGTCTTGTGGACCGGGAGGATCGGGGCAACCCGCAGGCGCGGCGCTGGTCCATCGAGGAACGGTTGGCGTTTCATCGTGTGCCCGGGATTGGCGTTGCGATCATAGAAAACTCCACGGTGGTGTGGGCAAAGGGGTACGGCCTGAAGCAGGCCGGCACCAATGAGCGGGTTGATGCAGACACGGTGTTTTCGGCCGGTTCCGTCAGCAAGATGATCAACGCGGCTCTGGTGCTGCGAATGGTGGCCGGTGGATCCCTCGACCTCGATACCAACGTCAACCAGTACCTGGAGCGTTGGGATGTTCCGGACAATGGATATACCCGGGACGCGCCGGTGACGCTGCGCAGCCTGCTGGCCCACACGTCGGGATTCAGCCAGCACGGATTTGCGGATTTCCAGCCGGGAGAGCCGCTTCCCAGCGCGCTTCAAACCCTCAACGGACGTTCCCCCGCCAAGCACGGCCCGGTGCACCTGATGTTCACTCCGGGAACCCGCATGGACTACTCGGGTGGCGGCATCACGGTCAGCCAGGTGCTGATTGAGGACGTCTCGGGCATGCCCTACACCGAAGCCGCGAGGCATTTCGTATTCGATCCCGTCGGGATGAACCGAAGTACATTCCTCAACCCCTTACCTGCCCAGCACGGCAACATCGCCATGGCCCATGACGATAATGGTGACGCCACGGCCCGCCCCCGTGGCTGGGAGGCGATGCCGGAGATGGCAGCCTCGGGCCTCTGGGTCAGTGCACGGGACCTTGGGGCATTCGTGGTGACCTTGATGGACAGCTACCACGGAACCAGCCAATTCCTGCCCCGGCCGCTGGCTCAGGACATGATGAGCCGGGAGCCGCAAAGCTGGCACGGGCTGGGCCCCCGCATCAATGGATCCGGAAAGACTCTGGTTTTTCACCACGGCGGTGCCAACAACAGCTACCGGGCACGGATCGAAGGCCACCTGGAAACTGGACAGGGCATCGTTCTGTTGACCAATGGGGCTCGTGGCGGCTGGGTCTACGGCGAAGTGCGCAAGGCGGTCGAGGAGTCCTTTGGTTGGGCCATCACCGCTGAAGAGGGTTACACGGAACCGAGTTTCTGAAGTTGTGGTCCAGTGGCTCATGACCGCTAATCCGCCCTGTGTCAGGCCGTTTCTGCTTGAGTGCATCTCAGCATTGGCGGCCCCCGACTCAATGCAATACTGACATTCCGGGGCCTGCAGGCTCTACCAGCTTGCTCTTGAATATAGGTGCAGACTAATATAACTTGATAGTTATATGTTGATGCGCATGGCAAAAAATGAGCGCTCTGGACGTATGCGCTTCGACCCTGTACGCCACTTTGGAGTCAACCCAATGAAACTGATTACTGCCTTGGTATTCATCTCGTCTGTGCTTGGCGCCGTCACCTGCCGGGCCCAGGAAGTTTTCGATTCCGCAGGCACTGAAATCCATTACACGGTCTCCGGCAAGGGGCCGGCGGTGGTGCTGATTCATGGCTTTATCGGCAGCAGTCAGGACTGGACTGCGCCGCCGCCATTTCTGCCACCGGATCAGCAGGCCAGATTCAAAACCGTCTTCGAAACCCTGTCCAGGCACTACCGGGTCATTGCGGCGGATTGCAGAGGTCACGGTCTAAGTGGCAAGCCGATGGCTATCGAACAGTACGGTCTCGAAATGGTGGCGGACGTCATCAGGCTGCTTGATCATCTTAAGGTCGAAAAAGCCCACGTCATTGGTTATTCGATGGGCGCTTTTCTGGCGGCGAAACTCGTGGAAACGCATCCCGATCGCGTGATGTCAGTGATTCTCGGAGGCGGGGGCGCATTGCTGGACGGGTCCGAACAACTCGCTTTCATGGAATCGCTGGGAAGGTCGCTGCAAGCGGGCAAGGGTGTCGAACCATTGGTGTTGGCTTTGATGCCCCCGGGAGCTCCAGGTCCAACGCCGGAACAGATTGCGCAGGGTAACCAGATGTTTCTTGCGGGCCAGGACGAGCATGCGCTCTCCATGGTGGCCCTGGGCCACGCCCAACTGACGGTTTCCGTGGAGAACCTTAAAGCCAGTCAGGTTCCGTCTCTTCTGATTGTCGGACGCAATGATCCACTCAAGGTGTCCTCGGAAGAGACCGCGAGGCTCATGCCGCATTCGCAGCTGGTTGTTCTGGACGGAATGGACCACGTGAGCACATTAATGAGCCCGGACTATGTGAAGAACATGGAGAATTTCCTGGCAGGCCAATCGACGGGAGAATGATCAATGGACTACAGCAATGCGCTGGGAATCGAATATCGCGTGGTCAGTGACGGGGAGCACAACGGCCAGCCGGTGCGCATCGTCAGCGGGGCCCGCACCTACGACGCCGAAATCGAGGAATTGTGGGACGCGGTGACCAATGCTGAACGCATTCCCCGCTGGTTCGCGCCCATTTCCGGTGATTTACGGTTGGGCGGCCGCTACCAGTTGGAAGGCAACGCCGGCGGTTCCATTACCCGCTGCGAGCCACCTTCCGCACTGGACATTACCTGGGAATTTTACGGTAACGTCAGTTGGGTGACGGTAAGGCTCGAGGCCGTCAGTGACGGAACGCGGTTGACTCTTGAGCATCTCATGGGCAAGGACGAACAAAGTGAAGCCCATTGGAAGAAGTACGGCCCGGGAGCAACGGGTGTGGGCTGGGAGCTTGGATTCCTGGGCCTGGGTCTATACGTGACGACCGGAGAAGCTGTCATAGAAAGCGAAGCCCACGCCTGGTTTGCCACCGCCGAGGGCAAAGCATTCATCGAAGGCTGCGCAAAGGGTTGGGGTGATGCCCACATTCAGGCGGGTGAAGATTCAGCCGTTGCCCAGGCCATGGCTGCAGAAACCGCTGCCTTTTACAGCGGCGGGGAACACCAGCACGAGGAATGACAGACTGAAATGGAAGCCTTCACGATTCTTGGCGATCCCGTGCGGCGGCGAATACTCGAACATTTATGCGTTCAGGATTTGTCGTCCGGGGAAGTGGTTTCCTCCGTCGGTGAGGAGTTCGGAATATCACAGCCGGCAATCTCCCAGCATCTCAAAGTGTTGCGGGAAAACAATTTCGCCAACGTTCGAGTGGACGGCGCACGGCGAATTTATTCGCTGGAGCCCAGCGGTCTGCAGGACGTGGACCAATGGCTTGCACCATTCAGGCGATTCTGGGAACCGAAACTGGAAGCCCTGGCGAAAGAAGTAGAGCGTGGAAGGAAGCTAGGGAAACAAAACTGATGACAGTCCCAGTGCGGGAGGGAGTCAGGGTCAGCTTATGCCCGTGGCCTCGTATCGACACATACTGAGGTCCCACCGGCGGTGTCGAAACAAAATCTCCGTCAGTTATGCCGTTAGCCATTAATGGTTGGCATATAAAGTGTATGGCCCTGAATTCCTGACAGGAAATTCGTACGAAAGCTAGATGACTAAACCGCGCCGCCGCCGAGGTTGTTCGTGATTTTTGCAACCGAAGCGCCCCAGGCCGTGATTTTCCGGCGTGGCCCCACTCGCTGGTACTTTGTCTGTGCGATCTAGTCTGAGCTATCTCAATTGCCAAATCTCAAGTTTCCGCGCGCGGTAACTTCGATGTGGCATAGCAGGATTTGACGTCAATTTACGCAGGCGTGGGTAATTCAGGATTCTGGGCGGTGCGCAAGCGGCCATTGCACTATCCAGGGACCGCCAGAAAGATAGCGTCGTGGCTTCGGGTCCTTTTCGCCACTGCGTCGGCGCGAATCGAGGCAAATCCTGCTCGATGACACTCCGTTAATAGACGAATTCGTAAGTCTTTGTCTCTTTCAGTCCGGACGCAGACAAGACTGACGCCTTGGCATTTCCAAAATTCATGTCTCGTTCGATACTTTCTTCGAAGAATGTCATCGTTTCCGGGTGCACCAACCGTGACACGCGACCCGATATCGATGCTGTTGCTAAATCCGGTTTGGCGACCTGGTTGTCCAGATCATCGTCACCTTGCACGTGATCCGCCACTTCGTTGGCCACCTCAGAGGCAAACTTCGCCAGATTTTCTGACTGACTGTCATAGGTCTGTTCAATTCGAACGCAGCGACCTGCAGGGCACGGTTCAAAGCCCGCGATCGTGGTGATGGTCTGATAGGTGATGACCGATTGATCGGGAAGTTGAAACGTTGATTCAGATTCGAAGGTGTCGCCGACGCTGACCTCAGCGCCAAGATATCCGGAAATCCGACCGTCCCATTCGGCCCGGTCACGAGCCTCCATCGCATCGACAGTTAGCACACTGGCCAATGCCTGGAACACCGCTGGCTCCATCTGCGTTTCCATGTCCGACAAAAACTGCTCGTAGCCCTCGATGGTCAGCAGGTTTCCATCTGGGTCTATCCGGTAAACGGTCTCAATCCCCGTCATCAGCTCGAGCATCGGGTTGTCGACTCGCTGGCCGTCACGAGTCATTTCCACTGACAGCGGACGGGCGACAAGATCCCAGCCAGTGGGTGTTCTGGTAATCGAAATCCGGGTTTCAGATTGGGTGACGTCAGTCCGAGAGCGACCAAAGGGCAGTCTCTGTTCTTTGGTGTGTGTGAGTTTTTGCAGGTAGGACTTTTGTTCCCCCGGGTCAAAAGAGAACATGAATTTCTCGGTTCCCTGCGCAACGGTCTGTGCGGATAGGCTGAAGCTTAGGGCAGCAACGCAAATGGCTAACACTCTGTACATCGATTCATTGGCCAGGTCCGGCATGCGGCCAGTCTAAAGCCTCCGAATTGGCAATTGAAGATAGATGTCCACCAGGATTATTGCACAGAAATTCGGGGCTAACACAAGGGAGTGGTTTGATAGCATCTTGCGTTGCCACATTTCGAGTTACCGCGGTAACGTCGAATGTTGGTTGGAGCCAGATAGCACTGCCGCTGGAGGGGAGCTACTTACCGAAGTTCTTCCTCGATCCGCTGGGCGAGATTCGCAGCCTTGTCACGATCCCGTCGCGCCGCGCTGATCGTAACGCCCAAGTTGATTACCCAGTATCGAAGATCGCCGACGACATCCGGGGTGGCGAGGAAATGGTCGACAACCGTTTGTGCCTGGGTCACGGGAATTGACGGATCGCACTCCGCCAGAATGTGATCGGCGGTGCCCTGTTCACAGTCTGACCAGAAGTAATTCTGGATGGGTAGTGGTGTCAGTGCGCGAACGGTTTTGCGGTAATCCGGCGATCCTTCGTACAGCGGCTCCCGAAATTCGATGCGATAGTAGTAGTCGGACAACTCGGCCCGCAGTCTGGTGTTGGCAATGAGGCCGAGCTCGCCGGCGCTGGTCATCTCCTTGAACGTCGTATTGGCGGAATTGAACGGCAGCCACTGGCTGGCCAGATAAAAATCAGACAGCACCTCCCAGTGGGTCTGGTCTGCGGCGACCCCGCTCCTGGCAAATGCCAGCGCCGCGTTTCCGCGATCCACGACTTCGGTCCACAGCTCGATCCGCTGATCGAAGGTTTCGACATCAGCCGTCACGTCCTCAAGGATTCGCGCCAGGTATTCGTCGGCCCGTGCGGCATCCTGGCGTTCTTCATTCCAGTTGGAAAACTGGATGCCCAGGAAAACGCCAACGACAACGATGAGGATTTCCAGGCCCGCGGCGGTCCAGTTCAGTTCCCGAAGGTGGCCGATGATTCGACTCAGGATCATGGGTCGCAGCATAGCGTTTATGCTGGACAAAGTCCCCGGCCGTGGCGGCGGGGGTCAGTGCCGCATTGCCATAATGGACACACGGCGAACGAGCCGACGTGTTAACGCAGGACCTAGAAATTATTGATCGCCAGCAGAACCGCTTGAGAGCGCCTCTGAATTCAGGCGGCCACGTGATGTCAGGTGACTTTGAATACCGTGTCGTGCTCCCGGGCATGGGCGACCACTCTCAGCCCGATGTCGTCACCAGGTTTGGCGACGGTCACCGGTACGTGATCCATTTCCATGGAGCCAACGTCCTGCTCAAAGTCCGAGGTGAAACCCTTGATGTGAATCCGGTCGCCTGGCTTCAGCTCGCCGTGGGTCATGATGACACCTGCCACGTGCAGGTGATTGTAGTAGTGGGTTACTGTGCCAACTTTGGTCTCAGTCATTGTTCTACTCCCAGCGTGGCCGGCTCAGCCGGCCGCGAATTTGCCCAGATTCAGTTTCGCACGGAGGGCGAGATCGTCAATTCTGGGATGTACCTAAGCGGACTCGATACAGGACAGGCAATATGGGGACAGGCATGATATGAACGTGATAAGGAACGGTACGAAGCTGCTGCTCCAAAATCCCGTTCCCAAGGTCGAACCAGAGTGACTCCAACGCAATTCACGGCATCTTTCGACGGCTTCAGGCTGGCCTCCTGGCGTCGTCAGGCAGAAGATGGAGGCAGCCGCTTCCTGCTGCTGGTGCACGGTGGCGCCAGCAACCACACGCGCTGGTCCGAGTTCGTTGACACCACTTCCCTGACCCGCCAGTGGACCATGCTCTGCCCGGATATGCGCGGTAACGGTGCATCCATGACCCGGGGGCGACAGGATCTGGAACTCTGGTGCGCCGATCTGCGAGACCTGCTGGCGGCGGAAGGCGCGGAGTCCGCGGTGCTGGTTGGACACAGCCTTGGGGCCAACATCGCCCTGCGGTTCGCGGACCTTTACCCGGATCAGACCATGGGCCTGGTATTGATCGACCCCCTGTTTCGCAATGCCCTCAAAGGCCGGCAGCTTCGAATCTACCGCCTGCGCTGGTTGCTTTGGGCGCTGGCGGGCGGGGTCCGCGCCCTGAACGCCCTGGGGCTGTATCGCCGCCAAATCGAGGATCGCGACCTGCGCGAGCTGGACGCCGAGACCCGCGCGGCCATAGGGAACGATGTCTCGTTCCAGGAAATCGCCAGACGCTACGGTGCACTGGGGCCAATCCTCAAGCATATGCCCACGGCCAACTATCTACGCCAGTCCCTGGAATCATTCCGCCCGCTGCCCGCGCCCGACGGTATCGCGGTGCCGGTGCTTGCACTGTTGAGTGGTGGTACCACGCTCAGTCACCTGGACATTACCCGGGCCGAAATCGAGCGCTTCCCTGACGGTGAACTGCATGTCCTGGAGGCCAACCACTGGCCAATTACCGAAACACCGGACGCGGTACGAGAGGCCATTGATGATTGGGTCTCCGGGAGATTTGCGGAAAGCTGCTGAAGGACGGACGCTCTGCAGGGGGCGGATGTGGGTCAACAGGATCTATGCCATCATGGCTGTTCATCAGCACCGATGGATGTCCTGGTTGATGGCAACCGCAGAGCAACTCTTGCACCAGGCCCGTTACGCGGTCAGCAGCATCAGTTTCGGCACTTCGCGCCGAAACCGGCGCAACGCATCCCGCGCCAGGTCCCTGTGCAGGAAGATCATCCGCAGGTATCCGGGCAGCACTCAGGCGGGCGAGGCAGCAACAATTCTCAGACAACTTGGTGAGGTGAATGCGTCCCCTGGCATCGCTGCGCCGCCCCGGACCGTTTCTCGAGAGGCGCAGCATGGCAAAAAGGCGCGCCAGCTCGAGAATTCAGTCGCTGGCTCGGCCGCTGGCGACGATCAGAAGGTGAATTGGGGTGAGCTGCTTGGTCTGATATTCAAGCTGCCCAAGGGTGTTCTTGCCGCGCTGGTGGCCATCGGGGTCCTCCTGTTTTTCATCTTCGGCCCGTTTCTGCTGGTTGTGCTGATTGTCATCGCAGTTATCACCCTGAACGGGTCCTCCAGGAAAAAGATGAAGCCGAAACAACGACAGGAGATCAACGCCCTGATCGCCCGGCTTAAAACCCATGTGGAGAAGCAGGCGGCCCAGAAGTGATCCCTGGGTGCGCTTGATCTCAGGTGTTCATGTCAATCCCGACCATCAGAACAGCTGGCCTGGACCTGGTTGCCCCGAGTGCCGAGTGCTGGGGTGCCTATGAACGTTTCTACACCAGTGCCGAAGCCTCCCGCGCCTATGGTGGGCCGCTTTCGGTGGGTGCTGCGTGGTCCCGTCTTTCCAGCGACCTGGGCTCCTGGTACCTGCAGGGATTCGGGGTCTGGGCGATTCAACGCCAGGACGACGGTGGTTTTGTCGGAACCTGTGGATTCTGGCGAGGTAAAGGCTGGCCCCGTGAACTGACCTGGTGGCTTCTCCCGGAGGCCCGGGGAGGGGGCATCGCCACCGAGGCGTCCCGGGCGGCCATCGACCATGCTTACCGGGTGTTCCGATGGGACTCTGTGGAAACCTACATGAATGACGATAACCAGCCCGCCCGGGCGCTGGCCATCCGGCTCGGCGGTCAACGGGTGGATCGCCGCCTTTTTCCGGACGGAAAGGAGCGGGACGTGTTCCTGCTGCCACCGGCGGTAGGGTCAAAGTAAGCCCGGGGTCAGGTCGCGCGGGGGTGTCGTTCTGCCCTATACTGGTGGGTGGATTCTTGCCCAACACCACACCTGAATCAAAGGAAACCACCATGCCCGTTCAACAGCTGAAAGACTTCCTCGATCGCGAGGGTGTCCGCTACGTGTCCATCAAGCATTCGCAAGCGTTCACCGCCCAGGAGATCGCCGCATCTGCGCATATCAAGGGCAAAGAGCTGGCGAAAACGGTGATCGTCAGGATCGACGGGAAATACTGTATGGCCGTGCTCCCGGCGTCCTATCACATCCACATGGGTCATCTGCAGGACGCGCTGAAAGCAACGTCTGTTGCGCTGGCCACGGAAGAAGAATTCGCGGACATGTTCGCTGATTGCGAACTCGGGGCGATGCCGCCCTTCGGCAATCTCTACGACATGGACGTCTACGTGGCCCAGGAGCTCACCGAGGACGAGGTCATTGCCTTCAATGCGGGCTCCCATACGGAGCTGTTCAGGCTGACATACAAAGACTTTGAGAAGTTGGTCCAGCCGACGGTCATCCAGCTGACCTGAGCCCGCCAAACTGGCGGCCGTGGTCTGTTGCGCGACCCGAAAGACATGTGGAATAGATCATGGAAATGACCTGGGGTCGGTTCGTTGTGATCCTCCTGTTCCTGCTGATGACCTTGGGAACCGGGGTCGGCGCGGTGCAGGAGGACATTCCCGATTCCAGAACAGGCGCCGTTGAGCGATACCTGGACCAGCGTGCCCGCGAGTTCGCTTTTTCGGGGGCGGTGCTGGTGATGCGAGACGGGCAGGTGCTGTTGAAGCGGGCCTATGGTCAGGCAAGCCGTGAACTTGGCGTTGCCAATACGGTGCGCACCAGGATGCGCATCGCATCGCTGACAAAGCCCTTTACGGCCATGGCGATCGTCAAGCTGGCGCAGCAAAACCGACTGGAATACGACGACCGTGTATGCGTCTACCTGCCCCAGTGCCCTGAAGCCTGGACGGAAATCACGCTTCGGCATCTGCTCCAGCACACCTCCGGAATTCCAGGCCTTTTTGGTGAAATGAAGGCCGTACCGGTGGAGGACACGGCCGCGGAGTTCGAAAGGGTGCTTGCAGCCCATGGAATGAACTCATCACTGGCTTCCGCGCCGGGCGAATCCTATGCCTACAGTAACTATGGCTACGCGGTTCTGGGTTACGTCATCGAAAAGGCGAGCGGAGAGACCTTCCCGGATGCATTGCAGAAGCTGGTGCTGGGCCCGCTGAATCTGACGGACACGGTTTACGATGATCCCCGTCCGCTGATTGGCCAGCGAGCGGCCGGGTACAACATCAAGGGCGGGCGCGTCGTCAACACATCCAGAAAGGACCCTGCCGGATATGCCGCGGGTGGACTGCTCTCCACCATCGACGATTTGTCCAAGTGGCTGGCGGCAGTGTTCTACAGCGATTTCGTATCACCCGAGCAAAAGCAGGACCTGTTCGAAGCACCCCAGGGGTATGGTTTTGGCTGGGCGCTGCGGCAACGCCTGGGGCGCTCCCAGTTCAACCACACCGGCAGTACCTTTGGGTTTTCGAGTTTCTTCGGCCATTACCCGGACGAGGCGATCTCGGTGGCGGTCCTGTCCAACGTGGAGGAGACCCAGGTTCGGGCCATGGCCTGCGATATTTCCGCGATGGTTTTCGGGCACGATCGTGTGCCGTTTACCGGTTCGGTCCAGGCATCCCGGGACCAGCTCTCAGAGCTGGTGGGCGACTACCGGTCCGAAGATGACACGACGTATTCCATATCCCTGGAAGACGACGGCCTGCACATCCGGTGGCGCAGCAACGACCTGAAGATGGTGCCGGTGAGCAGCACCCAGTACGCATGGCCTGATTTCGAAGAGGTACGGGTGCATGCGGTCAGATCGGCTGAAGGCGCCCTGGATACCATCGTATTGAGCCAATGCGGGGACCGGTCGGTTACCGCCATACGCTGAGTCGAACGAGCCAGGGTGGACGCAGCAAGCCCCCTACTGATGACCCAGGGACTGCGCCTCCCGACGATACCGTCCCGGGCTGTTGCCGAAATGGGCGCTGAAGGCCTTGCGAAAGGCCACTTCTGATTCGTAACCCACGCTGGCGGCAATATCCCCCATGGAGCGGCGCGACTCGCGCAGGGCCTGGGCGGCGGTTTGCAG
This sequence comes from Lysobacterales bacterium, assembly GCA_030065125.1. Classification (GTDB taxonomy): domain Bacteria; phylum Pseudomonadota; class Gammaproteobacteria; order Xanthomonadales; family SZUA-38; genus JASJDM01. The sequence goes on along the minus strand of JASJDM010000041.1, from coordinate 827 downwards.
GCGCCAGTGTTTCACGTACTGACCAGGCGTCATGCCCACGGCCTTTTTGAACCGCTGGGCGAAGGCCGATTCGCTTAAGGATGAAGCGGCCGCCATTTCCTCGATGGAGTGGCTGGCGCCCGGATTTTGATGGATAGCGGCCAGGATGGGTCCCAGCCGGGCATCACCGAGCGCGCTGAACACGCCGGCCAGGCGTCCGGCGTCAGCCTCGATTCTCAGCATTTCAATAAACACCAGCTCTGCCAGGCGATCGACCGCCACGTCACCACCCAGTCGGTCTTCCGCGGCTTCCCGCATCCACAGGTAGACCAGGTCCCGGGCGCCCGAGTGGGGCACGTCGGCCAGGTTGAGGAGCAGGGTGGGAGGCAGGCCGGCCAGCAGAGGCGCGGCCGCCTGCCGGTCGAACTTGAAGTATCCGCAGATCAGGCGGGTTGCCGGCTGGTCGATCCGGTCGGGTGGGCCCTGGTTGACCACCAGGGGGTCTGGTGCGGTCTCGGAAGCGGCCAGCAGGTGTGAGGCGTCATGGGGGAAAACCACCAGGTGACCTGGCAGCAGGCGCCGGGGCGGGCTGTTGTCGCCATGCAGCCAGCCTTCGCCGTGGGCCACCAGGTGGAACGGCACCTGGTTGCTGCCGGAGGTGTCCACGGCCCAGCGGCCACAGTACTCGGCCCGGAAGAATACCTCGGCGCGAAAGTTCAGCTGCCGCAGAAGGGTACTGAGGGGGTCTTGCTGCGTTTCAACGGTTTCAGACATTTATCAGTCGTTTTTAGTCATAGTAGCAGTAGTAATGCGAGGTTACGATACCTTCACGATTTAGCCAAGCCAAT